>CAWHOR010000015.1:0-38508 GCA_963830845.1 uncultured Bacteroidota bacterium | reverse complement strand
GGTTACACCAATGCCGATAACGCCAAGAACCAGAAGTACAAATGTTTGATGCGGTTAAAGAAATTATTCTTTGCTCAATATAAAAAAGCGGATTGAAGATGGATGAAATTTTATTATTAGATGCAACAGAGCGTTACCTCAACGGTGAAATGAATGCGGAGGAGAAAGCGATGTTTGAACAACTCCGGAAACAAACCAAAAGTTGATCAGATGGTAGTTGAGCATTCGTTATTTCTGCAGCAAATCAACCGCTATGGTGGCATCCGTGAAATGAAACATTCTTTGCATGAGGTGCATAACCAATTGCTGCAGGATGGTGCAATTCAGGAAGAAGTGTTGTCAACCGGTGCAAAAGTGGTGAACATGTGGAAGCGTTACAAACGTACCATTACGATCGCTGCATCTATTGCCGGTATTACTGCGTTGAGCATAAGTGGAATGACGTTATTACTTGCTCCAAAAAATAATACAAAGGCACTTACTGATCTGAGTAAAAAAGTTGACAATCTTGAACGTAAGCAACGCCAACAGGATAGCAAGATCAACACGTTTATCAGTAAACTGGAACCGGGTACTGTAATTAAAGAAAGCGGTTCTGCTTTCTTAGTTGATGGCAAAGGCTATCTTGTTACCAATGCACACGTTCTGGAAATGCAAAAGGAATCATTGTTCTGAATAATAAAGGCGCTGAGTTCAAAGCCATCATTGTAAAAAATTGACGAATCGAGAGATCGCCATTTTGAAGATCGTGGATAAAGACTATAAATCATTGGGAACTCTGCCATACGGTATCCGCAAATCATCAACCGATATTGCTGAACCTATTTTCACACTCGGTTATCCTCGTAATGAAATTGTTTATGGCGAAGGTTATCTCAGTGCCAAAACAGGCTTTAATGGCGATACGACCTGGCTCCCAATAAATTGCAGTTGCAGCAAATCCCGGAAATAGCGGCGGACCTGTTTTTAACAAGAGCGGCGAGGTGATCGGTATCCTGATACAAAGAAACAAAAGCGGATGGTGTTGTATTCGCCATCCAGTCGAAATATATTATTGAAACCGTGAATCAATTGAAGAAAGACGATTCAACCATTGAATTAAAACTCCCTTCGAAATCCTCCGTAAAAGGAATGGGTGCCAGCGAACAGGTGAAGAAAATTCAGGATTATGTTTATATGGTGAAAGTCTACTAAAAATCAGATTTCGTTACAGTTATGAAACTAAAAACCCCCGACAAATCGGGGGTTTACTTTTATCAGTCGGTTTTGGTTCTTACCATTTATCAACCTCTTCGTTAGCGAGGTTATCGCCTGCAGCTGCAGCAGGAATATCCGCAGAAACAATCGGCGCTTCCTCTTCTACTTGCACTTGCTCAGTTACAACTGGAGCCTGTTCAGCAACTACGCTGCTGCCATTTGACGATTCATTTACATACTCGCCATCACCACTTGAAGGAGCATCGTCATGATTAAAGGCATCAAAATCGAAGTCAGGCATCAAATCTGTTTTCACATAGTCCACCGCTTCATTTAATCCTTTAATAAACTTGTTGAAGTCTTCTTTGTACAGAAAAATCTTATGACGGTCGTACCCTTCACCTGTAAAGCGTTTACGGCTCTCCGTAATGGTCAGGTAATAATCGTTGCCACGTGTTGATCTTACATCAAAGAAATACGTTCTTCTCTTACCTGCACGGATCCGCTTGCTGTAAATGCTTTCCATCCGTTTGTCGTTGTTTTCGTACGCCACAGTTTTTAGTTTTAGTTAGTGCAATGCTATTTTTCAAACAGCGACAAAGATAGATTTCTTTTCGATTTAGCAAAATTTTCCGAAAAGCATTATGATGCCGGGATTTCAATCATCAGGAACGATCTTCTTCCACCTGCTGGCGGTTATACAAATCGGCATACAAGCCCTGCTTCTGCAGCAGTTCTTCATGTGTACCCTGCTCGGCAATATCGTCCGTCATCCATTACAATAATCCGGTCGAACTGGAGCAACGAAAAAATACGGTGAGTAATTACGATTGCTGTTTTATTCTGAAGGAACGCGACAGATGAGTAAGAATTTCCCGTTCGGTTCTTGCATCTACTGCGTTCAAACAATCGTCGAGGATAATCAATCCCGGATCTTTTACCAATGCACGGGCAATAGAGATACGTTGCTTTTGTCCGCCGCTGAATGTAACGCCTCGTTCTCCCACCATAGTTTGATAACGATGCAGGAAACGATTCAATATCCTTGTGAACAGATGCGGAAGTTGCCGCCATCTTAATTTTATCCAAATCGCCACCGGCTGTACCAAACGAAATATTGTTTGCAATACTATCGCTAAACAGAAACACCTCCTGCGGAACAAAACTTACCTGCGCTACGGTAATGCTGTAAATTCAATTGTGTCAGATCAACTCCATCAACTGTTATTGTTCCGTTCGTTGGATCATAAAACCGCAACAATAATTGACCGACTGTTGATTTGCCGGAACCGGTACGTCCGATCAATGCGATTTTTTCTCCTTTTCTGATCTTGAGATTAAAATCATCTAACGCAACAATCCCGGTATGCGGATACACAAATCGTACATGGTTGAATTCAATATCGCCCTGCAGTTGATGCTTGATTGCATCGGCTGGCGGCTGGATCGTTGATTTTGTTAACAGAAATTCGTTTAACCGTCGCTGTGAGGCGGCGGCCCGTTGAATAGTACTAGCCACCCATCCAATGGCGCTTACCGGAAAAGCCAACATGGTGAGATACATAATGAACGCAGCCATATCGCCAAAATTGATCTCACCTTCCATGTATTTTAAACCACCGATCAATATTACGAGCAATGTGCTGATGCCAATGATCAAACCCATAATGGGGAAATAAATAGCTTCTGTTTTATACAAGCTCATAGCGCTGGTGCGGTATTGCTCGCTGTTCGACTGAAAAAAACGAAGCATGGCTTTTTCCTGCACAAATGATTTGATGACACGAATACCGGAGTACGACTGCTGTGCATTGGTTGTAAGATCAGATAATTTGGATTGGACCTCTTCACTCCGCTTGTTAATAATGTTATTTACATAGTAGATGGTGATGGCAAGGATGGGCATGGGTGCCAATACATACAAGGATAGTTCTGCATTTTTCTTCACCATGTAAAACACACTCAGTGAAATCAATGCAATGAGGTTGATTAGATACATGATGGCCGGCCCTGTGTACATGCGAACCCGACTTACATCTTCTGAAATACGATTCATCAGATTGCCGGTTTCATTGGTTTTATAGAAGTTGGTATCGAGCTGGAGATAATGTTGAAATACTTCGTTTTTCTGATCAAACTCAATATGTCGGCTCATTACAATAATGGTTTGCCGCATCAGAAACATGAAGAAGCCACGCAGTATAGCAAAAAGCAACAGAATGATCCCAAAGAGCGCAACGATCCCTGTAAAGAAAACGAAAAGGAAAGCGATTCGATCCAATGAATGGTACGTGTAACGAGCCAATCGTTTTGCTGCACAATATTTTCTTTCGCTGTACCGGTTAAAAAAGCCTGCACTTTATCAATAATATAGCCGGTAACCTGCGGGGCAAGCACTGCAAAATAGTTAGATATAAAAATGAAGACGATACCAAGCGTTAACCGCCACCTGTATTTCCAGAGATATTTATTTAGATACGAAAGTTGCTTCATGCGGATGCAAAGGTACAACGTGAATACCCACCGCAAGACCGTTCATCAAATGAATGATTTGTTTAACGGAGCTTCTGACAAATAGGTTACATAGTTCTACATACGATGAGGGCGTCTGAAGAGACCGGGCCCTTGTTGGTCGCCGACCAACAATTGTTACGATTGAATATAATTCTGCAGTTGTTCGATGGTTTCTTTTTGTGAAAGAATGGTTTCGGTTACCACATCATTAATGGAAATAATACCGCATACCTCATCGTTTTCAAAAACGGGCAGGTAGCGGATATTGCTTTCACTCATAATATGCATACAGGTTTCAATAGAATTTTCAGGTGTAATGCGTGGCAACCCCGTGGTCATAATATCTTTTACAAATGTTTCGGTTGATGAGCGGCCTTTAAGAATTACTTTCCGTGCATAGTCACGCTCAGTAAGCACACCGAGATATTCCTCGGCTTCCATCACCATTACCGAACCGATATTTTTTTCGGCCATTAATTGCAATGCATTGATCACCGGCAAACCGGGTTCAACTGAAATAACATTTCTTCCTTTACGCTGTAATATGTGTGCAACCTTTCTCATAAATTCATCGTTTAATTCAGCCTTAAGTTAGTGAAAATCTATAAAAAAAGATGTGTTGGTTTTCCAACACATCTTTTATCAGGGTTGCCAACCTTTGTCAGTTTTATAAAATTCCTACTCGAGCATAAAGGTTGGCCACCTTCTGCGTTTTCTTACAAGTTACTTATCGCCCAAAATCATCCTGCAACCGAACAATATCATCTTCATCCGAAGGATTGACCGGATCGGTATGTTGCCAGATCTCTGCAATTACGCCCCAGTCTTTCAACCCAACCAGTCGGTGGCGTTGTCCATTCTTCAATACAATAATATCACCCGCTTCAAACAGGTTTACTTCTGTTTCCTCATCGTTCTCACTCATTACCACTCCTACTTCACCTTCCACTACACGCCATATTTCTGCACGACGATGATGATACTGCCACGATAATCGTTTGCCCGGCTCCACCACCAATACTTTTGGACTGAGTTTATTGCCCAGCATCAGCTCTTCCTTTTTATAAGTAGGGAAATACGTTTCAATAAACTGATCGGCCTGACTTTCGTCCAAAACAAAAAAACCACCCCATGGCCGACTTAGATCTGACGCCTGAATGCGAAATCCTTCCTGCTCAAGTAACTGCTGTTGTTCTTCTAAAAAATCCTGTTTCTCGCTCATATTAAAATTTGTTTCGTGGTAAAAATAATCGAAGCCCATGTGAGGGCAAAAAAAAACCCTCAAAACTGAGAGTCTTTTTTTCTATTACGAACTTCTTATGGATAATATTTTTTCATAACCACCAGAGAGTGAATAAAACCAGGTAGCCAGAACAGGAACGTAAGAAGTAAATTCACGATCCAGGTACTGCCACTCCAATCATCCATTACACCCATTGCAATCCATGCAAGACCAAAGATTGCCAATACAATGTAAAGACCTTTTGAAATTTCACCTGCTTTTTTAGCTTTTTTCTGCGCCGTTTTTAAAGCAAGCTTTTGAGCAATTGTCATCTTCTTACCTGTTATCTGTTCCATTTTAGCTGGAGTTAACGAAAGAAGTGTTTTGTTGTCGAGCTGTTTGAATTCTTCTGTCGCAGACATTCCTGTTTTTGCATTATCTGTCGCATTTGCCGGAACATAAATAATTCCTGCCTGTGTAGAAATGCTGAGTACAACTGCTGCCAGCATGATGATTAGTTTACGCATAGTAATTTGTTTTGATTAAAGTAAAAATAAAAAAAATGTCAACTATCAATGCAATTTCTATTTAAAAAGTTTCCATGTTTCACTTTGTAAAGATTAATAGTTAGTAAGTGCCTACTAAGAAGAAAGTGTTCTACTAAAAAGGCCCTCTTTGCAGAGGGCCTTTCGGACTATTCAAAATCTTAAAGAAAATTAGTCAGTATAAGAACCATCAACCGGTTCGTATTTTCCTGTTGCAATTCTGATTACATCAACTAATGCCCAAATGCTTACTCCCAAAATAATGAAGTACCCAATTAAAGCCAGTACCGGAAGCGCAACTGTTTCGGTAGCTACAAATGCAGCAAAACCTGCAATAATCAATGCGATGCCAATGATTGTTAAGCCTAGCTTGATGAATCCACCTTTTTTGTTGCCCAAATAAAAATCATGAATACCCAGATTTCCGAGAAACAATGCCAGTAAAATTGCTACAATTTTACTTTTGTCGCCAGCTTTTTTTCCTGCCTTACCGATTTTTTCAAGTTTGCTTTTGAAAACTTTCATGAACAACTTTCCTTTTGAAACTTTCTGTTTGGAGGCAACAGTTGTTTTTGCAGGAGCAGCGATAATGCCGGCTTTAGCAGCATCAGATGCATTTTCAGGCATGTAAATAATTCCTGAATTTGAGGTGATGGTTACAACGAGGGTAACAACGAGTAGAGCGAATTTCCGCATAAATAAATTATGATTTTGGTTAAGAATGGAAGCAAAATACAAAAAAAGTTTTTACAAAAACAACTGCATAAATGTGTAATTTTCAGACAAGTGGGTAAATTGTTAGTTTAGCTGTTACAACCGATTCTTTACCGGAATATTTTCTATTCTGCCTTCTTCCCTTATCTTCGCCAAAATTTCAACGCATGGAAAAGAAATCATCTGCATTAAACTGGATCTTGTTTTTTGTTTCTGTAGCTGCTTTTGTGCTGCTGTACATCAGCCCGTATGCAAATTACATTACTGTTACACTTCCTTTTATTGTGTATTACCTGGCAAAAGCGTTGGATTTGATTTAATGAACGAATCTTTTTATTATACGGCCCGTTACTGAAAAGTGACGGGCTTTTTATTTAAGATAATCCTGGTACAGATCTTCCTCTTCTGCCATCCAAAAACGAAAGCTTTCTTCGTCGGAATGATAGTTACGAATCTGCGAATGGTCGTTACTGATCTCGTTTGTAACAATAATTTCCACGCTTTTGTCTTTAAACGCTGCTTTAATGGAATCGAGCAATTCCACAGTTAATTCGTTGATATGAATACGGTAAGTGGCTACCATTATTTGAAGTTACAAAGAAATGAGAATGGTTGTAGGGCTGCGGGAGGTCGGGCGACCAACCTCGGCATGGTGTTTTTGGTTGCTAACCAACAGGGGCTGAAGCCCACTGTTATTGTTTCCGTCCAACGGTGGCAAAAATCAATTTGGAGGTAGTAATAGCTTTGATATGTCTTTTCCAAAGTCTTTAATCAATTCCACAGTACTCTTTGCCACGGTTTCCGAAACAACCCCACTTGCTAACATTTCACCAAATTTTCCAATAACGATTTGACGATAATTCTTTTTCCCTAAATGGTAGAGGCGCTTCAGTTCTTCGAAATCCTCCATTAGACCTTCTACAATAATCACCTGATTATTTTTAATAGTTTCAGTCTCCCCTTTAAGCGCTTCAAGTTCATTTAGTATTTTATCAATTTTCGAATCTGCATCACTACGTTTAACAAAATCTATTTCCTCTAAGTCACTTGATGACTCTGCATACTCATCTAATTCTTGATTTAAAAAGAATAACCCTTGATTCATCTTTTTTTCGTTGTGACAATCAGGATCTATACAACCCTGCTTATGCTTTTCAAGATCATTTTGTAACTCCTTAATTAATCCCTTAATAAAAAGAGTTTTATAGTTTTCTTTTTTGAACTTGTACAATTCATCACTTAAATCAGAATAAAATTTATCCCAAATAGTAATCTTGTATCCGCTGGCCCTCCAAAAACCTGTAACTGCATCATTAATTATACTCGCTGTATCCATAAAATTTTGCTTTGATACAAAATAAAAAAGGCTCTTGATTTTAGCAAGAGCCTAAAGCAGGGGATTAAATATGTAGCCCGTACGGGAATCGAACCCGTGTGTGAAGATTAAAAGAAATGATCCCCTGCTTTAAATGCCTTCTGTCCTAACCACTAGACGAACGGGCCACGCATTACAAATAAAATTTACTTCACTTCTTCAAACTGCGCATCTTCCACATTATCGTTCGCTGCGCCAGCCGTTGCACCTGGTCCGGCATCAGCACCGGGCTGTGCAGCTTGTGCATCCTGTGTTGCTTTGTACATTTCTTCACTGGCCGCTGTCCATGCTGTGTTCAGCTCAGTCATAGAAGCATCAATGGCTGCTACATCCTGTGCTTTGTGTGCATCTTTCAGTTTGCTTAAAGCAGCTTCGATCGGTGCTTTTTTATCGTCGCCAATTTTATCACCATATTCTTTCAGTTGCTTTTCTGTCTGGAAAATCAAACTGTCGGCTGTATTGATCTTTTCTACTTTTTCCTTTTCTGCTTTATCGCTTGCTTCATTCGCTTTCGCTTCGGTCTTCATTTTCTCGATCTCTTCTTTGGTCAATCCGCTGCCTGCTTCAATACGGATCTTCTGCTCTTTACCGGTGCCTTTATCTTTTGCACTTACATGCAACAAACCGTTGGCATCAATATCGAATGTTACTTCAATTTGCGGAACACCACGTGGAGCCGGTGGAATACCATCAAGGTTGAAAATACCGAGGCTCTTATTATCCTTACTCATGGGGCGCTCGCCTTGCAGAATATGAATTTGTACACCTGGTTGATTATCGGAAGCTGTACTGAATGTTTCAGATTTTTTCGATGGAATGGTTGTGTTGCTTGGGATCAACGTTGTCATTACACCACCTAAGGTTTCAATACCCAGGCTGAGCGGTGTAACGTCGAGCAACAATACATCTTTTACTTCGCCGGTTAATACCGCACCTTGAATAGCTGCACCAATCGCCACCACTTCATCGGGGTTTACACTGCGGTTTGGTTTTTTACCAAAGAATTTTTCAACGATCTCCTGTACTTTCGGAATACGTGAACTACCACCCACCAAAATCACTTCATCAATATCAGAGGTAGAAAGTCCTGCATCTTTCAATGCCAGTTCGCAAGGCTTTAAACAACGCTCAAATAATTTATCGGCCAGTGCTTCAAACTTTGCACGGGTTAATTTTACTACTAAGTGTTTTGGAACACCATCAACCGCAGTTACATAAGGTAAGTTGATTTCTGTTTCGCTTGAAGATGACAACTCCACTTTTGCTTTTTCAGCCGCTTCTTTCAAACGTTGCAATGCCATTGGATCTTTCCGCAGATCAATGTTTTCCTGGCTTTTGAATTCATCAGCCAACCAGTCGATGATCACTTTATCAAAATCGTCACCACCAAGGTGTGTATCACCGTTGGTAGATTTTACTTCAAATACACCATCGCCTAATTCCAATACCGAAATATCGAATGTGCCACCACCAAGGTCAAACACGGCGATCTTTTGGTCTTTGTGTTTTTTGTCAAGACCGTATGCCAAGGCTGCAGCGGTTGGTTCGTTTACAATACGACGAACATTCAAGCCTGCAATTTCACCGGCTTCTTTTGTAGCCTGACGCTGGGCATCGTTAAAGTAAGCAGGCACAGTAATCACCGCTTCTGTTACTTCCTGACCGAGATAATCTTCAGCCGTTTTTTTCATTTTTTGCAGCACCATCGCAGAAATTTCCTGCGGCGTGTACAATCTGCCATCTATGTCAATACGAACGGTATTATTGTCACCTTGTGCTACTTTGTAACTCCAATGTTTGATCTCTTCGCCCACCTCGTTGAACTGGCGGCCCATAAAACGTTTTACGGAGCTGATGGTATTAACGGGGTTGGTGATTGCCTGGCGTTTTGCCGGATCACCTACTTTCCGTTCGCCATTTTTAAGAAAAGCTACGATTGACGGAGTCGTACGGCGCCCCTCATCATTCGCAATTACAACGGGTTCGTTCCCTTCCATTACGGATACGCAACTGTTTGTTGTACCTAAATCGATTCCTATAATCTTTCCCATGATCTGGATGTTTTTTATGTTCACTTACCCTACTCAATGATAATGCCATGGGGGAAAAAGTGAAAAAATGGCAGGAACTTCAGGGTTCTGAGTTTTAAGTTTTTAGTTGTAAGTGCAGGGCTGTCAGCTGATATTTCAGATATGTGCCAGTAGTTCGGGGTTCTGCGGGGCAATGTCATTAAGTTAAGCCTCGTAGAGGTGGAATGCCAGTAGAAAATAAAAATGAATTTGTAAAATAGCTCCATCGGAGCGACATGTTACATATCGCTCCTCCGGAGCTTCGATTCCTTAACTTAATGACATTGGGCTGCCGGGTGTTGACGAACTTCTAACTGCTTATTATAAGGCATCTGACGTTTTCAACGTCCTGATACCAACAACCTCTCCCTATCTTTGCAACACTTTTAATGTGGATTCATACAAATCCCACATCATCCATCATAAATCAGACATCCCTCATGCAGGTTTTCAAATTCGGCGGTGCCAGCGTAAGCAACTATGAAAAAGTGCAGAACCTTGGCCGCATTGTTCAACAATTTCCCGACGAACAATTGATGATCGTTATATCGGCCATGGGCAAAACCACCAATGCATTGGAAAAAGTAGCCGAAGCTTTTTTTGCCGGAAAGAAAGACGAAGCATTGCAATTATTCCGGGCGGTGAAACTGCAGCACCTCGATGAAGCCAAGTATTTGCTGGTAACGCATTTTAATCCGTTGATGGAACAGTTCTCCAATTTCTTTACCGAAATAGAATGGTTGCTGCATGATCAACCTGTTCGTGAATATGATTATTACTACGACCAGATCGTTTGCCTTGGTGAATTACTCAGCACCTCCATTGTAAGTGCCTACCTCAACGAAATAGGTTTGAAAAACCAATGGATCGATGTACGGGATGTATTCCGTACCGATGATAATTTTCGGGATGCGGCCATTGATTTTGCTTTCACACAGCAACAAGTAAATACGATTGGTGAAGCCATTGTTTGCAACACAACAACATTGTGGTTACGCAAGGCTTTATTGGTTGTACCGATGAAAACGAAAGCACCACATTGGGCAGGGAAGGAAGTGATTATTCAGCAGCTGTATTCGCTTTTACATTGAATGCAGCAAGTGTTTCCATTTGGAAAGATGTAAAAGGAGTGATGAATGCCGATCCCAAACTATTTGCCGATGCACAATACATCAGTGAGCTGAATTATGATGAAGTGATCGAAATGGCTTATTACGGAGCACAGGTAATTCATCCAAAAACCATTAAGCCATTGCAGAATAAAAATATTCCGCTGTTTGTTAAATGCTTTGCTGATGCTACGCTGCCGGGCACAGTAATTCATAACCATTCCGTAAAAAATCTACCGCCGATTATTGTTGTAAAACAAAACCAGGTATTACTTCAATTACACACCAAAGACTTTTCGTTTATTGGTGAGCAGCCGATGAGCGACTTGTATGAAATGATGGCGAAGCTTCACATCAAACCCAACCTCATTCAAACACATGCCGTGAGTTTACAACTTTGTATTGACGACCGCAGCGATAAAATTGAAAAGCTGGCATTGGCTGCATCGCAGGAGTTTGATGTGCAGGTGGAAAAAGGATTAACACTGCTCAGTATTCGCCATTACAACAACGAGATCATTGAAAAGCTAACGCAAGGCAAAATCATTGAGTTGAAACAGCAAAGCAGGGAAACAATTCAGTTGCTGATGTTGAATTGATTATTGTTTTATCAGTTTTGTAAAATAAGCTTCTCCTTTAATTTCTAAACGAAGATGGTAAATACCTGCAGGTAAATCTTTTAAACTGAGGGGTATATTGGTTTGAGAGGCAGGTATAAATATTTGCTGTATTCGCACTTGTCTGCCATTTACATCTGTTATACTAATTCCTGCTCTGCCGTTGACATTTGTAGGCAGCTGAATAATTACATCATCTTTTGCAGGGTTTGGATAAATATGAAATAGATTCCGCCCGTCTGTTTCAAAAAATAGATGATTGGAATACTGACGTTCGCCATTCACTGCATAAACCACAAGGCGATAAGTTAAATTGTAGTTGCTTTTGTCATCAATATAAAAACCATGGTTCGTTTCCAGATCAGATTGTTGATAAATCGTTCTGAAAGCCTCATTGCCTGTTCTTTTTTCCAATACTACTTTTTGAACAGTTTCTTTATTTCTTAATTCCCAGTTCAATTGCAAATTCGTACTACTGCGTTTACCGGAAAACTGTTTCAACAGATCGAGTGGCAAAATAGAACAGTCAATTGGATCTGGGCCTTGCGGAGCAATAAAGCCTGCTTGTACAATACCTGCAGTTCCGGCAGCGGCGCCGTTGGGCAGGCCTTCACAAGATGGATTATGCGATGGAGCATTTTTAATAATACCACTTGCACCGCCACTTACATTTGTTGTAACTGTTCCGGGTAAAGTTCCAGTGTGCCATATAACACCACCACCACCACCACCACCGGGACCGGGACATTGGTCTTGAAACCCTGCATTGGAACCGTTTGCTCCCCTTGCTTCTATGCTAACATTGCCAGTATAAGTAGTTATGTCAAGTATCACTGCACCAGCTCCTCCTCCTCCTCCGCCACCATCGCCTGCGGCTTCAGTTTTAACAGGTAAACCAGGATTTACCCCTTGCGCTCCGTTAGCTGAAATAGTAAAGCCATTTCCGATTACTTCATTGGCTTTAATAAAAATCAAACCGCCACCATCGCCACCAGGGGTTCCTTCAGAAATAGAGGCCCCGCCATAATCATTATTACTTTCTCCGTTTCCTCCGGCACCGCCTAAAAACACTCTATTGTTTGAGGATGAATAGCCAAATCCGCTCAAAGCAAGGCCGGGTTCCCCATTTGTCGTTGCACTACAAGTACCTGATTTGTTTCCACCATTACCACCAGCTGCATAATTTGATCCACCACCACCACCAGTATTATCTTCATTACCACCACCACCACCATTTGCCTGCTTTCCTCTTCCATATTCTTTATTACTAATAAATGCAGCAATACCTTCACCTTTCGGGGCACCTTGATTTCCTGCTAATCCATAATACCATGCAGATTGAGAACCACAATGAAAGGATGTGTTTCTAAACAATGGCCCTCCTTTAAATCCTGCACTATCGGCACTTATGTTTGCATTCATTGTAATTGTACCTGTTGCTTCTAAAGCAATAACCCCTCCGGTCTCGGTCACAGGATCCCATTCTCCTGCTATCAATGTGCCACCAACCGTAACATTTGTAAATACGGGTACACGTATCACCTGAACGCTGGCTACATCATACGTGTTTAGTAAATGATTGCTTAATACAATTGTATTATTCAAAAACCCACAAATAGATGTGAATTCATACTTACCGGCATTACCAACATTTCCGATTGAACTGATATTTCCAAAACTTGAAGTATTTGATTCATCAATCGTCGCTCCCTTCATTTGAATGATAAGTATTCGATCTCCGGTAGACAACCCACTTATGCTGTTCAAAGTAATACCAGAGTAAGAATAAGCATTGTAAGTCCCATAATCAATAATGGCTGATACGTTATAATAGTTATTGATTGTACCGGATATAGTTTGACAGTCGCTTTTTTGCGGAACAAAAAAGGCAGTCAGAGATAAGCAGATGATTATAAACTGTCCAGGTTTCATGTGGTGGGTTTTTCCACGGCGTACAGATCGCTTTACATGAATGTTGGAGTTTGGGTTGTTGTTTGCGCTAGAAAGATACTACAAATCTTCTGGAGCAGAGATGTTGAGGTTCTGTATCAATTTTGTATTCACAGCCTCCCCGTCTTTCGTAGCAGGTTGCCATTTCAATTCTTTTTCGAATTTTTCTTTTACGACTTTATTCAATTCTGCATGTCCGCCACGAATTACATTGGCCAATGCAGTATTCCCGTTTTTATCAACAATAAACTCTACCTGCAATGAAACAGAAGCACTGCCATTTAACATAGGCACTAACGATTGGCTGAGGTTATACAACCATCGTTGCAAAGCTGCATTTCCTTGTTTATAAAAAGGAACCACATCCACTTTTTCTTCTAACGCCCATGCGGCATAAGGATTTGCTACATTATTTGTTTCAATGATCTTAACCCGCTTTACTTTCGGTATTTCCGGGTTTGCAGCAACAACATAATTCCCATTTTTTGCAATTAATATCGTAGGGAGCTGATGTGTATCTTCAAAAAATTCATACGCATCCTGAATTTGCGTTGCAAACTCCTGCACACCTTTCTTGTACTTTGCTTTGGAAACCAATTGCGCCATTGCTTTCTGGCTATCGTATCGTAAGGGATAAATATGTACCGGAATAAAATCCTGTCCTTGGTTTTTTACAACTGACGCCATGTAATATACCTGTTCGATCAACGAATCAGTAAGGGGAAGACATCCAATCGTAACACAGTTGCCATGAATATAAATATCACCACCTGGTTTGTTCGGGTCGCTTAAAATTGCATCTGACGCATTTGGGTAGTTTAAACCCAATGCCAAGTGATAATTACTGTTAGGCTTAAATTCATTGATATAATAAAATCCTTCAGGTATTTGTTTGTCGCCCTCTTTCCGTTTCGGGCCAAATGTGCCTGATGTGGCGCATACTTTATAAACTTTAAATAATTGAAAAGGTTCTTCCCAATCATTTTTCAACCACACTTCCAATTGCTTTTCATGCTTGAACGACCTTACATACATGTATTTGGAAGGCCATTCAAATCCCTTTTCCTTCAACTCCTTTTTTAAAGAGTCTTCAACGGCAGCGAACATAGCAGAACTGCGGAAATTTTTTACAGAGATTGACGACGCAGAACCTTCCAGTGCATACTGTGCATTTACGGTTGCTACCGTAAAAAGAAATAGAAGATTAAGTAAATGGCTTTTATTGAGCATACTGGATCTTTAGTGAACGACCTGTCAACAAAAATATTTCAAAATGTGCATAAAAATAAGTGAAATCAGAGATAAATGTTTACGGGTAGTTTTCACAAACAGTTGTCTGTGCTTTTACTCGTAATAACAGCCATGTAAAAGTGCTGAGAATTCCTTCGCCGGCTTATCCGAAAAAGACCGCTGCATTTACAAATTTCCTCTCGCTTCCTGTTCCCGTTCAATGGCTTCAAACAGTGCTTTAAAATTTCCTTTGCCAAAACTCTGTGCACCCTTACGTTGAATGATCTCAAAAAACAATGTGGGTCTGTCTTCAACCGGCTTGGTAAAAATCTGCAGTAAATATCCCTCATCATCTCTGTCAACAAGAATTCCAAGTTCCTTTAACGGTTGCAGATCTTCATCAATATGGCCAACCCGATCGAGCAGATCATCGTAATAGGTAGTTGGCACTTGCAGAAATTCAACTCCCCTGCTGCGTAAAGCTGTAACTGTTTCTACAATATTATTGGTAGCCATCGCCACATGCTGCACACCTTCGCCATCGTAATAATCGAGGTATTCTTCTACCTGCGATTTTTTCTTTCCTTCGGCCGGTTCGTTGATCGGAAATTTCACATAACCATTTCCGTTACTCATTACTTTACTCATCAATGCCGAATATTCAGTTGAAATATCGTTGTCATCAAAGCTGAGAATATTGCGAAAGCCCATCACCTCTTCATAAAATTTCACCCATGGGTTCATCTGATTCCAGCCAACATTACCCACACAATGATCTACATATTGCAATCCTGTATCGATAGTTTTGAAATAAGGATTACTCCATGCTCGAAGCCCGGCATAAAAATACCGTTGTAATTTTTCCGTTCAATAAATAAATGAACCGTATCGCCATAGGTATGAATACCACTGATGATCACCTCACCATCATCATCTGTAAGTGCTGTAACTTCTTTGTATTGTTTTGCACCCCGTTTGGTAGTTTCTTCCAAAGCCGATGCAGCATCTTCTACTTTCAATGCCAATGCTTTTACACCATCGCCATGTTTATAAATATGATCAGCTATTTCATTACCTGAACGCAATGGCGTGGTAAGCATTAATGTGAGTTTGTTCTGGCGTACCACATAACTCGTTCTGTCTTTCATCCCTGTTTCAGGACCGGCATACGCCAATGGCTGAAATCCAAATGCAGTAATATAATAATGAGCGGCTTGCTTTGCGTTCCCCACATAAAATTCTACATAATCAGTTCCATGTAGAGGAAGAAAATCTGTTTGCACAGCTTGTTGTTTGTTAACAGTGATTGTTGACATGATTGTTGTTTTTTCAATTCAGGAATTAAAAGAAAGCATACAGGTTCTCAGCATTCGAACCTTTTCTCGAACAATCAGTTGGAATCAATCGCCAATACTTCCATCAGCAAACAATAGTTGCTGCGTTTATCGTGGAAGCGTTTATTGGCATAATCGGGGTGCATTGGGCAAAATTAAATAAACTTTTCGGTATCAAACTGACAGCCTTTTCGGAGTATAGTCCTGAGCGCAGTCGAAGGGCGGTGTAGGGAATCGAGCGGAGTCGAGATTCCCGGTAATTTTTATTATTTTTCTTACATGATTTACAAAGACTGCTCACAAGAGGTTTATTACGTATACATAATTGAGTGCAATGATGGCTCTTTTTATACGGGACTAACAAATGATCTGATCAGGAGATTCACGGAACATTGCGAAGGAGCTTACGTCACATGTTATACATTCAAGCGAAGACCTCTTACTTTAAGATATTATGAAACAATTCCATTTTCGTTAGAAGCAGCACAACGGGAAAAACAACTAAAAGGCTGGTCAAGAATAAAAAAAATCGCTTTGATAAGTGGAGACTTACACAAACTTTCTTTACTGGCGCAATGCCAAAACCTTTCTCATTCAAAATATAAAGACGTTAGATAAATTTCTCGACTACGCTCGAACTTTATCAAGCTACCCTTCGACTTCGCTCAGGGCTACCCGCTCCGTAACAAACTCCCTCCCTTATCTTTGCCGCCATGAAACGCATTGGCATCCTCGGTGGCGGTCAGCTCGGCCGCATGTTATTACAGGCAGCAGCAAATTATCCGGTTGAAACATTTGTATTGGAGAATGATGAGCACTGCCCATCGGCTCACCTGTGCCATCATTTTACAAAAGGCGATATCAAAGATTTTGAAACGGTGTACAACTTTGGAAAAGGATTGGATGCCATTACCATTGAAATTGAGAGTGTAAATGTGGAAGCGCTGGAAAAACTGGAAGCGGAAGGCGTAAAAGTATTTCCGAAACCTGCTGCATTACGCATCATTAAAAATAAGATCGAACAGAAAAAATTCTATCAACAGCATCAGATACCCACATCGGAATTTGTAATCACCGAAAACAAAGAAGAGCTGAATGCGTTGGTTTCTTTTTTACCGGCCGCTCATAAAATAGGAATGGGTGGTTACGATGGTCGTGGTGTAGAGATATTAAAAACAGCTGCTGATCTGGAGCATGGGTTTGATGCCCCTTCGGTGTTGGAAAAACTGGTGTCGATCCAAAAAGAAATTGCCATGATCGTAGCAGTGGCACAAGATGGTGAAATAACCATGTATCCACCGGCCGAAATGATCTTTGATCAAAATCTGAATTTACTGGATTATCAGGTTTCGCCAGCCGAGCTTCCAGATAAAATATTCTGGAAAGTAGAAGCCATTGCGATGGCTGTTGTTCGTAATCTTGAATCGCCGGGATTATTTGCGGTTGAATTGTTTGTCGATAAAAATGGAGATGTGTTGGTCAACGAAACGGCACCCCGTGTACATAACAGCGGTCACCATAGCATTGAAGGAAATTATTCATCGCAGTTTGATATGCTTTGGCGAATCATGCTTGGTTACCCTTTAGGCTGCACCGATGCGATTTTCCCGTCTGTAATTTTAAATATTGTGGGAGAAGAAGGCCATAGTGGTCCGGCTTACTATGAAGGCCTCGACGATGTGTTGAAAATGGAACACGCCTTCGTACATATCTATGGCAAAGCAGAGACAAAACCAGGACGAAAAATGGGGCATGTAACTGTTATTGGAAAAGACCGCAGCGAGCTAACGTACAAAGCCAACCGCATCAAGCATTTATTGAAAGTGAAGACCCGTTAATTCACACAAATACTTCAGTATTTACGATCTCCATTTATCTGAAAAGAGAATGGCCAGCCATTGTTTTTACCACTCATCCAACTAACGGGTGTAAAAATTGTTCTATCGTTACCTTTAGCACATCTATATAAACATGAGAATAGTTACAATCATTGCTGGTGCCACGCTATTGCTGGCTACAAGCTGTAAAGACGAAAAAAAACAATCCGCACCTGCACAAGGAGGAGCCCGACCGCAAAATACAATGACTGTGGTAGGGTATATCGTTAAAACGGGACCGGTTAGTGAGCCCATTCAACTACCCGGGTCTCTTTTACCGATGGAAGAAACACAGATACAAGCTGAAGTGAGCGGCCGTGTAGTTTCACATTCCATTAACGAAGGCACCTATGTTAACAAAGGTGCTCTGTTGGTAAAATTATTTGATGGCGATTTGCAGGCACAACTAAAAAAACTGGAAGTACAGTTGCAGATCGCTGAAAAAACAGAAGAGCGAAACAAAGAATTATTAAAAATCAGTGGCATCAGCCAACAGGATTACGACCTCAGTTTTTTGCAGGTTAGTAATATTAAAGCCGACATGGAACTGTTGCGCACGAACATCGTTAAAACAGAGATTCGTGCCCCCTTCAGCGGAAGGCTCGGCTTTAGAAATATTTCGATTGGTGCTTACATTACACCGGCAACCATCATCACCAATCTTCGCCAGTTAAGTCAAATGAAATTACAATTCAGCGTTCCTGAAAAATATACATCCAAAATACGCATGGGACAATCCATCAGCTTTTCTGTTGAAGGAAGCCCACGTAAGTTTATTGCCAAAGTATATGCATCCGAATCTACAGTGAGTGAAACCACACGTGGATTGAATGTGCGCTGCATGGTGCAACAAAATAATGCGTCACTTGTACCCGGTTCGTTTGCAAAAGTAGATATGGACTTTGCACGAAATGATTACGCCATCCTTGTTCCTTCGCAAGCAATTTTACCACAGGCAAGAGGTAAGAAATTAATTCTATACAGAGATGGTGTTGCCAAATTTGTAGATGTACAAACAGGTATTCGTGATTCTGCTAATGTTGAAATTACATCTGGGGTTGTTCCCGGTGATACCATTATTACAACCGGGCTTCTCGGTTTAAAACCAGACGCAAAAGTGAAACTCTCAAAAGTTCAATAATAACGTATGACAATTTCCGAACTGAGTTTGAAGCGACCCGTGCTGGCCATTGTAATGAACATCATGATCATTCTTTTTGGTGTTATCGGATTTCGTTTCTTAGGTATTCGTGATTATCCGGCTATTGATCCTCCGAACATCAGTGTGCGTACTTCGTACCCCGGCGCTAATGCCGATGTAATTGAATCACAGATCACCGAGCCATTGGAAAAATCGATCAATGGTATTGCAGGCGTAAAAAATATTACCAGCAGCAGCAGCCAGGGAAGCAGCAACATCAATGTTGAATTTGAACTGGGTTTTAATCTGGAAGAAGCAGCGAATGATGTGCGTGATAAAGTATCACAAACAGTTCGTTCACTCCCTGCTGATCTTGATGCACCGCCTGTTGTTACAAAAGCAGATGCCAGTAGTGATCCCATTCTTTCCATGACGATTCAAAGTGAGAGCAGGAATCCGTTACAGGTAACAGAATATGCAACCAACAATTTACTGGAACGCATTCAAACCATCCCGGGTGTAAGTACTGTAAATATCTGGGGCGAAAAACGATACGCTATGCGTGTTTGGTTTGAGCCCGAAAAATTATTGGCGTACAATTTAACTGCAAGAGATGTACAGACTGCTCTTCAACGTGAGAACCTTGAACTGCCTTCCGGTAAAATTTCCGGTAATACGATGGAGTTAACCGTTCGTACTTTCGGTCGCTTAAGTACGGAAGAAGATTTCAACAATCTGATTGTTGCAAATATTGAAGGGCGAGATGTGAAGTTAAAAGATGTTGGACAAGTGGTACTTGGTCCGGAGAACGAAGAAAGTGGTTTGAAAGAGAGTGGAACACCTATGATCGCATTGGCCATTGTTCCGCAACCCGGCAGTAATTATGTTGCCATTGCCGATGAGTTTTACAAACGTTTCGAACAGATCAAAAAAGAAGTTCCTTCAGATATCTATTTAGCAATTGGTATGGACCAAACGCAATTTGTACGGAAGTCGATTGCGGAAGTGGAAGAAACATTGTTTCTTTCTGTTGGACTTGTAATTCTGATCATCTTCTTATTCTTCCGTGACTGGATCGTTGCTATTCGTCCATTGATCGATATTCCTGTTTCGCTGATCGCAGCGTTCTTTATCATGTATCTCGCAGGGTTTACCATCAATGTATTAACACTACTCGCCATTGTATTGGCAACAGGTCTGGTAGTAGATGATGGGATTGTAGTGACAGAAAACATTTTCAAGAAGATGGAACAGGGCATGGATAAATACAAAGCTGCCCGTGAAGGTTCCAAAGAAATTTATTTTGCGGTTATTGCTACATCGATCACACTGGCGGTTGTATTTCTTCCCATCATTTTCTTAGAAGGTTTTGTTGGAAGATTATTCCGTGAGTTTGGTATAGTAGTAGCAGGTGCTGTATTGGTTTCTGCTTTTGTATCATTAACGCTTACACCCGTACTCAACGTTTATCTTACAAGAAAAGGTAGCGGCATCAAACACGGTTGGTTTTATCGTGTAACAGAGCCGTTTTTTCAGGGAATGGAAAATGGTTACAACAAAGCATTACGAGCGTTCATGAAAGTGAGATGGGTTGCATGGGTACTGGTGATCGTTTGCTTTGGAATGATCTATTTCATTGGCGGTGGATTACAAAGCGAGTTGGCTCCAATGGAAGATCGCAGTCAGTTCCGCTTACAGGTAAGTGCACCCGAAGGAACAAGCTTTGAAGCGATGGACCAGTACATTGATCGATTAAGCACATTCATAATGGACAGTGTGCCTGAGAAAAAAACATTGATCTCTGTTACTGCTCCCGGCTTTACTGGTGCAGGATCCGTAAACAGTGGTTTTGTAAGGGCAGCACTTGTTGCGCCAAACGAACGGGAACGTTCGCAACAGCAGATTGTTGATATGGTGAGCCGAAATCTTCCCCGTTTTAATGAAGGAAGAGCGTTTGCCATACAGGAACAAACCATTTCAGTAAATCGTCGTGGTGGCCTGCCCGTACAATTCGTTTTGCAGAATAATAATTTTGATAAGCTGAAAGAGATCCTTCCAAAGTTCATTGAAGAGGCTTCAAAGAATCCTGTTTTTTCAGGCGTAGATGCTGATTTGAAATTCAATAAGCCGGAGTTACGTTTAAATATTGATCGCCTACGTGCAAGTGAACTGGGTGTGAGTGTTACTGATATTTCGGAGTTAATGCAACTATCATTAAGTAATCGAAGGTTGGGCTATTTTATTAAAGACGGAAAACAATACCAGGTAATTGGGCAGGTATTACGTGGCAATCGTGATGATCCAACTGACCTGAAAAATCTGTTTGTACGCAACACTTCCGGTCAAATGATTTCAGTTGATCAGTTTGTAAGTTTTGAAGAAGAAACAACTCCGCCAACACTGTATCACTTTAACCGTTACAAAGCAGCTACTGTTAGTGCAGGTCTGGCTCCAGGTAAAACAATTGGTGATGGCATTAAAGAAATGGAAGCCATTGCAGACAAATTATTAGATGAATCGTTCAATACTGCTCTTGCAGGAAACTCACGTGATTTTGCGGAAAGCAGTGGCAATACATTTTTTGCATTTGGATTGGCATTGATTCTCATCTTCCTGGTATTGGCAGCACAGTTTGAAAGCTTTATTGATCCGTTGGTGATTATGGTAACAGTACCGTTGGCCATTGCTGGAGCGGTGTTCTCATTGTGGCTATTTGATCAAACTATAAATATCTTTTCGCAGATCGGGATGATCATGCTCATTGGGCTTGTAACCAAGAACGGTATCCTGATCGTTGAATTTGCGAATCAGAAAAAACAGGCAGGCATGTTGAAAAAGCCTGCTGTAATTGAAGCGGCCACCATGCGCTTGCGTCCCATTCTTATGACAAGTCTTGCCATGGCGCTCGGTGCATTGCCATTGGCATTATCATTAGGTGCTGCATCAACCAGCCGTATTCCATTAGGTGTGGTTATTGTAGGTGGAATTATGTTTTCACTGGTGCTTACATTGTTTGTAATTCCGGCGATGTATTCCTTCCTGTCATCCAAAAAAATTAAAGTGCATGAAGAAGAAACTGAAGCTGCTATCGCTAAGCTGTCTGATTAATATAGTGGCGTTTGCGCAAATAACAACAAAGCTCACGGTTGATGAGGCCATTCGCATGGCCGTAGAAAAAAACTTTGATGTTGAAATTGTAAAGAATGAGCAGGAAATCGGCATCATCAATAACAAGTGGGGAACTGCGGGTGCCTTACCGAATATTTCATTGAACAGCACACTTGGTATTGCTTCCAATAATCTGGAACAACAGCTTACCAACGGAACGGTCATCAAACGGAACGGCGCTATTCTCCGCAATCAAAATGCGGGCTTAGCCGTTAGCTGGCGTGTGTTTGATGGCATGCGGATGTTTGCCAGCAAACGCCGTTTGGAAGAACTTGAAAAGATTGGCGAATTGAGTTTTCGCAGCCAGGTAAATACAACAGTGTATAACATTATTGGTTCGTATTATCAAATCGTACAGCTGAATCAACAACGCAAAGCGCTACAGGCAACTATTAAATTTTTTGAAGAACGAAGGCTGATCGCTGAAAGTCGTTTTACGATTGGTACGGCACCGAAAACAGATTTTCTGCAAGCCGAAGTTGATCTCAATCAACAGAAAGGAAGCTTGTTGGCTGTTGAAAATAACATTCGTGTTGCGAAAGCAAATTTCAATAACCTGCTTGGTCGTAAACCCGATACTGTTTTTGAAGTAACCGATATGATTGAACCCGATGCAACGGTTAGTTATGCTTCACTTTTGCAGAAAGCACAAACTGATAACTACGATCTGTTGCTTGCACAAAGTAATTTAACGGTATTGGTTCAGCAGAAAAGAGAAATTCTTTCACAACGTTTACCTTCTGTTACACTCAATGGAAATTTTAATCTGGCACAAAGCAGAAATGATGCGGGTTTCACCTTATTCAACCGCAACCTCGGACCGAATGGAAATGTTGGTATTGCCATCCCTATTTTCCAGGGAGGAAATATCAAACGCCAGGAACAGGTTGCAGAAATTGGTATCAAAAATCAACAGATCGTAATTGATCAATTAAAGAACCAGGTGAACACCAGTATTTTGAATGCCTATTACAATTTTCAAAATGCAATCAATTTAGTGACACTGGAAAAAAATACATTGGCATTGATCGAAGAAAACAATGTGATCGCCACCGAACGTTTTCGTAAACTGGCTATTACATCACTTGAATTACGCCAGGTTCAGATCGATTACATCAACGGACAAACACGTTACATCAATTCACTCTATATGGCGAAGTTGGCAGAAGCGGAGATGAAGTTGCTGGCGGGGGATTTGAGTAGGCTATAGTTTGTAATTTATAGTTTGTAGTTTTGGAAAAACACTACATCTATGGCAACCATTACCAAATTCGAAGAACTTGATATCTGGCAAAAAGCAAGACTCCTATCGAAGGATATTTTCCTGTACATTGAAGAAAGTGGTTTTAAAAGAGATTACAAACTAATCGACCAAATTAATGCTGCAAGCGGTTCCATAATGGATAACATTGCCGAAGGCTTTGAACGCAGCAGCAAATTAGAATTCATCAACTTCCTCTCCTATTCAAAAGGATCTGCGGGTGAAGTAAAGTCACAACTGTATCGGGCTTTGGACAGAAATTATTTAAATGATGAAAAATTTTAGCATTTTTACAGCAGGGCTGATGAAATAACTAAAATGAGCACAGCATTTATTTCATACCTGAACAAAGCATCCATTAAAGGTCAAAAATTTAAAGACAGACTGTAATGTCAACTACAAACCACAAACCACAAACGATTCTTATCGGCATTATCATGGGCAGCGACAGCGATCTTCCTGTTATGCAACCCGCAGCTGATATCCTGAAAGAATTTGGGATCGATTATGAATTAACAGTTGTATCAGCTCATCGTACTCCGTTGCGCATGGTAGAGTATGCACAAACTGCCAGAGAAAGAGGATTAAAAGTAATTATTGCAGGTGCCGGTGGTGCTGCTCATTTACCGGGCATGGTTGCCAGTGTTACAACATTACCGGTAATTGGTGTGCCGGTAAAATCGAGCAACTCAATTGACGGATGGGATTCTGTTCTTTCGATTTTACAAATGCCGAATGGTGTACCTGTTGCAACCGTTGCATTGAATGCCGGAAAGAATGCAGGTATACTTGCAGCAGAGATTATCGGAACATTTGACGAAACGGTTGCTGCAAAAATTGGTGCTTACAAAACAACGATGAATGATGAAGTGCTTGCGAAAGTTGAAAACCTAAAGCAACAGGGTTGGGAAAACAACTTCGACTGATCTGTACAATTCCTTATCAATCAAAATAACCTTCAATGAAACAACAATTCCATCTGATCGCATCGGCTTTCATGCTGTGCTCACTACTGAGTTCATGCACACTATTTCGCTTTGCTTATTCACCTACCATCCAGAATATACCTGCCTTTAAAGAAAAAAACGAAGCCCGGATAAACGCTGCAGTAGCAAGTACAGCAGCAGGCACCGAAAACAGTTACAGTTTCCAAGGGGCTTATGCCATTACCAATCACTTTGCATTAACTGCCTCATGGAATGGTTCCTTACGCAGTCAGGATGAGCTGACCATAACCAATGGTAGTGGTACTACAAGCACTGAAATTGTGAAATACAACCGCAGCACTGCCGAATTTGGAGCAGGTATTTTCTATCCTATTTCAAAAGATAAAAAAGTATTTTTCGAATTATATGGTGGTTATGGCTTTGGTAAGAATAACATCGCTGACAATGTTGCTACCAACAGCGGCCCTAATGGATTTCATAACAGCAACACCAACAAGTTCTATTTTCAACCCTCCTTTAGTTTTCATCCCGGCAATCATTTCACAATTACACCGGTAATGTGTTTCACTTCTATTGGGTACACTGACATTAAAACCAGTTACGATAATACCGAATTAGAATCCTATCAGCTATTGGAAATTGGAAGCAGGCGTTTATTTTTTGTTGAACCGGCATTAATGACCAGTTTTGGATTTGAAAGTGCGCCTTGGTTTCGAATACAGGCACAAATGAATGTGTCGATGCTGACGGGAAGCGCCAATACAAATTATCGCAGTAACTATTTCAGTGTGGGATTCCAGTTTGATCCTGTAAAAGCATTTGCGAAGAAATAATATCAGCTTGTTAACACAACAAACTCCTGTTCCAGCGACAGCGAGTGTTGATACAATGCATCAATAAAACCACTTCCCCACTTCGCATAAAAGCCGAGAAAGCTTTCTTTCCGTTCCTGCAAACTTTTGCCGGGGAAGAGTTGCTGCTTAATGGTTTGTATCTGCCGCTGCTGATCAGCATATTTTCGTTTCTCGGCACGAAGTAATTTTTTTTCAAGTTCCTGTAACCGGTACAGTGCCTTTGTTTTTAACGCTTCCACATGTTGGGTTAGTGTTGTATCAACAACAGCCGCTTTTTGTTTCAGCAATTCGTAAAACGCTTCTGCTTCTGTAAAACTGCCATTCAGTTTTACAGGATTCATTGTGATACGATGTACAAAATTGTTCAACAGTTCATCTTCACTTAAAAAGAAATCAGCCGCAGTAAAACCAAGCTTCTGAATTTTATCGATCCATTGCTGTTGTGTTACAAGAAATGAATTACGCAAGATCAAAACAGGAAAAGGAACGTTGTGATGTGCAAATACATTCTTCAACTCTAACCAGTAAGCCAATTCACCGCCACCACCAATAAATGCAATGTTGGGAAGAATAGTATCCTGGTATAAGTCCACGCAGAATTACATTGGGACTGAAACGTTCCGGATGTTCATTCAACTCCTTCAGCATTTCTTCTTTGGTAAACTTGATGGTTGTATTCGCAACTGCAAAACCATCTCCCATCTGCTTCTATCCGTTCACGCAGGTCTTCATCAAAATAAAACAAATTGATCTCTCTGCCACCTGCCTGTACTTTGTAATGTTGCTCCAGTGCAGTTGTTGTTTGATGAACAATCGCTGAAGATGAACGTTGCAATAACTCTTCTTCAAATACAGGAATCATTTGCTGCTTCAGTTCTTTTGCATCAGCATTGATCACAATCAAACCAAAACGCTCAAACAGAAAATGAACAAATGCAAATGTTGCATCCTGTATGGTTGTTTTCTCTTTGTATGATGCAAGCAATGCATCTACGATCTCTTTTCCATGCGGCTGCACCAATAATTGTCCGCTGATAGCATGAATGAGTTGTGTGATATTCTTGTCAACGACCATGCGGCCGAATGCGCCGTTCTGCTTTGTAGCCCACTGATACTTTACGCCATTCACAGTTGCATGACTCAGTTCTTCAAAATCCGCATCTTCACTTCCCATGTAATACACGGGCACAAAATTGTATTGTGTTAATTCCTGTTTTAATGTATCGGCAAGTTTAATTGCATGCAGGATCTTATAAATAAAATAAAGCGGACCGGTAAATAAATTGGGTTGATGAGCAGTGGTGATGGTAAACGTATTTTCCTGCAACAACAATTCGATGTTGCGGTTAACTGCTGTCGATTCGCTTACAGAACTATATTGTTGCTTTAAATGATCGACCAACACTTTACGGTTGGTCGTAAACGCTGAACGTTGTGTGATAGCTTGTTTTATACCTTCAACGGTTGGTCTGTGCACATAAAACGGCTTCAATGCAGCAGCATCGTCTAAATAATCCAATACAATGTTCGAAAAAGCAGCCGTGCTGCGGTAACTTAACCGCTGTGATGTACAGTCCATACGTTTTGTAAAAATAGCGACATTCTAACGGATGCATTCAACCGCCTGAAAAGTTTTCACAATCCTTTATCGAAGCTCGTAAGCCACTACTGAATTTTTCCAGAAAGTGGGAATATATACGATTCGTTTCGCAGCATCATATCCAATATCGGCCGAGTTTATTTTGTCTGCCCGTCCATCCAGCAATACCTGTTTGGTTCCATCGGCCGTCTACATAATAAACCACACCTCCCCAGGTTGATACAAGAAAATCGCCGCCGCCAACATTTTCAATACCATCTGTACCGCCTTCCATTCCTTCGGCAAGTTTTGTGAGCGACCCATCTTTTTCCATGCGATACATACTGCCTGCATCCAACACATATAAACTGCCCTTGTGTTTTAAAACGCCATTCGGCCCTTTTAGCTTTGAACTGTCGAGCAGCATCGATGCTTTCCCCTCTTTTACTTCATACACACGTCTTGCTCGTGAGTCGGTTACATACACAATTCCATTTTCATCAGCCGACACATCATTTAACCCGCCGGCACCCTCAACTGTTATCCGTTCAATAATAGTTCCGGTAGTTACGTCAATCACCACCAACTCAGTAAGATCAGCAACGTATAATTTATTTTTATACAACCCCATTCCTTTTGGTGCCTGTAATCCATTCACCCAATCAACGGCAATGATCTTTCCATCAAGTCCTACTTTTCCAACCGAACCCTTTCCATCATTCGCCCAAGGCTGACCATCAATATTTGCTACATACAACACATTGTTCTTTCCATCAAACAAAACAGATTCCGGTACTTTTAAGATGGTATCAGTTGACCATAGTTTTACTAATTGCTTTTGTGCAGATACCGCTGAAAAGAAAGCAACAGCAATGATTAACAGGACTACTTGTTTCATACTATCGTTGGTTGAATGATTAAGATCATAGCAATCTACGAAAAACGTTCCGGATCGTAAGGTTTCAAATCCACACTTGCTGACTGTCGATTGGCCAGTTCTGCCACCAGCTTACCAGTTCCCGCTCCCAAACTCAACCCGACCATGGCATGACCAGTTGCTATAATCGGATTACTGTTCACTCGTCCAATGTACGGCAACCCATCGGCGAACAAGGCCTGTAGCCGTACCATATTTTATCTTCGGCTGGCAACGGTATTTTAAATTGAGGAACGAAACGTTCTACTGCGTTCAGAATACCTTCCACCCGTTTAAAGCGTGGAGGCGTTTTGGTTGATGTTATCTCCATTGTTCCACCAAAACGTATCTTATTACCATCCATTGGTGTAATGGCCACACGACCTTCCTGCAACACAGCCGGATGATTAAACATAAAAGGCGAATCTTCTAATGTAACCGAATAACCTCTGCCGGGCATTAATGATAAATTCATTCCGGCCATTGCAGCAATTTCTCTCGACCAGGAACCGGTTGCTATTACCACTACATCTGCATCGTAGGCTTGTGTTGATGTTTGTACAGCAGTGACCTGTTTACCATTTTTTAAAAAACCATTTACTTCTGCATTGGAAATTAACTTAACGCCGTTCCGTTGCAGAATTCCCATCAACCCTTTCATTAATTTTTGCGGATACAAATGTGCATCGCATTTAAAATATAATGCACCTCGTATATTCAGTTCAACCTGCGGTTCCATTGCCTGCACTTCATCTTTCGATAACATCACTGCATCCAGGTCAAGTTTGCGTGCTTCTTCTGCAACATGATGCGAATGTTCTTCGTTTGCTTCTGTTTGATACATTTCCAGCAAACCTTTTTTCTCGTATGCAAAATCAAAGTCCGGAAGTTTTGCCCACTCTTCATAACAATGCTGACTGAACAATGCAATATCCCGCAAGGGCACAGCAGTATCTGCAACATGTTTTGCTGTGGCGCTCTTCATAAATTTTAAACCCCATGAAATAAGTGCAGAGTTTAAACGTGGCTCAACATAAAACGGGCTTCTTGAATTCCACATCCATTTCAAACCCTGTGCAATAATACCCGGGCTTGCCAATGGAACAAAATGACTGGGAGAAACATAACCGGCATTACCAAACGAACAGTTGTCGGTGATATCACCCTTTATCAATACCGTTACATCCCATCCGCTTTCTTGTAAATAGTAGGCGAAGCATAATCCGATAACACCACCGCCAACAATTGCTTACCTGACCCATTTTATTATTCTCTTTTATAGTTCGCACGCAAAAACACGTCCTGCTGTTTTACCATATTCGCATCGATCGCACCGTGATCTTTGTTTTACCACTGATCAGTACTTGCAGGCAGTTTATATTCCACATCATAAAACTTACCCGTCTTTCCTCCCTTCCATCTTCAGACTGCAATTTTACTCCGTCAACCAAAATATCAAACTTACGGTCTTTATCATCGCCAATATAGGTGAGCAGTAATGAACTTTTCAACGAAGCATCCACTTTCATGTCAAACTCAAAATAATTATCCCGTCTTGCCTCCCTTCCCCAACCTGTCCATGGCATCACTTACATAAGACCGTTCAGCTTGCTTTGAGATGATGATCCCGTTCGGGCTGCATTTCACCAATGCGGAAATTATCAATTGTTCTTGCTTCAATTTGCTGCAACCTCTTCTTTCCAGCTTCATAATCGGCCTGCAATTTTCCCAATCCATGCCGGAGTAAAATAATCCCAGTACACACTGTAATACTGATCATAGGTTTGATAAAAGGGAATCAACTTTACATCAAATGGCTTGCCCACTCCTTTCATTTCAAACTGTAAGGAATTGGAAGAAGTTTGAATCCAGTCTGAAATATTCCGGTTGCCGTCAGCAATACCGGAACACCAATCACCGGATCGGGTTTATCTTTTCCAGTAACCCGGCCAATACCAATGGGCCGTATTTGAATGCAATGCGATTGGGATTATCGGGCATGGCTTCCGTGTAAAGATTCATTTCAAACAGATCAACTGTTACTACATCGTCGCTATTCCGAAATATAACCACACTTGTTGCTTTTAAAAATCCAACTGCTGATCTGATTGTTTCTGTTTTCACAGAATACTTTTCTCTGCCTTTGATAACAGCAATACTGTTTACTCCACGATGGCTTGCGAATCTTCAGCATAAACGAAGTTGGTGTTGCAGCCTTCAACAACAAGCCTTCACCTGTTTGCTTTCAGGAATATAATTCGTTTGTGTGATAGTTACTTTTTTCTCTTTCCAGTTTAATACCGATGGAATAAACAGATTTACAAATAAGACTATTCTTTCCATCATAACTGTAAATCTGTTCTGCATACTTCGAATGATTTTCGATTCCGCTGCCCACGCAGCAGGTGAATGTATTGAACTGAATCGCTGAACTGTTTCTTTGTTCCCATGCGCAACGGAACAAAATAAGTCATCATGCCATTCTCCGGGTTTTGTGATGCAAGGATATGATTGTACAATGCACGTTCGTAATAATCCATTAATGTGCTGAAGGTTGCCACGCAAACAAATGCCTGGTCAGCTTTAGCATATTATATGTATTGCATGTCTCGCAGGTATTATCGCTTAAACGTTCATTCAGTTTTCCTGCTTCGCCACAATATTCATAATTACTGTTGCCACCAATTACATAACTGTGGTTGTGCACCATCGTTTCCCAAAAGAAAGAAGCAATGGTTTGATCGTTTTTATTTCCCGTCAATTCATATTGCCTTGCACTGCCGATTGCTTTCGGCACATTGGTATTGCTGTGTTTGCCGGGCATGGGATCAATATCGCTGCGCCAGTTTACCCATTACAAACTCATCGTAAAATTTATAGGAGAGATCAAGATATTTTTTATTGCCGGTGAAGGCATAGATATTCGCCAACACATCATTCATACCACCATATTCGCAGTTCAGCATTTTTAATCGGGTTGAATCGGGAAGATGATTCACCGTATTGTACGTCCAATCAGCCATACCAGTCACCAGCTTCAGTGCTTTGTTGCTGTTGCAATACAAATAGGCATCGCACAAACCAGCCATTACTTTATGCACCGTGTACCAGGGACTCCATCCACCGTTGAGATCAAAACCGGATGATTTGATTTCTCCTTTGGCTACTTTATCAAAAATGGAATCTTCTTTTGGTATGGCGCCGACATAACCGGTCTTTCTTGCAAGCTGACAACGTTCCAGTTCTGTAACGATATAATCAACTCGCTTTTTTAAATTCAGTATTTCCGGTTGACACATACATCATGGAAGCAGCGGACAAGTAATGCCCCAATGTATGACCCGATAAACCATCACTCTCCCATCCGCCATAAATCGAATCTTTCACCGGTAGTCCTGCATTTTTATAAAAACGATACAATAAACGATCTGCACTAAACGATAAGAGGTAGGCACTATCCAGTTGCATTGCTTTTGTAAACGGACTCTGCAACAATTTTACATCACTCAACGGAAATGCAAATGCTTTTACCGGCACAACGGGTTGTACTTTTACTTTGGTATTCTTCTTTTCAGGAATATACGATTGTCCATAAGAACAGACGATTGTAAAAAGAAAAACAATCAAAAGAGTTTGCTTCATGCGGTGATCATTTTATTTTTTTCCCGTTAAGGTTTTGATGGTTTCAATTTCTTGGGGATCATACGCCGTTCCGTCCTTCCGAAATACATCATGAAACCAGGCTTTGGCTCACTGCCATCCGGCATTGGTGTCTCCCATTGATAAATGGTATTGCTTTTACCAGCTACCAATCCCCAATTGATTGCACCTACATCATACTTTTTAAAAATAGGCAGGTGGGTTTGAAACTTACTGTTGCTTGTACGGGCCATGTACTCAGTGCAAATAACAGGTCGACCGAGTTTTAATTTTCCTGCATCTCTTTTTCAAGATTATCTGCATCGTTATAATTGTGAAAACTGATCACATCGGAATGTTCAGCTGGTATTCATTTAATTCTTTGTTGTTGTACCAGGTTGCACAGGTAAGGGTTGTGATGGACTTACTGCCCAGGCCCATTCAAATACTTTTTTCAGCAGGGGTAAGAAGCAAGATCGTATCCGCTGTTGCCGGGCTCATTATACAGATCCCACATCAATATGCGGTCATCATTTTTAAACCTGCTGAGGACGTCTTTCACATACAGCTTCGAGGTAATTCCATTGAGAGGATATCATCATGCACTTCCTTATTCGGACTACGAACCCATCCGCTGTTGTGTACTACCGGGCCTGGGTTCAGGCTGTTTGCCAATTGCTGCATCGGGGTTCCAGCAATCATCAAAAATGGTAAAAAGAATTTTGATCTTTGTTTTGTTAGCAATCGTTAAAAATTCATCCATTCGTTGTTTAAAACCCGCTGCATCAGCTTTCCATGCCAGGTCATGCAGGTAAACACGCATTACATTCATACCGATTGCAGCCGCCCAGCCCAACTCTTTATCGATAGTTAGCAGGATCAAATGTTTCTGCCTGCCACATTTCCAGTTGATTGATGGCGGTGCTGGGTAAAAAATTAGCCCCAACCAGCCATCCCTGTTTTTGATACCAGGCATTTGCTTTTTCACTGATCCAGATCTTTGTTTGCTGTGCAATTACGTTATGCTGCACCATGAAAAAAACTAAAGCAAGCAGAACGATGAATATCTTTTCATAGATCTTAGTAATTAATTTTTACATCTTTAATAGTTGCTGGCAACCATACCTGCATTTCATTTTTGCCACGGTTGGCCCAGGTATAATACGGAATGGCAATGATCTTTCGTTTTTCGGTACGGATCGACAAACCATCTTCGGCAACAAGTACAACAGGAACTTCTGCGGTTAATGCTTTCACCTGTTCATCCAGTATTTTATAATCGATGGTTTCAAATTTTGTATTTGGAGGCAATACAATATTCCACGCTTTGTCTGCTATTATCAGCTCCTTCAACACAATACACAATTGGTCCACGTTGAATAGCCATGCGGTTATTGTTCTGTTTTAATTCAGCTTTCTGATTCAATCAGTTTAACTTCCATTGGAATATCCATTTCCACCATATCACCTTTGTTCCATTCCTTAGTGATAGCCAGATAACCGTTTTCGTACCACCGCTAGATATCTTCCCGTTGATTTTATACTAAGGTGTATCGGTGTCCCCATCATCTGCAGAATCGATATAAGCCGCCCGGTACAGCTGTTCCACTTCCCAACCCGGAATACGTATAAATAATTTGAATATTCGATTTTTTTACTGCAGGATTATCCAAATTTTCACCTTCCCATTCCATGGATAACTGGTTTCCATCTTCACATCCACTTTTGTTTTCGGTAATTGAATGCTGGTGTTACTTCCAACAAACAGATTCATATAAATACCATCGTCATCTTTGCATAAATATAATCGCCGAGGGAAGCAACCATACGTGCAATATTTGCCGGACAACAGGCTGTACCAAACCATTCCCTGCGTTGATGTTGCCCACGTGATGCCAGTGGATTACCATAAAAAAAACGATCACCCGTTAAACTTAATCCATCCAATGCGCCATTGTATAAACTTCTTTCCAGCACATCCATATACATTGCATCACCAGTGAGTGCATTCATCCGCTGATTCCAGAAAACCATGCCCACACTTGCACAGGTTTCGCAATAAGCCTGTTCATTCGGCAGATCATAATCGTTGCTGAAACCTTCATTGCTTCCTGCTGAACCAATTCCACCGGTGATATACATATTGCGATACACCACATCTTCCCAAACTTTTTTCATGGCATGCATATAATCCACATCACCGGTTTGTGCAGCCACATCAGCAGCACCCGTGTACATATACATGGCACGTACTGCATGACCGGTAATTTGCGTTTGCTCTTTCACAGGTATTACATCCTGTGCATAAGCCGTGTCTTTCCAATCGGTCCAGGTATAACCTTTTGCCAAACGCTTTGCCTCTTTCGCTCAATAACCAATCTGCCAGCTTTAAATATTTTTCATTCTTGGTTGTTTTATACAATTTCACCAATGCCAGTTCCAGTTCCTGGTGACCGGTTACCCAATGACGTTTACCCGGACCAAACAATGCATCAAAATGATCGGCCCATTTGATACACACATCTAAAAATTTTCGTTTTCCTGTTGCATTGAAATAAGCAACCGCTGCTTCGATCATATGACCTGCATTGTAATCTTCATGCATGCTCATATCAGTATAGCGATCCTGCAAACCTTTTAAGGTATACCAGGTATTGAGATAACCATCGGGTTGTTGTGCAGCAGCGATCTTATCGATCCACTCATCGCATTTCTTTTCCATCTCCGCATTGGGATGCGTTTTCAATGAATACGCCATTGCTTCCAATGCTTTGAATACATCACTGTCATCATAAAAAATACCTTCATGCTGTTCGCCTTTGTTTCTTGCAACATGTTCAAAATTGCGGAGACGTGGCGTTGCGACTTCTGTTTGATAAATACAAGCCGCTAATGTTTTCGTAGCCACTTTATCAATTTTCGGTTTCCAGAATGCATCCGTAACATTTACCTGCGAAAAATTAACGAACTCAATTTTTTGCAAACTGTTCTGTGCAAACAGGTTTAACTGCGTCAAAAAAACGAAACAGAAGAAGAATAATTTTTTTCATGTAAGCAGCTATTGAATAGTTGTAAATTAATTGTAGTTATATAAGAACTCTGTTTTCTTTGACTCTATCCTGCCCATCCCATAAATCCAATAAATCATGGTTCAGATAACCTGGAACCCATACGCATACGGATCATCGTCCTTATCAATGCTGATGGTATTATATCCATAGATCTTTGCCCAACCTTCAATACCGGGTCTGATTGCTTTGATGCCGTTCAACTCCAACTCTTCTTCAATAGTACCAATAAACTTACTACCGATGATACTTTCGTGAATAAACTGATCACCTTTCTTCAGTTTACCTTTTGCATACCATTGTGCCATGCGTGCAGAGGTTCCTGTACCGCATGGACTACGGTCAATTGCCTTATCGCCATAGAACACCGCATTGCGTGCAGTCGATGTTGGATCGATCACTGCCCCTGTCCATAAAATATGACTGCATCCATTGATCGTTGCATCCTGCGGATGAACGAATTCATATTTTGCATTGATATTCTTTCGCAACTCTCTTGCCCATGCTATTAATTTGTCAGCTGCATAATGTTCAAGACCTTTAAAATTTTTCTGCACATCCACAATGGCATAAAAATTTCCGCCATAAGAAACATCAATCACTAATTCACCCAACTCAGGACAATCAACTGTCAATTCTGTTGAATGCAAATAGGCAGGTACGTTTGTCAACTTCACACTCTTAACCTTTGGAGAACCACCGTGGTCTGTCGTCTGTGGTCTATCGTCTGTCTTATATTCGATCATTACTAAACCTGCCGGCGCTTCCATTCGAATAACACCCGGCGTTTTCGGAACGATCAATCCTTCTTCAACAGCAATTGTAATGGTACCGATTGTTCCATGTCCGCACATCGGTAAGCATCCGCTTGTTTCAATAAACAACACTGCTACATCATTTTGCGGATCATGCGGTGGATACAAAATACTTCCGCTCATCATGTCATGTCCACGTGGCTCAAACATCAGTCCTTTGCGAATCCAATCATACTCGTTTAAAAAGTGCTGTCGTTTTTCACTCATGTTGTTTCCCTGCAATGCAGGACCACCTTCGGCAACCAATCGAACAGGATTACCACAGGTATGTGCATCCACACAATGAAACACCCAACCGCCAAAACGACCGAGTGAACTATTGGGATATTTCTTGATGACAGGAAAAGTTCTCATTTTAAACTATTAAACTAATATATCCGACTGTAATTTATTTCATTGCAACTATTTAGCAATATAATATTGCGGCTTAGTGATCAAGCTCTGCTTATTCGCATTTACTACATGGCTACAAATATTATTTATGCAACCTGCCGAATATCTGACCGGCTGAAGTTAACAAGTGATGCTGTATGATTAACAACTGCATTTAGCATAGATTATACCAATCTTAACCAATGTTTAAAATTTTGAAAGTGCACTCAAAACCGATATTTTTAGCCTAACTGAACGCATTTTATGAATAAAAGTTTATTGCGCTTCCTAGCTACTTTACTTTGCTTTTCATCAACTACTCTTCTGGCACAGGAAAATTGCAGGTGCGCAGAAGCTTCTGTACTAAAATCAAAACAAGACAGTATTACAATTCTTCCGAAATCTTCAGCTGCTGTATGTAAAGCTTTGGGGTTTGAACTTGTAGCCGACTCCTTACTTAAAAACAAAGAAACAGATGAAGCAGAAAAGTACCTCGAAAAAACGGAAGCTTTCTATAAAAAAGCAGGATGTAGCAACACGCAGAAAAAAAAATTAATTCGCCTATATATTGCCTTATACGATATAAAAGCTGCATACAATCAACTGCTCGAGTATCAATTACTGCTGCTTTCCATTGCTGAATCAGAAAAGGATGAAATTGAGATTGGCTCCACTTTGCTGAATATTGCACAGGTATTTAACCGTTTAAAACAGGCAGATAAAGGAATGGAATTTACACGCAAAGCAATTCCTTTAATTCAAAAAATGAAACCCTCTGTATTGAAAGCAGAACTACTGAATAAAATTACGGCCCGGTATTTCTTTTATTCGCAGGATTATAATGATAAATTATACGCAGACACTGCATTACTTTTCGTGAACATCGCTCATCAAACAGCAAAAGATGTAAACAATGTTAAAGAACAAATTATAGCACTTACAAGAATGAGTGCTATTGCAGAAAGCAGAAATGAATATTCCAAAGCGTTGCGTTATATTGACAGTGCATTAAACATGTGTAAACCCGGTATTCATAACCGGCAATATGTAACACTTTATGGAGATAAAGGTTTCATCTATTTTAAACTAAACAACTATAAAGAAGCAAGACGATATGCAGATTCGGGTTTAAAATACAGTACCGAAGAAAAGTATCCTCCACTCATTTCTAATTCATACTCCTTAATTTATGAGATTGAAATGGCTGCTAATAACTATAAAGAAGCTCTTTGGGCCAGAGATAATCAAAAGAAAATCAGCGATAGTTTATTTACAGCAGAGCGCACTAAAACGGTAAACGAACTGGAAAAGAAATACAATCAGGCCAAAAATGAACGGACAATTAAAGAACTATCGCAACAAAAACAAATTTATCTATTGTTTGCAACGGCATTATTGCTCGGCATAGTTGCCATTTCATTTTTCCTTCGCCAGCAATCACTCAAACACAAACAAACAATTCTTGAAACAGAGCAACGCCTAAACCGTGCCCGTATGAATCCTCACTTCTTCTTTAATGCATTGGCTTCTCTGCAAAGTTTTGCATTAGAAAAAAATGATGGCAAAGCCATTGCAGGCAATCTATCTAAGTTTTCGGGATTAATGCGGGAAACATTAGAGAGCACCTACAACGATTATGTAACCATTGAACAGGAAACAGATTTCCTGAAACATTATTTAGACCTGCAACTCATTCGCTATCCTGAAAAGTTTACCTACAATATTTCTGCTGATGATGATTTGCAGCAAGACGAACTTTTAGTGCCATCAATGATTGTTCAGCCATTTGTGGAGAATAGTATTGAACACGGATTTACAGGTATTGATTATAAAGGAACCATTCTTGTTCATTTTTCAACTAAAGAAAAACAACTACACATTATCATTAGTGATGATGGAAAAGGCTTTTCAAAAAATGATACTGAAAAAAGCAGTCATATTTCACGAGCCGGGCAAATAATAAAAGACCGTATTTACTTGCTCAACCTGAAACTAAAAGCAAAAGCAAGTTTTACAATTGATGAAGGAACAGAAAAAGGTGTGGTGGTAAAAATTGTACTACCTGAAATGTATAAGAGTTAATTTACAAAAAAGAACAACCGGCATAGTGCCGGTTGTTTAAATTGTTTATCTCACTTTAACAGATGAAACTTCTCCATCGATTGAAGAAGGTGTAAGATTGGTTAATATACTGTTCTTCCATAATACAGCACTGTAATCACCATTGGCGTTTCTTTCTGCAGTGCCGCCTATATACACATCATTACCATCTACTTCAAGGCAATTAGCTTCGGATCGATAAGATGGATTAATTGCCGACAATGTAGTTTTTGCTCCATTTTTCCACAGGCCGGTGATTCAGGCGAAGGCGAGGATGACTTTGCGTTTGCGTTGTTGAAAGAAGAATTCATGCAGGTCTTTTTTGAAGACCTTGCCCTGCCCGACCTGGTGCGCACGCAACTGGCCGAAACCCCGGAATGGAGAGCTATGGCGCCGGCTTCACCAGCGACGGCAACCCCAGCAGCCTGCACGTGGTGCGCTCCATGCGGGCTCTTTCTGAGACTTAGGAATAGATGTATATCCTTTTTCTTGACGCAATTTGATGTTTTCTAGAATTCTTGATTCACCTCGAAAAGCTTGAATTGTTGGCATTGTTTCAGTCTTAGAGATGTGGCTGATGCCATTTTGATAAGCGAGTGGCAACACCGAAAATCGCTCGGAATTGTATTCTAAATTAGACATGGTTATCTACTTATGTTTGATTAGAGTTCATTCTACGAGAATGTATAGTGAGAGGGGCATTGAACAGTTTAAGTCTGAGTAAAATATTTGCAAGAGATGGCAGATCTACTGCATAAGTTATATAAAATTTACGTGGCGCGTATGTATATTGTTAATGCCTCTATTAACACAAAATGTTGAAGCCGATAATCCTAAAAAAGCACCCCAACTACGCGATCGTTGAATTCTCCAACATTAATAACTTGCTGTTCTA
>CAWHOR010000014.1:0-9556 GCA_963830845.1 uncultured Bacteroidota bacterium | reverse complement strand
GTTGTGATACGGTGTACAAAATTGTTCAACAGTTCATCTTCACTTAAAAAGAAATCAGCCGCAGTAAAACCAAGCTTCTGAATTTTATCGATCCATTGCTGTTGTGTTACAAGAAATGAATTGCGCAAGATCAAAACAGGAAAAGGAACGTTGTGATGTGCAAATACATTCTTCAACTCTAACCAGTAAGCCAACTCACCGCCACCGCCAATGAAAGCAATGTTGGGAAGAATGGTGTCCTGGTATAAGCCACGTAGGATCACATTGGGACTGAAACGCTCCGGATGATCATTCAACTCCTTCAGCATTTCTTCCTTTGTAAACTTGATGGTTGTATTCGCAACTGCAAAACCATCGCCCACAGCTTCAATACGTTCACGCAGGTCTTCATCAAAATAAAACAAATTGATCTCTCTCCCACCAGCCTGTACTTTGTAATGTTGCTCCAGTGCAGATGTGGTTTGATGAACAATAGCTGATGATGATCGCTGCAATAACTCTTCTTCAAACACAGGGATCATTTGCTGCTTCAGTTCTTTCGCATCAGCATTGATCACAACCAAACCAAAACGCTCAAACAGGAAATGAACAAACGCAAATGTTGCATCCTGGATGGTTGTTTTCTCTTTGTATGATGCAAGCAATGCGTCGACAATTTCTTTTCCATGCGGCTGCACCAATAATTGTCCGCTGATAGCATGAATGAGTTGTGTGATATTCTTGTCAACGACCATGCGGCCGAATGCGCCGTTCTGCTTTGTAGCCCACTGATACTTTACGCAATTCACATTTGCATGACTCAGTTCTTCAAAATCCGCATCTTCACTTCCCATGTAATACACGGGCACAAAATTGTATTGTGTTAGTTCCTGTTTTAATGTATCGGCAAGTTTAATTGCATGCAGGATCTTATAAATAAAGTAAAGCGGACCGGTAAATAAATTGGGTTGATGAGCAGTTGTGATGGTAAACGTATTTTCCTGCAATAACAATTCGATGTTGCGGTTAACTGCTGTCGATTCGCTTACAGAACTATATTGTTGCTTTAAATGATCGACCAACACTTTACGGTTGGTCGTAAACGCTGAACGTTGTGTGATAGCTTGTTTTATACCTTCAACGGTTGGTCTGTGCACATAAAACGGCTTCAATGCAGCAGCATCGTCTAAATAATCCAATACAATGTTCGAAAAAGCAGCCGTGCTGCGGTAACTTAACCGCTGTGATGTACAGTCCATACGTTTTGTAAAAATAGCGACATTCTAACGGATGCATTCAACCGCCTGAAAAGTTTTCACAATCCTTTATCGAAGCTCGTAAGCTACTACTGAATTTTTCCAGAAAGTAGGAATATATACGATTCGTTTCGCAGCATCATAACCTATATCGGCTGAGTTTATTTTGTCTGCCCGTCCATCCAGTAGTACCTGTTTGGTTCCATCGGACGCTACATAATAAACCACACCTCCCCAGGTTGATACAAGAAAATCGCCGCCGCCAACGTTTTCAATACCATCTGTACCGCCTTCCATTCCTTCGGCTAGTTTTGTGAGCGACCCATCTTTTTCCATGCGATACATACTGCCTGCATCCAACACATATAAACTGCCCTTGTGTTTTAAAATGCCATTCGGCCCTTTTAGCTTTGAACTGTCGAGCAGCATCGATGCTTTCCCCTCTTTTACTTCATACACACGTCTTGCTCGTGAGTCGGTTACATACACAGTTCCATTTTCATCAGCCGACACATCATTTAACCCGCCGGCACCCTCAACTGTTATCCGTTCAATAATAGTTCCGGTAGTTACGTCGATCACCACCAAGTCAGTAAGATCAGCAACGTATAATTTATTTTTGTACAACCCCATTCCCTTTGGTGCCTGCAATCCACTCACCCAGTCAACGGCAATGATCTTTCCATCAAGCCCCACTTTTCCAACCGAACCCTTTCCATCATTCGCCCAAGGCTGACCATCAATATTTGTTACATACAACACATTGTTCTTTCCATCAAACAAAACAGATTCTGGTACTTTTAAGATGGTATCTGTTGACCAGAGCTTTACTAATTGATGTTGTGCCGATGCAATAGTAAATAAGCAGGCTGCAATAGATAACAAGAATAGCTTTTTCATTTTTTGATTATTATATGAAAGATAAGAACAAAAGCTGAATAGAATACCGCATACTAACATACCAATAAGACAAATCTAAATGTATAAACATACCTACCTTGAAAATTTGACAACTACCAGTAGCCTATTTTTCATTTCGCCTTTGTGCTCCCCAGCGAAAAGCGACAAAAAGCAACACTACCAAAACAAAAATTTGCACCGCTGTAAAAAAATATACTATGAATTTTGTTGCAGGATCTTGCGTTAACTCAGAGATTTTATCTTCCCCCAATGCAGATAACGGTGGATATAAAGTAAAGCCGCCTATAAAAAACTGAGAAAACTCTTTAATCAAAAATGTCAATGCAACTACCAGCGCCAAACCACTTGCAATGAGTATCCAGTTGGAGAATGTTCGCTGAAATGAATTGCGAAACTCTTTGATTAAATAAACGACAAATGTCACCAGGAAAAAGAATGGCAGTAAAACATGAAGAGGATCAATTACAAAATAAGTGTCGTGCAAATGAATATCGGTTGTGCCACTTAAAAAGTTCTTACCAAAAAGAAATAACGATAATAATAAGGTCACTCCGAATGAACCTGCCAACCAAATAATTTCAATGAAAACCTTTTTGTATACCTTTTGCATCATTTAAAGCTGTGTCAAAAAACAGAATTACCGACTTAACAATTTACGAAAATCGTTCAGGATCGTACGGCTTTAAATCAACACTAGATGGTTGTTGATTGGCCAGCTCTGCCACCAACTTACCGGTTCCGGCTCCTAAACTCAACCCGATCATGGCATGCCCTGTTGCAACAATCGTATTACTGTTTACTCTCCCGATGTATGGCAATCCATCCGGCGAGCAAGGCCTGTAGCCATACCATAGTTTATCAGCAGCTGGCACCGGTATTTTAAATTGAGGGACGAAACGTTCTACTGCATTCAGAATACCTTCCACCCGTTTAAAGCGTGGAGGAGTTTTAGTTGAAGTGATTTCCATGGTTCCCCCAAAGCGGATCTTATTGCCATCCATTGGTGTAATGGCCACACGACCTTCCTGCAATACAGCAGGGTAATTAAATGTAAACGGGGAATCTTCTAATGTAACCGAATAACCCCTGCCGGGCATTAATGACAAATTCATTCCAGCCATTGCAGCAATTTCTCTTGACCATGAACCGGTTGCTATCACCACTACATCTGCATCGTAGGTTTGTGTGGATGTTTTTACAGCAGTAATCTGTTTACCATTTTTTAAAAAACCATTTACTTCTGCATTGGAAATTAACCTAACGCCGTTCCGTTGCAGAATTCCCATCAACCCTTTCATTAATTTTTGCGGATACAAATGTGCATCGCATTTAAAATATAATGCACCTCGTATATTCAGTTCAACCTGCGGTTCCATTGCCTGTACTTCTTCTTTCGATAACATCACTGCTTCCAGTCCAAGCTTTGCTGCATCTGCTGCTGTATGATGTGCATGTTCTTCGTTTGCTTCTGTCTGGAACATTTCCAGCAAGCCTTTTTTCTCATATGCAAAATCAAAGTCAGGAAGTTTTACCCACTCTTCATAACAATGCTGACTGAACAATGCAATATCCCGCAAGGGTACAGCAGTATCTGCAACATGTTTTGCAGTGGCACTCTTCATAAATTTTAAACCCCATGAAATAAGTGCAGTGTTTAAACGTGGCTCTACGTAAAACGGACTTCTTGAATTCCATATCCATTTCAAACCCTGTGTTACAATTCCGGGAGTTGCCAATGGCACAAAATGACTCGGACAAACATAACCCGCATTACCATACGAACAGTTATCAGAAAAATCGCCTTTATCCAACACGGTTACATCCCATCCGCTTTGTTGCAGATAGTAAGCAGAACTTAAACCGATAATACCACCGCCAATAACAATTGCTTTGCCCATAATTTATTGTTGATCCTTTATTGTTCGTACGCCAAAAATACGACCTGCTGTTTTGCTATGATTCGCTTCGATCTTTACCGTGATCTTTGTTCTACCATTGATCATTGCTGCAGGCAGCTTGTATTCCACATCATAGAACTTACCTGTCTTTCCTCCTTTCCAGTCTTCAGTAATAAGTTTAACTCCATCTATCAAAATATCAAACACACGGTCTTTATCGTCGCCAATATAAGTGAGCAACAACGAATTATTTGTTGAGGGATCTACTTTCATTTCAAATTCGAAGCTGTTATTACTTCTTGCTTCACGCCCCATCCTGTCCATTGCATCACTTACATAAGAACGTTCTGTTGCTTTGAGATTATGATCACGTTCGGGTTGCATTTCACCCACACGGAAGTTATCGATGGTTCTGTTTTCAATTTGTTGCAAACGCTTTTTCTCCGCTTCATAATCAGCTTGCAGTTTTGCAAATTCATCCGGTGTAAAATAATCCCAGTACACACTGTAATACTGATCATAGGTTTGATAGAAGGGAATCAACTTCACATCAAAGGGCTTACCCACTTCTTTCATTTGAAACTGCAAAGAAGATGTTGGCTGAATCCAATCATTTACATTCCGGTTTGAAGTCAACAATACTGGCACACCAATAACAGGATCGGGTTTTTCTTTACCCAACAACCCAGCTAACACCAATGGACCGTATTTGAATGCGATACGGTTTGGGTTATCGGGCATGGCTTCCGTGTAGAGACTCATTTCCAGATCAACCGTAATCACATCTGCATTTTTCCATACACGTGTTGCAGTTAAATAACCGGCTGCATCTGTTTCTGTTTTTACAACAGCGTTGTTCACTTTTATAACAGCATCTCCATTACTCCATGATGGCTTACGAATCTTGAGTGCAAACGAAGCAGGCGTTGTGGTAGCGATAACAAGCCTCACCTGTTTACTTTCAGGAATATAATTTGTTTGTGTGATGATTACTTTTTTCTCTTTCCAGTTCAATACAGAGGGAATGAAAAGATTGACATAGAGATTATTCTTTCCATCATAACTGTAAATCTGTTCAGCATACTTCGCATGATTTTCAATTCCACTGCCCACACAGCAAGTGAATGTATTGAACTGATCGCTGAACTGTTTCTTTGTTCCCATACGCAACGGAACAAAATACGTCATCATGCCGTTCTCCGGGTTTTGCGATGCAAGGATATGATTGTACAACGCACGTTCGTAATAATCCATTAATTGAGAGGATGGCTGCCACGCAAACAAATGCCTTGTGAGCTTCAGCATATTATATGTATTGCAGGTTTCGCAGGTATTATCGCTTAAACGTTCATTCAACTTCCCTGCTTCGCCGCAATATTCGTAGTTGCTATTGCCACCAATCACATAACTGTGGTTGTGCACCATCGTTTCCCAAAAGAAAGAAGCAATGGTTTGATCGCTTTTATTTCCTGTCAATTCATATTGCCGTGCACTGCCGATTGCTTTTGGCACATTGGTATTGCTGTGTTTGCCGGGCAAGGGATCGATACGCTGCGCCAGTTTGCCCATGACAAACTCATCGTAAAATTTATAAGAGAGAGCAAGGTATTTTTTATTGCCGGTGAAGGAATAGATATTCGCCAACACATCATTCATACCACCATATTCGCAGTTCAACATTTTTAAACGAGTTGAATCTGGTAAATGATTCACGGTATTGTATGTCCAGTCGGCCATGCCAGTTACCAGCTTTAATGCTTTGCTGCTATTGCAATACAAATAGGCATCGCACAAACCAGCCATTACTTTATGTACCGTGTACCAGGGGCTCCATCCACCGTTGAGATCAAAGCCAGAAGATTTGATTTCTCCCTTCGCCACTTTACCAAAAATGGAATCTTCTTTTGGAATGGCGCCGATGTAACCGGTCTTTCGTGCAAGCTGACAACGTTCCAGTTCGTTAACGATATAAACAATACGTTTTTTAAATTCAGCATTGCCTGTTGACACATACATCATCGACGCAGCAGATAAATAATGCCCCAATGTATGGCCCGATAAACCATCACTCTCCCATCCGCCATAAATCGAATTTTTTACAGGCAGTCCTGCATTTTTGTAAAAACGATACAGCAAGCGATCAGCACTTAAAGATAATAAGTAAGCACTATCCAGTTGCATGGCTTTTGCAAATGGACTCTGCAACAGTTTTACATCACTCAACGGAAATGAAAATGCTTTTACAGGTACAACAGGCTGCACTTTTACTTTTGCATTCTTCGTTTCAGGAATATACGATTGTGCAGTACATAAAAGCAGCGAGAACAAAAATGTAACTGAACAGATTAATTTCTTCATTGTTGTTATCAGTAATTAATTTTTACATCCTTGATCGTGGTTGGCAACCACACCTGCATTTCATTTTTGCCACGGTTGGCCCATGTGTAATACGGAATGGCAATGATTTTTCGTTTTTCTGTACGGATCGACAACCCATCTTCGGCAACAACTACAACAGGCACTTCTGCGGTTAATGCTTTAACTTGTTCGTCCATTATTTTATAATCGATGGTTTCAAACTTTGTGTTTGGCGGCAGTACAATATTCCACGCCTTGCCATTATTATCAGCTCCTTCTACACAATACACAATTGGTCCACGTTGGATAGCGATGCGGTTGTTGTTTTGTTTGACTTCTGGTCTCGCTTCAACTTGTTTAACCGTCATCGGAATATTGATTTCAACAATATCGCCTTTGGTCCAGTTTCCAGTGGGTTCGATTTCACAATATCCATTCCTGAATGTAGTAATATGGGCTTTGCCTTTTAATTTCACAGTCCATAAGGAATCAGGAAGTTCTGATGTACGATACAAGTCCTCTGCAGTAGAAATAAACCCTACGGGTAAATACCACCCTGGAATTCTAATATAAATTTTGAATTTTGAATTCTTCTCAGGGTCAACAGTCAATTTTATTTTCCCATCCCATGGATAATTCGTTTCCATCTTCACATCTACTTTTGTTTTCGGCAACTGTATACTTGTATTACTACCCACAAACAGATTCACATAAATACCATCATCGCTTTTTGCATAAATATAATCGCCGAGCGATGCTACCATCCGTGCAATATTTGCCGGACAACAAGCTGTACCAAACCACTCTCTTCGTTGATGTTGCCCACGTGATGCCAATGGATTACCATAAAAGAAACGATCACCTGTTAAACTTAATCCATCTAACGCACCATTGTATAAACTCCGTTCCAATACATCCATATACATTGCATCACCGGTGAGTGCATTCATCCGTTGATTCCAGAACACCATGCCCACACTTGCACATGTTTCGCAATAAGCTTGCTCATTCGGCAGATCATAATCAGTGCTGAAACCTTCGTTACTTCCTGCAGAACCAATACCACCGGTGATATACATGTTGCGATACACCACATCTTCCCATACTTTTTTCATGGCACGCATATAATCCACATCACCGGTTTGTGCAGCTACATCAGCAGCGCCTGTGTACATATACATTGCACGCACAGCATGACCGGTAATTTGTGTTTGCTCTTTCACAGGTAACACATCCTGTGCATAAGCCGTGTCTTTCCAATCGGTCCAGGTATAACCTTTTGCCAAACGCTTTCCTCTTTCACTCAATAACCAATCTGCAAGCTTTAAATATTTTTCATTCTTGGTTGTTTTATACAATTTCACCAATGCTAATTCCAGTTCCTGGTGACCGGTTACCCAATGACGTTTACCCGGACCAAACAACGCATCAAAATGATCGGCCCATTTAATGCACACATCTAAAAATTTACGCTTTCCTGTTGCATTGAAATATGCAACCGCTGCTTCGATCATATGACCTGCATTGTAATCTTCATGCATGCTCATATCCGTATAACGATCCTGCAAGCCTTTCAATGTATACCAGGTGTTGAGATAACCATCGGGTTGCTGTGCAGCAGCGATCTTGTCGATCCACTCATCGCATTTCCTTTCCATCTCTGCATTGGGATGCGTTTTCAATGAATACGCCATTGCTTCCAATGCTTTGAATACATCACTATCGTCATAGAAAATACCTTCGTGCTGTTCGCCTTTGTTTCTTGCAACACGTTCAAAGTTGCGGAGACGTGGCGTTGCGGTTTCTGTTTGATAAATACAAGCCGCTAATGTCTTCGTAGCTACTTTATCAATTTTCGGTTTCCAGAACGCATCCGTCACATTTACCTGCGAGAAGTTGACGAACTCAATTTTTTGTAACCCGTTCTGTGCAAACAGGTTTAATTGTAGCAAACAAACAAACAGAATAAGAATAATTTTTTTCATGTTACCAGCTATTGAATTACTATTAAGCAATTGTTGTGTCACTCACTTGTACGTTCGGTTCTCTTTTCGTCTAAGCCTCACCTCCCTTCCTCCTTTCCAAAGGAGAGGAAGCGGTGCTGTATCTTTTTACTATTCTTTTACTCTTCCACATCTACTTTAATTCTTCCCTCATCATATTCAAACCAGCCTAAATTATTTCAACTGGATTATATAGGTCAGCCTTGTGCGGCTGAGAAGTCTCCCCTTCGGGGAGATTTAGAGGGGCTTTCAGATAACCTGGAACCCATACGCATACGGATCATCGTCCTTATCAATGCTGATGGTATTGTATCCATAGATCTTTGCCCAACCTTCAATACCGGGTCTGATTGCTTTGATGCCGTTCAACTCCAACTCTTCTTCAATAGTTACCAATAAACTTACTACCGATGATACTTTCGTGAATAAACTGATCACCTTTCTTCAATTTGCCTTTTGTATACCATTGTGCCATGCGTGCAGAGGTTCCTGTACCGCATGGACTACGGTCAATTGCTTTATCGCCATAGAACACTGCATTGCGTGCAGTGGATGTGGGATCAATCACTGCCCCTGTCCATAAAATATGACTACAGCCATTGATCGTTGCATCCTGCGGATGAACGAATGTATATTTTGCATTAATATTCTTTCGCAACTCTCTTGCCCATGCTATTAATTTGTCAACTGCATAATGTTCCAGACCTTTGAAATTTTTCTGCACATCCACAATGGCATAAAAATTTCCGCCATAAGAAACATCAATCACTAATTCACCCAGCTCAGGACAATCAACTGTTAATTCTGTTGAATGTAAATAAGCAGGTACGTTTGTCAACTTCACACTCTTAACCTTTGGAGAACCACCATGGTCTGTCGTCTGTGGTCTATCGTCTGTCTTATATTCGATCATTACTAAACCTGCTGGCGCTTCCATTCGAATAACACCCGGCGTTTTCGGAACGATCAATCCTTCCTCAACAGCTATTGTAATTGTACCAATCGTTCCATGTCCGCACATCGGTAAGCATCCGCTTGTTTCAATAAACAACACTGCTACATCGTTTTGCGGATCATGCGGTGGATACAAAATACTTCCGCTCATCATGTCATGTCCACGTGGCTCAAACATCAGTCCTTT
>CAWHOR010000013.1:0-62987 GCA_963830845.1 uncultured Bacteroidota bacterium | reverse complement strand
TTGTTGAGATACTCTGGATCATGGGTTACCCATTTCGGGCAAGGGATCCTTGTATAAAACATCAATGCGGTGAAAAATATCTCAATTTGTTTTTTCAATACTTGTCAATTTTAGTACTGAAGATATTGTCTGCAGATTTTTTGCTGTGAAAACGGGTATTGATGATGAGCTCATCGGCACCTGCTTCTTCAGCTGTTGTTTTTAATTGGGCGATGAGTTGCAAAATCTGCTCCATGGTTCCGTTCACTACTGTTTCAAATGGAGTAACAGTATACTCCATACCTGATTGCTGAATAACAGCAATGGCCTTGTCAACAATATTGTAAGTTGGGTCGACGATATTGACCGGCACAACCTGGATACCGGCATTTATTATTTTTTCCATAATTATTCTTTACCGGATACCCCGGCGCTTTCAAAACTAGCCATTTCATTTAAAAACAAAACAGCGCTTTGTAATAAAGGAATCGCCAAAGCCGCACCTGTTCCTTCTCCCAATCGCATTCCTAATTGCAAGATTGGTTTTGCATTGAGATGTTCCAGCATTTTTCGATGTCCACTTTCATCAGAACAATGTGCGAATACAATCCCCCATCCCCTAAAGGGGGGCAATGAAGTTTCATGATGTGCTAATCTTTCAGCAACAAGTAACGCTGCTGTACTAATAAATCCATCTACAATAATCAACATATTTAATTCTGCGGCTTTGTAGATATGCACCCACCATCATGGCAATTTCAAATCCACCGATACGGCAAAGTAATTGATCTGGTGTAATATCATCATGATTAAGTTTGTGCAAACGACTTACGTCTTCTAATGTATCAAGCTTACGTTGCAGTTGTTCATCGGAAGAACCTGTTCCTCTTCCCACACATTCACTTAGGGGAAGATTCAATAGATGATGCATGATAAGTGATGCTGAAGAAGTATTACCAATTCCCATTTCACCGAATCCGATGGTATTGCAACCTTTATCAAATATTCCTTGCACAATGCTGCGACCTTTTTCAATCGCTTCATTTACTTCATCAATACGCATGGCATTGAACTCGCTGTAATCAGCAGTGCCATGATTGATCTTTGCATGAACAATTGGTAACGATGCATCAAAATCAACATTTACACCAGCATCAACTACTGTTAAACCGATATTATGTTGTTTGGTAAATACATTAATCGCTGCACCGCCATTTACAAAATTCAAAACCATTTGTGCGGTTACTGCCTGCGGATAAGGATTTACTTTTCCTGTGGCAGCAATACCATGATCGCCTGCAAACACAACAATATGTGGCTTGTTGATAACAGGCGATAAGCTGTTTTGAATTACACCGATCTTCAATGCCAGCTCCTCCAGCATACCTAACGCACCGAGTGGCTTGGTTTTATTGTTGATCTTATGTTGCAGTTGTTCTTTTAGTGTCATGCGCTGTTTGTTTGTAAAAGAAGGTCACAAAACCAGAAACCTTTTGTGCCCACATCTTTAACAGGAGTGGGGTGGTCGCTGGTTTTGATCTCTAATGCTTTGTAGGTTTTTTCGCCGGTTACAATTTGTATTGAAGATTTAAAAACGGGGCCATCAAAACAAAAGGAATGAAACTCACCATTCTCTCCGCAAGGATCAATTGTCGATGGAAGTTCGTTGATGAACTGCTGATCGATGGTTCTTCCCACCCAACTTTCATCTAAATAAGCATCATTGATACAGCAAAGAACAGATTGAAAACCCTTCGCTACAAAATCATTGATCATCCATTGTGTATCTGTTTTCCAGATGGGAAATATACAATGCATATCGAGCTCGTTCATTTTGCTTTCACGGTAGGCACGCAGATCTTCTAAAAATAAATCACCATACAACACATGGTTGATGCCTTCTGCTTTTGCCTGCAGCAAAATACGTTTCATCTGTTGTTCATATTCAGCATTGCTTGCTTCATACACGTATGCTTTTAATAAAGGGATACCGATAGACGCAGCTTGTGCTTCAATCAACTCTTCCCGTACGCCATGCATGGATAAACGTTTGTAATTACCGTTGAAGGTGCTGAGTAAATATTTTATATCGTACACGCCTTCCTGCAATACTTTATGTAACGCATAGCTGCTGTCTTTTCCTCCGCTCCAACAAAAAATGGCTGGTATCATTGTCAATAGTCAATAGTCAATAGTCAATAGTCAATAGTCAATAGTCAATAGTCAATAGTCAATAGTCAATTAATTTGGGAAATGCAAACTACAAACCATAAACTAAATAACTCATTTTATCTTAACTGCAATTCCACTTACCATCAAAACAACTACATTGGATTTGGATGCTATGTATTGATTGGCCCAGCCTTGCAAATCGGTGAATTTGCGGCCGACCTCTGTATCTGCATGTATGCCCATTCCGATTTCATTACTGATAATGATAAAGGTGCCCGGCTTTGTACACAACGCATCAATTTCTTTTTTCAACAAGTCAAGTGAAGCTTCCACATCGTTCTTCGTATCTGCAAAAAAATTAGTTAGCCAGAGTGTTACACAATCAATGATACAAACACGATTGCTGATTGGTAATGCACTTACATTCCGTTGCTCTTCCATATTGGTCCAGCGTTCATCACGATCGTTCTGATGACGTTTACACGTTTCTCAAAATCATCATCCCACACTTTAGCTGTAGCAACATACACAGGACTATCACTCAATGAGAGAGCTAACTCCTGTGCATACTTACTTTTTCCGCTTCTTGCACCGCCGGTAATAAAGATGAGTTGAGTTGTATTATCAGCGTTGTCCATAGTAGATCTTTTGTTCTCTAAAGAGAAAGTAGCGTTGTTGTAATTGCAGCAGACAATTACGGCAAAGACAATCGCTGTAGTTACTGCTGATGAATGCTTCTTCTTCCACACTTAACTCAATACCGTAACACTGGCAATTGGTAACATCACCTACTTTGCATTCAAAGCCTTCGCCACAACGTGGACAGTTTTTTTGTTCATGCTTACACATGCGCTGGCCTGTTTGAAAAGTGAGCAAATTTTGTTTGCAGATGTGTTGGCACCCGAAACAAAGAGGGATGAAATAAGGAAGCTAATAACTCAATCCCATCTACCAACGTTGAAGCAGATGGTTGTGTGAACAGATCGTAGTCACAAATGAATACGGCGTTGTTCTTTACTGCTTCCAGTTCTTGCCATTCAGGTTTTTCAGTTAAGAGGTGCAGTTCTTCTTTGCTGCGCTCGACATGAAAACCGCAGGGAGCAATCACTAATATCTCCGGATTGTATTTTACAATCTTTTCCCATGATGTAACAATACTGTCACCTCCGGGATTACTGAGCATATCAATACCACCAGCCTGCGCCACCTGGAAAGGAATCCAGTGACCGCAATTATAAACAGGGGCGATCCATTCCATCAACAACACACGCTTCATGGGCATTTGATGCCGGCGAAGTTTATCCAGAATATGAGTCGTACGTTTCTGCAAACCTGCCAGGTAATGATAGGCAGCAGATTCATATCCTAATGCTGTTGCAATAGTTACTGCGGTATAATAAACATCGTCGAGTGTTTGCGGCGTCAGCGTGATAAGCGTAGGTTGTTTTTCAAGGTTCGCAACGGCTGCCGCTGTGCAGGCGGTATCGATCTGGCATACTTCACATACATCCTGTGTAAAGATCACATCGGGTTGTATGTTTTGTAATACATCTTCATCCACATAATATAAACTCTTGCCTTGCGCTTTGCTGGCAGAAAATATTTTATCGATCTCTTCACTGCTGTAATTTTTTCCTTCCATTACACAACGAACAACTTTTTGTTTTTCGCTTAATGCTGTAGCAGAACATTCAAACGTAACGCCATGGAGCAGATGTTGCAAACCCATGTCGTAGATCATTTGCGTAGCGGCTGGTAAAAAGGAGCATGCTTTCATCATGAGTTGAATAAGGTTAAATGGTTAATGGTTATGCTATCTGGAAGGAAGTGTTTTTAGCTTTCATCCATTCAAATGCACCAAACATGATACCACTGTAAACCAATGTGCCGATCAGAAAGTTTTTCATGTATGGTGCACCTTGCGCATAGCATTTAATAAGACTTGCAAAACTGTGATCCATGGTTTGGCCGGTAGTAATATCAGTACATCCAAAAAGGAACACACCAAAATCAACGATCAACCAGTAAATCAATGTTGCAGCAACGCCGGTGAACACTACCGATTTTACTGATACTTTTTTCAGTAATAATCTTCCTAATAAAACGATCAACACAAAACCACCATACACCCAATACCAACTACCATACATAATGCCATACTGCCCGTCATAAACAAAAATGTTTATGATGAGATCGCTTGCAAGTAAAGTGAGTAATGGAAAACCAAATGCTTTCCAGTTTTTACTGAAATATGCTGCACCAAATAAACCCATAGCGCCGATGGGTGTGAAATTACTCAATGGTCCAAGCTGTGCAGCATTGGGAATACGTAAGGTTGCTACTGCAACCATAATAATGGCCAGTACTGCAAAACGGGGATTGATTTTTTGTATTGACATTTGTAATGATTGATGAGTAATGAGTGGGTTCAACTGATCACTCATTACTCATCACTGATTATTAAAATTGAAAGCTTACGCCTCCTGTTACATTAAACTTGCGGCTGTTATAACCCGGCACATCATAATACTCCTGATCGGTAACGTTACGCAGATCAACAAATACACGCAGATTTTTTGTTGCCTGGTAACCGGTATAAAGATCGATCGTGTAATAAGCAGGCATTTGCGTTGGTCCCGGATCATATGCACCCTTTAATCTTGTACTAATGAAACGGAACGAAGGCATAACAGTTAATCCTTTAATTGGCTCAAGTGTAAGTGCACTGTTGAAGCTGAAGTTTGGACGACGGAATAGATTCTTCACTTTCACATTGTCGTTTTTTCCTTCACCATCAATGTAGGTGAAGTTATTTGTCCAGGTGCCGATCTTTCCAAGACCAATACTGCTTTCTATTTCAAAACCATAATCATGTTGCTCGTCACGGTTAATGTACTGACTTGCGTAGGTTGTCATGTCAGTATAGAAAATGATGAGATTCTTAATATCACGTTTGAATGCTACAAAACGGATAGAGTTCTTTCTATCTGCACTAAATGATTGTACACCTATTTCATAATTCTGCGTTGCTTCAGGTTTCAGTTCTTTATTACCGTATTCGCTATACAATTGGTAGAGCGATGGTATTTTGTAACCTGATGAAATGTTTACAAATACTCTTGTTTTATCATCAATGTTGTATGAAGGGTTGAAGGTATAAGTTGCATTTGTTCCATAAATGCTGTGGCTGTTAATACGGAAACCTGCTTCCACATTAAAACCTGCAAGTTCGGTTGCAAGCAAAGAGGCATAGAACGAAAAGTTATTTGCCTTGGCTGAATCGCCTAAAGCGGACTCATACGGGCCATATACACTAATGCTTTTATAAGATTGAGTTGTGTTCTGTGCTAAATTTTGAACACCAGCCACCAACGAGAACTGATCGATGAAGCGGTAGTTACCGCTTAATTCAGTAATACTGCTTTTGCCTTCGTATGAACCTCTTGAATATTTTGCAAAACCACCAACACTTGCACTGTCATCTAAATAAACTCTTGTATTGGTGAGGAAGTTTTGTGATAAAGTAAGGCTCAACTTTTTATTGTTGTACAGGAATGAAAGGCCGTTGTTCCTGTTCTTCTGCGTTACATTATTATCAGCATCATCAGTATATGCGCCGGCATCAATGCTATTCATATATTGACCGAAATTGCTAAAGCCTTTCACTGAAAAGTTTTTGCTGAGATCGTAACGAAGGTTTGCAACAAAGTTGTGTTGCTTGAATCCATCATTATCAAAATTCTTTGTGCCGGTTGTATCCTGTGCAGAAGAAAAGCCTTTGCTATCAGTAAAATTATAATTCACATTATAAGAAAAGGCGTTCAACTTGCCGCCAACACCTGCATTTGCACGCAACGTATTGTAACTGCCATAGCTAAGCAAACCATTTACTTCTACCTTTTTGCGTCCTGCTTTTTTTGTGATGATATTGATCACACCGGCAACCGCATCGCTACCCCACATGGTACTTTGTGCGCCTTTTAAAATTTCAATGCGTTCTATCATGCCTGTGCTGATATGATTGAGATCAAATGCATTGTTTACTTGCGATGCATCGCCAACAGGAACACCATCTATCAGGATCAATACATTACCACTTACAGCACCACGGAAATAAACATCCTGGTTGGTGCCTAATGTATTGTTGGCTCCGTTGATGAATACACTTGCTTGCTGATTAATGATCTCAGAAACGGTACGACCTGCGTTGCGTTGAATGGTTGCATTGTCGATCACTGTTACTACTTTACCTGTTGTACGTTGTTTCTGTTCAATGCGGTTGGCGGTTACAAATACTTCGCCTAATGATTTTGCGGTACTGTCCTGAGCACTTAGTTGACTGCTGATGAATAATCCGGCAGCCACTACAAATAAATTCTTTTTCATGTGTTGAAAAAAGGGTTTGTTGTGACTGCTTTCAGAAAAAGAAATAGAAAATATAAAAGCTAACGAGCCATTACATCTCCTGCCTTTCACCCGAAAGCAAATGATTGTGAATCTGTATCGGCAGGTCTTCTGGCTCGTTCGCTGCTGAGCACCTTCCCGTTCGTGTGGCAAACACCTTTCATGAACAGTGGTATGTAGAATCAGCAGGTGAGTGGTGAGTTGTGAATAGTGAGTGGGATTCCGATAAAAGAATCATTCACCATTGACTATTGACCATTCACAATTAGAACTTACAGCTACGGGGATAGCGCCGGATTTACACCGGACTTCCCTTTTAATCCCGGTTATGAACACCGGGAACCGCTACGGCAGCAAAAGTAGGGGAGCTGTTGTGCAGTTGCAAATTTGTTTTCATTGAATTGTTCACATGCCATCTGAATAAATAAAATCCTGCATATGAAACGAAAGTCTTTTCCCTTCGCATGATTTTAACAATTGTAACATACGTACACGAATTGTTCTTCGTTACTACGGTAACCTTCTGATCTCTCTCTATTCGCAATTATCCAAACTTGGCTTATCAGAAACATTGATCGTTACCACTTAAACCAATGTTTATGACCCGTTTTATCAGTACGTGCATGCTTGTTTTAATCAGTATTTGTACACAGGTTCAAGCGCAAATCAAACAACCGAAGTATGAAGTTGGCGCAGCAGTGGGTGCTTTCGTTTATCAGGGTGATCTTACACCAACTCGTTTTGGTTCGTGGAAAACCATTCGACCAGGATTTGTGTTGCATGGTTCCCGATTAATCAATAAAACGATGGCGTTGCGGTTACAGTTGTCAATTGCATCATTACATGGCGATGATGCGAAGTATAACAATCCCGCTTACCGGCAACAACGGAATTTTAATTTCCGAACATCATTGATTGAACTGTCGCCGCAATTTGTGTGGAGTCCGCTCGGTTGGGTCGATGCCGGAAAACAATTGTCGCCGTATGTATTTGGCGGTGCAGCATTAAGTTTGGTGAGGATCCGAAGAGATGCAAGTGCATTTAACGCCGCTTATTTTGAAGCAGAGCCGGAATTATTGACAAATCTGGCAACTGACCTTTCCACACGTACACCACGATTAATGCCAGCCGTGCCTGTTGGAGCAGGGATTCGCTATTCCATTTCACCAACAATTGTATTGAATGCGGAAGCATCGTATCGTTTTTTGTTTACTGATTATTTAGATGGGTTCAGTCGTTCTGCCAACCCCGAACGGAATGATCATTATTACAATATCGCTGTTGGATTCATCTATCGATTTGGCCGCAAGAATAGTTGGGATTGTCCGCCGGTGCGATAGTGAATGATGTCAGGATATTATTAAGACCTTGGACATCTATATGTAGCAAATACATTTAAGGTATCGGATTTATTTCAGCCCCTTTTTATTGAGAAGCTTTAATTTGTAGTTCAATTGAACTGATTATTGCTTATGCATTTGAACTATAAACGGATAGCTACTGAAACCGTTTTTACGATTATTTTGTTGCTGCTGTTGACCGGCATTGGAAGAAAATTGTTTGGCATCAGCATTACCAACGATGAGGCCTATTCGTTTTATTTGGTGAAGACGAATTACATCAACGCATTGGTTGGAACAGCAAATACGCATTGGATCAATTCATTTTTCATTAAGCTGGAAACACTTGTACTGGGCAATGAAGTTTGGATGTGGCGGATGCACATGCTTTTTTTCTTTGTACTTTATTTACTTGCAGCCCGGGCCATTGCAGTAAAGTATTTTGATGGCGTATGGACATGGGTTGTGTTTTTTTTGCTTGTTGCCAATCCTTATCTCAACGATTTTTTTTCGATTGCAAGGGGTTACGGTCCGGCCGTGGCGTTTATGAGCTGGGCTGTTTATTTTTTTTCAGCTGATTTTCAGCAATACAATAAACGTACATTTCTTTATGCATGCGTATGTGCAGCACTTGCCGTACTGAGTAACTATACACTGTTGTATTTCTTTTTACCGGCTGGGCTGGTTGTTGCTGTCGTCATTCTACGTAAACAACTACATGGGTTTACGATGCGTGAAAATAAAATAGCACTCGTTCTTGTAGCAGGTACATTTTTGTTTGCGGCGGCTAATCTACTGTTTATAAAATATTATACCGGCGATCTGGAAACAGGAGGCAATACATCGTTGCTGTACGATACTGTTGGGTCGCTCATTAAAAATACTTCGTACGGATACGTAACAGTAACGCCGGTAACTGCAAGTTGGATCTTGTTGCTGGTCATTATTTTCCTGTTTGCATTTGCGGCGGCTAATTACCGTACAGCAAATAAGATGGGCCTTTTTCATTTTGTAACATTTACGTTGGTTGGGGCACTCGTGATCGGCCTTGTTTTTCACCTCCTTTTTCAAACTCCGTATAATGAAGGAAGAACGGCCGTTTATTTATATCCGTTGTTCATTCTGTCCATTTCTGCCGGGAATCGTTCTGTTGTTGAAAAGCAAACAGGTATTTAAAAATGGAGTGGCTGTTTTGTTCGTTAGTTGCAGTATTGCAGCAGCAGCGTTTTCCATCAAATCAGCGTATACAGAATTTTGTTTTGAAGCAAAAGATCAGGTGGGTATTGATCAGGTGATGCTGAAATTGAAAAACCGTTATACAGCCGATACTACGATCGCATTGCCCTCCTGGCATTTTGGAGTGCATGCTAATTATTATCAGCTCTTAGAGCCGGATGGAGTATGCTTTTCGTACCCTTAAGTATGAGTATCCGCACACGGCCACGCATACTGATTCTGTTATAAACATCATGAAGCAATGCAATGTAGTGGTTTTGTATCCCGCAAGTGATACCGCTGTTTTGCAAAAAGCAGGTTTCCGGTTTTCTTCTTTTGCATTGTTGAAAAAAAGCGATGTTGTTTTGCTGAAGCCAGAGGATTAATTTTTCAGACATGTTCATGCGGATTTCTTACAAACAAAGTTTCAACGACATTTTGTAAATTCTTACGCTACCTGGCGGGAATGAAAACAGGATTGTCACCGGTTGTAGTGATGTTCCCGATTTATAACCTCTTCAAGCCTGAAACAGTTGTTTTCACCTGTTTTTGATAGATCAACCGTTTGCGCATTTTGTTTTTTGCGGAATTGTTATCAATCTATTGAGGGAAATTGCATCTACAAAAACAGTAGCTCATGGCAACAGACCGCAGAAAATTTTTACACAGTATTTCAATTGGTGCCGGCATGCTTGCAGGTTTGCCTTCTTTCGCAGGTAGTCTTGCAACAACAGATGAAGAAGTTGAACGTTCGAATAGTTACGAAAGCGGAAAGCAACGCTTTAATATGAGTGGTTATGCAGCGCCAAAACTTCCTGTGGTAAGAATAGGAATCGTTGGCTTGGGTATGCGTGGTAGTGGTGCCGTTGGCCGACTCGGTTATATTGATGGTGTAGAAATTGTAGCGCTTTGTGATAAGTTTCCGGAGCGTATAGCAAGCGCACAAAAAACGTTAGAGAAAAGAGGAAGACCAAAAGCAAAAGAATATACCGGTGAAGAAGGATGGAAAGCGTTGTGCGACAGCAATGATATTGATCTTGTGTACAACGTTACTCCATGGGAATTGCATGCGCCTATTTCACTGCGTGCAATGAAGAATGGTAAACATGCAACGTCAGAAGTAAATGCAGGTTTATCGGTCGATCAGTTGTGGGAGCTGGTGGAAACATCAGAGAACACCAAGAAGCATATGATGATGCTGGAGAACTGTTGTTACGATTTCTTTGAACTGCTTACATTAAATATGGTTCGCAATGGTTTGTTTGGTGAATTGATACATGCCGAAGGAGCTTACAATCACGATCTAAGGGATCTGCTCTTTAATAAAAAGGGCTACACCGATATGTGGAGGCTCCGGGAGAATTTCTCACAGAATGGCAACCTGTATCCAACACATGGTTTGGGTCCTATTGCTCAGTGTTTAAATATTAACCGTGGTGATAAAATGGATCACCTGGTGAGCATGAGCACCAACGATTTTACATTGAACGCCATTGCAAAAGAGAAAGCGGCGAAAGATGATTTCTATAAACAGTTTGTCGATAAACCTTACCGTGGTAACATGAATACAACCATGATACATACCAGTAAAGGTAAAACGATCATGCTGCAGCACGATGTTTCAACAGTTCGTCCTTATTCAAGAATACATATGCTTAGTGGTACAAAAGGTATTGCACAGAAATACCCCGGCCCTGAAAAAATTGCATTTGGTCACGACTGGATCAAAAAAGAAGCACTGGATGAATTGTATGCGAAATACACACCACCGATCGTAAAACATATTGGTGAAATTGCCAAAGAAGTTGGTGGGCATGGTGGTATGGATTTTATCATGGACTGGCGCCTCATCGATTGTTTGCGTAACGGTTTACCACTCGACCAGGATGTGTATGATGCAGCAGCATGGAGTTCAATTATTCCATTAAGCGGACGATCAGTAGGAAAGAAATCAAGAACGGTTGATATCCCCGATTTTACAAGAGGTGCATGGCAAACGAATAAACCGGTTGATCTTACATTAACTGGTGGCGGCACTACCACTGTAAGAAAGGTGCAGAAATAAGAAACCACGAAAACCAGAATATGAACCGGTGCAGTATGTGCCGGTTTTTTTGTTTGATGTTGATTATGTATTCGTCATGCTGAGGAACAGCCTGCCCCGCTTTACGGGGAAGCATCTCTAAGCAATTTGAGTAATTGCAATTAATTATTCTGATTAAGTTTAGCAGTACTTCGTCGTGGAGATGTCTCGTGCCTCGACATGACGGTTCGGTTGGTTTGAGTAAACTCAGAGACACAGAGATTTCGGAGTGCCGTCATTTCGACGATAGGAGAAATCTCTAAAGGTTAGGTTATGTAGCAAATTCGCAAGTTGTTTATTCTTATGGCACAAGCGAGACGATTGCGCCAGTGTGAGCTTTTATTTCAGTCCTGCTATAAACTTGTCAATTCTTTTTTCTGTTATTTCCCCGTCTTCAATCAATGAACTCTTGGAATTTCTTTAAGTCAAATAGTCTTGGTGTCTGAATTTTGTTTGATAATAATTTGAGCAATAATCTAGAAGACAAGAGTGTTGTTGTAACTTGTGTCTCAACTCGAATATTTTTAATAGCGGTTGCTGAAACAGAGTCGAAACTACCTGAAACAACAAGAAAATAAATATTGGCAAATCCGGCTTTTTTTAATGGCTCGGAAAATGTCTTTATATACTCAATAAACTTCCTGTCCTCTGTCCCGATTTTATAATTTTCCTTCCTCGATTTTGCATCAATTAAAATTGCATATCTGTTTTGGTTTTCTTTTGCACCCTCCGTCCGGGTTTCTTCCAGTGCCTTGTCCATAATCAGTCACGTCAAAGCCGAGCATTTGAAAGACAAGGTTTACACTCTTCTCAAATTCTCTTGATTTTTCTTCGTTTAAAGAGAAGTCAACCAAGTCTTGAACGATTGGAGGAACAAATTTTAAAATCTCAAAATTTAATCCGTCAATTTTGGGAATGGATTTGGAAATTGAATGGCCATTTATTGAACGGTTTGGGATGAGAGCAATAACGTCTTTCCATTCATCTTTGTCGGAATACAATTCAAGAAATTTGTAAGGAAGATCAGCCCATCTTAAACCGTGGCTACTCTTAATATTATTAATTGAAGGTTTGCATTTATGAAATCTCCAGTCTGCGCTTGCTGGCAATTCTCCCGAGTTTTTAGCAAGTGTCGCCCATTGGATAAGAATTTCATTCAGTTCAACTTTTGTTGTCGAAAAGTCGTTCGGGATATCGCCACATTCAGTTACGAGTTTTGTCCAGGAATTACGTCCGAAAAATTTCTCAAGTAGTTTTAATTGAATACCTGTCTCTTGTTCAAAAATTCGGGATGAAGGAGCTTTCCCCAAATGGTCTTTGAGTTTTTTATATTCAGATACTATGTCGTCTTTTGTGTATCCCATTGATGTCGTCTAAAGTTGCTGCCAACGTTTTTCTTTGCGCAACGTTTTGGTGAAAAAATAATTAATTCCTAACCAATGTAAAAACAAAAATCAATGAAAAGAAACTATATCACTGTTTACTTCCTCTTCCCCCATAAACATCGCCACACCAACAGCATAATTCCTTCCCGGTGCTACATTGTAAAAACGATTCACTGCGGCGTTAATATCATTTCCTAAACTGTACACTTCATTAAACAAGTTATCGCCGCTTACAAATACATCGAAACGGAAACCTTTTGCATACAATTGTTTAAAACCAATACGTGCAGCCAGCAAATGAAAGTCGTTGCCATAAAACGTATTCGCATCGTTTAACGGGGTTCTGCTGTTGTAAGTATAAGTTGTATTAAGATATAAGCCGTATTTTGTTTTCAGATCGAACCCAATTACGTAACTACTCAAAGGTAGGTTGGCAATTACTTTGTTGCCCATTATTAGAACGAATTTGTTTGTAGGCGAAGCGGGAATTCCTGGGATTAAGTTGCCTGAATAATCTGTATTTAGTTGCTTGAAATTTTTATACGTGAAACCATAACTTGTAAAGCCAAGTGAAACATTACTCTCAGTAATGAAATGGGTTTCATTATCAGCAATTTTATAGCTGAATAATCCTTCCAATCCGTTTTGGTTTACATTGCCGGCGTTTACAAAATAATCTGCACCGCCAGCATCTCTTCGTTGTACAATAGCATTATTGAGTTTAAAGTAGAACCCATTGAGATCGATAAGTAAACGTTGCTTAAATAATAGCCAACGAAAACCTGCTTCATAGTTCCACCCCTCTTCAGCATTCAGGTCAGTTGATATAACGCCTGTAGATGGTAAAACTTCTGCAGAAGTTGGTGCAGAAAAACCTTTTGCAACAGAAGCATATAGCGAAAGTTTATTCTTAAATTTCTTCAGTACAGAAATACGTGGAGCCAATTCGTTGGCATAGGTGCGTTTCTGTGGACTCAATGGAAATTTATTTAACCGAATAATTTCAATGTGATTCTGGTTACTGCTAACACCGGCAGTAATGATCCAGTCGTTCGGTAATTTCCAATCGGCCTGTGCAAACACACTCCATAAAAACGGGTTCACTTCATCTTCTGTTTGCAGACTATCGCTTGTGCCGTTTATATTTCTGTAAACCCGAATATTGTACCAGCCACGTTGCAACTCTGCACCGGCAACAAATTTTAATTCACCTAGACCAACAGAAGGTGAGTAGGAGAATGTTGTTCGTCCGCCGGTATGCGGTTCGCTGCGGCGTTCGTAATTACGAACTGTTGGATTAGCGAACTGTGAAAATGCTCCGTAAACTGATGTTGTATTTTTAAAATTGTTGCAGATCGTAAAATCATAACTCACACCGGCAAGAAAACTTTTCTGGTTCACACTTGCATTTGCCTCGGCACTTGAAGGTGTTGCGCCGATACGTGGCCTCGCCTGTCTGGGATTGGTTGCAAACTCAGCAGCATTTAATCCGCCGGGTGTTTGATACGAAAGATCTGCATACATTAAATAGGTACGGATACTTTGTTTTTCGTTGATGGCAAAACGACTATCCCAACTGAAAACAGAACGATCTAATCTTGTCCAGTCACGGTAGCCATCGCTGTGCAGTTTACTGAAACTGATGGTTTGTTGTGCATTGCCTTCGCCGATGCGTGCATACACATTGGCATTCTGCAAACCAAAACTGCCAAAGCTATAATCAATACCCACACCTGCGGGTTGATTGCTGTTATTTGTTTTGATGAGTACTGCACCACCACTGCCACCACCATACAAACTGCTGGAAGGTCCTTTCAATATTTCAACAGAGTTGATATTATAAAAACCCAAGAGGTTTAAATAGGTAGAACCTCCCGGTTCTGTAAACGGAATATCGTTGAGATATACTTTTACATTGCGCACACCAAACGGCGAGCGCAATGAACTTCCACGAATATTTAAACGATAACTGCCCGGGCTACGTTCTTCCATACGAACGCCGGGTGCAGCATTCAATGCCGGAACAATGGATGCATTACCAAAACGGTTCAATTGTTTTTGACCCACATAGCTGATAGCAGCCGGAACATCCATGAGCTTGCGATTCTGTTCAAACGCAGTAATAACAACTTCCCCTAATTCTTTGGAGGAGTCAGGTTGAGTTTGGGCAAAAGTGAAGAGTGTAACAACTGTTGCAAGAAAGGTTAGTGCTTGGTTCTTCATACCGTAAAGATAAGTGAAGTACGAAATAAGAAGTACGAGGTACGAGTCCCGTCAGCAGTTATTAACTCTGACGGCGGTTGAAAGCCACATCATAAATCATACATCACAAATCCGACATCGTTCATTATCTTCAACGCCAGAAGAAAAAGCATGAAAACTTCAACCAATAAACTCAACCTGTTTTCGTTCACCATGATCGTTGTAGGCCTGGTGATCGGCATGGGTATTTTCCGTACGGCCGCTACCAGTGCCAAAGATGCGATTGATCCATCTGTTTATTTCAGTGCATGGCTCATTGGTGGTTTGGTGGCTTTGTGTGGCGCACTAACCTATGCAGAAATAGGCAGCCGCTTTCCGGTTACTGGTGGTTATTACAAAGTATTTGCGCAGGCTTATCATCCAAGTATTGCGTTTGCGATTAACTGTTTGATCTTAGTAAGTAATGCAGCAAGTTTGAGTGGCGTGGCATTAATCGGCAGCGGTTATTTATTAAAATTATTTCCCGGAGAGTGGAACGATACGCACAAAGCGCTGGTGAGTTGTGGAGCCATCGCCATCTTTTATTTTATTAACCTGCGTGGGCTGAAGTTGAGTTCTATGGCGCAGAATGTTTTAATGATCATCAAGATCGGGATGATCATGGTATTGATCGCTGCATTGTTTTTTCCCGATAAATATGCTGTGCAGGAAACAACCACGGCTGTAACTACATTCAGCAATATGGATTGGATCAAAAGTCTTGGTGTGAGTTTGATCGCTGTTTCATTTACTTATGGCGGATACCAGCAAACCATCAACTTCGGTAACGAAGTGCAAAATCCTACCAAAAATATTCCACGTGGTATTTTCATGGGTATTGCTATTATCATTGGTTTGTATTTACTCGTGAACATGAGTTATTACAATCTGGTAGGTTTTCAGCAAATGAAAGGCGAGCGTGAAATTGCTTACGTAGTGATCGATAAAATATTCGGATCAACCGGCGCTACCGTTTTCTCTGCCTTTTTATTTCTGGGTGTATTGGCTTATGTAAACGGATTGTTGATGAGCAACCCACGTGTGATGTATGCGATGGGTGATGACGGAAGTTTGCCAAAGATATTTGCCAAACAAAACGAGAAAACAAATGTGCTTACGTTTTCATTAACTGTTTTTGCAGCTCTTTGCATCATCATCTTATTCTTTGCGCAGGAGTTTGAAAAAATATTAGCCTTCACCATTTTTCTTGATTGCTTTGGAATGGTGTTGAGCAGCGCTACTATTTTCTGGTTTCGTAAAAAGACAAAGCATTTAGATGGGACAGGTATTTATAAGATGAAACTGTTTCCATTGATGCCAATCATTTTTATTGCGGCTTATTTGTTTGTAGGAACAAGTATTGCCATTGCCGATCCAACGGCAGCGTTAACAGGGCTTGGCGTATTGGTAACATTTATCATCATCTATTTTATTTTTCATCGAAAAAAATAATCGTATGCTGCAGAAACTCCGCACAGTTATTTATCATACAAACGATCTTACCGCTGCAAAAACCTGGTACACTTCACTAACAGGTCAAGAACCTTATTTTGATGAAGTATTTTATGTTGGCTTTGATATCAATGGTTTTGAATTAGGACTTGATCCTGACATGAGCAACATACAAAAAGGTAATCACAGCACTGCTTATTGGGCTGTTGATGATATACAATCAGCCGTTGAAAAAGCAGTATCACTTGGCGCAAGCATTATTGATCCTGCACATAATGTTGGTGGCACTATAGAAGTGGCAATTGTAGAAGATCCATTCGGCAATCATATTGGTTTTATAACCGGTGCTTAATTTTATTATTGAGTTTATATTCTGAGGTCACCTTTCAGGTGAGCTGACATCGACTTATCGCTGCTTCCTGATTTTGCCGGTAGCTTTGTTATGGGCAGTGGGGTTTTTCTGAATAGCTGAAAATGCGATTTCGAGTTGTTGCCCGAATCGGTCGCCTAGGCCAGCTAGCTGTAAATCATACCAACGTGCAATTTCAAGAATATCTTCTGCGGCAAGGGAGTGAATAGTTAAAGTGTATTCCAACGATTCGCAAGTTTTTCTTTTAACTCATTCAAGGTTAAGGTTTGCATGGGGGAGGCCTCAATCTCCTTCATACGTTGCTGAATAAAATCGACTTGTTCAACAGTAAGTATTCGATCTTCAGCAAAATCATCTTCCAGATGATCCTGAATAGCTTCCATAATTTCAAGTTGCTTTGCTTTCGGCAGCTTTAATATTTCTTCAATACTGAGCATATCATACATTTGAGTACTCTAATTTACAATTTTATTCTCTTTATCAGGAATGGACATTTCATATATCCTCAACGAACTGGGCGAAGACCGTGAGCATTATTTCAATGCCATTGCGCCACCCATTATACAGACAAGCAATTTCCGTTTTAATAAAGTAGATGAGTTGCGTGCTGCATTTGCTGATGAGATGAGTACGTATCTCTACAGCCGTGGATTAAACCCAACGGTTGATATTCTGCGCAAAAAATTAGCTGCATTGGATGGAGCAGAAGATTGTCTGGTGTTCAACAATGGAGCGGCAGCCATTTTTGCAGGTGTGCTGGCGAATGTAAAAGCAGGCGATCATATTGTAAGTGTAAGCAAGCCTTATACCTGGGTACAACGCTTGTTTGATGTGATTCTTCCACGTTTTGGAGTTAGCACCACTTATGTGGATGGAAGACGAGCGGAGAATTATTTTGAAGCAACAAAGCCCAACACAACGTTTTATTATCTGGAAAGTCCCAACAGTTGGGATTTTGCCATGCAGGATATAAGAGCCGTTGCTGTTTATGCCAAACAGCACAACATTGTTACGTTGATCGATAACAGTTATTGCACACCGTTGTATCAAAAGCCAATTGAAATGGGCATTGATCTGGCCATGCAAACAGCTACCAAGTACATCGGCGGACATAGCGATACATTGGGCGGCGTTCTATGCGGCACTCACGCAATGATCAAAAAGATCTTTGACAGTGAGTACCTCAACATCGGCAGCGGCATTCAGCCATTCAACGCCTGGCTACTTATCCGGGGCTTGCGTACATTGCCAACCCGGCTTGAACGCATCAATCAAACAACCAAACAAGTGGTTGAATTCATCAAGCAGCATCCTGCAGTCAGCCGCATTATCTATCCGTTTGATGAAAGTTTTGATCAATATCACTTGGCAAAGAAACAAATGAAGGAAGCGCCGGGCCTGTTTACCTTTTATATAAAAGCTGCATCCCGCCAACAGGTTGTAACCTTTTGCGAAAGTTTGCTACATATACAGATGGCCGTAAGTTGGGGAGGCCATGAAAGTTTGCTGTTACCAAAGTGTGCGGGTATTCGTGATGAGGACTTTGATACGGCGAATCCCGAGCATCAGATGATTCGGTTATATGTCGGACTGGAAGAGGCCGGCTACCTGATCGGCGATCTGAAACAGGCTTTTGAAAAAGCCGGATTGGGTTCAGGAAGGTGAAATATCAGAGAAAACTCAAACCATCCTGTTCCCGCTGGTCAAAAATCAATAAATTCGTGCCCCGAACGTCACTATATTGTCATTTTAATTATATATGAAGAAGATTTCACCTCTGTTGCTTTTATCATCCATCCTTGTTTTTATTGGAACAACGTTGCAAGCCCAGGAAAAATGGGATCTTGTTCGTTGTGTGGAATACGCCATCGCAAACAATGTGTCGGTACGTCAGGCAGATGTACAGGCACGAATAGCTGAACTTACCTACAAGCAAAGCAAACTTGCTCAATATCCCAATGCTAATTTTTCTGTTTCAACCGGTACGAACTTTGGTCGTGCAGTAAATCCTACCACTAACTTATTTGAAACCAGCACGCTGCTGTTTCAACAACCGGGACTAAACGTCAATGCTTTGTTGTTTAACTGGAACAGTGTAAAAAACGGTATTCTCAGCTCAAAATATAATGTGGCGGCTGCCAATGCAACTGTTGAAAGCACGAAAAATGATATTGCATTATCGGTAGCCACTACCTATTTGCAGGCATTGCTTTCAAAGGAACAGGCAAAAATTGCAGAAGTGCAGATGCAGTTAACAAGAGCCCGTTTAACGGATACACGCAAACGGGTGGATGCCGGTTCATTACCTGAACTCAACGCACTGGAACTGGAATCGCAATATGCAGCCGACAGTGCGAATTTCATTAATGCTTCCACCACAGCTCAACAAACCTTGCTTACCTTAAAAGCAACATTGAATCTGGATGCTGCTCAACCATTTGATATTACCGAACCACCGGTTGCAATGATACCAGTTGAAAGTATTGGTGACCTGCAACCCGATGTGGTGTATAATATTGCATTGCAAACACAACCACGGCAACGTGTAAACGATCTGCGCATCAAGTCGTTGGAAGCAAATGTAAAATCGATCCGTGGACAATTTTATCCATCCATTTCTGCATTTGGAGGGTTGGGAACCAACTTCGCCAGTGCAAACAGCAAAATAACCGGAGCCAATTTTAACGGATACAATACGCCAACAGCTACCTCTTCTATTGTGAATGTAGGCGGCACCAATTATTTTGTTCAAACGCCCGATATTGATCTTATACAGACAAAAAAAGGGTTTGGTGAAATGTGGACAGGGTGGGGCACTCAAATGAATCAAAACTTCCGTCAAAATATCGGCATTCAGATTTCTGTTCCCATTTTTAATGGCGCCACAGTGCGAACGAATTACAACCGTTCAAAACTTGATGTGCAAAATGCAAAGCTGGCAAAAGAACAGGCTGATATGCAATTGAAGAATGATATTTATCAGGCTTACAATGCAGCTGTAAATGCAATGCAACGTTACAACGCAAGTAAGAAAACCCTCGAAGTAACAGAGCGTGCAAATGTATTGGCACAGAAACGTTACGAGGCAGGTTTGCTACAAACAATTGAATTGATTACCAATCAGAATAATTTGTTCCGTGCAAGGATTCAAAATGTTTCAGATCAGTTTGATTATGTATTCCGCATGAAAGTGCTGGAGTTTTACAAAGGACTTGGTTTACGTTTATAAGCGAATCATTATTTTAAAAAAGGAATTAACAACCGAATATGAATAAGAAAATCTGGTGGGTTATTGGAATTCTCCTGGTAGTTGCCACCACCCTTCTCATCCTGAAGAAAAAAGAGATCATTGGCAAAAAGGAAGCTGTAAAAGTGGCTACTGAAAAGATCATCCGCCGAACCATTATTGAAACAGTAAGTGCCAGCGGAAAAGTGTACCCTGAAGATGAACGCAAAGTAAGTTCTGATGTAAGTGGTGAAGTAGTGGACATGTATGTGGAAGAAGGCGACAGTGTACGGAAAGGTCAATTACTGGCGAAAGTATTTGCTGATGTACTAACATCGGATAGAGACCGGGCTGCATCCATTGTTAATCAGCAGCAGGCGCAAGTTGGCAATACCGAAGCATCACTCAAAGCATTTGAAGCAAGATTAACGCAGGCCAAACAGAGTTACGACCGCCAGAAAAAACTGTTTGATGAAAAAGTAATTTCAAGAGCTGAGTTTGAGCAGGCAGAAAGTGCCTATCTCACAGCAAGAGCCGATCTGGATGCTGCAAAGCAAACCATTCGTAGTGGTAAAGCCAGCGTACAAAGTGCAGAGGCAAGTTTAACAGCAGCCAATAAAAACCTGTCACGTACTGGTATTATTTCACCAATGGATGGAATTGTTTCATTACTGGCAGTAAAGAAAGGCGAGCGTGTAGCCGGTAATAGCTTTAGTCTTGGTACCGAAATTATGCGTGTTGCTGATATGAGTAAAATTGAAGTGCGTGTTGATGTAGGTGAAAATGATATTCCAAAAGTGAAGATCGGCGATAGTGCCATGATTGAAGTGGATGCCTACAACGATCGTAAATTCATGGGTGTTGTAACACAAATATCCAGTAGCAGTACCTCTGCACAATCGGCTGCAGCAACCGCCACAGGCGATGTAACCAATTACAAAGTGTACATCCGTATCGATCAATCATCGTACGCCGATTTAATTGATCCGGTAAAAGGGAAAAATCTTCCGTTCCGTCCGGGAATGAGTGCGAGTGCAGATATTATGACCACACGTCAGGAAAATGTGTTGGCAGTTCCCATTCTTGCTGTAACAACAAGAGATAAGAATGAAGCAGGTGCAATAGCAAAAGCAAAAGAGGAGCAGGATAAAAAGAAAGCTCAGGGGCAGGAAGTAACCACTACCAGCAATGCGGTGGTTACCGATGAAATGGAAGAAGTGGTATTTGTGATACAAGCCGATGGAACCGTTAAGAAGGTAGCCATTCGTACCCATATTCAGGATAATGAATACATTGAAGTAATGAGTGGATTGAAAGAGGGGGATGAAGTGGTGAGTGCACCGTATAACACCATCAGTAAAACACTGAAAGATGGCATGAAAGTACTGGTAGTACCAAAAGATAAAGTGTACGACGAAAAATAAATTCGAAAAAACTAAAGCTAAAATCCCGCCAACAGGCGGGATTCTTTTATTTTAGATGAACTGAAAATCAACTGCTTGAAAAAAGAAGAACAGAATCAACGTTTTGCTATCATCGGGAGCGGCAGCTTTGCCACAGCCCTTGCCAAGATCCTTAATGGAAACGGCGTGCATTTGCATTGGTGTGTGCGCAGCCAGCATATCATTGATCATGTAAAAAAATATGGTCACAATCCCAGTTATCTGCGGTCGGCTACTTTTCAAAACAATCTCTTAACGCTCAGTACAAACCTTGAAGAAACCATTCAACAGACTGAGTACATCATACTTGCTATCCCATCTGCTTACACAGAAGAAGTGTTGGATACGCTGCCCAAAGATATTTTTCAAGGTAAAAAGATCATCTCGGCCATCAAGGGCATTATGCCTCGTGGAAATATTCTGCTCAACGATCATCTTAAAAATGAGTTTGGGTTTGATGTGAACGATTATTACACCATCATGGGCCCATGTCATGCAGAAGAAGTGGCATCTGAAAAATTATCCTACCTCACGTTTACAGGCATCAATCAAACCACTTCACAATGGATTGCCGATCAGTTCCGCAATCATTACATTAATACTGTTATCAATGATGATGTATATGGTGTGCAGTTTGCCGCCATCCTTAAAAATATTTATGCCTTGGGAAGCGGTATAGCCCATGGACTTGATTACGGCGATAATTTTTTAAGTGTATTGATTGCCAATGCGGCCGATGAAATGGCGGGCTTCCTGCGTAAAGTTGGTATCCGTAATATGGAAGTGGGTGTACACAAAGAGCCGATACCCGGTGTACAGTTAATGAAAACATCGCTTCGAAAATCGGCTAACTATGCTGCCAGTGTGTACATGGGTGATCTGCTGGTAACCTGTTATTCACTGTACAGCCGCAACCGTACGTTTGGAAATATGATCGGCAAAGGGTTTAGTGTAAAAGCCGCACAACTGGAAATGAATATGGTGGCAGAAGGTTACAATGCCAGCAAATGCTTTTTTCACATCAATAAAGAAGTGGGTGCTGATATGCCCATAGCCACGGCGATCTACTCCATTCTTTGGGAAAATGTACAACCGGCCGTTGCGTTTGAACAGTTGGAGCAGGTGTTGATCTAATGATGTTATCTGGAAATGCTTCAATCTATTTGCTGTTAAAATTTCACCTGTGCATGTAAGGTGATTTGATAGTTTGTAACTTTATACAAACAAAAAACGATGCCTGTTTCTTTCACTGGATTTGGCCCTTGGGTATTACTGCTGATGCTGTTGGTTGGCATTGTTCAGCATGTGCTTTCAAACAGAAAGCCGAAAAAACACTTTCTCTAACTTCTCTTTTTTTATTGATTGTTGGATGTTGTTATTAGCCGAAAATAAAATCAGCTAAAAAACAGATCACCGGCAATGCGATCTGCAAATAGTTTTCCTTCTTTCGTTAGAATTAAATGCTGATCTTTTTCAAGCAGCCTGCCATCGTTCAGGAACACGGCTGCCTCCTGTTGAATTACAGCTACGCTGGCTGACCCAAATTTTTGGTTGATGAAATTTAAATCACAACCTTCCATCAAACGTAAACTGGTCATGATGTATTCATTCAACTGTTGCGTTTCTGTCAACTCTTCTTTTTCAAATGGAATGATCGCTTGGTCCAACGATTGAATGTATTGCTGATTATTAGCAACGTTCCATTGCCTGCTGTTGCCATTGAACGAATGTGCCGATGGGCCTAGACCAAGATAATGTGTGCCATGCCAGTAACTGCTGTTGTGTTTACTTCGGTGGCCGGGTTTTGCAAAATTGGATATTTCATAATGTTCAAAACCGGCTTGCTGCATATAATCCATCAACAGTAAAAACTGTCGGCTTTGCTGTTCTGCATCAACAGGTTGTTTTTGTTGCAAACGGATTTGTTTATCGAGTGTTGTTTTTTCTTCTACCGTTAATGCATAGCAGGAAAGATGCGTTGATGCCCTGCGCTACTACCCAATCAAGATTTTGTTTCCATTTTTCATCACTTAGTCCGGGTGTGCCGTAGATGAGATCAACAGTAAAAGTTTCAAACCCGGCCGCTCTTGCTTTGCTGATCACGTTTTTTGCTTCTGCTGCTGTATGCGCCCTGTTCATCCATTGCAAATCTTTTTCAAACAATGATTGAATGCCAATACTGAGCCGGTTGATGCCAAGTGTTTTCCAGCCAACCAATTTTTCATCCGTTACATCATCGGGGTTTGCTTCCAGTGTTATTTCAGCAGTCGGTTGAATATTGAACCACTGACGAAGTGCATCCATCACCAATGCAAGTTCATTTGTTTGTAAGAGGCTGGGGGTGCCACCGCCAAAGTAAATCGTTTCAACTTGCTCACCTTGCAGATAGTTAGCAGTTGACTGTAATTCGATCTCTTTCAATAAAGCCTGAATAAATGCGTTCTTGTAACGCAGGCTGGTGCTGAAATGAAAATTGCAGTAGTTGCAGGCTTGTCTGCAAAAAGGAATATGAATATAAATGCCTGCCATGTTTGTTTATAACCGATCAAGAAAACAATGAATTCAAAAGCTTCCATTCAAATGAAAGCTTAATTTCGACAGTACAAAACTAACCGTTCGTGCATCAAAAACGTTCAGCATTTTATACAACTGTTTTTCTAAGCTGTAGCTTTTGTCTGCTGTTGTTCACTGCAGGCGCACAAACCAAGTACCAATTACACTATCGTTTTCTTGATACCACCGATGTGTCATCTTCATTAGGATTACAACAGGAATTTTTTGACAGGATCAGTTGTACGCAATACATTTTTGAATTGCCGAAGTTGTTACAGAAAAAAGGATTTGTTACCGCTTCTGTTGATTCGGTACAAATGGATTCAACAAAAGCAGATGTGTTGCTTTTTCTCGGACAAAGTTATCGTTGGGCAAAACTGAATGCAGATTCTGTTCCGCAAGAATTACTGAATGCAGCAGGTTATCGTGACAAAAACTTTAAACAGCAACCGCTTGATTATATCGCTGTTCAGCAATTACAAACAAAACTGCTCGACCGTTTGGAAAACACCGGCTATCCGTTTGCCAATGTGTACCTCGACAGTTTTGAATTACAGCATGACGGTATCAATGCCGTGCTGAAAATCGATGAAGGACCCTTGTATAAAATTGATAGTATTCGGGTGTATGGCGATGTAAAGATCAGCAACCGTTTTCTGCAACGGTACCTGGAAATACAGGATGGCTCTACTTATCAAAAACAAAAATTACTGAACATCAGTCCACGTTTACTGCAACTGCCTTACTTACTGGAAGAACAAAAATGGAACATGAGTTTTTTGGGAACCGGTTCTATCGTAAATCTATATCTCAAAGAACGAAAGAGTAGCCAGATCAACGGATTGATTGGTTTTCTTCCATCTAATGATCAACTGGGTGGTAATAAATTATTGGTAACAGGCGATTTTAATCTCAATCTGAAAAACGGTTTTGGTTTAGGTGAAGCATTGAGTATTGTGTTTCAGCAAATACAGGTTCAATCGCCCCGGTTGCAGTTAGGTTATCAGCAACCATTTTTATTTGGTTCGCCTTTTGGTGTTGATTTTTCATTTGACGGATTTAAAAAAGACAGCAGCTTTCTCAATATCAATTTACAGTTAGGTGTGCAATATGCGTTTGGCGGTAACCGCAGCGGAAAGATTTTTTATCAGCAATTTATTTCAACGCTGCTGGATGTTGATACCAATGCCATCCGCAACAGCAAACGATTACCCGATCAGATCGATCAAACTACATCAAACATTGGACTGGAATACGAATGGTTTACCACCGATTACCGGTTCAATCCACGCAAAGGTTTTGATATGAAGTTTACCGGCTCAGCCGGTATCCGTCGCATACGACCCAACAACAATATTTCAAACCTGAAAGATCCATTCAATCCCGGTTTCAATTATCAATCATTGTACGATTCTGTTGGTCTTCGTGCATATACGTTCCGATTGCGGGGAAGTATAGCGAAGTATTTTAAAACCGGAAAACAAACGACGTTTAAAACAGCCGTGAATGCAGGCTTGGTGCAAAGTCCACGCATTTTTCGAAATGAGCTATATCAGTTAGGCGGCTTCCGTTTGCTACGTGGGTTTGATGAAGAAAGCATTTTTGCATCAGCTTATGCGGTGGCAACAGCTGAGTATCGAATTCTGATTGGATTGAACAGCTATATCTATGCATTTGCAGATGGGGGATGGGCAAGAAATAACAGCCAGTTTGCCAATACCAGCAATACGTATATTGGTTCGGGACTTGGCCTGGCGTTTGAAACCAAAGCCGGTATTTTCAATATTGCATTTGCAGCCGGCAAGCGGGATGATCTTCCGTTTAATCTGCGACAGAGTAAAATTCATTTCGGCTATGTGAATTTTTTCTGAGGACAACAATTCAAATTTTCTGTTACAGAAATTTGTTTTGTGAACAGTGAAGTTTGTTGTGTTGGTTACAACCGTAATAGTATTTTTGCACCCAACCCATGCGCTATTCTTTACTCTTTCTTTTTTTATTGTTCAACCTTGTTGCCAATACGCAGGATACAGCTGTTGGAAAGCAACCGGTTGATTCCTTATTGCCCGGGTTAACAATTGTAGCCATCACAAACAGCGTTGCGTCAACTCCTGTTGTTCCCTTCGATTCCTGTTACCGAACTGTACTGCAACAATCAAAGCTGAACTTGTTTGCAGCTCCCCAATTTCAAATTGAAAAAGAAAAACAAGTACAGCAGCAGGAATGGCTGTTTTATTATATCCTTGGTCTTGCGTTGTTATTTGGATTGTTGCGGTTGAGCTACCTGCGTTACTTTAACGACATGTTCCGGGTGTTTTTCCGTACTTCCTTACGGGTAAATCAAATTCGGGAACAATTGGTGCAATCGGGTCTGCAATCACTTTTATTTAATTTATTTTTTGCAGTAGCAGCAGGCACCTATGTGTATTTACTCATTGATTATTTTGAAGTATCTATTCAGGTGCCGGAGTTGTTTATTCCATTGATCACTGCCGGGGTAATTGCGTTATTGTATCTCGGTAAATATTTATTTCTCCATTTCAGCGGCTGGTTGTTCAGTATGAAACCGGCGGCCGAAACCTATTCATTTGTTGTGTTTCTCATCAATAAGATCATTGGCATTATTTTGCTGCCGTTTCTGTTTGTAATTGCATTTGCTGAACGGGGATTGGCAGGTGTTGCCATAACGATTTCCCTGTCAATTATTACCGCATTGTTTCTGTACCGGTTTCTGCGGGCCTATGGGCCTGTACAATCGGAGATCAAAGTGGGCCGCTTTCATTTTTTTATCTTTTTCCTCGCCTTTGAAATAGCTCCGCTGCTGCTTATTTACAAGGCTGTCGTTGGATTTTTGTAACAAAATGTGCATACCTTTGCACAAATTTTCCTTTTCCACGTATGGAAAAAAACGGTATGAAGCCCCAAAAAGAAAAAGCGATTAAGACTATACTCATAACGCAGCCAAGGCCCGAATCCGAAAAGTCGCCATACTACGAACTTGCCCGGAAGTACAACCTTGAACTGTCGTTTCAGCCTTTTATTCGCATTGAAGGCATTCCCTCAAAAGATTTCCGGAAGCAAAAAATTGATATTACCAGTTTCTCGGCGGTTATATTCACCAGCCGGAATGCGATTGATCATTTTTTTCGCATTTGTGAAGAGATGCGGATCGTGGTTTCGCAGGAAACAAAGTATTTCTGCATTACCGAAGCGGTGGCCTTGTATCTGCAGAAATTTATTCTCTACCGTAAACGGAAGGTGTTTTATGGAGCCGACGGTACCAATAAAAGTCTGTTTGATGTGGTAAACAAGCATAAAGGCAATGAGCGCTTTCTGTACCCGTGCAGCGAAAACCTCGATAACGAGATCACTACCTGGTTGCGGAATCATAATTGCGAATTTGAAACACCTATCCTTTATAAAACAGTGAGCAATGATGTAAAAGACCTGGTTACTACCGGTGAGTTTGACATCATTTGTTTCTTTACGCCAAGCGGTGTAAAAAGCCTGATTGAAAACCTTCCCAAATACAAACAAAACGGAACCTTCATTGGAGCGTTTGGTGTTAATACGTTCAAAGCTGTAGAAGAAGCCGGTTTGCAATTACAGATCAAAGCGCCCGATCCACAGGCACCAAGCATGGTTTCTGCGTTAGATAAGTTTCTTGCACAGGCAGCTAAGTAATTTCATTTTCTTTTTTCTCTGCAAACAAAGTAGGTTTGCTGTTGCACAAATTGTGCTGAGGTTTTATGCAACACAACAATCGTTTAGCACAAGAGAACAGTCCTTACTTATTGCAACATGCACACAATCCTGTTGATTGGTTTCCCTGGGGTAATGAAGCCTTGCAAAAAGCAATTGCAGAAGACAAACCGATTCTTGTAAGTATTGGTTATTCTTCCTGCCATTGGTGTCATGTAATGGAACGTGAAAGTTTTGAAGATGAAGCAACTGCCGAGATTATGAACCGGCATTTCGTGAATATTAAAATTGACCGGGAAGAGCGGCCAGACCTTGATCATATTTATATGGATGCTGTACAGGCAATGACGGGTAGCGGAGGATGGCCACTCAATGTATTTCTTACACCCGATCTGAAACCGTTTTATGGCGGCACTTATTTTCCTCCCGTAAAAGCATACAACAGAAGTTCCTGGAAAGAAGTGTTGTATGGTGTAGCCAATGCGTTTACTGAACGCAGAGACGAGATCAATTCACAGGCAGATGAATTACTGCAGCATTTGCAACATGCAAATTCCTTTGGCACGCAAAAAGTAGTTACGCTTGATTTGCCCAATGAAGAATTGTTTGTGAAAAAACAAGGAGAGCTCATGTTTGAAAACAGCATGAAATCGGCCGACAAAACATGGGGCGGTTTTGGCGGAGCACCCAAGTTTCCTCAAACATTCAGCATTTCGTGGTTGTTGCAATATTCCTATTTCAGCGGAAACAAGGAAGCCCTGCAACAGGCATGTCTTAGTCTTGATAAAATGATCCAAGGTGGAATTTATGATCATGTGGGCGGAGGCTTTTCACGTTACAGCACCGATACCGAATGGTTAGCCCCGCATTTTGAAAAAATGTTGTACGATAATGCATTGCTGGTGATTGTATTGAGTGATGCGTATAAACTGACCAAACAGCCACATTATAAACGGGCAATTGAAGAAACATTGCAGTTTATTGAACGGGAAATGACTTCACCTGAAAATGGATTCTATTCTGCATTGGATGCCGATAGTGAAGGAGTGGAAGGAAAGTATTATACATGGCTGAAAGCAGAAGTGGATGAAGTTTTGCAAAACGATGCAGAACTCTTCTGCAAGTTTTATGATATTTCAACAGATGGCAATTGGGAAGAAGTAAACATTCTTCGTACCAAACAAACAGCAGCTGTTTTTTGTAAAGCGAATGGTTTCGAGGTAAATGCGTTCGAAGCGAAAATGCGTAGATGTCTTGATCAGTTACTAACGGTTAGAGAAAAGCGTATTCGCCCTTTACTCGATGATAAGATCATTCTTGGCTGGAATGCGTTAATGAACAGTGCTTACAGTAAAGCCTTTGCAGCCACAGGAAACGAAGAATACAGAAAGAAAGCGATCAGCAACATGCAACTGCTGTTGCAGGTGTTTCAAATGGAAGATGGGATGTGGCATGTTTACAAAGAAGGAGTGGCTAAGTATCCGGCTTTTCTGGATGATTATGCGTTCCTGATTCAATCGCTCATCTATTTGCAGGAAATAACAGCTGATACCAGCTATCTTGACAAAGCCAAGGAGTTTGTTAGCTATGTGATTACCCATTTTTCAGAAGAGGAAACAGGCTATTTCTTTTTTACCAAAGCCAATCAGTCTGATATTGTAGTTCGAAAAAAGGAAGTGTATGATGGAGCGGTGCCGTCGGGAAATGCAGTAATGGCTGTAAACCTGTATTACCTGGGTATAGTGTATGACAAATCCGGCTGGCGTGAACGAAGTGCCCGGATGTTGTTGGGTTTGCAGGATGCTGTACTTCGTTACCCGGGTTCTTTTGGCGTTTGGGCAGGCCTTTTTTTGAATCAGATCAAGGGTTTTCAGGAGCTGGCAATTGTTGGAATGGAGTATGAAAGCAAAAAAGACGAGGTGTTGAGTTGGTATCAGCCGAATTTAATTCTGCAGTCTTCCGCAGAAATGAATAGTAGTTTTCCGCTATTATTTAATAGAGAGCCTACGCAGGGTACCACCTTTTATTACTTATGTAAGGATTATGCATGCCACAAGCCAACCGCTGAAACACAGGAAATACGGGGAGTTTTAGCCTCAATTACAGGGTAAAACAATAAAATATTTAATTGCCCGTTATCGTTGACGAGCTATAAAAACATTTTGAATATTTAAAAATTAATTATTAGCATTGCGATGAAATTTAAGATGATTCCTGAAAGGAGTACTTAAATTTGTCCAATACCTTAATCAAGAAAATTAAATTCTTAACAAATGAAGAACCAACTGTTAAGTTGCCTAACAATCGCCGCCCTCTCCGTACTGGCTGTCAGCTGCGGTAAATCGAAGTCTTCTTCGAAATCTGCTAACAATGGTCAACTTGTTGGTGCAGCCTATGGGGCAAAACAAAACAACAACACACATACGGGAATGGTGATGATTCCTCAGGGAACCTTTCATATGGGACCCAGTGATGAGGACATTAACTATGCGTATACTGCACGTAACCGTCAGGTGTCGATCAGTGGCTTCTGGATGGATGCTACCGAGATCACCAACAGCGAGTACAAGCAGTTTATTTTCTATGTGCGTGATTCCATTGCAGCTACTGTGCTGAACTACATCGATCCGAAAACGAACTCGATCGACTGGAAGAAAGCAGCCGGTATCTGGAAAGAGAAGAATGTGTATGAAAAGCTGGGTCAGATGATGATGGCTCCGGATGACCGCATCTTCGGTAAAATGGAAATCGATCCTGATAAATTGATCTACCAGGAAGAGTATGTGGATTACAAAGCTGCAGCTTACCGCAAACCAAACGAACCACGTTCAAAATTCATTATTAAGAATCCGATCAAAGTATATCCCGATACATTGGTATGGGTACGTGACTTCTCGTACAGCTATAATGAGCCAATGAGTCAGCGTTATTTTGCACACCCTGCTTTTGCAAACTATCCGGTGGTTGGTACTACCTGGAAACAGGCAAATGCATTTTGTAACTGGCGCACACGTCACCTCAATAATTTCAACGATGCGAAAGGTTATGCAACAGAATCAAGCTATCGTCTGCCTTCTGAAGCAGAGTGGGAATATGCAGCCCGTGGCGGTCGTTCACAATCAATGTTCCCTTGGGGTAACTACTATCTCCGTAACCGCAAAGGATGTTTAATGGCCAACTTTAAACCCGGCCGTGGTAACTATCCTGAAGACGGTGGTTTCTATACCGTGCGTGCAGATGCTTATTGGCCAAACGACTTCGGTCTTTACAACATGGCTGGTAACGTGGCAGAGTGGACAGGTTCTCTTTACTATGAAGGAGCTTATAACTTTGCACACGACATGAATCCGGATATCCGTTACAATGCAAAGGACAGCGATCCTCCACGTATGAAACGTAAAGTGGTTCGTGGCGGCAGCTGGCAGAGTGTAGGTTATTTCCTCCAAACAAGTACACGGAATTATGAGTATCAGGATACAGCAAAATCATATATCGGATTTCGTTGTGTGATCAATTTGCCCCCTATGATGCGTAAACGTTAATCGAGTCTTCAACCAACAGTAAATAATAGAAAACCCAAATTTATCCTTTTGGCATAAAGCAACCCTTTGTGCTCATCTTAAACCATCAATGATTTACCTTTTTTAAAACCAACTTTTATGGCAGTTTCTAAATCAACCGAAAAAATCACAAACATTATTGTATCCGCTGGTGCCGCCGTTGTAATCTTCGGAGCATGGGCCAAAATCCTCCACCTTTCTTTTGCTGACATGATGCTTACTGTAGGTCTGTTAACCGAAGCCGGCATCTTCTTAGTATATGCTTACCTGGCCTCACAAGGATATGGTTTGCACGATGATGGCCACAAAGCTGCAGCTCCCGCAGGAACACCTGCGTTAGCTTCTTTAGATAAAATGATGAGTGAAGCAAATATTACTCCAACCAGTCTGAAAAGTCTGGGTGATAATTTCCAGAAACTCAACAACACAGTTGGTGGAATTAAAGATGTAAGTGATGTAGTTGCATCAACCGGTGAATTAAGTGCAAAATCAAAAGAGGCAGCACAAGTGTTAGGTGGCATGAAAGATGCTTACCAGCAGGCTGCTGCAACAGTAACTTCATTCAACCTCGCTGCAGAAGGTACAAAAGCATACCATGAGCAAGTACAGGTAATGACCAAGAACCTTGGTTCATTAAATACGATCTACGAATTGGAATTACAGGATACCAACAATCACCTGAAAGCAATGAACAAATTCTACGGCAACCTTACACAAGCATCTGATGCCATGTTGGGTAGTGTAGATGATGCAAAACGTGCACAGGAACAAATTTCAATGCTTGCCAAAAATCTCGGTACATTAAACAATGTATATGGTAATATGATCAATGCAATGCAAGGCCGATAACCAACAGACGAATCAAAACTAATTACCTGATTTAAAACCAAAATCCGAGAATCATGGCACTACCTAAAGAGCCCCGGCAGAAGATGATCAACCTCATGTACCTCGTGTTAACAGCACTGTTAGCATTGAACGTATCAGCAGAGATCATCAACGCCTTCAAAGTAGTAGACGATAGTCTTACTACTACCAATACAGTTGTTAACCGTTCTACAGAAACGATCATGGAATCGTTCCAGCTTAAATTGGACGCCCCGGAGTCAAAGGCAAAAGCTGAAATATGGATGCCTAAGGCACAAACAGCAGTTCAATTGACCAAAGACATTTCCAACTACATTGAAGAACTGAAACTGAAAATTAAAGTGGAAGCGGGTTATGACCCGAAAGATCCCAACTCAACCTTTAAAGAAGATAACGTTGACATTGCTACCCGTATCATGGATAAGCAGGGTGAAGGTGAAAAGCTTCGTAAAAAACTGGAAGAGTATAAAACAAAAATGTTGGCTATTGATCCTGAAGTAGGAAAGTTGTTTGCGGCGAATTTGCCGGTAAATACCGAAATACCAAAATTGAAAAACAGCAGCATTAAAAATCCTTCGTGGGCCTATGCTTATTTTCACATGACGCCTACAGTAGCTGCGTTAACCATGCTCAGCAAGTTTCAGAACGACGTTAAAACAACCGAAAGTCGTTTGGTGAATGAATTTCATAACCGTGTAGGTCAAGTTATCGTGCGTTTTGATGCGTTTGAACCAATTGTTGGCGCTAATACTACTTATCTCTTTCCAGGTCAGGAAATGGAAATTACAGCTGGTTTAGCTGCCTTTAGTAAAAGCAAATTGCCAAATGTTTCAATTGCCGGTGCTCCCGTTGAGCTGAATGAAAAAGGGATGGCCATCAAGAAAATTAAGGTGGGAAGCACAAGTGGTTCGGTAAAAGTGATCGTAAAATACACCGATCAGGATGGTAATCCACAATCAAAAGAAACCGATTTGAATTATACGGTAGGTACTGCAACCGGCGCTTTTGTAAGTGCTGAAAAAGTGAAAGTATTGTACATTGGTTTAGATAACGAACTCGCAGTAAGTGGCGGAAGTGTGGGTGATGAAAAAGTAACTGTTAGTATCAACAATGGTTCGCTTAGCAAAATCGGCCCCGGCCGTTATGTTTCAAAGCCTACAACTCCGGGTAAAGCAGTTGTAACTGTTAATTCTGATGGAAAGCCAAGTAGTTTTGAATTCAGAGTAAAAACAGTTCCTGATCCCGTTGCAATGGTGGGTGCAAGTAAAGGTGGCCGTATTCAGTCAAATATTTTCAAAGCACAACGAGGCATCAGAGCTGACTTAGAGAACTTTGTATTTGAAGGTGTACAGTTTACAGTTACAGGTTATGTGATTTATTTAACCGGAGCAGGATTTCCCGATCCACAGTTTCGTCAGGTAAATGGCAACTCATTTGATGCTGTGCAGGATTTGATCAACAAAGCCAAACCTGGTACTACCATCACATTGGATGAAATTCAGGTGACAGGCCCGGGAGGAAGAAGAAAAATTCCTGGTCCGTTTTTCAACCTTTATTAAGAACTGTATATTATTTTGATAAAATCTGCGTTTAAACAGTATAAAACTGGAAAAATGAAAATGAAAAACCTTGGTTTTACCCTCTTGTTAACTTCCCTGATGGTTTCAGGGGTTGTTTCTGCTCAAACGCGGAAGAAAACAACCCGGAAAGACCCTCCTAAGAAGCAGGAACAAACATCCGGCTACGGAACATCCAGCTATGGTGCCCCAGCACCGCAGCAGAATTCCGCTTATGGGAATAACAACCAACAACAGCAAAGTAATCAACCACAAGCAAATATTCCCATTGTAGTAGTTGCCTCAACTGGTAATGCAGCAATGGATACAATTTTACCATCGTTGCGGAATGATGCATCTATTGAGCGAAACCTTATTAAGGATCGCCAGCCATTAGCATATGAACATATCCGTGAAGATGATGCTGTTTATCGTCAGCGTGTATGGAGAGAATTGGATACCCGTGAAAAAATGAATCTGCCTTTCCGTTATGCAGCAGATGAGGATAACGGTAATCAGCGTTTTATTTCAATTATTCTCAAAGCAATTCGTGATAGAGAAATCACTGCTTTCGATGCATCGCTTGACGATCGATTCACCACTCCGCTTACTCCTGATAAGGTAATGCAATCCTTTTCAGGCGGAGTTGATACAGTACCAGTATATGATATGCAGGGTAATATTGAAAAATACGAGGTGCGCACACGTGAGTTTGACCCCGATAGTATTTATCAGTTCCGTATCAAGGAAGAGTGGGTATTTGATAAAGAATCTTCCCGCATGTTTGTACGGATTTTAGGAATATGTCCAGTCAAACCCCAATACACTTCCTCTGGTGTTTTTGTAGGAATGATTCCATTGTTCTGGATCTATTATCCAGATTCACGTGGTGTACTTTCACGTTACGAAGCATTTAATGGTAAAAACTTTGGTGCACGTATGACATGGGAAGAATTGTTTGAAAACCGTATGTTCAGCAGTTATATTACTAAATCCACAATGGATAATCCATACGATCGTCGTTTGAAAGATTATATCAAAGACCCAATTCTTCGTTTGCTCGAAGGAGAGAATATTAAAGATAAAATTTTCAATTACGAACAGGATTTATGGTCATATTGATCTAAAAAAAATACTACAAAAAAAGCCGTCTTATAAAGACTGCTTTTTTTTTGCCTATGTGCTGGATCATACTGAATCAGAATTACAACCGATTGCATAAAAGAGCCTTAAAATAATGCTGCAAAAAAGTGGAAAGATTTTTTTAAAATACCCGTATTAGGGTATTGCTTTTATACTAAGTGTTTGTATCTTCGTTTCGGTTTTTCATAGGATATTGGATTTTAAAGACGGGGCTGGATTTCTATCCTGGCCCCATTTTTTTTGTTCTTAGTTTTCGTTTTCCTGCAAAGCCTGTTTGATCAATTTCGCCCTGCTCTCACCTACAACTTTCGCAAGTGTTTCAATTGATGCATTGCTGATATTATTTACAGATCTGAATTCTTTCATTAACACATCAATCGTTTCTTTGCCGATGCCTTTAATATCGTCCAATTGTGTTTTAAAAGCACCCTTGCTTCTTTTCTGCCGATGAAATGTAATACCAAAACGATGCACTTCATCCCGTATAGTTCGGATCAATCGTAACGATTCGCCATTGTAATCCAGTTTTAATGATTCATGATCGCCCGGGAAAAACAATTCTTCTATATTCTTCGCAAGTCCAACAACTGTCATTTGTTTATCCAGTTTTAATTCACGGATGCTTTCCATTGCAGACGATAATTGACCCTTACCGCCATCAATAATTACCAACTGTGGAAGTGGAGCCTGTTCTTCAAGTAACCGTTTATAACGTCGCATCACTACTTCCTTCATCGATGCAAAATCGTTAATGCCTGTTACTGTTTTGATATTGAATTTCCGGTAATCATTTTTACTGGGCTCGCCGTTTTTGAAACAAACCATGGCAGCCACCGGATAAGCTCCCTGGAAATTGGAGTTATCAAAACACTCAATATGCGTTGGTAGTTGTTGCAGGTGAAGATCTATTTGCAATTGTTCAATGATCTTTAAACTGTTTTCTTTTCGTTTATCAGTAAGCTGCAATGCTTTTTTGCGTTTGTATTCTTCAAAAAAGATCGCTACGTTTTTTTGCGATAGCTCCAGTAACTTTTTCTTTTCACCGGATTTCGGAACAGTGATTTTTAATTGTTCATCCAAAAGTTCTAATTCAACAGGTACGATCAATTCCGGCGAAAGACTTTCAAACCGGTTACGTATATAACTCACTGCAAATTCAAGAATTTCTTTTTCTGTTTCTCCTAAGTGACTTTCGAGTTGCAGATTCTCAGTTTGTATGATACTGCCGTTCTGCACCATCATATAATTCAGGAATGCTTTTTCTTCCTGTACAATTATTGAAATCACATCTGCATCTCCTAACCTTGGATTTACAACCGTTGAAGTGGAACGGTAGCTTTCAAGGTGTTCAATTTTTTTACGATTGATCTCTGCCCGCTCAAAATTCATTTCCGTTGCAAACTGTTTCATCTCTTCTTTCAAATGGCGTATCACCGGTGAAAGATTTCCTTTTAAAATATTTTTCACCTGTTCCAGATCATTCTGATAATCTTCCAGCGATTGTAATCCTTCACAAGGTCCCTTGCAATTGCCCAGATGATATTCAAGACATACTTTGAACTTTCCTTTTTTGATATTGCTTTCGCTTAGGTTTAGTTTGCAATTGCGGATAGGGATGTGTTGTCTGATGAAATCGATCAGGTCTCTCACTTTTGCAACCGATGTAAACGGACCAAGATAGGTAGAGCCATCCTGGATTTTTCTTCGTGTCAGAAAAACTCTGGGGAATGGTTCTTTTTTGATAACAATAAAAGGGTAGCTTTTATCATCTTTCAGATCAATATTAAATACAGGCTGAAATTGTTTGATCAATGAGTTCTCGAGGAAAAAAGCATCCTGTTCTGAATTCACCACTGTAAACTCAATGCTGTTGATGCGCCTTACGAGTTCCTGTGTTTTGTACGATTGGAGAGTTTTGGTAAAGTAAGATGATACACGCTTGCGTAAATGTTTGGCTTTCCCTACATACAATAGCTTTTTATCCGCATCATAATATTTATAAATGCCGGGTTGCGTAGGTATGCCGGGTAATACTTTTTTTAATTCAACGTCCGTCATCGTTAATAATCTTCTCGGTCATCCCAAATTATTTTTTCGGTGATTACTTTTTCCGGCTGATCTTTTTTAGCGGTGGCAGTAATGAGTACAAAACTCTTATTGTGTTTCCAAAGTAACTGTTGTGTAACTGATGAATCGCCTTTTTGTTCATGCCGGATGAGGTACAATTGACTGATCCGTTCCTTTTCAGGATTTACATAAATATCAACTCTGGAGACAGGCGATTTTTCATTCACTGCATCATACGTGATGGTAACTGTTTCAATTGTTGCGTCGGCAAAAGATATCTCTTTGAAGTTCTCTTCGAAATTCTTTTTCTCCAGTTCTTTTACAAGAAAGGGCTGCACAATGGCTTTCACCTGCTCCTTACTGATAAATTGCGAATCGGTATAAATGCTGTCCTGCTGTACTACTTTCAAAAAAGCAAAAGGAACAGTATCAATATATTTCAGTTGTCCCTTCATGTAGGAGCTTACATCAATATAATTCTTTGGTTCCTGTTTCTTGTTTTTACAGCTGGAGAATGTAAAAAAAACTGCCAGAAATGCAGCAGCGAACATAATACGTATCATGCTGTAAAAATATCGAAAACTATGATGGGAATGTGTGCAGAAAATGATCTGCAGAAAATCACCTAAGGGTTTTAACAATACCGATACGGAATCCGTAATCAACTAAATGTTCTTTGATGGGATAATCGCCCCTTGCATTTGAGAAAAGCTGATAACGTAACTGTGGTCCGGCCTGAAACTGCACATTATTTACATCCCAGCGAAGAAATGTTTCAAGTGCAGTATTCAGATTCAGATTGCTCAACAGATCGGGCGCTTTTATGTATTTCTTTAAATCGTTTGTAAGCAGGTAGCCGGAAGCAGCAATGAGGTAAGTTGGCTGAATATTTGCCGCCATATGCCATTGCAGTTTTTGTTTGCCTGTTAATTTCAGTTCCAGACCAATAGGAATTGATACCTGATACGTTTCGTTCGCCACTTCAGTCATTAAGTAACGGTTGCCATCTGTATTCAATGAGCTTACACGCTGAATTGTGGATGAGTAATTAAGTACAACAGTTGCTAATTGCGGCGCCGCTCTGAAAACTTCTACATTGTGACGTGTATAATTAAACTGTAAACCTGTTCTGAATTTCACATTCTTTGATACCGGGAACAAAACCGAGGCTCCGGCTTCTAACCCAATTGACGGGCGATGTGTTACCACATTCTCCGGGTTTTGTTGAGGGAAGTTGCCAAATGTAAATTTATTATCGCTGTATAACACCCGGTAACTGGCTGAAGGTGTAATATGGAATTGCAGCTGACGTTTGTCTTTTCGGCTGCTGATCATTGGCACATTCACTTCGTAATTCAATTCAGCATCGGTAAGCATTGTTTCAGGCACTACTTCTGTTTCTGCAATTATTTCAGCAGCAATAAGCGGCTCAACTTCATCCGGGGCTTTGATCGTAACTTCAGGTTTGATTGATGTAGCTTCTATCTCTACCGTTGCTTTTTGTAATGATTGCTCTGTTGTATTGGCTGGAACGATTGCCTTCTCAGGCAATATTTCAGGGTGTACTTCTTTTGATGCGATTCCGGAAGTTACCCGTGTATTAATTTGTGAAACCACTTTTTCAGCCACAGCCATTGAATTGAAAACAACAGGTTGTTCAGATTCTTCGATTGCCGGGATGGTAGCTGTTATCGGTATAATTTTAGCCGTCGTTTTTTGCACCTGGATGTTGGCAGATGTTGAACTTGCAACCAGACTTTGTTCAGGTGAAGGGACTATAAAAGATGCAAAATCCGTTTGTTTATTTGTTGTTTGATCGTCGGAAAGAGAGATCGAAATTCCTATGAGAAGTAATGCACTTAAACCAATGGATTTGAAATTGACGAATGCGGTTTTGATGACGGATGCCTTTCTGAATATTTTCCCACGATTGTTGGGATGGGTACATTTTATACTCATCTGCCTTTTCTTTCAGCATTCCTTCAAACGATTCGTCCTTGTACATGTAGCGCTCCATAATCAGTTTTGGTTTGGTCGTACGGAATTTTAAAACCGAGCATGGGCTGCTGCCACCCATTCACCTTGTTTCTGCGGCCGGAAAATGATTTTTTTCTGAATCAAGATCTGCTCCAGCATCGCTTTAGCTCTTGTGTATTGCGATCGGCTGGTGCTTTCTTCAATATCCAGCATACCGGCAATTTCCCGATGTGTGTACCCGTCTATTGCAAACAGGTTTAACACCGTTCGGTAACCAATGGGCAGCATCCTGATACATTCAACTACCTGCTTGGCCTGGATGATCGAAGGCACACTATCTTCCCTTACATGTAATGTGTGGGCTTGTGCAATGTCAACACTGTCATTAAACTTCTTGTGTTTCTTTAGGTGATTAATGCAGGTGTGCACGATAATCCGCCTGATCCAACCTTCAAAAGAGCCTTTACTTTGAAACTGATGAATTTGAGTGAATACCCTGATAAAACCTTCTTGCAACATATCTTCCGCATCTTCCCGGTTGCGGGCAAAGCGGTAACAAACAGATAGCATTTTAGGACTGTACTTACTGTACAATTCCTGCTGTGCAGCCGGTTGATTTTTAAGACATCCTTGTAAGATTGCTTCCTCAGACATTCACAGATGGGTTTGCAACCCTCAAGTTAGACAAATTCTTTGAAACTACTGCTGCTTTACTGTCAAAATAAAGCAAGGAAACCGAGGTCTGTAAATCGTTTAAAGTTGATTTCAGCAAACTGCTTCAACGTTTGAAAAACAGGCAAGATCAGTCTTGCCTGTTTTCTTTTCTATTTCTGATCCGTTTGGGATTGTACCAAAGCCAAAAACCGGTGAACGTAAGTAGAAGCAGACTTAATCCCATAATGGTGGTATAAGAAAGTTTCAACAGTCCATTATTGTTTTTGATGAGATTGTCGAGTATAGAACCATCGTGTAAATGCTCAATAAAATCAGCCCGTCGTTTCTCAATATGGAGCACGTTACCTGTTGTGCAATCGAGTTGTACGGCCCAGTAATGATCCTTGAATACAAATTTCACCATTCCTTTGCCCGGCCGTGCATCGATCCGGTCAATGGTTGCAGATAGCTCCGGAGAAATACTGTCGTGAATCGTTTTGATGGCAATTGATTGTAAGGAATCAAACGACAGCCATTGTTTAACATCAGCGGTGGCTCCCTGATAGGAGTTTGCCAGTAAATAACCATTGCTGTTCTTTTTCCAGCCAAGCAGCAAACCGGTGGCTGCAATAAAAAAGAAAAAGATAAACAAACCCGAGCCGATCCAGCGATGAATTTTTCGGTACCATCTGGTTCGTTTTACAATTGTTTGTGTTGTCATGATACCCTTTTATAGACTGGCCCTAAGTGAAAAAATAAGATTGCTTCCTGCTGCAACAATCCCCGACGAGTAGGGTCTGTAACGTTGGTTACTGATGTTTTCCCAACCGGCTGTAAGTAACAGATTTTTCGTTAACTCAAAAGAGGTTTTCAAATTAACAGTGTACCAACCCGGCGAATAGGGCTTGCCATTGGTATCTCTTGCATAGATGTCCGTTTTTGCCTGCTCAACAGGTGCCAGCTTTGCATTGCTGATTTCACTGTTATACAGCGCCGATGCTTCTGCGAAAAACTTCTTCCAGCGATACCTTACTAACGTGCTTCCGTAAAACGGCGGCGCATGTCGAAGTGGAACCTGTACATTGTTATTGTCATCCGTTTCTTTACCTGTGATCAGGTTGGCATGTGTTTGTACTGAAAGTTCCTTCATCACCCAAACTTCAGCACTGAACTGAACACCCCAAACGGTTGCTTTGGCTACATTCTGCAATTGTTCCACACGACTTAACACATTATCGAAAAGAATACTGTCTTGTCCATTGAACGTGGAAGGCCGACGCACAATTGCATTTCGGAGAACGGTATGAAACAGGTTGACTTCAATCCGGTACTTTCCGCTCACCTGATTGACAGCCCCAACTTCATAATTTAATGCATATTCCGAACGAAGCGATGGATTGGGAACAGTTACATTGCCGGGCGCACTTTCAAACAATTTTCCGATATCATCCACATTGGGCATCCGGTATCCGGTTGAAAAATTCGCATTCAATTGCCATATTTCTGAAGGTCGGTACACGAGTCCCGCATTTCCGGTAGCAGCACCTTCTCCCAGATTTGTTTCTTTGTAAGGGAACTTAATAAAGCTGGTATCAAATGAGGCGTTGAGTGTATTATAACTGTAACGCAAGCCCCCGGCTAATGTTAGTTTGGGACGCACATTGATTTTATAGCTTGCATAAATTCCAGAAGTACTCCAGGTGCTGCCATTGGGATAGCGGCTTACAAATGGCGCATTTAAACCGGTATTGATATTGGTACGCAATCCGGTTGATCCTACTTTGTTCCAAACATATTCTGCTCCGTAAAACAACTTGCCTTTGCCGAGTGTGCGATTTGCATCTGCATTGATGCTGATGGCATCTACGGTTTCGGATTGTTGATTCCGGTTGAGATTATTGCGGGTACGATCAATTCTGCTTTCTTCATAATCCTGATACGCAACAGTCAGTTTTCCTTGGTCGTATAGCTTATTTTTTCTGGTATGAAGCACATGCAGATTGTGCATCTTCCAGATCATCGGGCCATAATTCCACTCGGCAAAACGTAAGTTCCCATTACGATACTGAATCAAACGATCATAACGGGGAGCATCACCTGTTTTTGCATAAGTAAACCCATAATGGAGGTCGAGGTATTGGGTTGGACGAAACCGGATTTTTTCCAGTAAATTGATTTGTTCATAACCACTGAACCGTTGGATACGTGGATCACTGTTTGTGAAAATGCTGTCAATGCCATTGATGCGTTGTACGTATTGCGGACGTAAATAAGAATCCTGTCCACCATTCTTTCCCATTTTCAGGTCATCAAAATTGCTATAGGTGATCGAAGAAAGCAACGACCATTTTTTCCAGCCTGTGTTGAGATCGGCATGTATCGTCCGTTCATTATTTGCTGATGAATAACGTACTGAAGCACTGCCTTTGAGCAGCATCTTGTTTGAGGTGGATAAACGGGGATGCAAAGAATGAAAATCCATCACACCGCCAATAGCGTCACTTCCGTAGATGAGCGAACCCGGTCCAAAAATGACTTCCGCTGCTTCCAATGCCAACGGATCTACCGAAATCACATTCTGCAAATTACCGCTGCGGTAAATCGCATTGTTCATCCGTACGCCATCTACTACTAATAAGACCCTGTTGGTCGCAAATCCACGAATCATCGGACTACCACCGCCAAGTTGACTTTTCTGCACAAACACAGTACCTGTTTGTGACAACAGATCGGCCGTTGTTTGCGGATTATTCCGTAAAATTTCCTGCTTACCGATCTTGGTGATTTTATTGGGAACCTCGTTTAGCTTCTGCTCCCATTTATGAAAGGAAATGATCACCTCATCCAAATCCTTTACAGATGTGTCTTCCTTTGTTTGTTGCTGCGCAAAAAGGGATAGTGCAGAAACTACAAAGCATACACTCACTATCAATTGTTTCATGCAGTTGAGTTGATAAATAAAAGAATTAGGTACACGACATTGACCCGTTCTATTTCGAACAGGTGCAATAAAAAATCAGATAAATAGGCCCACTTGTTTCGGCGGAGGAGTTTGAAAGCCCAGGTAAGGAGAGTGATAAAGAGAGACTCTGAATAAAGCGTTTGCTTTTACTGATTCGGGAACAAACAAGACTTGTTGTGATGCTTCCACTGGAGCTGCCACAGCAAAAAATAGTTGTAGCACTTGCTGTGCCTGTTTCGACTCCTGATCTGTTTGCCGCCGCAGCATGCGCTTCAGTTCTTTTTCTTTTTCGTCGTACAGGCCTGTTAGAATCGTTTCATCACCAACAACCTGCATTCGTTTGATATCAAACATCTCACCGTTAAGTACACATTCTTTCTTTGGTTTTACCCATTGAATGGAAGCAGTTTTCACACGAATTGTAAGGAGCGACTCTTTCTCGAGTTTCTCAATCATTTCGTGTTGGACATGAAGTTGTTTAAGTTGTAACAATACCGGCGATAACAAGGGCACACTGATACCGATGAGTAAGCATGCGGCCGTTATCGTTCGGATGAGTTGCATTATTGATCATTCAATACTTTGCCGGTCATTTCTTTTGGTACCGGCAATCCCATAATAGTTAAGATGGACGGTGCAATATCTCCCAATTTCCCGGGTTTCAGCGTTCCTTTCCATGAACGGCTGATAACAAATAATGGAACAGGATTTAATGTGTGTGCCGTATTCGGTGTGCCATCTTCATTGATCATGTAATCTGCATTTCCATGGTCGGCTGTAAGAAAAACAGTATAGCCGTGATCCAATGCTGCTGTTACAACACGCTTTACACAGGCATCCACGGTTTCAACAGCTTTAATAGCCGCCGGGAATACGCCGGTGTGGCCAACCATGTCTGCGTTGGCATAATTCAAACAAATAAAATCAGCAGTTTCATCTTCAATTTCAGGTACAATGGCATCCGTTATTTCATTAGCACTCATTTCCGGTTGCAGATCATAAGTAGCAACTTTGGGCGATTGTACCATGATCCTTTTTTCACCTTCAAATGGAGTTTCACGTCCACCACTAAAGAAGAAACTTACATGCGGATATTTTTCTGTTTCGGCAATGCGTATTTGCGTGCGTCCATGTAACTCCAATACTTCACCCAATGTTTTACTTAGGTTATCCGTTTCAAAAACCACATGCACATTGTTGTATGTTTTATCATACTCCGTCATGGTGGTATAATGCAGATTGAGCTTGTGCATGTTCAACTCAGGTATGTCGATTTGTGTTAACACCTGTGTTATTTCACGACAACGATCGGTGCGGAAGTTGAAGCAGATCACTGCATCACCATCTTTGATAGAAGAGTTGACTGCGTTCGAATTGATAAGCGGTTTCAGAAATTCATCTGTAACGCCGTTTTCATAGGAATCAGCCAATGCTTTTAAAACATCTGTTGTTGTTTCACCAACTCCGTTCACCAGCGCATCATATGCCAGTTTTACACGTTCCCAACGTTTGTCCCGATCCATTGCATAGTAGCGTCCGGTTACTGATGCAATTACACCAACTGTTGTGTCAAGATGCTGTTGCAGATCGGTTAAATAACCCAAGCCGCTTTTTGGATCGGTATCTCTTCCGTCGGTAAATGCATGGATGAATACATTGCTGAGTCCTTTCGCTTTGCACAAAGAGGTAATTGCTTTCAAATGACTGGTATGTGAATGCACACCACCATCGCTTACCAAACCGATAATGTGCAAAGGTTTTTGATTGGCGATTGCATAGTTGATGCTGTCGTTTAATGTTTGGTTGGCAGCAAACTCACCACTACGAACAGCTACATGAATGCGTTGTAATTCCTGGTACACGATGCGGCCGGCACCAAGATTGAGATGACCAACTTCACTGTTTCCCATCTGCCCATCAGGCAAGCCCACAGCTTCTCCGCAGGTAATCAAAGTGGTGTTGGGAAACTGGCTATATAAACTGCTTACAAAAGGCACATTGGCATTTTGGATGGCATCCGCCGTTTTTACCGGTCCAAGGCCCCATCCGTCCATTATTACGAGGATTGCTTTATTCTTTGTCATACGCCCAAAATTACTTTATTTGGGTCAAAATCATCTGATTACAAACGTTAGGCAACGAATGGCTAGCTTTATGCGTCTGTGTAAATGTTAGTTGGCATGTTTTTCGCAATTATGACTATCTAAACCAACATGGTATGAAAATGAGGTATTTTTTACAAACGGCTTTTTTACTTTCACTCTCTGTGTTTTTGTATTCGTTTACGCAGAAAGATGATATTGTTGCTGCGTTAAAAACAGGTAGCGTTGAAAAAATGGCGAAGTATTTCGATAATACAGTGGATGTAACGGTCCCCGGTAAAAGTAATTCCTTCAGCAAGGGACAGGCGGAGTTGGTGATCAGAGATTTTTTTAACCTGAATAAAGTACGGAATTTTGAAGTGCAGCACTCGGGCAGCAATCCATCTTCCAATTTTATTATTGGTACACTTACATCAGCAGGCGGCACCTATCGTACAACTGTTTACATGCGTACGAAAGGTGACAAACAATTGATCCAGGGCGTAGAATTTGAGCAAAAGAATTAAGCAAAACAAAAAAGATAACATGATGAGCCCTCCGATATGCGGAGGGCTTTTTCGTGTGGAGCACTGAATAATGAATTCTTTATATTTTTCGTTAGTGATTTTTTTAAGATGAATTTCCATGAAATTTTTCATCCATTCAGGTACACCAGATGGCTGGCGGGACTGCAACGTTGACGAAAAATTTCATGTACGTTTGCGGCATGGTAGCAAACTATGATGAACTGTTGCAACAGCTCATTGCTTCGGCATTAAAAGAAGATATTGGTGAAGGCGATCATTCAACACTTAGTTGTATTTCGCCTGAAGCAAAAGGGAAAGCTGTTTTGAAAATTAAAGAAGCCGGAATTCTTGCTGGCATGAAGGTAGCCGAAACTATTTTTCGTTTTCAACAACCGGATATTGTTTTTCATGCGTATATGAAGGATGGTGACGAGATGAAGTTTGGTGACATTGCATTTGAAGTGGAAGCATCTGTACATACCATCTTACAATGTGAACGGTTGGTGTTGAACTGTATGCAACGGATGAGCGGCATTGCAACGCTTACAAAAACCTATTCCGATAAATTAGCCGGTTACAAAACACGCATTCTCGATACACGTAAAACAACACCGAACTTTCGGCTGCTTGAAAAAGAAGCAGTTGGAATAGGGGGAGGATTCAATCATCGGTTTGCGTTGTATGATATGATCATGCTCAAGGATAATCATATTGATTATTGCGGTGGTTTGGAAGCAGCTATTGAACAAGCAGTATCACTATGTGAAAACAGTAAAGCCGGTTTTGAAAATTGAAGTGGAAACCCGTTCGTTAGCGGATGTAAAAAAAGTACTGGCAGTGGGAAAGGTTGATCGCATTATGCTTGATAACTTTACACCGGCACAAATTATAGAAGCAGTAGAATTGATCGGTGAGCAAATAGAAACGGAAGCAAGCGGTGGCATTAATCTGGATAATATTCAGGCTTATGCTGCAACAGGTGTTGATTTTGTAAGTGTGGGTGCATTGATTCATCAGGCACGCAGTCTTGATTTGAGTTTAAAGGCAGTACTTGCGAAATAAAAGGAAATATCATGAGTAAGAAGAATAAACCTGATAAAGGAGGATTTGTTTTCAGTACCGATCCGAATTTCCGTTTTGAAGAAGAGGAACGTGAACCGCAGGCAACCTTGCCGCCGGCGCAACAAAATCTTCGTGTAAAACTGGAAACAAAACATCGTGCAGGAAAAACGGTTACATTGGTTGATGGGTTTATTGGAACCGATGAGGATGCAGAAAAACTGGGCAAGCAACTAAAGAATCAATGTGGCAGCGGCGGATCGGTAAAAGATGGTGAAATTATTGTGCAGGGTGACCATCGTGAAAAAGTGCTGCAATACTTATTGAAAAACGGATACAGTAAAACAAAAAAGGCAGGCTGATGTTTTCTGCTGAAGAAAACAGGGTTTTAATTATTTTTACAAGAACACGATAAGTCAACCAAACCATCTAACCCGTGATGTCAATTATTCTGTTAGGCGCATATACAGCAAGACTGGAACTGTTTAAGTTCTTTTTCTTCCTGTCGTTCGGAGCTTTGATCTGGAGCTTTTTTCTGTTTTACGATGCTTCCGGTTCAAGCAGCCGTCGCCGTAAGAAAAAACGGGCCATCATACTCATGGTTGTTTCTTCCGTATTAGTAGCAGGCATGTCGGTTACATGGCTGATGAGTAAAACCAATATGGGCTGGTGGTTCGATAAATAGTCATCATTTCTTTTCAGCATCTTCCGCTTCATTCATCACATAATTTAATGCGCCGCTTGGGCATTTCCGCACCTGTTCGATTATTTGATCAGTTGTTGCGCCCATCGGCTCAATCCAGGGGCGTTTTGCAGGATTGAATACTTCTTTCAGCCCTTTCCAGCAAAGCGTGGAATGAATACAAGTATCGGGTCTCCAGACAATGGTTACTTCTCCGTTTGTGTATTTGTGTGTTGACTTTGGCATAGTGATCTTTGTTGTTTTTGTGCCATTCCTCATCTCCATGGCGATAGTTCTCTAAAATTCGATTATTTTTATAGCAAATTAATACATGGTTTTCAAAATTTCAGAAGGCGTTAAGGTAAGTGTGGAAACATACTACCAACCGGATTACAGCGATCCGATTGCTGCTGAATTTATGTTTGCCTATCGTATTACCATTGAAAACAACAATACTTTTCCGGTAAAACTCCTCCAACGTCACTGGAACATCTTCGATAGCAACGGCTCGTACAAAGAAATTGATGGCGAAGGAGTGGTAGGTGTGCAACCGGTTATTCTGCCGGGTGACCAATATCAGTATGTAAGTGGTTGTAATCTCAAAACCGATATGGGTAAAATGGAAGGTAATTACAGCATGGAAAACATGCACACCAAAAAACAGTTCAAGGTAAACATCCCGATGTTTGAGATGATTGCGCCTTTCAAGAATAACTAATTGTTTACTTTAACAGCGCCAGCCTAACAAGCACCTTCCACAAAATTATTTCCTTGTTTTTTTAATGTATCTTTGAGCACTGCATTTTTTGTACTTAACCGGCAGATTTTTAAATGGCAAAAGTTACTTTCAACAACAGGAATTCGGTTTTCTTTTCTGATCTCAAACAAGCAGTAGAGAATTATTTTTCGCAAACAAACACACGAAAAACAGGCAATTTCAAGCTTTATCTGAAAACGATCGTTTTAATCCCTGCAGCATTACTCATTTACATATTGCTATTAACTGTATCTATGCCGGTATGGTTGTCGTTAACATTATGTGCGGTGTTGGGAATTGTGTTTGCAAGCATCGGATTTAACGTAATGCACGATGCCAATCATGGCAGTTACAGCAGCAAAAAATGGGTAAATAATTTACTGGGTTATACCATCAATGCCCTGGGAGGAAATGCATTTATCTGGAAGTTCAAACATAACATTATTCATCACACGTATACAAACGTTGATGGAGTGGATGATGATATTGCACGAAGCCCGTTAATGCGTCAGTGCCAATCACAACTATGGAAACCTGCACACAAGTATCAACACATATACGTTGTCTTTCTTTATGCTATTTCTTCGTTGGCATGGGCTGCTTATCTTGATTTTGATAAATATTTCAAAAAGAAAGTGAACAATACCCCTATGCAGAACATGACGACAAATGATCATATTGTTTTTTGGGTAAGTAAAATATTGTATGCTTTTTTCTATGTCGCTTTACCAATTATGGTCGTTGGATTTGTGCCTTGGCTGGTTGGTTATCTGGTAATGGAAATTGTGCTCGGTTTTGTATTAGCTATTGTGTTTCAGCTGGCACATGTAGTGGAAGAAACAGAATTTGAATATGCGGGACCTAACGAAGCATTGCTTATTGAAAACGAATGGGCCGTGCACCAGGTTAAAACAACATCAAACTTTGCCCCCCGTAATAAAATTGTTTCCTGGTTTGCCGGTGGATTGAACTATCAGGTAGAACATCACCTGTTCCCACGTATCAGCCACATTCATTACCCTGCTATCAGTAAAATAGTAGAGCAGAAGTGTAAGGAGTATCAATTGCCATATAACTCAATTAAAACGATGAGAGCGGCAATTGTTTCTCACTTTAAAATGATGAAACAAATGGGCCAGCCACCGCAAACAGCTTAATGCGGTTTGTAATCAGCTTCATTAAAAATGATTTTGTTCGATGTCTTCATCAACTGTGGTAACGTAACTGCAGGATTTTTTTTCATGTAAGATTTTACAATTTCCCAACCCAAAAAAGCACCGATATTACCCGGGCTTTGTTCAGGCATACCTTGTGTAGTAGGTCCGTCAGTAATAAAATTCTGAATGCGTGAAGGATCAATTTCGTACAGCAGATTTTGTTGAATAAAGAAATTATAAACGCTGCGTTCATTGTCTTTACACCAATTGAGTTGTTTACCTGTATATCCGATCAGCAACGTATCATTTGATTTCGGCAGAAATTGATTCAACAGGTACAAACGTTTTCCCTTCTCCACAAAACGTTCAATCAACGGATAACGATTACTGCTGTCGGGATACAGATCATCGATCACCAATGTAAACACATCGTTTGCGATAAACTCTTTGCTGAAACGCCGGCTGCGGTATTGTGGTGCAATGCTGCTGATATAACCCGGGTCGTTGTAAATCGAATAATCGTTTCCTAAATAGAACTGCAAACCGATAGCCAGGAAATTTTCTCCCAGATAGTTTGGACTGGGCTCATTGTTACTCATGGGCGCCAATGCATCCATTGGCCCAACTGTTGTAATGATGGTTGGAATTTCATAGGTAGGAAAATAATGCTTCACAAACCGAAACCCATTTGAGAGTTCTTCTGCTGTGCTGCTGAAATTTTTATATAGCTTCTGCGAAGCTTCATATACCGGTTGATTCAGATGAAGAAAACGTTTACTTCCATCATAAATCAGAAAGTTACTGTCCACCAACGGACCTAAGCCCAGCACATGATTTACAAACAAAGGCAGAAATTGGGGATACTTCTGTTGTACCTGCGCCAAACCGGCTTTTGTATTGGTACTGTCGATGCCAAAAAAATCCTGCTCAAAGCGTTCCACTTTCAGATCTACCTTGATGCCCGATACATCCGGGGCATTGGTTTGATCGTTGCAAGCAATGAGTGTTACAATGAAGAAAATGGGGATGAGATTTTTCATGTTGCTCACTAACGGAATATTCATGTGTTAATTGTTATTGCTTTTTGGCCACATAGTATAACCATAAAATTATTATCTCTGTGGATATATGTTAGTTTGGCCATTTTTATGGTTATTTCATATGATTGTTGTGCGGTTCTGTGGCTGAAATTCGTGAAATTTGGCGAATGAAATGAGTTGTAAAAATTATTAAGCAACTTTACCGTAAGCGAAGATAATTTTTACAACGAATACCAGTCGGCAAAAAAATCAATAATAAACAGGCGAATGAAAATATTTCTTGCGCAGCAAAATTATCATATTGGCAATTTCGAAAGCAATACGCAAAAAATCATTGAGGCGATCGAAGCGGCAAAAGCACAGGGCGGCGAGTTGATTCTCTTCAGTGAATTGAGTGTGTGTGGCTATCCGCCAAGAGACTTTTTAGAGTTTAACGACTTTCTCAATAAATGTAATGAAGCCATTGACAAGATCAGGCAACATGCCGATTCCATTGCCGTGATCATTGGTGCACCTGACCGTAACAAACGTATTGAAGGAAAAGATCTGCATAATGCTGCTTATTTTCTGTACGAAAAGGAGATAAAAGCAGTTGTTCATAAAACCTGCCTGCCCAACTACGATGTGTTTGATGAGTACCGTTATTTTGAACCGGCCTACGATTGGAATATTGTAGAGTTTAAAGGGAAGAAATTAGCGATCACTATTTGTGAAGATATCTGGAACCTCGGCGATAATCCTTTGTACCGAATTTGTCCGATGGATGAATTGATGAAATATCAACCGGATGTGATGTTGAATATTTCTGCATCACCATTTGATTATACGCATGTAGAAGACCGAAAGGCCATTGTAAAACTGAATGTGCAGAAATACAAACTGCCGATGCTGTATTGCAATTGTGTGGGCAGTCAAACAGAAATTGTGTTTGATGGCGGTTCGTTGGTGTTTGATAAACATGCAAATATGATCAAACATTTATCCTTGTTTGATGAGGAACTGATGGGATTTGAGTTAAAAGATGACGGCTCATTTGCTGAACCTGTTGTTGCAACTGTTGATACATTGCCCAACGAAGAATTTAACCCGGCACATTTAGATGAAACATTGTGCATTGCTGAAATACATAATGCCATTGTACTCGGCATCAGGGATTATTTTCAAAAGATGGGTTTCAGCAAAGCCATTCTCGGAAGCAGCGGTGGCATTGACAGTGCTGTAACGTTAGCACTCGCCTGCACGGCATTGGGGAAAGAAAATGTACGGGCTGTTTTATTGCCATCACAGTATTCAACCGATCATAGTGTAAGCGATGCAGAACAGTTGAGTAAAAATCTCGGCAACCCGTATGATATTGTGCCCATCAAAAATATTTACGATGCATTCCTGGCAGAGTTGAAACCGATTTTCAAAGACCTGCCATTTTCATTGGCAGAAGAAAATATTCAAAGCCGCAGCCGTGGAAATTTGTTGATGGCCATTGCCAATAAATTTGGATACATCTTACTCAATACTTCTAACAAAAGTGAACTGGCAACTGGTTATGGAACATTGTATGGCGATATGGCCGGTGGCATTGGTGTGCTGGGCGATTGTTACAAACTGCAGGTGTATGAACTGGCGAAATACATCAACCGGAATGAAGAGATCATTCCAACAAATATCATTACCAAGCCACCAAGTGCAGAGTTAAGACCCGGACAAAAAGATTCGGATTCATTACCTGACTATTCAATTCTTGATAAAGTATTGTATCAATACATCGAACGCCGTCAAGGGCCGAATGAAATTAAAGCAATGGGTTATGATGCTGCATTGGTTGATCGTATTTTGAAAATGGTGAATGTAAATGAATACAAACGCAACCAGTTTTGTCCCATCATTCGTATATCACCCAAAGCATTTGGTGTGGGAAGAAGAGTGCCGATTGTTGGAAATCGGCACCGGTGAAACCTTTGCCGGTTGGGAAGGGGCCGGGGATCTGCAAGGCAAGCTCAAGCTCGATATCCCGCTGGACAAGGGCGGCGACCAGCCGAAAATCCTCGTCGACTTCAAAACCGCCAATGCGCGCCTGAAACTGGCCGAGCCGAAGCTGGAGCTGACTCAGCTCAAGGGCGATTTCCGCTTCGACAGCGCCAAAGGGCTCAGCGGGCAGAACATCGCCGCGCGGGCCTTCGACAAACCGGTGACCGCGCAGATCTTCGCCGATGGCAGTCCCGGCAAGCTCAAGACCCGGGTGGCGGCATCCGGGCAGGTCGAAGTCAAGAAACTCACCGACTGGTTGGGCGTGACGCAACCATTGCCGGTGTCCGGGACGATTCCGTATCAACTGCAATTGAATCTGGACGGCGCCGACAGCCAGTTGATGGTCAGCTCCAACCTCAAAGGCGTTGCGGTGGATCTGCCGGCACCGTTCGGCATGGCGGCGGATGTCGGGCGCGATACCGTGTTCCGCATGACCTTGCAGGGGCAGGAACGGCGTTACTGGGTCAATTACGACCAACTGGCCAACTTCACCTTTGCGGCGCCGCCGAGCAATTTTGCCGAGGGCCGTGGCGAGTTGTTCCTCGGTGCCGGCGAAGCGGTGCTGCCGGGCGCCAAGGGCTTGCGGATTCGCGGTGTGCTCTCGGAACTGGACGTCGCGCCGTGGCAGGATCTGGTCAACAAATACGCCGGGCAGGATCCGGGCGGCAGCGCCAAGCAATTGCTCAACAGTGCTGATTTCAAGGTCGGCAAGCTCACGGCATTCGGGACCACGCTGGATCAGGCGTCGGTACAGCTCAATCGCAAGCCGGGCGCGTGGAATCTGGCGCTCGACAGCCAGCAGGCCAAAGGCTCGGCCAGCCTGCCGGACGCCAAGGGCGTGCCGATTGCGGTCAATCTGCAATACGTGAAACTGCCGGCGCCGGACCCGACGGTGCAGGCTGACGAGAATTCGCCGGACCCTTTGGTCTCGGTCGATCCGACGAAGATTCCGGCGCTGGATATCACCATCAATCAACTGTTCCTGGGCCCGGATCTGGTCGGCGGCTGGTCGCTGAAAGTGCGTCCGACCGCCAAAGGCATCGCCCTGAACAACCTCGACATGGGCCTCAAAGGCATCCTGTTGCAGGGCAATGGCGGCTGGGAAGGTGCGCCGGGTGCGACCAACAGCTGGTTCAAAGGCCGGATTGGCGGCAAGAACCTCGCCGATGTGCTCAAGGGCTGGGGCTTTGCGCCGAGCGTGACCAGCGAAGAATTCCACATGGACGTCGATGGCCGTTGGCCGGGCTCGCCGGCCTGGCTGGCGACCAAGCGTTTCTCCGGCACGCTCGATGCGTCGCTGAACAAAGGCCAGTTCGTTGAAGTGGAGGGCGGCGCGCAGGCGTTGCGGGTGTTCGGCCTGCTCAACTTCAACTCCATCGGCCGGCGTTTGCGTCTGGACTTCTCCGATCTGTTCGGCAAAGGCTTGAGCTACGACCGGGTCAAAGGCCTGCTGGTGGCGAACAACGGTGTGTATGTCACCCGCGAGCCGATTCGCCTGACCGGTCCTTCGAGCAACCTTGAGCTGGACGGTACGCTGGATCTGGTCGGCGACAAGGTCGACGCCAAGTTGCTGGTGACCTTGCCGGTGACCAACAACCTGCCGATTGCCGCGCTGATCGTCGGCGCACCGGCGGTCGGCGGTGCGTTGTTCCTGATCGACAAGCTGATCGGTGACCGTGTGGCGCGCTTCGCCAGTGTGAAGTACACCGTCAAAGGCCCGTGGAAAGAGCCGAAAATCACCTTCGACAAGCCTTTTTAACTAGCAGACACTACGCCTTGGTAGGAGCTGCCGAAGGCTGCGATCTTTTGTTTTAAGAGTCAGATCAAAAGATCGCAGCCTGCGGCAGCTCCTACAGATTTATGTGCAGATTCCGAGGAGCGGCCATGTCTTTAGCGGTGATTCAAATGGTCAGCCAGAGCGACGTGCTGGCCAATCTGGCTCAGGCCCGACGCCTGCTCGAACAGGCTGCTGCCGGCGGCGCGAAGCTGGCGGTGCTGCCGGAAAACTTCGCCGCCATGGGCCGTCGCGACATCGCTGACATCGGCCGCGCCGAAGCATTGGGCGAAGGACCGATCCTGCCATGGTTGAAACAGACCGCCCGCGACCTCAAGTTATGGATAGTGGCCGGCACCTTGCCGTTGCCGCCGGTGGATCAACCGACGGCCAAGGCCAATGCCTGCTCGCTGCTGGTCGATGATCAGGGCGAAATCGTTGCACGCTATGACAAGTTGCATCTGTTCGACGTCGATGTGGCGGACAATCGCGGCCGTTACCGCGAATCCGATGACTATGCTTATGGCAGTGGCGTGGTGGTTGCCGACACGCCGGTCGGCCGAGTCGGCCTGACCGTGTGTTACGACCTGCGCTTTCCCGGAGCTGTACAGCGAATTGCGCGCCGCCGGTGCCGAGTTGATTACCGCACCGTCGGCCTTTACCGCGGTGACCGGCGCAGCGCATTGGGATGTGCTGATTCGCGCGCGGGCCATCGAGACCCAGTGTTATGTGCTGGCGGCAGCGCAGGGCGGGACCCATCCGGGGCCGCGAGAAACCTTCGGTCATGCGGCGATTATCGACCCGTGGGGCCGCGTGCTGGCGCAGCAGGATCAAGGCGAAGCGGTGTTGTTGGCCGAACGCGATAGCAGTGAACAAGCGTCCATCAGGGCGCGGATGCCGGTGATCGAGTCATCGGCGGTTTTTCTCGCAGGGCGCACAGCGACCTGCTTCAGAACACGAATTTAAGGCGTAAACCTATGAGCGAGTTGTTGTCCTCAGTCAGTGATCACCTGTTGGCGCCCGGCGGCGTGACGATCGAGAGCCTGCAAGGCGTGCTCGGCGATCTGGCCGGCCCGGGCATCGATGCGGCCGACCTGTATTTCCAGGGCCAGATCTCCGAGTCCTGGGCGCTGGAAGACGGCATCGTCAAGGAAGGCAGCTTCAACCTCGACCAGGGTGTCGGCGTGCGTGCGCAGTCCGGTGAGAAAACCGGTTTCGCCTACAGCAACGCGATCACCCTCGAAGCCCTCGGCGCAGCGGCCCGTGCGGCGCGTTCGATCTCCCGGGCCGGGCAGAACGGCACGGTGCAGGCGTTCACCACGCAGGATGTCGCACAGTTGTACGCGCCGGATAACCCGCTGGAAGTGCTGAGCCGTGCCGAGAAAGTCGAGCTGCTCAAGCGCATCGATGTCGCCACCCGCGCCCTCGACCCGCGTATCCAGCAAGTCAGCGTGAGCATGGCCGGTGTCTGGGAACGCATTCTGGTGGCATCCACCGACGGCGGCCTGGCGGCGGATGTGCGGCCGCTGGTGCGTTTCAACGTCAGCGTGATCGTTGAGCAGAATGGTCGTCGCGAGCGCGGCGGGCATGGCGGCGGCGGGCGTACCGACTACCGTTATTTCCTCGCCGAAGACCGCGCCATGGGCTATGCCCGTGAAGCGCTGCGCCAGGCGCTGGTGAATCTGGAAGCGATTCCGGCGCCGGCCGGTACGTTGCCGGTGGTGTTGGGTTCGGGCTGGTCTGGCGTGCTGCTGCACGAAGCGGTCGGCCACGGTCTGGAAGGCGACTTCAACCGCAAGGGCAGCTCGGCCTACAGCGGTCGCATGGGCGAAATGGTTGCCTCGAAGCTCTGCACCATCGTCGATGACGGCACCTTGAGCGGCCGTCGCGGTTCGCTGAGCGTCGACGACGAAGGCACGCCGACCGAGTGCACCACGCTGATCGAAAACGGCGTGCTCAAAGGCTACATGCAGGACAAGCTCAACGCGCGCCTGATGGGCGTGGCCCGCACCGGTAACGGTCGTCGTGAGTCCTATGCGCATCTGCCGATGCCGCGCATGACCAACACCTACATGCTCGGCGGCGAAAGCGATCCGGCAGAAATCATCGCCTCGGTGAAGAAGGGCATCTACTGCGCCAACCTCGGCGGTGGTCAGGTCGACATCACCAGCGGCAAGTTCGTGTTCTCCACCAGCGAGGCGTACCTGATCGAAGACGGCAAGATCACCGCGCCGGTCAAAGGCGCGACGTTGATCGGCAACGGCCCGGAGGCGATGAGCCGGGTGTCGATGGTCGGTAACGATCTGGCGCTGGACAGCGGTGTGGGCACGTGCGGCAAGGATGGGCAGTCGGTGCCGGTAGGTGTCGGCCAGCCGACGCTGAAAATCGATGCGATCACCGTGGGTGGCACGGGCGCATAAGAAGAGGTGGAGCTTCGGGTGGCGCGCAGGGCGGCCACCCGGTGGCGAGATATCAACGCAGACCGCGTTGAGTCTCGTCCAGCTCACGGATGTACTTGAAGATTTTACGGCTGGAAGCAGGAGGTTTGTTTTGCGCAACCTCGTGCTGAGCCTGACGGATCAGGGAACGCAATTGCTGGCGATCGGCGTCCGGGTACTCGACGACGAATTTCTCCAGCACGGCATCGTCGCCCGCGATCAGGCGATCACGCCAGCGTTCCAGGTTATGGAAACGCTCGTTGTACTGGCGAGTGGAGGCATCGAGTTGATCGAGCAAGGTCAGAATCGCGTCAGTGTCCTGATCGCGCATCAGTTTGCCGATGAACTGCAGGTGCCGTTTACGCGCGATATTCGCGGTGTGCTTGGGCGCATCGGCCAGAGCCCGGCGCATGGCGTCGGTCAGCGGCAGTTTTGCCATCAAGTCAGGCTTGAGTGTTGTAAGGCGCTCGCCGAGGTCAACCAGAGCATGCAGCTCGCGTTTGACCTGAGATTTGCTTTTTTCTCCCGTATCGAGGGAGTCGTCGTAAGAATCAACCATGGTGGCAGTCCGCAAAGAAACGCCGCCATGATAACCAGTCGGGGGCCGCTTGTCCGGCCCGGTCGCTCGATGGCCCCAGCCGAAAGCAGAATTTGAGTGGAGAAGAGCATGAGTGCAGTTGAAAGCGTCGGCCCGCAAGCATTGCCGGCACTGCAGGAACAAGTCGAGCAGATCATCGCCGAAGCCAAGCGTCAGGGCGCCAGTGCCTGTGAAGTGGCGGTGTCGCTGGAGCAGGGCCTGTCGACGTCGGTGCGTCAGCGCGAAGTCGAAACCGTCGAATTCAACCGCGATCAGGGCTTTGGCATCACCTTGTACGTGGGCCAGCGCAAAGGCTCGGCCAGCACCTCCGCCAGCGGCCCGGACGCGATTCGCGAAACCGTCGCTGCCGCACTGGCGATCGCCAAGCACACCTCCGAAGACGAAGCCTCGGGCCTGGCCGATGCGGCGCTGATGGCCAAGGATCTGCAGGATTTCGACCTGTTCCACGAATGGGACATCACCCCGGAGCAGGCCATCGAGAAGGCCCTGATCTGTGAAGCGGCGGCATTCGACGCCGACGCGCGGATCAAGAACGCCGACGGCACCACCCTCAGCACCCATCAGGGCTGCCGCGTTTACGGCAACAGCCACGGTTTTATCGGTGGTTATGCGTCGACCCGACACAGCCTGAGCTGCGTGATGATCGCCGAGGCCGACGGCCAGATGCAGCGCGATTACTGGTACGACGTGAACCGTCAGGGCAATCTGCTGGCCGATCCGGTGAGCATCGGCCAGCGTGCCGCGCAACGGGCGGCGAGCCGTCTGGGCGCGCGTCCGGTGCCGACCTGCGAAGTGCCGGTGCTGTTTTCCGCAGAACTGGCGGGTGGTTTGTTCGGCAGTTTCCTCTCGGCGATTTCCGGCGGCAGCCTGTATCGCAAATCGTCGTTCCTTGAAGGCACGCTGGGGCAGAAGCTGTTCCCGGAATGGCTGACCATCGATGAGCGTCCGCACCTGATGCGCGCCATGGGCAGTGCGTCGTACGACGGTGATGGTCTGGCGACGTATGCCAAACCGTTCGTCGAAAAGGGCGAGTTGGTGTCGTACATCCTCGGCACGTACTCCGGTCGCAAACTCGGCATGCCGAGCACCGCCAACGCCGGCGGCGTGCACAACCTGTTCGTCACCCATGGCGATGAAGACCAGGCGGCGCTGTTGAAGCGCATGGGCCGTGGCTTGTTGGTCACCGAATTGATGGGCCATGGCCTGAACATGGTCACCGGCGACTATTCGCGCGGGGCGGCGGGTTTCTGGGTCGAGAACGGCGAAATCCAGTTCGCGGTGCAGGAAGTGACCATCGCCGGCAACATGCGCGACATGTTCAAGCAGATCGTCGCGGTGGGTAATGACCTGGAACTGCGCAGCAACATTCGCACCGGTTCGGTGTTGATCGAGCGGATGACGGTCGCGGGCAGCTAAACCCCAACCGTCACACAAAAAGGCGCGCCACCCCATCGGGTGGCGCGCCTTTTTTATTGGCTCCACACAAAACCCATGTGGGAGCGAGCCTGCTCGCGAAAGCGATTTAACTGCCGACCGCAGTGGTGACTGACAGGACGCCTTCGCGAGCAGGCTCGCTCCCACAATGAACTCTGCGTAAATCGGAGCTCTTGTTTTGGTTCTCATTATCATCTAATAATAAATCTCATTATCGGATGAGCCCCGGATCATGAGTTCTGCCTTGCACGAGCAGCCGTACCTCGAAAGCTGGCGCTGGATGAGTCGCCAGATCCGTTGCGCGATGGATCCTGACGAACCGCGCCTGATCGAACATTACCTGGCCGAAGGCCGGTATCTGGCCTGTTGCACGGCGACTTCTCCCTGGACCATCGCTGAAACCTCCTTCCGTCTGCTGCTCGACACGGCCACCGACATCGCCTTGCCGTGGCACTGGCGCAGCCTCTGTCTCGATCAAGCCTGGCGCCCGTTGCGTGAAATGGAACGCCTGTCCCTGTGCAAATGCCGGCTCAAACGCTGGCAACGCTACACCTGGCAGCTCGCCACCTGCGAACTGCTTCCCTCGATTCCTCTTATTGAACTGGTGCAAGGATTTTCAGATGACCAAGACACGTATTGAGCGCGACAGCATGGGCGAACTGCAGGTGCCGGTGGACGCTCTCTACGGCGCGCAAACCCAGCGCGCAGTGGATAACTTCCCGATCAGCGGCAAACCGATGCCGACGCAATTCATTCGCGCACTGATCCTCGCCAAAGCCGCCGCCGCCCGCGCCAACGTCGAACTCAACCAGATCAGCGCCGCCCAGGGCAAAGCCATCAGCGACGCCGCGCAAGGTCTGCTCGAAGGCGATTTCATGCAGCATTTCCCGGTGGATATCTTCCAGACCGGTTCCGGCACCAGTTCCAACATGAACGCCAACGAAGTGATTGCCACCCTGGCCAGCCGCCTGCTCGGCGAGCCGGTCAACGCCAACGATCACGTCAACTGCGGCCAGAGCAGCAACGACATCATCCCGACCACCATCCACGTCAGCGCCGCGCTGGCCCTGCACGAACAACTGCTGCCGGCGCTGCTGCACCTGGTGCAAGTGATCGAGCGCAAAGCCGGGCAAGTGCATCACCACGTCAAAACCGGCCGCACGCATTTGATGGACGCGATGCCGGTGCGCATGAGCCAGGTGCTCAACGGCTGGGCGCAGCAGCTCAAGGCCAACATCGCGTCATCTGCAGGATCTGCTGCCAAGCCTGCAATCCCTGGCGCAGGGCGGCACGGCGGTCGGCACCGGGATCAACGCACATCCTGAGTTCGCCGCGCGTTTCAGTCGTCAGCTGAGCCAACTGACCGACGTGCAATTCACCCCGGGCAAGGATCTGTTCGCGCTGATCGGCTCGCAGGACACCGCCGTCGCCGTCTCCGGCCAGCTCAAAGCCACCGCTGTGTCGCTGATGAAAATCGCCAACGACCTGCGCTGGATGAACTCCGGCCCGCTGGCCGGCCTCGGCGAAATCGAACTGGAAGCCCTGCAACCGGGCTCGTCGATCATGCCGGGCAAGGTCAATCCGGTGATCCCGGAAGCCACCGCCATGGTCGCCGCGCAAGTGATCGGCAACGATTCGGTGATCACCATCGCCGGCCAGTCGGGCAATTTCGAACTGAACGTGATGCTGCCGATCATCGCGCAGAACCTGCTGAGCAGCATCGAACTGCTGGCCAACTCCAGCCGCCTGCTCGGCGACAAAGCCATCGCCAGCTTCAAGGTCAACGAGTCGCGCCTCAAAGAAGCGCTGTCGCGCAACCCGATTCTGGTCACCGCGCTCAACCCGATCATCGGTTACCAGAAAGCCGCCGAAATCGCCAAGCAGGCCTACAAGGAAGGCCGCCCGGTGATCGACGTCGCCCTGGAACACACCGACCTGTCGCGCAGCCAACTGGAAGAGTTGCTCAACCCCGAGAAACTCACCGCCGGCGGCGTGTAAACCCCGCAACCGCTTTGGAGGCTCACCATGGAGCACTGGAAACGCACGATCGAACGGGCCAATCGCTGCTTCATGCTGGGCGAACTGATCGACGCCCGTGAGGCTTACCTGCAAGCCCTGGCCCTGGCGCAAGTGTTGTTCGAACGCTGGGCGGATGCCGACGAAGCGGTGGCGGCCTGCGTCATCTCCCATCACAACCTGGCGGATCTGCACCTGCGCCTGAACCAGCCGGAGGAGAGCGCCGAATACCTCTGCGCCATCCATCAACGGCTGTTGCAGACCATGCAGGACGAACGTCAGCGCCTGGCCTTGCGTGAAGCGGCGCTGCGCCAGAGCAGCAAGACCTACGTCGAGCTGCTGAATTTCATCAGCGAACACGGCGAATACCCGCGCACCCAGCGCCTGCTGCACCCGGATACCGGCAATGCGCGCCGCGCGCCTGCCCCACATCACCATGGAGTCCATTGAAATGGCTTTTACCTTGCCTGCCTTGCCTTACGCCTACGATGCCCTGGAACCGCACATCGATGCGCAGACCATGGAGATCCACTACACCAAGCATCACCAGACCTACATCAACAACCTCAACGCCGCCGTAGAAGGCACTGAATATGCCGAGTGGCCGGTGGAAAAACTGGTGGCCAGCGTTCAGCAATCTGCCGGAAAAACTTCGCGCGGCGGTGATCAATCAGGGCGGCGGTCACGCCAACCACTCGCTGTTCTGGGAAGTCATGGTGCCCAACGGCGGCGGTAAACCGGACGGCGCGCTGGCCAAGGCCATCGATGAGCAACTGGGTGGTCTCGACAGTTTCAAGGAAGCCTTCACCAAAGCCGCGCTGACCCGTTTCGGCAGCGGCTGGGCCTGGCTGAGTGTGACCCCGGAGAAAAAACTGGTCGTGGAAAGCAGCGGCAACCAGGACAGTCCGTTGATGAACGGCAACACGCCGATTCTCGGCCTCGACGTCTGGGAGCACGCCTATTACCTGCGCTATCAGAACCGTCGCCCGGAATACATCAACGCGTTCTACAACGTGATCAATTGGCCTGAAGTTGCTGCGCGCTATCAGGCTGCACTGGTTTAAGTCTTCTATAAAAACAATCCAAGGCTGACTATGGGCACTGAAACACTGGCGATCGGAAGTGGGCGTATGTTTCGTTACGCAGTGGGATCGCTATTGCTGTTGGCGGGCATGACCTTGCTGGTTGCCCACGGACTGGAATGGCTGAATCTGGAACCGAGGCTGTTGCGGGCGTTGCAGGGCGGCGCGATCTGCGCCCTCGGCACGGCGCTTGGCGCTGTGCCGGTGCTGGTGATTCGGCGCATGCCGCAGGCGCTCAGCGACACCTTGCTGGGTTTTGGTGCCGGGGTGATGCTGGCGGCGACGGCGTTTTCGCTGATCGTGCCGGGCATTGCCGCCGCCGAAAGCCTGGGTCTGACACCGTGGGCGTGCCAGCGGCCTGATCTGCTTCGGCATCATGCTGGGTGCGTTCGGGCTGTATCTGGTTGATCGCAAGGTGTCCGGCGCGTCCCCGGAAATGCTCGTCGGCACCGTCGAGCATCCGGTGATTCCGCCGCGGATCTGGCTGTTCGTGTTCGCCATCATTGCCCATAACATCCCTGAAGGCATGGCCGTCGGCGTTTCTGCCGGCGGCGGCATGCCGGATGCGGACAGTCTGGCCATGGGCATCGCTTTGCAGGATGTACCGGAGGGTCTGGTGATTGCGTTGGTGTTGGCCGGGGCGGGGATGTCGCGGGTCAAGGCGTTCCTGATCGGCGCGGCGTCAGGTCTGGTCGAACCGGTGTTTGCGCTGTTGTGTGCCTGGCTGGTCAGTCTGGCGCAGGTGTTGTTGCCGTTAGGTCTGGCGCTGGCGGCGGGGGCGATGTTGCTGGTGGTGACCCACGAAGTGATTCCCGAGTCGCGACGCAATGGTCATGACAAGCTGGCCAGTCTTGGTTTGTTGATCGGGTTTTGTCTGATGATGGTGATGGATACGGCGTTGGGTTGAAGCAGATCAAAAGATCGCAGCCTGCGGCAGCTCCTACAGGGCGCATTCCAGTGTAGAGCTGCCGAGGCTGCGACTTTTTGATTTTGGCTGTCAGCCGCCTTCATCGAAGTAGTTGTTGATCAACGCCACCAGCGCATCCAGCGCTTCCTGTTCCTGATGCCCTTCAGTACTCAGATAGATCTTGGTGCCCTTGCCAGCCGCCAGCATCATCATCGCCATGATGCTTTTGCCATCAACCGTGGTCTCTGGTGTACGACCCACTCTGATCGTGCAATCCGGATACTGCCCGGCCACTCCAACAAACTTGGCCGATGCGCGGGCATGCAGGCCCAGCTTGTTGATGATTTCGATTTCCAGAGCAGGCATCGCGGTGTGAATCCTTTAAGTGAGGTCGCGGTGGCGAACCTGGACGTTCTTCAGGGTTTTCTGCAGGGCCTGACCCAGGCGTTCGGTCAGGTAGACGGAGCGGTGATGCCCGCCGGTGCAGCCAATGGCAATGGTGACGTAGGCGCGGTTGCTCGCGGCGAAGCGCGGCAGCCACTTGTGCAGGTAGGTGAAAATGTCCTGGAACATTTCTTCGACCTCCGGCTGCGCCGCCAGGTACTCGGCCACCGGCGCATCGAGACCTGATTGCGCGCGCAGTTCCGGCTTCCAGTACGGATTGGGCAGGCAGCGCACATCGAACACCAGATCCGCATCCACCGGCATGCCGCGCTTGAAGCCGAAGGACTCGACCAGAAATGCGGTCCCCGGCTCCGGCTGGTTCAGCAGACGCAGCTTGATGGTGTCGCGCAACTGGTACAGGTTCAGATTGGTGGTGTTGATCTTCAGGTCGGCGAGGTCGGCAATCGGGCCGAGCAGGGCGGTTTCATCCTGGATCGCCTCGGCCAGCGAGCGGTTGGCGTTGCTCAGCGGATGGCGACGGCGAGTTTCGGAGAAACGCTTGAGCAGGGTTTCTTCGTCGGCGTCCAGATACAGCACGTCGCACTGGATGTGCTTGCCCCGGACATCTTCAAGCAGCTCCGGAAAGCGCGTCAGGTGGCTCGGCAGGTTTGCCGGC
>CAWHOR010000012.1:0-58804 GCA_963830845.1 uncultured Bacteroidota bacterium | reverse complement strand
CTACTGTAAAAACAGCAGCCGGCGAGCAGGTACTGGAAGCTGATATTTTATTAAGTGCGGCAGGTGTTGTTGCCAACATCGAAAATATTGGTTTGGAAGAAAACGGCATTAAAACAGAGAAAGGAAGAATTGTTGTTGATAAATATGGTGCAACATCTGTTCCCGGCATTTATGCAATTGGTGATGTGGCACCCGGTCAGGCGCTTGCACACGTTGCAAGTAAAGAAGGCATTAACGCTGCTGAGCATATTGCTTACATGGAAAAGAAACACAACCATGCACCTGAAGCAATGGATTACAACAACATCCCTGGTTGTACGTATTGCTCACCTGAAATTGCTTCTGTTGGTTATACCGAAAAAGCAGCAAAGGATGCAGGTTACGAAGTAAAAGTGGGTAAGTTTCCGTTTATGGCGAGTGGTAAAGCAAGTGCTTCAGGTAACACCGATGGTTTTGTAAAAGTGATCTTTGATGCAAAGTATGGTGAATTCCTTGGTGCACACATGATTGGTGCAGGTGTAACGGAAATGATTGCCGAAGTAGTTGTTGCACGTAAACTCGAAACAACGTATCACGAAATTCTGAACGGCGTACATCCTCACCCCACAATGAGCGAAGCGTTGAAAGAAGCAACAGCTGTTGCGTATGGTGAGGCGATTGATATTTAATTGTCTGAACCTATATTTTATAAGATTTATTGGATTCAGAAGATAGAAAAGCCCTGCTGATTAGACAGCAGGGCTTTTTGTTTGGGAGATGCTGGTTACGTCAGACGCCCTCGTCGGAGGGATAAAAATTCAAAGAAAAAGCTGTTTTACATTTCCCTTATCCTTTCAACTGCATTGTCAAAATTAAACGCTCCCAAAGGCGCATTGTTTTCAAAAATCATAAAGTAATGAATCTGTTGATTAGAATACTTGGTATAGTAGCCTCCAAGTTTAATTTTCTTATCTGCATTCAAATGCTCCCCTTTTGTTTCTATAAGAATGATCTTTTTTGATTGAGTATAAATAATAAAATCTGGGTAGTGGTTGATATTTCCATTTATTTCAAACCCTCTCCTGCTGACATTCCTGTGCCAGAAAACAATATTATCCATTTCTTCTAATGCACCTTTCAGTTTGCTTTCTAAAGAATTGACAGCTTCTTCTTTTGCGTACAATCCAAAATTACCAGATGGTGTCGAACGTATTAATGTAATACTTGCCGGGAAAGTATAAGCATCGTTTAATAGAATTTTATTTGTAGACAATCGCTTTTCAAATTCTTCTTCGGCATGAGAGAGCATAAAACTCTGTATCTTAATTTTTAGTTTCTCCGCATACAGTTCAGGGCTTTGTTTTAATTCTGCCAACTTCTCTGGCTCTAAATCTTCAATTACCCTTTGTGTATATTTTTTCAATTCGGGCTGACTGATTGGAGGCATTTTACCCATTGCATTAATAACCATATTAGCAAGCGACTGTAACTGCAACTCATTACTTAATGAATTGATGTGCTTCATAATCGCCTCTCGTGTTTTGCTGTTTATTTTAACTGCCTGCGGCAAATACTCTTTACTACTTTCAGAAATTAAATCCACTTCCCGAATATTTACTGAGATGCTGTCAAAATTTATCTTGGTGCCTTCCTGCGATAGCTTGAAATTATTTAGAAGCCATTCTTTATCCACCATTTTATAGTCCATTGGTTGCAATAAACTCTTTTGTTCATTCAACCTCATAAACTGTGGTATGCTTATATCTTTTACAACATCAATAAACTTCTCTCTTATTTTTATTGGCTGCATCATTTCTGCATTTAAAGGTGTAGTGCTTAATTCTGTGTCATCCAAATCATCTACTAAGGCCTGTAAATTATCATAAGCGGCATTTGCTTTTTGTTGTAATACCTGTGTAAATGATTGGTTGGCATTTCCAGCCGGAATATAATTGTCGTCAATAAGCTCATCCAAAGGCTTTTCAGCTTCAATACCAGTATTAAAGATGTCTAATTGCTCACCATCTTCCTCTGCCTTATTTATTAATTCATCAGGTTCAAATTCTACATTTACTACTGTGTTATCACGATTGTTATGTTTGCTGAAGCCCTGCTTATTTAATGCAGCCACGATAGAATCCAAGGTTCTTTGAAAATCGGGACTGCTGGTAAACACATAACTCATGTTCAGCATTTTGTCTGCATGTTTTACTGCATCAGGCAACCTTAGTATCCTTCCTAAAATTTGCTCAACTTCCACAGGTGTACTCCTGTTGGCTATTGTTGCAAGAATGTAAGCAAAAGGACAATCCCATCCTTCCTTTAAAGCATTTACTGTAATGATGTAACGTATATCGCTTTGCTTACTGCCCAAATTTTCATTTTTCAATTCGTTGATTGTAGCCGTTTTTATAGCAATATACTTTTCATTCAGCCCATATACTTTTACAAGTTTCTCTTTTAGTTTTTGATAAGTAATATTCTCCTCACCGCCCTTGCTTTGTGCCTGAAACAATACTATGGGCCGGATATAACTACCACTTTTTGCTTCGCTTGCAATGGCAATCTTTTCTAAATTCTTTTGCAACGTAATGGCACTATCAATTACATCTTCTGTTCGATTTTGATTATACACCACCACGGGCAACTTTACCATATTTTCCCGTTTAAGGCTCATGCTGTCTGCTACGCTAATGATGTTGCTGTTATCTTTTGGTGTAGCTGTAAGGTCGAGTACAAAAGACGGGTTCAGGTCTTTCAGCATATCCACACTCAAACTGCTCTCTGCATTGTGGCTTTCATCAATAATGCAAACCGGGTTTAACAGGCGGATTACATTGATCAAACTCATTTCATCCACACCTTCTTTTTGCAGTAATAGGCTTCTGTCAGTATCTGTAGTAAAGAAGCCTGCATAATTGCTGTTATCCTGGTAACTTTTCCGTTCTTCTTTATTGGTAATACGCAACGATGCGTAACTCAATATCATAATGCTGAGATTTTCTTTTACAGTTCCTGCATTAAATGATTGCGCATCTAACAATTCCTTTTTATCATACACTTCTACACGATGACTGAACAAATCATTCAGCTTTTGCCTGTAAGGATGTGAAGGATTTTTCAGATTTTTTACTGTTTGTTCTAAAATAGAAGTGGAAGGCACGAGCCATACGACTGCTTTTTCTAACCCTTTATGATACTGTGAAAAAATTGGAGCTAAGGCATTACAAGCCAAAAACGTTTTGCCCCCGCCGGTAGGCACTTTTATACAAACATGCGGGCATTGAGGAATAGTGTACTTGTATGGAGGCATTCCATTGAAATCGTAAGAAGTAACAGGTAGCCCTTTTACTGCCCAGTGCTTTTCATAGGCCATGCCAATATTCTTTTCTTCGTTCAGCAGTTTTAAGAACTGCTGAAGATCATCTATAACCAGACGTTGATATTTCTTTAATTCCATGTGCGTTTTGTTTGCATGGTTCAGGTCGCTGAAAGCGTCCCGACCCGGTTACAACTTGCTAATATCTCTTGGTATTTTTTTGAAAATGATATTATGTTGCAGCATTGTTCTTTCACTCAGCAGGCAAACATCTGCATACATTACATATTGCTCACATAGTTCTGTTACATTCATTAAGTAAGCATCATCTAAAGTGGTTACTTCATTGGGTTGATAATAAAAGTAATAACCCGTGTTACTATACTTGCCCAAATAACCTACTGCATTGGTTTGCTGTGTGTAAGGCTGCTGTGTTTCACTGTACCAGATATAGCTGTGTATTTTTTCAACCGCTAAATTGGGGTTCAGATTTTGTTCATCATCTAAAACCCTTTCTCCAAGAGTATAAAAACTAAAACTACCACCAGTACCTTCTGTTTCGCTATAGCCTTTTATTACACGTTTTACTCTTTCGGCAGAGATAGTTTCGGCATAATCTTCCATTTCAATTAGAATAAATTTACGGTTGCCTCCATCTTGTTTATTGAGGTTTAATACTGCGTGGGCAGTTGTACCAGAACCAGCAAATGAGTCAAGAATAATTGAATTTTTAGAATCGAAAGAATTGATCAGAAGCGTAACCAAATCAAAAGGTTTTGGATAGTCGAATTGGCTATCAAACAGGATTGTCTTCAAATCAATACCTCCTGCACTTTTTGTACTAATAATTGATCTTAACAAAAAGTCTGAAACTTCATGTAAATACTTAATTGAGCTTGGTTGAGTCTTTTCATCTTTAGCGAACCAAACTTTACCACACATTACACTACCATCAGGCAATATTTTTAGATTATCATAGTTCAGATTTGATTTAAATGTTTCCTCTGTCCATCGCCATCCCCTATCTGGCACTTTGCAAGGTTTCTTTGTAATTGGATGCAAGACATCATAACGTGGCCCAAAAGTTTGACCATTCGGCCAGCTCATATTTATTTTGCCCCATAAGTCATAATTCTCATCAAGTGAATTATATAATGTAATCCCTCTATCATAATTATTCTTTTTATACAGCTTTTTAATTTCACTTTCCGCTTCTGTTATTGGAATTTTTTTACGCTTTAAATTTGAAAGAAGCTCATTGATTTCAGGAATTCCATCCTTTCCCTGTATAAATCGATGTTCCAAATTCTTATTCTTAACATAAAGCAGAATATACTCATGGATGTTCCCAATATATTTATCGTTTTTGGGAACTCTTTTATTCCATATTAGCTGCTCAATGAAATTCCCAACTCCAAAAATCTCATCAAGCATAATTTTCAAACTTGCTTGCTCATTTTCATCAATGCTTATAAATATTGCTCCATCATCGCTTAATAACTTGTGCAACAATTTCAGCCTTGGGTACATCATACAAAGCCACTTGTCGTGCCTTGTTAAATCCTCTGCTTCTTTGCCAACCACATTTCCCAGCCACTTTTTAAACCGTGGATCACTTACATTATCGTTATACACCCAACCTTCATTGCCTGTATTATATGGTGGATCAATATAAATACACTTAATCCTTCCTTCGTATTCCGGCAGCAGGCTTTTAAGTGCCAGTAAATTATCTGCATGTATGATTTTATTTTCTGAAACGCCCTTGGCATCTTGTACACAATTGTCAAATGTGTACTGTTTCTCTAACGTATGGTAGGGTATCTCTAAGTGGTGGTTTACTACTTTATCTTTTCCTATCCAGTTCAATGTGGGCATTACCAAGGCATTTATCGCCGCAGGTACTTCTGGCAGTAATGGATAAAAAAATGGGCGTGTACCTCTGCAAATTAAGTTCTCTCCTCCTCAAAGGTATTGCCAGACACCCGTACAGAATTGAAAACAGCAAAGGACACGCCGTGCAGGCGCATCCCTAAACTGTTTCTTTCTGTACTTTAAAACTGGCGATTTTATGAGGAAAGAAACATTTAGCAACGCTAATGTTATTATATGTTTAGTTCAGTTATTCTATTTCATTGATTCGTTTTAGGTTGCTAATGTAATACAAACAGGAAAATGTTGCCTTATTATTTACTGGTATGATTGTTAGGATTGGCAGCCCTGCCAACAATCTCAATACTTTAATATATTTACACGGTGGAACTACTCATTATTATACTGGTTGTAACAGGTATTCTCTCTTTTTTAGTCAGAGTTGTTCCTCAGATTCCTTTCATGCTTTTTTTCTTTATGAGATTTGTTGTGCTTTTTCCAGCACTCCCTTTTATTACAGCTTACAGGTGCAGGGAGGAAAAGCCCACGCTGGCCATTACCATTGTTATACTGTGGAGTATTGTTTATTTATTACTTGCTGTATTTCTCTGCTTCTATTAGTGCAAGGTTGGCATCCATGCTAAAAACTTTTACCTTTGTTAAAACTTCTGACTAAGCACCGGGCTAATCACCCGGGGAGCATTTTTCAGAAGTTTTTTCTATTTCAGCACTCCACTCTGTTATACCAGAAAAAACTCAATAAACTCTTTACCGTTTCTGTCTTTCACTAAATTTATTGCATCATCTATTTCATACATATAGGTGTAAATGCCATCATCTTTTACCTGCACATAACGGCCGTTCCCGTTAATAGCAACAGTATGTTTACTGTAATGCCTTTCAAAATAAATTTTAGCCTCGGCTTGGTGTTCGGGTATCTCATCAAGATTAATCACACGGTCGCTTGTATCAAACAAATCGTCATAATCAGGCTCATTCAGTTTTTCTTTTCTATTTAATGTTCGGTAATGCGGGGCTTCAATACGGGTTAAATAACCGGCATGCGCCGGCAGGTCTTTATCAGCTTCCTGTATAAAATAAATAGCGACTGCTACATTTTCCCAAGGCTGCGCATCCTGTTGAAGATGGGTAATAACAGCAAACAGGCTGAGTGCATTTGCATCCAATAAGTAACTCAGCATTTCATTGGTAGTGGCAGGTATGTAGCCTATTTTCTGCTCCCGCCAATGCAAAGCTACAGCACAATCGTCGTGCTCATTTACAGGCTCACGTACAAGCTCAAGCAAATCGCCTTCTTTCATTTCTGCCAGCAATTGCATACCCTTATGAAATCTGAATCCTGCAACAAAGCATTGCAGCAGATAAATTTTCCTAAAGTTTTTTGTGAGTGCCACGGGTAGCTTACCAATAGCAAGTGATCCCAAAAGTGCTTTTAAAAAATCAGTACGCCGCATAGAAATTACATTTGTTGCATTACAAAATAACAATTTTTATGTCTTTAACGCCTTGACAGTGCTCCAAGAACCAGTTTTAATTTCTTCCGATTCGTGAGACACGAACCGGGGCGTATCTCCTTCATCATCCAATTACCGGCTCACTAACCCCCAGAAAGTAATAAATTGCAGCATGCCTTTACTTTCCAATAGCAGCCGGGAGAAACTCCACGCCATTATCTTTGAAAGTAATACCAAAGCCGGTAAAGCTTTTGATATTGGGTTACTCATTACAATTGTTGCCAGCATCCTCATTGTAATGCTCGACAGCATTGCAACATTGCATCAACAATACGGTCGATTGTTTTTAACGTTGGAATGGATACTCACCGGCTTGTTTACGCTTGAGTACATTCTGCGATTATTAACACTGGAAAAGCCATTAAAATATGCATTGAGTTTTATTGGGCTGATCGATATACTTGCTATCCTCCCCTCTTTCCTCAGTTTATTTATTGCAGGTACACAATCGTTGATGGTGTTGCGATCGTTGCGACTACTTCGAATTTTCCGGATTTTTAAACTCACGCATTTTTTGGGTGAGATACGTTTTCTTCGACATGCCATTCGTGCCAGCTTGAATAAAATCACCATCTTCATGCTCGTTGTATTTACCATTGTGATCATTCTTGGTTCGGTGATGTATTTACTTGAACGAGGACAAAATGGATTCAGCAGTATACCCGAAAGTATCTACTGGGCCATTGTAACAATCACTACCGTAGGTTATGGCGATATTTCACCTGTAACAACACTGGGCAAATTATTCGCCAGCGTCATCATGTTTATTGGCTACGCAATTATTGCAGTACCAACCGGTATTGTAACATCTGAAATGACGGCAGCCATGCGTCACAAACGGGAGCAACACGAAGCCTGTCCTGCTTGTGGACGTGAAGGACACGATGTTGATGCCAGCTATTGCAAACACTGCGGCAACAGTTTGAATCACGAATAGAACAGTATCGCTCCAAGCGAATTGAAACTTACTGTGTGGTTCAAAAACCACTTTGCTTATCCAATCGCAATCGATTGTACATATCGTGCATGATCTGCATGTGCGGCGCAGTAAGAACCGCAAGGCCTAGAAATACATACACCACAATGGTATTTGAATTGACGAACATGAATCCGCCGAGACCAACCAAACTAACACCTGCCATTGCGAGACAACTGTAAAAAACAATTTGCTTCACAATCAATCCGGGAGGATATACATTATTCCGACGCAGATACAAAACAATATTTGTAAGTGATAAAACCGAATGCCAGATAATAAAATAGAAGGTAAACCCTATCATCATTGGCAAATGATAAAGTAAAAGCAATAACAACGCAAGCTGTAAAAGAAAATAACCGGATTGCGATTGATCAATCCCTGTACGTACAAAATAAAAGAACGTACTGGAAAAAAAGAAAACGGCGCACAATGACAGTATCACATATCTGTTAATATCAATAAAGCTGATCAATGTTTCATTTGCACGACCGGACTCAAACAACGTAAACAGTGGTTTCATTTCTTCGAAATGCTGTAATAAAATAACACCCAGAATCAGTAAGCCATAGCTGAACACAAATAATTTGCCGGCGAACTTATTTGTTTTGAAGCGATGCAGATCTGTTTCGCCAAAGTGATACGCAGCGAAAGCAATAAACAGAAAATTTCCTGCTACAGGAAACAACCATAATACGGCAGCAAACATTCCTAAACGTCCAATGTAGGTAAACAGAAAAGAAAACTTCGAAAAGTTCTTCTTTGCATGATCGGCTGTTTGGTTGGCAACTAACAGATCGGCAGCTCCATGAGGAACACCAAGCAAAATAATACCCACTAAAAAAATCACAAACTGTGTTTGCGCTGTAAGCGGCAAAATGTACGAATGAAAAATCAGTAACAACAGACCGGCCAACAGTAACAGAATCCGTATCATAAATTTCCTGTTTAGTAGAAATAAAACAATGACTGTCACATAGTAAAAAGGAACGGGAGTAAAGATTCATCCTCACTCCCGTTCTCCATTCATCAAGCTTGTGCAATTGATGGTTTGTCACTCTGTGCAAGTGCATATATTACTAAACCAAATCCAATTTTGTTGATGGCATCACCAATGTTATAGACAACATCAAGTGATAATCCCTCTAACACTCTCATACCAAACAAACCGCCTTCTGTTCCGGCAATGTATCCGATCGGATAAATAGCCCAACCTACTAATACAAACCAAGCAAGTGTTTTATTTGCTTTTGCAACAGCTGCACCTGAATTGTTTGCAAGCTTGGCAACATCACCAAACCAAATCAGATAAACAATGTAGAAATAAGCAAGACCGCTTACAAAACCCCAAATCCAACTTTGTTTTTCAGTAGGATAAATTGCTTCGCCAATGTAACCAGTAACGAGCATGAATACAGAAGCCGCAATCAATTTCCATAACAAACTCATTTTTGCGCCTGCCTTTTTTGTGATGAGGTAAAACTCAACACACATAAGAGGTACAGTTAACAGCCAGTCAACATAACGGAAAAATGTAGGTGATTGTCCGGTAGCAAGATTGTAATCACGCATGTAGTAATAGTGTACTGCAGCAATGAATGTAATAAGCCCGGAAACAAGAATGGATGTTCTCCATTTCTTTTCGGTGTTCCACATTTCAAAAAAGAAAAAAACAGAAGCCGCAAGCATTGCCATACATCCGATAAAGAAAGTAAAGGCAACATAATTGTCATTCGAGATCGGAAGGATCTCAAGGAGTGTGTAATACATCTTCTATATGGTTTTATGGTTTAAAAAAAAGACGTGGTTGTAAATTAGATCGTTTTTTGTTTAAGATATCAGAGCGAATAATTAAACATTGATTTCATTTCAATTGTTCAGAACATCTTACAGGAATGGAGCAATGCAGAAACTAAACTGATAAAAAAATGAGTGCAAATTTTACTTATGTGAACTATAATGCTTTTTTATTTGCGTTGTAATTAAACAGACTTGAATCACTGTGATAGTTTAGCATCAAAAAAACGACATCAACCTCCACAAATATTTTTTACGATTTTTTAAAAAAAAGTTTTGTTCACACTCCTCTAATCATTGGTTTATGCCGTTTCGTGTGTTAAAACAGTACATATCACTCATCTTTCTTAAGTTGCTTACTAAACTATCCGCCTTACAGGATCTCTTAACGCCTTGGTTCTTGTCCTATGAGCCTATTTCAATTTCTTCCGTTTCGTAAGACTCTGGAGCGTGGGAATCTATAGACTGCTGTTTGAAAGGCATACTATCGCAAACAGAAAACCGTTCTAAAGCACATGAAAAGAACATTGCTCAAAGCATCAGCATACGTATTACTTATTGCATCGGTGGTCTTCCTGTTGTTTATATTTTTTCCAAGAAGATATGATGTACCCAAATTGCAGCCGAGAGCAGGTACACAGTTCTGGAATTTATCAACCGGATCAAATATTGGTTACACATACTTTAAAGGAAAAGGAATAAGAAAACCCTTTCCGCTTATTTTTTTAAACGGAGGCCCGGGCGGCGCTATTACAGATGAAGCAATTCAGTTACGTTCAAACTTTTCTGATGACGGTTATGATGTGTATCTGTACGACCAGACAGGAAGCGGTCAATCTGCAAGACTGAAAAATATTTCTGACTACACACCTGAAAGGCATCGAAAAGATCTGGAAGAGATCATTAAAAAAATTGGCGCAGAGAAAGTGATTTTAATCGGGCATTCATGGGGTGCTATTTTAGCAGTATTGTTTGCAGCAGAAAATCAAACTAAAATTGACAGAATAATTTTTACATGCCCGGGCCCTATCTATCCATTTCGTAAAGAATTACTGTCAGTAAAAGCTCCCGACAGTCTGCACTTACAAGCACCTGTTTTCACCAATGCGCAGGGAAATAAGAAAGCGAATAACATCCGTACAAAGGCGATGGCTTTTTTTGCAACACGTTTCGGATGGAAAATAGCAGGCGATGAAGAAGCAGATGAATTTGAAACCTACCTTGAATATGAAGTAAACAAATCAACAGTTCGTGATACGTCCAACATTGCTCCGCCTACGCCCGGCGGTGGTTTTTATGCAGCCATCATGACCTTTAAAAACTTACTTTCTGTTAAAGACCCAAGACCCAAACTCCTGCATTCAACTATTCCTGTTTTAGTAATGAAAGCACAATACGATAATCAGCACTGGGGGTTCACCAATGAATACATGGAACTTTTCTCAAATCATAAACTGGCAGTTATTCCAAATGCAGGGCATGCTGTATCTCTTGAACAGCCGGAGTTGTATTTAAAAACAATCCGGGAATTCCTGGCTCATTAAAATTACAGTTGTAAAAACCTGATGCGTTGTTCGTGAGGCAGGCGCCGGGACACCGGTATTTTTCGCAGCACCATACAACACCCAATTCAGCCGCTGTTAAGATTCTGTCTGTTATTTCAAAACCTATCTGTATTTTCAACCTTATTCCGCTCTGGCGGTCAATCCCTCAACAACAAACCAAATAACATGAGAAAATTCTTGCTTTTTACAGGGTTGCTCTTCAGCAGCATTGCTGTAGTTGCCCAGGAAGAAAAAACAGATCTTGCGATTATCAACAAGATCATTCAGGAAGGCACGGTTAATTCGCAGATCATGAACATTGCGTTTCATTTAACGGATGTAAGCGGACCACGCCTTACCAATTCACCCGGCTATTACCGTGCGGCTGATTATGCCGTGAATCAATTAAAGAAATGGGGCGCCGATAAAGCTGGCCTCGAAGCCTGGGGCGATTTCGGCAAAGGTTGGGAATTGAAAAAAAGTTATGTAGCTATGACGGCTCCGTATTACAAACCTATGATCGCTTATCCAAAAACATGGACACAAAGCACCAAAGGTTTGCAAAAAGCACAAGTGGTGGTGATCAATGTAAAAGACTCAGCAGAGCTGATGCAATACAAAGGCAAGTTAGCCGGCAAAGTGGTGTTGGTAAATCGTGTGGATGAATACAAGCACAGCTTTAAACCCGATGCCAACCGCTACACAGAAGAAGACTTAAAGAAAATGGCTGATTATAAACCGCAGCCTCCAACACCACGCCCCGGTGGTAACCAAGGGAACTTTGCACGATTTGGTGCAGCGCAACGATTAAACACGTTAATCAAAGAACTCATCACCAGCGAAGGTGCAGCAGCTTACTTAACCAGCAGTGCCGCATCGCATGATGGTACTGTGTTTGTACAAGGCCCCGCAGGCTCACGGGTTGATTTTACCAATGGCAAACCTTCTGTTCTTGAAATTGCTGTTTCATTTGAAGATATCAAAACCATCAACCGGCTTGTAAATAACGGCACGCCTGTTATGATGGAGCTGGATGTACAATCGGAGTTTACAGGTAACGATGTAAAAGGTTACAATGTAATTGGCGAAATAAAAGGTACCGATCCAAAACTGAAAGATGAAGTGGTGATGCTGGGTGCACATTTAGACAGTTGGCAGGGGTCAACCGGTGCAACAGATAATGCAAGCGGCAGTGCCGTAATGCTGGAAGTGATGCGTATTTTCAAAGCGCTCAATCTGCAACCGAAACGCACCATCCGCATTGCATTGTGGAGTGGTGAAGAGCAAGGCTTGCTTGGTTCAAGAGGCTGGATCAAAAACCATGTAGGCGATCGTGTTACGAAAGAAGTAAAACCGGAACAGGGAAAAATTTCTGCTTACTACAATATTGATAATGGTACAGGTAAAATCAGAGGCGTTTACTTAGAAGGCAACACCGGCGTGCAACCAATTTTTGCAAAATGGCTGGAGCCGTTTAAAGAAATGGGCGCTTCTACCCTTACGTTACAAAACACAGGTGGCACCGATCATATTTCATTTAATGAGTTGGGTATTCCCGGCTTTCAGTTTATACAGGATGAAATTGAGTACGATACACGTACGCATCACACAACAATGGATAGCTACGATCACCTGATCCCGGATGATCTGAAACAAATGGCTGTAATTGTAGCAACATTTGTGTACAACACAGCACAGCGTGATGAAAAATTACCAAGAAAAGAAATGCCGCAACCGGTACAACAAAACAGGTAATCATCAAATACATTTTTAATAAAGAAGCCTTGTTCGCAAGGCTTCTTTTGTTTTCATACATTTGAACTCATTCACTACAAACAATCATGAGCAAACGAACCAATTATATTTCCTGGGATGAATACTTTATGGGCGTCGCATTACTGTCAGCCAAACGTAGTAAAGATCCTTCCACACAGGTTGGTGCCTGTATTGTCAACAATAAAAACAAAATTGTTGGCGCAGGTTATAACGGGTTACCTGCCGGTTGCGATGATGATGAATTTCCATGGGAGAAACAAGGTGAATTTCTGCAAACAAAATATCCTTATGTATGTCATGCAGAACTCAATGCAATTTTAAACAATATCGGTATGGACCTGCATGGCTGCAGAATTTATACAGCTCTGTTTCCCTGTAACGAATGTGCTAAAGCCATCATTCAGTCGGGCATTACGGAAGTGATTTTTCTGTCGGATAAATATGCAGCAAGCGATGCATCACTTGCATCGAAACGAATGCTTGAAAAAGCTGCTGTCAGTTATCGCAAAGTGGAATCAAAGATCGACAGTATTGAACTGTCGTTTCATGAAAAGCATGTATAAATGAAGTTGTGTGCGATGTTAGTTTTCAAATCCACCACCATCATCATTTTGCTTTTCTTCACGCTGTACCTTTTGTTGATTGATGCGAAAGTTTAGTGTTAATGTCATTTGCCGTGGGCGCCATAAAAAATCGGAGCTGGAATAATAACCGGGTATATCAACGATCGATCTTCTTCTGCGGCTGTTCATCAAATCACGTACGTTAAATGTCAATGTTCCTTTGTCTTTAAATACATCTTTCACTAACCCGAGATCAATGGAATAGATTGCCAATGTTTTACCCTGTGTAGTAACACGTGGTGATTCGTAATTAACAGACGCTTGAAAATCGAGCTCTTTAAAAAAAGTCATCCTTGAAGTGGTTCTGTTTGTCCATGAAACAGTTTCACTCTGCAAAACCCTGTCTTCATATTTTCCATTTGCAACTGCACGGAAAAAATTGATGGTGCTGTTTACATTCCACCACTCCGCAAACTTGAAAGCAGCCGTCATTTCAAGTCCAAGTTCTTTTTGTGTAGAAAGATTTACCGGAATAATATTACTGATGCCTGTTACCGTGTCAACAATACGGATGCGTTCCACAACGCCTGTCTTATAGCGGTAATACACACCCGAAAGTAATGATCCCTTGCCCCAATCAACTAAATGGCCTGCTTCCATTGAATGCGTAAACTCAGGATTCAGGTTTGGATTCCCAACAAAATAAACAAGCGGATCAGAAAAATCAGCAAACGGTGTCAGGTTTCTGAAATTGGGGCGGTTGATGCGATAGCTATAACTTAACTGAACCGTATTTTTTTCATTTAACTCATAGGAAAAACTGGAAGACGGAAATACATTGAAATAGGTGCGTTCATTTATTTCATTTGTTTTGGTCAGGCCGGTACGCATTGCCGTTAACTCGCCTCGTAAACCAAGCTGATATGAAAACTTGTTTATTTTATTCCCCAACATCCCATACACAGCATATACCTGCTCTGTAAATTCCATATTATTATCGAAGCCTGTAAGTGGCGACCAAACGGCTGATACACTATCCTGTCCTTCCACTAAAAATTCATTTGTGATGCGACGCATAGCACCTTTCAAACCTGTTTCAAATTTTCCATCTTTCCCAAACCCATGAATGTAATCTGTTTGCAATAACACATTATCCTCATACGCCGGATTTCCTGAACGTTGCAACAACGGTTTTCTGCCATCGGAAAATGTTTGCAGATAATCGGAACGTTCCGTTTCTCCACTGTTTGTCCATTTAAAATCAGTGATCCATTCACGTTCATGATCGCCGGGAAATTTCCGGGTTACATTCAACGAAACTTCTGTATCACGTTCATTGGCTGTTTCAAGATCAGTTCGGAAGCTGCTGCTTGTTAACAAACCAAACTCATTGAAATTTTCATACAACAGGTTGCTGTTATTATTTTCTTTACCTCCGTCAATCAAAAAAGAACCGGTGAAAGTTGTATTGGCAGAAATATAATAATCGATCCCGGCCATAAAGTTTACTGAGAAATCCTTTCGTGTACGGTTATTGGTTTGATTGTAAATAAAACTTGTATCGGTGCTGGTAAACCGTTGGATGGATGATCCGTTACCCGGGTTTTGCCGATAGTTACTCCCAAAACTGGAGAACAAATTCATTTTCTGTGTGCGATAGTTAATGCTGTATGCAGCACTGAAATTAGAAGGATAGCCAGCTGTTCCGGTAATGTTTCCGTTAAAGCCTCTTGTTTTATTTTTTTTGAGAATGATGTTGATGATCCCTGTTTCACCTGCTGCATCGTAGCGGGACGATGGATTGGTGATCACTTCGATCCGTTCGATCATTGCCCCCTGTAAATTGCGGAGTGCATCCGTACTTCGCAAGCCGGTTAATGCTGACGGTTTCCCATCAATCAAAATACGAACGCCCTGACTGCCACGTAAACTCACATTGCCATCTACATCTACTGTAACGGAAGGAATATTTCCTAAAATCTCGGATGCATTGGCGCCGATATTACTTACATCCTGACTTACGTTGTAGATACGCTTATCGAGTTTCAGCTCCATCATTTTCTTTTCGGAAGTGATGACGATCTCCGACATTTGCTTTACCGACTCTTCAATTACAATTGCTCCCACATTTACATCCTTACCTGTTACAACAATGTTGTTGATCCGCTTTTCTTTGTATGATAAATATGTAACCAGTAAATAATAGGTTCCATTACCTGCCGTTGCGGAGAACACACCCTTTTCATTGGTTGAGGTAGCCGTAACAAACGATGAATCGACGGATTTATAAAGGCTGATGCTCGCAAGTGAAATGATTTTCCCGCCTTCATCTTTCACAGAGCCGTTTACAGAAAATTGCCTGCCGGGAGCTACTTGTGCATTTCCAAATACTGCAAAAGAAAAAAGCAAAAAAATAATAAATAATACTCTCATTTGTTATTCCCCGGTTATTATCGAAAATAAAAAAATGCAGGCTAAATAAAACAATTACAGCCGTTTATACATTCAGAACTAAATTATAACACAAAAAGCCAATGGAAGTTCGCTGTATATAGCTGTATTATAAAGCAGCTTAGACGATAAGATTCCCTGTTTCCGTTGCCTCTTTCACTATTTTTATTTTAACGGCAATGCCTGTTGAACAGGCTGCCGCATGACTGCTAAAAAGCTGCATCAGGATATTTTAAGTTTTCCCCAGCCATGTGACTAACTTTTGGTGGCTGTATACCAGCCTGGAAAAGTTTTCGTTGGCAACATTTCTTACATTGCAGGTATGAGAGCTTACATCTCCATCAGTTACCAGCGCCGCAGGAGTTTAAACACCGCCATTACTGCTATCATGAGTGTACTTGAAGAGCACCAAATTGAAGCATTTGTATTTGTTGATCATTATAAGTTTGAAGAAACGCAGGAAGAAGAAATGATGCGTTCTGCACTTACTGAATTAGCTCAGTGTGATTTACTAATTGCAGAAACATCGCACAAAGGCATCGGCATTGGTATTGAAGCCGGTTATGCAAAAGCAAAAAACAAACCTGTTGTTTATCTGCGTCATAAAGAAGCTGAACACTCTACAACACTATCAGGTGTAAGCGATCACCGGGTTATTTATAAAAGCACCGACGATCTGCAACAACAACTTGAATTGATCATCAAAGAAATTATTGCTCCGGAAACTGTTTCAACAACATATGGCAATTGATCAGTAAGTACTTTCTACTACTATTCTAAATAAATGGCTTGCTTTGTGCTGAAAAGCGATGTTGTGGTTGCTTCAATTGAGTATTACACTTATCTTGAGGGTTGCGACTAAACCATTATGAAGAAACAAAAATTCTTTTTACTGCTCACTATTCTTCTCGTTTCCCTGTTGCTGATCGTTACGAATTATTACACCATAAAAGTACTGTCGGCAGTCAGGGCATATATCAATGGAGAATCTGAATATTCAAAAGGGCAAAAAGATGCATCGCTTTATCTGGTTACCTATGTTGAATCAGAAAACATCGATTATTGGCATGCCTTTAAAAAAGCAATTGCAGTACCACAGGGAGATAATATAGCACGCAACAGTATGTTGGAAAACAGAGACGATGAAACTGCAAAACAAGGTTTTCTTTCAGGCAGAAACAACAGCAGCGATATTCCGAATATGATATGGTTGTTCAAAACATTCAATACCGTGCCATTTATGAAAAAAGCCATTGACATCTGGGCTTCAGCTGAACCGCTGATCAACAAACTCGATACAATTGGCAACAATATTCATCTGCAAATTCAGGAAGGGAAACTTTCTGCAGAAGCACGACTGAACAATGTAAAAGAAATCAACTCGATCTCATCGCAACTATCAGAAAAAGAAAGTGCATTTTCAAATGAACTTGGAAAAACGGCAAGAGACATCAATGGCTATTTGCTGTTTACCAATATCTTTTTGATCCTTTTACTGCTGAGTGCCATTGCTGTATTCACAGTTAAAACACTCAACAATTTAATTACAGCAGAAAAAGCATTGACGTCAAAAAACACAGAGCTCAACAATACCAATAAAGAACTGGAACAATTTACATACGCAGCATCGCATGACCTGCAGGAGCCTCTGCGAATGGTATCGGCTTATATGGGCTTGTTGCAAAAACGATACGACGGGCAGTTGGATGAAAAAGCACAATCATATATTCATTTTGCAGTTGATGGAGCTACCCGCATGAAAGTGTTGATCAACGATTTACTCGAATTTTCAAGAACAAGCAGTAATACGGTTGCCCATAGTGATGTGAACATAACTACGATACTTGAAGATGTCAAAAAAACGTTTCGTGAAGATCTGCATGAACCGGAGGCCGGCATTTTTTTTTCTGATCTTCCGATTGTTAATGCAAACAAAATGCAAATGTCGCAGCTATTTCAAAACCTCATCGGCAATGCGATCAAATACAGAAGTGAAGCTGCTCCTCAAATTCATATTTCCGCAACAACTACAAATACCCATTGGATTTTTTCAGTAAAAGATAATGGCCAGGGAATTGATCCAAAATATTACGAAAAAATATTTGGCATGTTTCAGCGCCTGCACAGTAATGCAACACATAAGGGAACAGGAATTGGCTTGGCATTATGCAAAAAAATTGCTGAGCGACATGGCGGCGATATCTGGCTTACATCTGAACCCGGTAAAGGAAGTAACTTCTTTTTCTCCATTGCAAAACCCGCATAATCGTTTATAAACTCACAGTAGTTGTGTAAGGGATGCGGATCACTTTCACAAACCGCTTTTTATAATGTTCATTCAACGTTGTGATGGTTACGCCGTATGCCTTGCCTGAAGTTGAATGTATAAATTCCAACAACTCATCAGTAACTGCTGAAACAATACCCATATGGCCAACTACTTCAACCAACGTATCGGTACCGGTAAATAAAATCAAATCGCCCGGTTTTGCTTTACCCGTGCTGATATTTATTCCATAATTTGTAAAATCAATGGACGAACGCGGCACTTGTATTGAAAAATGGTTGAATACATGGGTGATAAAGCCAGAACAATCCAACCCTTGGGCGGGATCAATGGATGCAAATTTATAAGGTGTGCCTACCAGTGTTTTAGCATATGTGAGCAGTTGTTCAACCGAAACCAGATTCCCTGAAGATGTTGGTTTCGCCGCAACATTGTTTTCAGTTACTGCTTCCACAATTGTTGTATCTGTTTTTACGTCTACGGGTAAACGTTCAGTGACAATAACAGAATCGCTTACGCTTTCAACCAGCCTGTCATTGCCCGGAGAATAGTTACAGCTACTGAAAGCGATGTAAACTCCTGCAAGAAATGCGAGTATAAATCTGGTACGTATCACATATCAATGTAGTCTATTCTACGCTCAATTTGTTTTCTATTTTATGAAGCGTTGAAAACATATCCCTATAGAAACGATAACACTGCATTTATACGACCAAACATCATCCTTTTCCTGCCGGTTTCACATTACTATTTTCTGGTTGTGAACAATCAATTGCAAAAAAACTATGAATTTTTAAAAGAAGCGATTACTTTAACTGCAGAAATGCACCCTATGCCTGAATAATCCGCACTTTCTCTGAGTTGAAATAACCAACGTTGTATTAAATGCCTGCTTTATACAGGCGCCATTATAAACCCAAAACAACCAATCATGCGCTATTCATTTAAGATCGCAGCTGCCGCATTGCTGTGTTTTCTACTCATCAATGCCTGTAATAACCAGGCGACCGAAACAACCGAAACATCCCCCGCAACCCCAAGTGCCGATGACAACATTAAAGAGGGGCAACGTCTGGTTGCTATACTCGACTGTGAAATTTGTCATTCGCCAAAGCGTATGGGACCTAAAGGACCTGAAGTAATTCCAGAGCTTCGGTTTGGCGGCCATCAGGCTGGTACGCAACTTCCTCCTTATGATGAAAAGACAGTCAAAAGCGGCTGGGCATTGTTTGCACCTGATTTCACTTCTGTAATTGGTCCCTGGGGGCAATCGTATGCTGCCAACATCAGCAGCGATTCAACGGGTATTGGTATGTGGAGCGAAGAGCAGTTTAAAAAAGTAATCCGTGAAGGAAAGTACAAGGGATTGGATAATACAAGACCCATCTTACCTCCTATGCCTTGGGAAGCATACAAAAATTTAACGGATGAAGAGATCACCAAAGTATTTGCTTTTCTTAAATCAACAGCACCAGTTAAGAATGTGGTGCCAACGGCAAAGATCAACCCACCACCACAGATGTAATTCATTGTTGAAAGGCCGGCGTATAGCCGGCCTTTTTTATTTACAATTCTCTGGCAGATCATTCGCACATATTTTCAGAAGCAACTGCTGCATAATAATTTAATATATTTATTGTATGAATGAACCAGTTGAAAAGAGCATCAATAAAGATCTTATTTTAAGGGAGCGCCTCGCCATCCAACGAACAAAAATGGCGAATCAAACAACGTTACTTTCATTTGTGCGCACAGCTCTATATTTTTTCATTGCAGGCTTGAGTATAAAAAGCCTGCTTCATCTTGAAAATAGCTTCATTTTTGAACTTTCTTTTTTCATCGCTTCGTTTGGATTATTCATCACAGGCATCATTAATTATTTACGTCAAAAGAAAATGATTGACGATAGCGAAAAACATATCGGCGATTATAAGATTAATTATCTGAATTGATTGTACTGATTCAAAAGCAGAAGCATTAGCTTTTATAAAATATTTCTTTCACCTTCTTGTCTTGTTTCGAACGATATATTCTATTTTCGTTCAAACTAATTGGTATTCGTAACCATTTTTATAATTCCCTGAATCAACATCTATTTCCTTTTTAAACACCAAAAACGTCAAAACACCCATGCCTAAGCTTTTTTCATTCAATATGCGCTCTGCTACTTTAATTCTTTTTCTTTATTTTATTTTTTTTGCTCAGCTAACTTCCTTTTGCCAGTCAAACTATCTTCCGGGCTATCTTCTTACCAATAAGAGTGATACACTAAAAGGATTTATTGATCAACGAAACTGGGAATACAATCCAGAAGAAATTAAATTCAGACCAACCAAAGAAGGCGTTGAACAAGTTTATAGTTTCACCGATATTAAAGAATTCCGTACAACCAAGGAATGGTATATCAGCGCCATTTTTGAAACGGAGAATAGTATGCGAATGGATAATTTACTTAACTCTGACAGTTCATTTAAAATACAAATCGATACAGGTTTTTTGCAAGTGCTTCAAAGGGGGAATAAAAGCCTTTTGTATTACAGAAAAAAAGGATTTGAGACGAATTTTTATATTGAACGGGACGGCAAAATTGAATTGTTATTATACAAACGACATATGGCTGATTCAGTAGCCGTCAATTCAACTTTAAAGTACCGCACCACTACCGAAGTAACCGAGCGGAAGAATTATACGAAACAACTTGAAACTTATCTTCCCGGCTGTGTAAAGGTGATTAACCTGCTGAACAATGCCGCTTATACTGAAACTTCGTTCGAAAAAATTTTTAGCACATATAATAAAGAATGTGGAACAACAGCTCCTTCTTATACACGCAAAGCTGATCGATTAAAATTTGAATTTGGTATCACCGCCGGAGGACAAATCACGAAGATCAGTTTCTCTGCTTCGAGTATAGGTTACAATGCTTACGAAGCTTTAGTAAAAGCCAATCATCAACCATCGCTCAATTTTACCGGTGGCGTATTTATGAATCTGATTTTCCAACGAGGGCTTCGGCGATTATCGATTTACAATGAACTGGGAGTTGGGTCTTACGGTTCAAAATGGTCGGAAAGAATTACGAATCCGGGATCATCCACGTATCGAACTTACGAAAGCGAACTGGCCATTTCGTATTTCAAAATCAGCAATATGGTACAGTATAAACTCCCTGTAAACAACAGCAGCTCATTTTTTTTCCGTGCAGGAGTTTTAAACGCTCTCAATAGTGAAAGAAAAAACTATCAGAAAGAAGAAAGTTACTTTGGTGGCAGTGGCAGCACTCCCATTGTATCGGAAGGGAAAGTTTTACCTGAGATTAATAAGTGGGATGCAGGCTTTGCAGCAGGCCTCGGCTTTGAATTACTTCGTTTCTATATGGAAGCAAGATTCGAACAGAGCAAAGGCATATCAGATTACTTATCTCTTGGCTCAAAAGCCAATAAGTTTTTACTGCAACTAGGCTTCACATTTTAAATTAAAAAGACGGATAAGCTAATTCTGGCTTATCCGTCTTAAAGCGATTTTACTGTCCTGCCTGCTTTACCATCAACGCCTGTATCTGCTTCATCGTACTTTCCATACCACTTGCACTTCCATCTAAGAAAATAATATTTCCTTTTCCATACTCTGCGAAATTCTTTACAGCTTCTGTCCACATACTGAACAAAATTACATTCGTATCAAGATTGGCTTGTTTCATTTGCTCTGCAGCTTCCGTCATACCCTTGGCAACTTCCTGGCGGAAAAGGGCTACACCCTGGCCACGCAAACGGGCTGCTTCACGTTCTGCCTCTGCAGCAATTTTGATAGCATTACCTTCTGCTTCGGCACCTTTTGTTTTGGTTATGAGCAAAGCCTGACCTTCGTTCTCAGCCGCAGCTTTTAAGTTATTACTTGCCACCACACGGCTCATACTTTCCATGATCTGCTGATCAAACGTAATATCATTGATCTGTAAATCCTGGAGATGATAGCCCCACTCTTCCAACGAATGATCAATTTGCTCTTTTACATAATCAACAATTTCACGACGAGCAGTTAAAATTTCTGCCTGACGCTTAGTAGCCACAAATGCACGGATCGAACCTTCAACTGTTCTAATCAATGCCTGCATTAAATCCTTATCGCTGATGAATTTAAACGCTACACGTTTAATGGTTTCTTCATCATGATTTTGAACTGAATAGAGCAACATGCTTTTGAAATAAACATTTGCCTGGTCTATTGTTACGGCCTGAAACTCCAATTCAACACTTCGATTCTGAATACTTATGCGTTTATAGATCTGCTCCAGAATCGGAATTTTAAACCCTAAACCCGGGCGGAGAATACGCTGGTATTTTCCAAACATTGTGATGACGGCAATCGTTCCCTGGTTAACGGTAACCAGCCCGCTAAAGACGATGAATAGGATGAGTAACACCCACCAATAATTGACAAGTAAATCCATGTTTATATAATTTGCTACAAATTACTGCAATCCATTTGATAAACGGGCGAAAACCCGGGAGAAGATTTATTACCTTTCTGAAAACAACCATCATGTCACGATCAAAAAAAGTACTGATTGGCATACTTGCATTTCTGCCATTACTACTTGGTATATGTATTCTGATTTTCGGGCTTTCTTTAATGTTCAATTCAATAGGCACAGAATCCAGTATTCCCGACAATGGAAGCGGTATGATTACAGAATATTGGCACCTTGAAGGATTTATCGCTCTTATTGCCGTCGTAGCGATTGCAATAATCTTACAACTCGGGTTACTTATCTACTTTATCATCCATGCCATGAACAACAAACGGGTGAAGAACGAAGAACGTATCATTTGGGTTCTGCTCTTCATTTTTGTAAGCACCATTGCCTTTCCCATTTACTGGGGTATCCGCATTTGGCCCGAGGAGAAACCGGAAAGTAATTTTGTAAAAATGTAACTCAACTCTTTTCTTCCCACACCTGCACCAACTGCACCAGCATGTTGGCGCTTTGTTCCATATCATACACGCCGATCCATTCGTGTTTGCTGTGGATGGCCTGCATACCTGTAAACAAATTCGGGCAAGGTAATCCCATATAGCTTAAACGACTGCCGTCGGTTCCGCCACGAATCGGTTCTTTAACTACAGTTAAGCCACACCGCTGGTAAGCTTCCACTGCATTGGCAACAATTTCAGGGTGCAGATCCAGAATCTGTTTCATGTTTCGGTATTGCTCCTTCACCACAAATTCCATGGTACAGTTTGGATATTGCTTCAGTATGTCTTCCGCAATGGCTTTCAACTTTGTTTCGTGCGCCAGCAATCCTTCTATTGTAAAATCACGAACAATGAATTCGATGGTTGCTTTTTCAGCAATTCCATTCATGCTTACCGGATGTACAAATCCTTCCCGTTTTGTTGTTGTTTCAGGGCTCCACTCTGCTTTTGGCAACGCCGACAAAATTTCCCCGGCGATCTTTAACGCATTCACCAGTATTCCTTTTGCATAACCGGGGTGTGCACTTACGCCATGCACAATCATTTTTACGCCATCGGCACTAAAGGTTTCATCTTCCAATGTACCCAGTTCACCTCCATCCAATGTATAAGCAACTGTTGCTCCTAATTTTTTCAGATCAACATGGTCTGTACCCTTTCCTACTTCTTCATCAGGTGTAAACAATAGTTTAACTGTGCCGTGCTTAAGTTCTGGATGTTGCACAAGATAATTCGCCATACTCATAATGATGGCTACACCTGCTTTATCATCAGCACCCAGCAATGTATTGCCGCTGGCCGTAATAATATCTTTCCCGATATGTTGTTTGAGATATTCGTATTTGGATGCACTGATGACCTGCGTAGGGTCATCGGGCAACACAATATCTCCCCCATTATAATTTTGATGCAGCATTGGTTTCACATTGGTGCCGCTGCAATCAGGTGCGGTATCAACATGACTGCAAAAGCAAACAACAGGAACATCTTTGTCGGTTGTGGAAGGAATAGTTGCGTATACATATCCAAATTCATCCATGTGGGCATCTTCAATTCCCATGGCCAGCAATTCCGCTGTTAATAGTTTGGAAAGATCTTTTTGCTTCTCCGTTGTAGGCGAACTTTTGCTTTCCGGATCGCTCTGTGTATCTACCTGTACATAACGCATCAACCGACCGGCTGTTCCAAACTTGTTTTCTACTGCCATACGCTTATTTTTGAACTTGTAAAATAACAGCGTTTATTCGCTCATACCAAAACCATCTGCATGCAAACATCTCCCGTAGTACAAAAAGGCTGGCTTAGGGTTCTGCTTTTTATGATTGCTTTCGTGTTGTTTATTTTTTTCGGCAACAGCATACTTGGATTATTGATCGTACTGCTGGGGTTGAATGAAAACAACGAAACAGTTTTTTACAGCAGCATCCTGCTTAATTTTTTTATTGCGTTGTTGTTGGTTTCTACCTTCCGGAAAGTATTTGATCGCCGATCGTTCAAGAGCCTTGGTTTTTTGTGGGATGGTTTTGGAAAAGAACGGGCTGCAGGTTTTCTTACCGGTATTTTGCTCATCAGCATAATGGCAACGGTTTTATGGAGCATGGGATTATTGCAGTGGTTCCGGGCTGATGTAAAGTTACCCGATCTTGTGTTGGTTACCGTTATCATGATGGTAGTGAGTATTTATGAAGAGATGGTGTTTCGTGGGTACGTCTTAAATAACCTGCTGCAATCAATGCCTAAACAGGCAGCTCTTCTTACATCCGCATTATTGTTTGCAGGATTTCATTCACTCAATCCTAATTTCAATCTCATTGCCTTCGTCAATATTTTTATTGCAGGTGTATTGCTCGGTTGCAATTATATCTACACACGCAATCTTTGGTTTGCCATCTTTTTTCATTTCAGCTGGAATTTTTTCCAGGGGCCGGTATTGGGTTTTGAAGTTAGTGGAGTGGAACTGCCAACACTATTGGAACAAAATATCAAAGGCTCTATACTTCTTACCGGTGGCGACTTTGGTTTGGAAGCTTCGTGGCTGGCTACATTTACAATGGCATTGATGACGCTTGTTTTATTCCTGCTGTTCAAGCGCAAGTACAACGACACTGTTGAATAATTGTTGATAAGCGGCTTGCATTTCGTTAACAGTTTGTCTACTTTACTTCTTCATCAAAACCAACGAACATGAAGAAGATTCTTATCGGCGGCCTTGTAGGCGGCATTATTTTGTTTGCCTGGCAAACAGTTTCTTTCGCAGTTGCTAATCTTCATGACAAAGGACAGGCGTACACCTCCAGGCAAGACAGTATTCTTAAGTTCCTGAATAATTCAGGTTTAGAAGAAGGCACTTACTTTATGCCCCGTCTTCAAAATGAAAACTCATCGGAAGAAATGGAAAAGTTCATGAAAGAAGTGGAAGGCAAACCATGGGCACGACTTAGTTATTACAAAGCCTGGAACATGAACATGGGTATGAATATGGCCCGTGGCGCATTAGCTGATATTATTATTATTTGTTTTCTTGTGTGGATCTTTTCAAAGATGAGTACGCAAAGTTTTAGCACCTACTTGATTTCCAGTATTCTGATCGGCATTATTTCGTTTACCCATACTGTTTACACCGGGCATATCTGGTATCCAATGCATGATATCAATGCCTATTTAATGGACGCACTCGTAAGCTGGGGACTGATTGGAGTATGGCTGGGCTGGTGGATGAGGAGGAAGTAGTAGTGTTGAATAGCCGGTAGCCGATAGTCGGTAGTATTTAGTACAAAGTGGATAGTGAGAAATACAAAAGTCCAAAGTTGAATGTTCTTCAACTTTGGACTTTTTACTATCGGCTATCAACTAATAGCTATCGGCTGATTTTTACGGCATCACAATCAATCCTTTCGAATCGATCTCTACCATTTCAATATCAAATACCAGTTCTTTACCTGCCAACATATGATTTGCGTCTAATACCACAACTTCTTCCTGTACTTCGGTAATAGTAACAGGGAACTGCTGACCGGCGCTGTTGTTCATCATTAACTGCATACCAATTTCCGGCGTCATATCATCCGGAAAATTTGTACGTGGAAATTCAATGATCATTTGTTCATTGCGTTCGCCATATGCCTCATGCGGAGGAATGTTGATTGTTTTTTTATCTCCGATAACCATACCTACCACTGCGTCATCAAACCCTTTAATCATCATACCGGCACCCACTTCAAACTCAAGCGGCTCACGACCTGCACTTGAATCAAATTGCTCACCTGTTGTCAATTTACCGGTGTAATGCACACGTACGGTATCGCCTTTTTTAACCTGCTGCATAATTTTAAAATTTCCGCCAAAATTACCGGCAAATGCCAACCCTGCCAATAATTTTTTTAACCATATTATTTCTGCAATTTTGACCGTCAAACCCTTTCAATATGCGAATTTTCTGGATCATTGCTCTTTTTAGCGTTTGTGCTTACACACAGGCGCAGGACAAACGGCAAACAAGCGGTTACACCCGTGGTGCCATAAAAGACCGTATACTGCAAACAGGCGCAGAAAACATGCAGCAATACCTTCCATTACTAAAAGGAAAAAATGTAGCGGTGTTTGCCAACCAGACCTCTATTGTCGGGAAAACTCACCTCGTGGATACATTGCGTAAACTTGGCGTAACTATCAAGGTGATTTTTGGACCTGAACATGGTTTTCGTGGCACTGCCGATGCAGGTGAAAAGATTGGCAATTACAAAGATGATAAAACCGGTGTTCAGGTAGTTTCATTGTACGGAAGTAAGCGTAAACCTTCCAAAGAAGATCTTGCAGACGTTGATGTGATGTTGTTTGACATACAGGATGTGGGTGTTCGATTTTACACGTTCATTTCTTCGCTTGAATATTATCTAGAAGCGGCTATTGAAAACGGGAAACATTTAATTGTACTCGACCGACCAAACCCCAACGGCCATTATGTTGATGGGCCTGTTCTGGAAACTGCCTATAAATCGTTTGTTGGCATGCAACCTGTACCAATTGTGTATGGTATGACGATGGGTGAATACATTCAAATGATCTATGGTGAGGAATGGTTTAATAAAGAGGTATACAAATGGCGCAACAGCAAGGATGGTAATGAATTTGAATTAACGGTTATACCCTGTAACAATTATACACATACTACAAAATATGAATTGCCGGTTGCCCCTTCTCCCAACCTGCCGAACATTCAATCGATCTATTTGTATCCATCTACTTGTTTTTTCGAAGGTACCGTGTTGAGTGAAGGACGTGGCACCACAAAACAGTTTCAGATCTTTGGTCATCCTTTGTTGCCCAACACTCTAATTTCATTTACGCCCCGCAGCATGGAGGGCGCTAAAACACCTAAGCTGCAGGATAAACTTTGTTACGGTTGGGATGTGAGTGGCACAAAAGAGGACGTATTGAAAAAAGCAAACAACCGTGTACAATTGAAGTGGTTGATAGATGCGTACAAACTTTTCCCAAACAAAAACGAATTCTTTCTATCACCCAAAAGCGGAAAGCCGGAAGATTTTTTCTTTAATAAACTGGCGGGTAACAGTTTGCTGATGCAGCAGTTGAAAGAAGGTAAAACAGAAGACGAGATACGTAAGAGCTGGGAACCTGCAATAAACAAGTTTAAGGCAGTGCGCAAGAAATATTTGATTTATCAAGATTTTGAATAAGCTGCTATAAAAGATTTAACTGTGCAGCCGCCTTTACCAGGGCGGCTGTATTTTTTGCTTCAAACTTTGTTAACAGATTCTTACGATGGGAGTCAACTGTTGTTACGCTAATAAAAAGTTTGGCTGCAATTTCTGCATTGGTTAAACCATCAGCAATCAACGCAAGTACTTCTTTTTCTCTGCGGGTGATCACCGGGGCCTTATCTGCATTATTGCGCAAAGTAGTTGCTGCTTCATCGCTCAGGAAAGTACCACCCATTGCTACAACTTCAATTGCATCCAGTAATTCATCTTTGGTTGCATTTTTCAGAACGTAACCTGAAGCTCCCTCATCCATCATTTTCTGAATAAAGCTTTGCTGATTAAATGTGCTGAGCCCGATCACAAATACAGAAGGGTATTTTTCCTTCACCTGTTTACAAAGATCAATACCGCTCATATCAGGCAAACTGATGTCCATTAAAATAATATCAGGAAGTTGTTGTTGTAAAAAACCAAGACAAGAAGCTGCGGTTGATGCATGCCCTGCCCATTCAATTGAAGATTCATTTTGCAACAATGAACGAATACCTTCAATAACCATGTAATGATCGTCGGTTATAAAAACGCTTTTTTTCATGCTGCTGTTAATTCAATTAGAACCGAAGTGCCTTTGCCGGGAGCCGTATTGACATCCAGTTTGCCTTTCAGAAATTCAACCCTGTTTTGAATATTCGTCCAGCCAATACCACGTGATGCTTGTAATACTGACGCATCGAATCCTTTTCCATCATCTTCAACCGTAACGTTTAAATGTTCTCCACTTTTGCTTAACTGCACAATGGCTGTTTTTGCAGCAGCATGTTTTATTGTATTGTTGAGCAACTCCTGTACAATACGATAAATAGTGATCGCAGTTGTTTGTTCTATAGCAGCATTCTCCACACCTACCGATTGATAAGTAACTTGTAAGGCACCGCTTTGCGCAATATCATTACAAAAATCTTTCAAAGCAGTATCTAAACCAAACTTTACCAATGCTTCGGGCATCATATTATGTGCCACACGCCGCATTTCTTTAATAGAACTGTCCAGCATATCCATGCTGCGTTCAAACGCCTGAGCATTGTCGGGTGTCATTACAAGGTTCCCTTTCATATTATTGAATGAATATTTTATACCACTTAACATACCGCCCAACCCATCGTGCAGATCTTTTGCAAGCCTTGTACGTTCCTGCTCCTCCCCTTTTAGTACGGCTTCAGTTGCTTCTAATTGTTTTTCAGTTTCCAGTTCGCTGATGCGCTGCTGCTGTAAGTTTTGTTTGTGCTTATAGTTACGAAAGCTGAGTAATGAAATAATAAGTATTGCAACAGCACTGCCAATTAATACATAGTTGAGGGTATTCTTTTGTTTGATGGCAGCCTGTTGTATTTTTATCTGGTTGTCTTTTTTTGCTGTTTCGTATTTTGTTTCAAACTCAACAGTGTTTTTTCTAATACGATCGTTGATAGCACTATCTGCAAGTACAGTTGCTTCCTGCATATATTTCTGCCCTGTTTCTAAATCATGTAAAGCAAAATGGATTCGTGATAACGTTTCTAATGTTTTCTTCTTCTCAAAGAGCAGATTGTTTTCATTGGCTACTTTCAGCGACCGGTTAGCATAATCTCTTGCTGCAATAAAGTCTTTCTTAAAAAAATAATAAATAGCGAGCCCCCGTAAAGCAACTGCAATTCCTTCATCAGCTTCAAGTTTAGTATAAAGCTCCAACGCCTTCCCATAGTAATTATTCAGGATTGCATAGTCTCCTGAATTCATGAACAAATCGCCAAGGTTAACCATTTGGGATGCTTCCATTTCTATATTGCCAATCGCTTGTCCAATCGAAAGCGCCTCATTCCATACATTTTTAGCTTTTGCATAATCTCTTTTTTTAGAATAACTCATTCCGAGATTACTTAAAGCAGTACCCAGCCAAACAGGTTCATCGACGGTTCGTAAAAAATTAACTGACGCTTCGCCATAAGCAATTGCCTTATCATAATCTTCGAGTTGGTAGTAAAGCATTTGCAGAATTTCATTTGCCTGAGCAGACAGCAAGCTATCACCATTACTCATAAATATTTTTCTTCCTTCCTCATAAAACTTAGCCGCATCTTCATACTTTGTCAACAGTCTGTAAGATGTTCCAGTATTAAACAATGCTTTCCCAAGCAATAACGGATTATTCATTGTACGTGCTATTGTTACAGAGCGTTGATTGAGCACCAGGCCCGAATCGTACCTTCCCTGCATATTGAGTACAAACGTATAGTTGAAAATATATTTTAGTACACCTGGTTTGTAATTAACCTTTTCACCAATAGCTCCTGCTTTGCTGTAATATTTTTTTGCACGCTCCGGCTCACTGCTTTCGTACTGCTGTCCCAGGTTAATATAAAACTCCACCCCTGCACTATCGTCTTTTACCGTTGGCAGGAGTTTTACCAAACTGTCCTTATTCATTAATACCTGAGCATTCGTTATGCTCAAAAAGCTGATAAATACAATAAAAAGGAGGACTATTCGCATACATTAAAATAATTCTTAAATCTCATTTTACAAATAAAATATAGCCGGCTTTTAAAGGCATCCCCTTTTTCCATGATTTTTCACTAGTTGTAAAAATATCCTGCTTTTAAGGGATGCGTTACTAACTCTCAGGTAAATACTTTCACACTCTATAAAACAAAAACATGAAAAATTTAATAACAATGGCTGTAGCACATTTTTTTTTGTGCGGATTACTTGTTGCCCAGATAACCACCAACAGACAATTGCCTGTTGCAAAAACTAATGTTTCAACTACTACTCTTGCAGGAAACTGGTCGGGTACCCAGACAAATGATTATGGCCAATACCCGCAAGCAATCAATTTTCAACTTACAACAACCGGAGAATTTAGTATGGGGCAAGCTGCAAAAGGTACTTATACATTTTCCAATAACATCATTAACGGAAACTATAAGTTAACAAGCAGCGGCGAAACAATATCTTTTACAGGAAATTATGACCCTGCAACACAAAAATTAAACTGCACACTGGGCTTAGGCACAAAAACTACAGGTCAAGGCAAATGGGTTGCAGGCAAAAATACAGTTGCGCAAATGCAAACGGTAAAACCAACAATTGTAAAAAGCAGCACTATTTCAACACAACCAGCTCCACCTCCTGCAACAACAACAAAGAGCTCACCTGCTACTTATATCTTTTATTATTTAACGAATGTTACTGTAAAGATTTATACAGGCAATGATAATAAGGAAGCTCAATCCGGCATGAGTGTTAACTTATTTATACCTCCGGGCGCATCAAACTATAGTATACCTGGAAATACACCGGGACCGTCTTTAATTTTTTCATCAGATCATGATCAGGCTAAATATAAAGTTGAATTTAAATCAAACTCGGTTACCACAATAACAACTCAAGCTACCTGTTTCCCAGCTATGAATGGCCGACGTGATTACCGGGCAGATGAAGTAAGCCTTGGCACAATAAATAGAGAAGGGCTGTTGTTAGCTGTGTCGTATAGCCCTGCTTTTTTTACCGACGCATGGAAAATTGAAAAAATTGAAATGACGCTGGAATTTAAACAGGAAAATGGCACGCCTCATCCTACACTTGGAAATAAAACGATCACATTTATTAAACCAAACATGCTATTAACACAGGCAAACACTGGTTTATCGTTTGCAACAGATAAATTTTTGATACCGATCTCTCAATAATCACTACTAAAACATTATTGAAATGAAACAATTACTTACTCTGCTTTTTTTATTACTTACACAGTTTGAAATTTCTGAAGCGCAAATAACATCACCCATAAGGACTGCAATAAAAAAAGATAAAATAAAAAAAACGACCACAACTACGAAAACCAAAACCGTTTTACCTGCTCCTGCACCAGCAACGAATAACAATATTTACACACTTACTTCTGCAAGAGTGACAATTAAAACAGGTAATGATAATAAAGAATACCTATCTCAAGTAACCGTATTGCTAAATGCATCTGCCGTAGGTTCGTCAATGGTACAACCAGGTGAAAACATGAGGAATGAAATGAAAATAAACAGCAACTTTGAATTTGGTCTGTTAAAACCTTACTGGTCTACCTCTGAAGATAACAGGCTTCTTTCATCGTTTCAAAAAGAAGGGCTACTTCTTACTATACATTATCTTCCAAATTTAATAACAGATGCTTGGAAAATTGAAGGTGTAACACTTACCCTTGAATTTCGAGATCAAAATGGAAATCTCCACCCCACACATGGTAACAAAACCATTGTGTTTAATAATGCAAGCGGCTTTTTAAATTATTGGGACAGAAAAATGGAGTGCAGAGCTGATGCATCATTTACACCACTCAATTCTTCTATAAAACAATAAACTTTAAGCATTATAAATTTTGATATGAAAAACCTTTGTTTCTTACTTTGTTTCATTGTTTTTACAACGATTGCTTTTACACAGGCAAAACCTAAACCGGCAAAACCTCAAGAAAAACCACCCACTCAAAAAGAGATGGACGAAATGATCAAGGAAATGGAGAACCTGTATAAAAATATGACGCCTGAAGAAAAGAGAATGTTCGATAGCATGGGCGTTAAGATGCCAAACAGCAAATCCACTCCCAGGTTTACCGACAAGCAATATGCAGATGCATGGAATGATGAAGGCAAAGTAGTACCTGCAAAAAAAACAGCACTCATTGCTGCTCTTCCTAAAACCATTCTTACAAATACTGAGCTTGCTGCATTCATTAAACGCATTAACCTTTCTGTTGAAAGTAAGCTCATGCCGAAATCAAAACAATTGGCAAATGCTGTCATCACCCAATACAGAAATGACAAGAATTACGGCGGAATGGTTGCTGCTGCAGCCAATGGCATGTGGGTACTGGGTCTTAAAGAACCGGCTGTGTACCTGATGGGCAAGGCAATTGAAGTAATGCCCAATGCAGATAACTATAACAATTATGCTGCTTATTTAACTATGACGGGTGCTGCACATATTGCCATTCCTGTTCTGGAAAAACTCAACAGTATTCATAAGAACAACTCAACTATAACCAACAATCTTGCGCATGCATGGCTCGAACTTGGTGATGAAGCGAAGGCAGACAAATATCTTGATGAAACAATTGTCATTTATCCTTTTCATCCGCAGGCAAACTATACCAAAGCTGTATTGCTGGAAGCCAAAGGAAAAACAAAAGAGGCGATTGCGGCAGTGAAACGGTCGCTTAAACACAGCGTAACAAAGAACAAACTTGCGAAACTACGTAAACTGGAAAACGATAAAACAAAAATCTACAATTTTCATATCCCCAAAACCTATTTCTCTACCACTTATAACCCGGCAAGATATTTAAATAATTTACCAGACAGCTATGCTGCAACAGCAGGTTTGCAGATTGAAAAAAAATGGATTGCATACAAAGAGGAATTACAGGATGAAATACGGAGACTTGATGCAGCCATTGCTGCCAACAAAAAAAGAGTGGAGGCCGATGTAAAAGATATTGATGCAAAGAATAAGAAATATGGCCGGCCTTCTCTATCGCCATACTACATACGCACACTGGCAACACGTGGCAAGGCTATGGGTATGGATGATCATATGCGCATTACCCGGGAGGAAGCGGATGCATGGAGCAAATACATAACAGAGTGGAGCAAATTAAAAAATGATTTTCAAAAGGAACTTACCAAAACAAAAGATGACATTGAACGGAACGCACCAAATAACAGCGACCTGCTTTATAACAACTGTCCTGTTATTTTACCCATTGTAAACAAACATGTAAAACAGATCAACTTCCTCAATCAAAAATACCGTAACGAGAACCTTCGAAAATGGATGACGAATGCATTCAGCCGTTACAATTATCTTCTTTCGGTTGCAGTAACAGAAAGTGATGCGCTGCAAGGTGTGCTTGAATTGAAACGTGACTTTGTAACCAAACTGCTATCGCTCAAACACGAGTCGTATGATTTACCGGAGTGTGTAAAAGAAGAAGAACCTAAAAATAAACTACCTTTTGTAAAAGGCAACTTTACTGATTTCGATCAGGTAACCTGTAAAACAAAATCCACCTTGTATGTACCTTTTACCGGACAAATCACCATCCGTTGCAACAGAATGGATGTTGTTTTTAATCCCATGCTGATACCTGTAAACACTTCCTTCACTTCACAATACTACGGCAACAACAATGTAATTACTGAAGCATCCATTGGTATTACGGTAAAAGGCGTTGACCTGAATATTGAAGGCGCATTTGATAGAGAAGGAAATTTTGAAAGTGGCAATGTGAGCATTGGCAAAGAAATAAATGGAGTTGAAGTTTCTGTAAAAGGTGAATTTAATGCCGATGGTTTTAAAAAAGGAAGTATTGAGTTAGGTATTGATGATAAAATGAGTTTGCTTCCTAAAGAAATTACAGAGGCTGCCCCTGTTGAGTTGGGGATGAAAGGAGAACTGGCAGTTGGCTTAGAAGTAGGCCCAGAAGGAATTGAAGACTGGTATGTAAAAGAAAAAACCAACATTGATATGGGTGCTTCTGCTGAAGCTGATTTGGGTGATGATGCCAAACAAGCCATTGAATACACAAACGAACTGGCAAAAGGATTGGGTATGGAAAAGAACGTAAATATTCCTGAACCAAAAGTTTCTACCGGTGCATCTGTAAGTGCCGAAAACAGATGGGGCGTAAACAGCGGATACACAGTTGAACGAAGCGGCGAATTTTCCTGGTTAAAATAAAATGACTAGATATGAAACGATTCATTCTTGTACTTAGTTTATCATTTCTCTGTGGGTTCTGTTTTTCGCAAACTCCGGTTTACAGTGATCAGCAACCCGGGTGGATGAAAGTGTACAACTATGGTGCTGCACCAAAACCAATCACCGTTGATCACCGCACCTACAGTGTGAAACAACTAACTATTGCCAACCAATTTCTTAACTGGATGCAGGCAAGCTATTTACCAAAAGGAGGATTGGGTGATGCAAAAAAGATGGCTTCGGATAAATTAACCGAGTACAATCAACAAACAAAATCGTTACCACAAAGCTATGGGGCTTTTAGCAGCACATATATTACACTTAAGAAAAATGCGGAGGGAAAATTAGTACCTGCAGACCTTACAGCATGGCACTGGCGCATCATTGCCAACCAAACAATTGGTCATAACATTGAACTGCTGAGTACTCCTGATCAATATTATTTTTATATTCAACATTACTTTAACGGGGCTAAAGCTGATTATAAATCATTTGAATTTGAAAGCAATATTCTGGGCTTCAATTCGCATCCTGCTTTAAAAAAATATATTCATTTTTATCAACCTAAGAACGGGAACCTTGGTACCGGTTTGCAATATGTGGTACTACTTGCGAAAGACAACGTTATGCCGTTTACCAAAGTAACCATTGGAGAGTTTATTAAAAAAACAGAAGAACGTGTGCCACAGTGGTATGCAGAAGAGCAACATAAAAATAAAACCCAACGTGGTTTTGATGCTGCACGTATTGCGCAGGAAAACAGATGGTTAAAAGAGAAATACGAGCGGGCAGTTGTGAACGTAGCCAAACTGAAAGAAAAGTATAAAAACCGGATGAATGAAATTGCAGAAGTAAGACCGGGAAATAATGGCCTTCAGGATCTTACCTCCAGTATTGCAGTTGACAATACAAGCTGGGATTATTTTGATAACCGTGGCTTACAAAGTTTCCCCGTTTATAAACATGATGCAGCAACAGCGGCTTTGTGTAAAACAGATCAACCTCAATGGATTGTTGTTTCATGGAGCGCAGAAGGTGTTTTGAACGGAAATCCGGCAGGCGTTCATTTGCATGAATCGATTCTAAATAATTTCAACTTTGATTATTTATACAATTACTTTTTTGCACCTGAAAAAGTAAAAGGAATTCCGTACAAGCCTTTACGTATGCCTGGAGTTGAGGTACCCGTCACAGCACAGCCAAAATCATCAACCGCAAAAGAAAATGAAAACAATGCGTCGGTCTTTTTCTTTGATGATTTTTCAACAACAACTGCTGGTAACACAATTACAGGATGGAATTCATCTTACGATAACAAGGCTGCAAAAGCAACCATAGAAAAAGTTGCAGGTCAAAAAGAAAACTGGGCTGTCATAAAAGGTCATACGCTTGTTCCATTGAATCTTAAAAAACCATTGCCGCAGGATTTTGAATTGTCGTTTGATCTTGCTGTTCCAAAAGATATTGCATGGGGTACAAAAGCATTTGAGTTTTTTCTTGGAACTACTGGCAACTACAATGAAAGCACTCCATTTTTAAAAATCAGAATAAAGGCTGGTTTTTCAGGCCGACCGGGAGAAACTTCCATTGAAAGTAAATTCGGGAATGGATACTTTGAAAATAAAAAACCCTACTACGAGGCAACAGGATTTTCTAACGACAAAGATTTTAACAGAGTTACAATTGTATTGAAAAAAAGAGGAGAAGCAATTGAATACCTCATCAACAATGTTAAAATAGCAGAAATTACAAAAGCGATACCTCTCAGTACTGTATTCAACTTCATACAACTCTCGCAACTTAACAGCGATAACGATAATCAGAAATACTATATCAGCAACTTTAAAATTACAAGGTTATAAATCCCTTTTTTAAGGGATACCCCGGCTAATAACCGCATTATACATTTGAGTAAACTAAAAACAATGCGTCAGTTAATCGCTCCACTTAAACATTATTTCACACTCTTTATTGCAATGATCATCCTTACAGGATGCTTACAGGCACAGCAGGAAACATACGACATCGTTACATATACGCCACCAGCCCGTTATGTAAAAGAAGAGAAAGATGGTTGCATCATTTATAAATTCACGAATAAAAAAGATAAAACCTGGTGCCAGATAGGTATTTATAAAAACACCGCAAGTAATGGCAGCGTGGAAGCTGATTTTGACACTGAATGGCAGGATATTATAGCAACTACTTTTAACGTTACAGATACTCCACAAAAAGAACCGGTAACAGAAGCAAACGGATGGAAATTTTTAAGTGGCTCTGCCAAGTTGCTATTTAATAATAACCAGGTTGCAACCATACTCACTACCTGCACCGGTCATAATGCACGTGTAAGCTTTCTGGTGATCACGAACGCAAGTCGTTATTTAGAAGATTATGAAAAACTGATGGGCTCTATTGATCTGTATTATCCCGGCAAAGAACCTACAAAAGAAGAAATTAAAACTACTGAAGAAACTATCCTAACCGGCGGTGGAGATGCGTCAGCCATTGAAGGCATGTGGATAAAATCAGGAAGTGTAAATCCTGCTTATGGCGATCCTGCATCATGGGGAATGGGTGGTTATTCAAAAGACCAGTATGTATTTCACGCTAACGGCACCTATGAGTTTTACTCCAAATCATTTGGCTATTCCGTTACCAATTTAATTCTTACAAAAGAAAAAGGAACAATCAGTATACAGGGCAATCAAATAATCCTCACACCCAAAACAAGTGTGGTAGAAAGCTGGACAAAGAAAGATAATACAGATAACTGGGGGCGTTTGGTTTCATCTGAAAAAAAAGCGCTTGAAACGGTTACTTATACGTTCACCAAACATTACTTCAGTGGTATTCAACAATGGAATCTCATTTTACAAACAGCTCAACCTACCAACCGTGATGGAACTTTTGGTGATAATCCAAATTTTACCAATGCCTATTTCTATGCAGCACCAGCTAATAACAATACTGCAATTGAATTGCCGAAATAAAAGCGAACAAGCCCTGCTTCAAAAAATAAACAATTATTTTTTCAAACAGATACAAATGAAAAAAAAACTCTTCTCACTACTCATATGCTTCCTGCTGACAAATATCTCACAAGCGCAAATAACACGCATCAGGGATACAGGCACAATCAAACAAATAAACAGCACGCAAACAAAAAAAACTTCAACAACAAAGCTGGCTTTACTACCCGACCTTACTGGCTCCATTAAAAGTATTGAACACAATAACGGAACCTATACCATCAATTATAGTATAAAGAATACAGGTAAAGTAACAGCCGACTTAAACAATATCAGTTTAGCCGGTAACATATACAGTACAGATAACAGGTTTATTAAATCCGGTTGCGGCTTCACACTCTCGAATGCCGGGAAACTGAATCCCGGCAGCGAATACCATGGAACATTTGTATGCAGCGTTGGCAGCTTTCTTTATGCAAACAACTCTTATAAATACATTCTCAAAACAGATGACAAAAACATTGTAACAGAAGCGAATGAAAACAATAACACAGTTGAGGCGTCCATTACAGGATATTCCAGCCCGCTAAGTTCTGCTACAACTACCTACCTCACACAAACAACAACTTTTGTTAATAAACCCGACCTGACCATTAGTTTGTCAAATACAGTTGCACATGAAACAGGTTATACGATTTATTTTATAGTAAAAAATAATGGGCAGGCTTCTCTACGTGTCAATAGTAATGGAGTGCGAGTGCAGGCTGGTATTATTAACGGCACCAGTACCCTGCTGAACAGCTACATAAAACTTTCCGAATACAATGCCCTCATTAACTCTGGCGAACAGATCACTTCAACCGTCACTGTTACGTATGCAGATATGCAGCGGCTCAATCTGACAACCGGCCAAAAGTACACGTACAAACTTATTGTAGATGATATCGAAAATATTGCGGAGTCTGATGAAAATAATAATAGCTGCACTACCATAATTACAGCACGATAAAACTACAGTTGTTCACAAAAAAATAATAAACCCATCACTATGCAAACAGAAAATAGAAATACAAACAACTTAATCATGGATGGAAAATCAATTGCCATCATCAGCTACTTAACGATCATCGGCTGGATCATTGCCTATGTACTGCATGGCAACAACAAGAGCAAGTTGGGTGCATTTCATTTACGTCAATCCTTATTCCTGATGCTTAGCGGATTTATTATTGCCATTGCCCAAACGCTTTTTTTGTTCATCCCCATCCTTGGCTGGATCGTTTCCATGCTGCTCTATTTTGTTTTGCTGGGACTGTTTGTGTTGTGGATTATTGGTTTAATAGCCGCCATTAATGGCGAGGAAAAAACCGCTCCCCTACTTGGCGGCAAGGCACAGGAAATCTTAAAGGCCATTCAATAAAATCTTGTTAGTAGGGTAAGCTCCCGGTAAAACATATCCTGTAGCAGCTGGCGAAAACAGTGGTGATTATTCATCACTGTTTTTCTTTGCAGCAACCATTGTAAAACTTATTAACTTCGGCACAGCAACTCATTACTCATTACTCATCAATCATTATTCATTTATATGATCACAGTTCTTCACCCCTGGCATGGCGCACATTACGGACCATTGGCTCCTGAACGTGTTAATGCACTTATTGAAATTTCGCAAGGCAGCCGCAGTAAATATGAAATTGATAAAGATACCGGTTTGCTCCGTCTCGATCGTGTGATCTTCTCCTCGTTTATCTACCCGGTGAACTATGGTTTTATTCCACAAACGTTAGGACAGGATGGTGATCCACTTGACATACTGGTTATCTGCTCCCAGGCAATTCAACCTCTTTGCCTCGTTGAAGCAACTGTAATTGGCAATATGCAAATGATCGACCAAGGCGAGCGTGATGATAAAATTATTGCGGTTGCCAGTAACGATCCTGCTGTAAAACATATTAAAGACATTGATGAGTTACCTGAGCATTTCTTTCATGAACTGAAACATTATTTTGAAGAATACAAAGTGCTGGAGAACAAAGTCGTAGAGATCGACAATTTTCAAAACAAAGCAGAAGCGTTCAAAATTATTGAAGAAGCCATTGATTTCTACAAAGATAAATACCGGGACAAACATTAATTTTCATGCAAACAAAAAAAATGGATACAACAATCATTATAGCCGTGCTCATTATTGGGCTGGCAGCAGGCATTCTCGGTGGCATGGTGGGTGTTGGTGGCGGACTGATTGTAGTGCCGGCTCTGGTGTATTTTTTAGGGTACAGTCAACATACTGCACAAGGAACGTCGTTGGGCCTCTTGGTATTACCTGTTGCAGTGTTGGGTATGTTGAATTATTACAAAGCTGGTCATGTGGATTTTAAAGTAGTGGGACTACTGGCCATTGGATTTGTGGTTGGAAGTTACTTCGGCAGTAAGTGGAGTTTGAGCTTGCCACAGGAAACAGTAAAGAAATTTTTTGCGATTCTTTTATTTTATACGGCGTTTAAAATGATTGGCTGGGAGAAAGTAGTGATCAGTTGGTTCAAGAGTTGACCGCTGATGAAATGATGATGAATGATGATCAAAACAAAGCAGCTAAATGTATTCGCTCACAGCTCGAAGCTAATAGCTCATAGCTTTCTCACACTCTCTTTATCACCCTCAACCTGTGCGTCCGCTCCCCTGTCTGGCTATGAATAATACCGGCACCATCAATATTGTCAATCCGCACTTTACCTGCTGCATGTACAATTTCATGATCGTTCAACAATACCCCTACATGAATGATCTTTCCTTCTTCATTATCAAAAAAAGCAAGGTCGCCACAACGGGCTTCCTGTAAAAAGCCAAGATCCTCGCCTATCATTGCCTGGTGTGCTGCATCTCGTGGCATCTTCTTTCCCACAAAGCGCATCAACCCCTGTACAAATCCGCTGCAATCAATTCCAAAAACCGAACGCCCGCCCCATAGATAAGCCGTATTCAAATATGTAAATGTCAACTGACGGATACTCTCTTCATCAAACACATGCGCTCCCTGCATCACCAACTTACTGCTGCTTTTTATTTTTGTTCCGCCCCAAATCGCTTCACCATTTTGCAAGCCCGGAATTGCACTTCCAAACGGTACATGCATGGGCAGGTCGTTTACCATCATTACACCACTCCATGTACTCACTAATGCTACCTGATCCTGCAACGCAATAGCTTCACTTACTTCGATAAGTTGGTTCCGCATGCAATAACCTGTATACCCATCGTAGAGGCATACCAGTTCAACCCATTCGCCATGCGATGCCAGTAACTCCACCGCTTCGCCAAATAATAACTGGGAGGTAATTTCCGATTCGTGCCGCGGCTCCCTGCGGAGCGGAGCAACCGGAACAATACAAAGGGCGTTATTCATTTGAAAAACATTTGAATGAATATATGGAATTTTGTGAGCCTGTGCATCTCTTGAGTAAAATAACTAACTTGACCGTACAAACCTGTTTGTGAACGCATCCTACTCCACCATACCCGATCAGGAATTACTCACCCGCTTTTACAATGATGGCGACAATAAATGGCTGGGGCTCCTCCTGGAGCGCTATACCCTCCTGTTGTTTGGCGTATGCATGAAATATTTAAAGAACGAAGAAGAAGCCAAAGATGCCGTGCAGCAGGTGTTTGAAAAAAGTATTAAAGAGTTGGGCAAATACAAAGTGGATTATTTCAAAAGCTGGGTCTACATGGTGGCCAAAAACCACTGCCTTATGCAATTGCGTGACAAAGGCAAACTGCCAAAGGAATTGAAAGAGCAAATGCTTACCACTCAGGTTGAAGACCTCAACCACACCGAACACTGGCAAAAAGACCAACTCCTGGAACATCTACGCATGGCCGTTAGCGAACTGATACCTGAGCAACGCCTTTGTATTGAACAGTTTTACTTAGAGAAAAAAAGCTATACAGATATTGCAACCGGCACCGGGTTTACTTTGATGCAGGTAAAAAGCTATATTCAAAACGGAAAACGTAACTTGAAAATGGTTTTGCTCAAACAACAAAAACATGAGCGATAAGTTACTCGATATATTGAACGAGCGGGACGACCTCACCGAACAGGAATTGCTTCAATACCTGCAGGGAACCCTTACGCCCGAAGAACGCAACGCAGTGGAGCAACGATTGGCTGCATCTGAAATGATGAGTGATGCCGAAGAAGGCTTGCGCATGACCAATGAAACAAAAATGAACCATGCCGTTGCCGATCTCAACAAAAAACTTGCACTGCAACTGCAGCAACAACGCCGTAAACGGAAACATAAACCTGTACCTAATCAATCACTTGTGATCAGTACTACTTTTCTTATTCTCGTTTTAATCGTATTGGCTTATCTTGTTATTTACAAATTGAGAAACGGATAAACTTATATCTTAAAAAACATCTCATTAATGAAAACTACGCATATCCTGTATAGCACCGTATTAATTTTCCTATGCAGTTTTTACAGCTGCTCAAAATCGGCGGGATTTAATTCATGGAAAGAAATCAATTCGTTTCGACTGCTAAAAGCAGATGGATCATCATTTAGTGCAGCCGAAATTTCAATTCGCTACACTAAAGATTCTATTCTTTTAACGGTTCCTTACAACACAAATCTCAATCCACTTACGCCTGTTTTCAACATTACTGGCATTTCTGTCTCGCCAGCAAGCGGAGTTCCTCAAAATTTTGAGTCACCCGTAATTTACACAGTTACAGCAGAAGATGGATCAACAGCAGTATATACAGTTATTGTTACAAGACAAAAAGCACCAGGCATCGTTTATTTTGGATGTAATGATAATTTTTTCTATGCTTTGGATGCAGCAACAGGAAAGTTAGTATGGAAATTTCAAGGAGGCGCAAGCTTTGTATACTCAAGCCCAACTTATGCGAATGGCATTATCTACGTTGGAGGAGTCGACAATAATGTATATGCCTTTGACGCATCCAACGGGAATGTTATTTGGCAAAAGAAAATTGCAACGACTGGAATAGAATCAGATGCCGTATTCCATAATGGAACAATCTATGTGGGTACGAATGATGACTATTTATATGCGCTCAATGCTTCTACTGGCGACATAAAATGGAGCTTCCTCACAGACGGGAACGTTAGTGCAAGCCCTACAATATGGAATGGAACTGTATACTTTGGCAGTTCAGATGGAAAACTGTACGCACTTGATGCGAATACGGGTTCACCGAAATGGCATTACCAAACCGGAGCTATGATTAATCAATCCGGACCGGCTTTGGCAAATGGCGTTATTTATGTTGGAAGCAGAGACGGTTACTTATATGCAATTGATGCGCTGGCAGGTCAGTTAGTATGGAGATTTTCGGGAGACGGCATATCATTCGAGCAATCTTCACCAACTGTATCAGGAGGCATTGTGTATATAGGCTCATGGTATAACGTTCCGGCTTTTTCTGAAAGAGGATGCGTTTATGCTGTTAATGCCGGAACAGGTCAATTAGTATGGAAACAGTTGAATAATACCGGCGTAAGTTCAAGTCCATCTGTTGCAAACGGTATCGTTTATATAACTGCTGATGATTCAAAGATTCATGCACTGAATGCAACTACCGGAACATCAATTTGGTCAAAAGTAATTCTTCCAAACTCTGCAAGCCCCGCCGTTTCTGAAAACATTGTGTATGTTGGAGGTGGCGGCAACAGATTTTTTTATGCATTTGATGCATCAAGTGGTGTTGAGAAGTGGCGATTTGCATTAGGTGCAAATGGCCTGTCAACATCATGCCCTCTTATTTTGAAAAGTAGCGGAAATGCTGATTACGCAGGCGATTCGGGTTTGCTTCAATAAATGAAAATGTAAATTAAACCATAGATCATAGGCTAAGAAAATCGATCTACTCCTAGGATGGAAATATTTTTTCAACAACTCTTCCTTCCAATAAACTAAATCGCTGTTGATAAAAATCAACCAGCACTAAAACGTGCAGGTAAAACATTTCTACACGATCAGTTTAATAGGCTTAGATTGTGAGCATGGCGAAGCAAAATACACAGTCGCTGAAACAAGTAAAGAGTAAAAGCAAATGATCATTTATGTAAAGAATATGGCCTGCGAAAGCTGTAAAGTAGTTGTAACACAGGCATTGGAAGAATTAGAAATTGAAACATACAAAGTTGAGTTAGGAGAAATTCAGACAAAACATGATGTATCAGACGAAGACAAAGAGCGTTTGAGCAAAAAGATAAAAATAGCCGGGCTGGAGTTACTTGATAAAAAAAACGGAGTACTCATTGAAAAGATCAGAACTGTTATGATCGATTATGTTTACAACAGTGATGAAAAGCCAATGAAAAATTTCTCAGTTATTCTCAGTGAAAAACTAAACCATAGTTACGGTTATCTTGCCAACTTTTTTTCGGAAGTGGAAGCAACAACGATCGAACAATACCTGATCTCTTTAAAAATTGAACGCATCAAAGAACTGATCTTATTTGATGAAGCTACACTTTCAGAAATCGCTTACAAATTACATTACAGCAGTGTGGCTCACCTTTCAACTCAATTTAAAAAAGCAACTGGCCTTACTCCAACTCACTTTAAACAATTGAAAGAAAAGCGAAGATTGACGATTCAGAATTTTTAGATTACAGAATATCACCTGCACAATTGTTCAATCCATTCTTTGTGTTGCGGGTAGAGTTGCAACAACTCCTCTTGTTTCGCCATTTCAAAATCAGCAAAATCAAAACCGGGAGCAACTGTGCAACCAACCAAAGCAAAACTGTTTTCATTCGCCGGTTTTGAAGCAAACCAGCAACCGGCTTTTACTACTTGCTGAAAACAATAACCGTTGCCAAGATTGTTGCCGAGCAATAAAACTTCTCCCTTGCCATCGGGATGGATCACATAAATGTGTAATCCGTCACCGGCATAAAAATGCCAGAGCTCGTCGCTTTTGATTCGATGAAATGCAGAATAATCGGTTCCTTCCAACAGAAAATAAATAGCTGTCGACATAAATCGGTCAGCTCCAAAACGGGCAGGCAATGCAGCGGCAGATAGTTGCTCATCACTTTCGTAGGTGCGGCTGTAATAACCACCTTCCGGATGTGGCTGTAACTGCAGTTGCGTAACATATTCAGCAGTCCGCAAACTTATACCTGTATCCATTGAAATTGATTTGTGTTGTAATGAAACGATGCCCGACGGTTACCGCTGTGATGAAGGAACGACCAATCCATTTCATCAATAGTAGTCTCAACCACACAGAAATTTCTCCAGGCAATATCAATCAGTTCCGGTTCCACTTGTTTTTGATTGAGATCAATTAATTCAGGTGTTGAAAGAATTGTACCCGATGCTGAGGATGTGCTGTACGTCAATCTGCTGGAAAGCCTCGACTCTTCCCATGCTTTGTTTGCTACCTCATCGTCCAAATGAATAATAGCTGTTGCTGTGAGGCGCAGTTGAATACGGATGTCTTTATCATAAAACAACCAACTCATTAGCGGATGCACCTGCAACTGGTGCACTTTCGGTGAACGTATATCTGTATGAAAAAACAATTTCTTCTGTCGGGCATCGGCATGTCGTAATACAACCGTACGAACTTCTGGTTTTTGCGCATGAACTGTAGCTACCACGCCTGTATGAAAAGGCGCTTTAAAAGATGAAACAGACTCCTGCAACAACTCCCACAACCTGGTTTCAATTTTATGCAGATCATGTTGTAAAAAAAGATCGTCCATACCGCAAAGAAAGAAAAAAGGCTGCAATGTATTGCAGCCTGTTGAATGAATTAAACGCCGGGATTTTGTTTCGCCGGCTCATCATCGCCATCAAACTTATCTTTTACCTTGTCCCAAAGTCCGGATGCTTTTTCTTTCAGATCATCTACCACATCTTCAGCCTTGTCTTTAAATTCTTCAAATTTATCTTCGGCCTTGTCTTTCAGTTCCTCCAGCTTATCCTCGGCTTTATCAGCATACTCCGCAGCTTTTGCTTTTAAATCCTGCAAGGTATCCTGTGCTTTGTCAGTCCAGCTTTGCTTTTCTGCATCGGATGCCTGGGTGCTTTTGTTCTCTTCCATTGTTGTAAGTTTTAGTGTTTAAAAAATCTAGTTCGACAATTTACAACAATAAAACCGCATGAAAATGAGCTTTTTGTTACCCTTTTCTAATCCGGTTTAGAAGGATTATCCAGAACAGTAGTTTCATAAGAACATTGCATGCATCCGCTTCTTATCTTGCAGCCGATGCTGTTCCTGAAATCGATCGCACTTACACAGTTTAAAAACTACAGCCATCAACGATTTACGTTTGATGCGCCGATTGTTGCAATAACAGGTGCGAACGGCATTGGCAAAACCAATCTGCTGGATGCCATTCATTATCTCTGTTTTACCAAAAGTTATTTCAACTCGGTTGATGCCAACAATGTGCAACATGGTGTAGTTGGTTTTCGTGTGGAAGGTTTGTTGGATGAAGGTGGACAGGATATCCCTGTCAATATCATCTTACGTGAAACAGGAAAAAAAGAAGTGAGTTGTAATGGTGCTGCATATGAAAAATTTTCACAGCACATCGGCAAATATCCCTGCGTGGTAATTGCACCCGATGATGTAGAACTCATCATTGGAGGAAGTGAAGAGCGTCGAAAATTTTTGGACACACTGCTCTCGCAAATGGATACGGCCTATCTGCAACAACTCATTACCTACACAAAAGTGATGCAGCAGCGCAACAGCTTTCTAAAATCCTGTGCACAAACACAAACAAAAAATAATGCATTGCTCGATGTACTGGATCAACAATTAATTACTGCAGGCAATGCCATCCACACACAACGGAAAAAATTTCTGCCTGAGTTTAATGAACAGGTGATTCGTTTTTATCAAACCATTGCAGGAAAAGCTGAACCGGTTTCGGTTAACTACGAAAGTCAATTGTTACATCAACCCTTTGATCTTTTACTTTCACAAAACAGAGAAAGAGATTACTTGTTGCAACGTACTTCGATTGGTATTCATAAAGATGATCTTTCGTTTGAATTGAACGGAGAACCCTTTAAGCAAACTGCTTCCCAAGGACAACGAAAAAGTCTGCTCTTCAGTTTAAAACTGGCGGAAGCAGAAGAACTAAAGCAGCATAAAGGTTTTGCTCCGCTTCTATTACTGGATGATGTGTTTGAAAAATTAGACGACAACAGAATGCACAACCTCTTGGATTATGTGTGCACGCAGTTTGGCGGACAGGTATTTCTAACCGACCCCCACCCTAACCGAATTACAACAGCCTTTGAAGCGCTGGGCAAAAAGGTGCAATTGATTGAACTTGTTTAGAAGAAAAGAGGCAATTTTCAATAAGCAATAATCAATTAGCAATATGCAATGAAATAGCAACAACCGGGCCTTGCCTATTGACCATTGCCTGTTGCCCATTCACTTCTCACTACTCGCCAATTCTATTTACCTTTGCACCATGGGCGAAATGAGTTTACAGGAAGCAATGCAACAGTTTTTGAGTCAAAGCAAACTCAAGCAACGGGTGCGTGCTCTGGAGATCAAAGATGTGTGGGCTGAATTGATGGGCACTACCATTGCCAAATACACCGACGACATTAAACTCATCAATCAACAACTCATCATTACCACCAGCGTGGCTCCGCTCAAACAGGAACTTCTTTTTCAAAAAGAAAAGATCCGCAACCGCATCAACGAAATGTTCGATGAACATGCGGTGAAAGAAGTGATCATTAAATAACGTGTACACAGGTCGGCCCACGCCTCAGCGTGGTCTGACCGACCCGGCTATTGCAATTTCCCTTTTCAGTTTTTATCTTTCAGAAAAGACACCTCATGCGTTTCACTGAAAATGAAATTTATCACATTTACAATCGTGGAAATAACAAGCAACCTGTTTTCTTTCATGATTCAAACTACAACTACTTTTTATCCCGTATAAGAAATGACTGGCGTCCCCATTGTAAAATACTGGCTTACTGCCTCATGCCCAACCATTTTCATTTGATGATACAAGCCACGGAAAATTCATGCATTGAAATTCCTTCTTATGGAGGAAAACCAATGCAGTTGCTTGCAAGAAAAATCGGGCTCACCTTAAGCAGTTATGCACAACAAATTAACCGGCAAAACAAAACAACAGGTTCGCTCTTTCAACAAAAAACAAAAGCAAAATGCATCTCAACACCAGAAACCGGTCAGACCACGCTGAGGCGTGGGCCGACCGTATCAACCCCGTCCTATATTATCAACTGTATGCATTACATTCATCAAAACCCATGGAAAGCGAACCTCGTTACAAAAATGGAGGACTGGCGATACAGTTCCTTTTTATCATACGCAAGTATAAAAGAAGATCATCTTTGCAACAGAGACATTCTTATGGATTTAACCGGATACGACTTAAATCGATTCCTAAAGGAGAGCTACATGGCAATTGAAGATGCCGACATTCAATTCAAGTGGTAAACTCTCCCACTGAAAACTCTCATCTTTTCTGCTGACTTCCATCATTTTTTAATTGCCTGATCTGACGAAACTTTGAAACCGTCAACCAGATACAGAAACAATTAAAACGGAATCCCATGAGCTATACTTCAGTACCGCATCTCAGCACCGAGCACCAGGATTGGTTAAAAGCAATTGACTTTTATGATAATGAGCTTGACATTCTGGAAAAACGACTGACTGAGGTAGCAACAAAAAATACCGGCATCGATGCCATGAAAGGCGTTGAACATTTTCAAAATCAATTTATCATTCAACGAAATACCATTGATGAGCTGCGGCATAACATCAATGAGCATGCACACAAAACCATGGTTGACGCTAAAGATCATGGCGGACGAGTCGAAACGCAACAGATCCTCGAACATGGAAAAGTAAAAGAAGAGTTTGATGTATTTGAAAAAGTAATCAATGAACTACGGGATGAGTTCAAACGCTATCTCACAAAATGGATGTGATCCACATAAAAATACTGGCTGTGCAATCGGTCAGCTGTTAATCGTTAAAAGAGCTGCCTTTCCAGGCAGCTCTTGAAATTTATAAAGCAGAAATCAGAATCTGCCTTCATCCACATCTTTAATAAAATCGATGACACCCGTCATAAACACTTGTTGATCGTCCCACATCGCTAAGTGACTGCCGTTAGGGCAATAGAGATAGCGTCCCTTCTGCACCAATTTACTTTGTTCCTCCATGGCTGCCGGATCCATCGTATCATGTTTTGCTCCGATCATGAGCGTTGGTACTTTTATTTCATTTAACCGTGCTTTAATGTCCCATTTTGCCAATCGTCCACCTACACCAAACTCACTCGGGCCTTGCATCATCGTGTACACTTCACCGTTCACATGCTTCATGGTCCGGTTGAATCCATCAGGCCATTCTTCCAGGCGACATAAGTGTTGCTTATAAAAATTCGGCAACAACAATTCCATGTAACGTGGATTTGCAAAATCTCCTTTTGCTTCAATGGCTCTTATCTCGGCCAATACAGCCGGATCCATTTGCTTCGACAATACTTCTTGCGCATACTGTCCATACTCGGGTGCACTCGCCATCATATTTGCAACCAATAAACCTTTCAAATGTTGTTGATACTTGAGTGCATATTCCATAGCAAGAATACCACCCCATGAATTACCAAGTACATAAAAATTACTGCTGTCAGCACCAATAGCTTGACGAACTTGCTCCACCTCTTCCACAAATCGTTCAGTGGTCCAAAGACTGCTATCCTTGGGTTGATCACTGTAATACGATCCTAACTGATCGTATTCATAAAACTCGAATCCTTCTTTTGGAAAAAAACTTTCAAAGCATTCCATGTACTCATGCGTCATTGCCGGACCGCCATGGAGCAGCAATACTTTGATGCGTGGATTATTGCCGAATCGTTTTGTCCAAACTTTGAATTCTCCAACCGGAGTTTTGATAGGGATCATACGTACGCCGGCAGTTTGCACAGCGCTGTCGCCGTAGTTAAAATAATCTGTAACAGTGGGCACTGTTGATTTCTCCTGACAAGAATACAAAAAACACCCAAACAGAAATAAAAAAAGCAATCGCATATTGGTTTGATTTTAGTTTGATTTTCGAAATCCGTCAGACGAGGGCTTCAGACGGAGTGCACGTACATCGTACATCTAACATCGTACATATCATCACCCCACTTTCACTCTCGGGTCAACCACTGCGTACAACACATCGGCCAGCATATTGATCAGCACAAAAATAAAAGCACTCAACAACACACTGCCCATTACAACCGGATAATCAAGTTTCTCCAATGCTTCTACCGTTACTTTTCCAATGCCTTTCCATCCAAAAATATATTCCACAAAAAAAGCACCGGCCAGTAATTCGGCAAACCAACCCGTTACCGCTGTTATTACTGGATTCAATGCATTGCGTAATGCATGTTTCCAGATAACGGTTTGGGTGCTCAATCCTTTTGCATAAGCAGTACGCACATAATCCTGATTGAGCACATCCAACATGGAGCTTCGTGTAAGTTGCGTAATGATGGCTAATGGACGAATGCCCAAGGTGATAGCAGGTAAGATCAGATTTTGCAGCGTATAATAATGATCGCCGGTTTGCACATCAATGTCGAACCAACTGCCCGTCATGTTGAGCCCGGTGTACTTACTCAACAAAAAACCAAACACATAGGCAATCAAAATTCCCATAAAGAATGACGGTGCAGAAATACCGATGATGCTTGTAAACACAGCAGACGTATCCATCCATGTATCTTTTTTAACCGCAGCAACAACGCCAAGAAATACACCCAATACGGTTGCCAGCAACATGGCCGCTACTGCCAGCATAATAGTACCGGGCAATGCTTCCATCAACAACTCACCTACTTGTTTTTTTGTTTGATAACTGCGACGCAGATAGGGCAGTTTAATTGCTAAATTGTTGTCGCCGCCTATAAACAAACCTTGTAATTGTTTCTTCTCAATTTCTTCTTTGCTGTGTACAGCAATGGGCGATACATCATTTACATACAACAGAAACTGTTTCCATTTGGGCTGATCGAGATACAGTTCTTTTTTGATGTTGGCAATCGTAGCACTGTCGCCGGTTTGTCCCATCACCAAACGGGCAGGGTCACCAAACCCCTGGAACATCCAGAACACAACAGTTACAACGCCCATTAAAACGAGCAGACCATAAAATAATTTACGAAGAAGATAAGCACCCAAATATTCGTTTGTATTAATTAGTTTACTTTATCGAAAGACGCTGCACTCCATTTCTCCACCACCACAGGTCCATTCATTTTATACAATGTTGGAATAGCCCGTGCTGCTGTTTTGATCGCCGTTACATCGCAGGTAACAATATCTAACTGACCAAGTATCACATCTGATGCAAAGAAATCTTTTGCTGCATCCGGCACACTGGTTACGAGCAACAGTTTTTTTGTCTTCGCCAGCTCAGATATTTCTTTCATCCACTTATCTGTAGTTTTCAAGTCATTAAAACTTTGTACAAACAACAAATAGTATTCAGCTTTTTGTTCCAGTATGTCGCCCGATATATCAGCACCATCCATCGTCTTCAAATCAAAGTCTTTGATCTTTGGTTCATTGTTTTTTCCTTTCGCTACCAATGTTTGTTTACGTTCAACAAATTCCCATGTACTGTCCGGCAGATTGCTCATTGCAAACTCCTGCTCCTTCCCGTCTTTTTTGTAGGTGAACTTGTATTCGTATTTATCAGGTACGGCATCAGCAGGAACCATTCGTAATTCAAGAATATTATTCCCTTTTTTGAACGGCAAACAATCCACTACCGGCAAATATTTCAACGTGAACCATTGAAATGCCAATGACAGCACCGCTGCATCCAACACAAAAATGGCATTGATGATCTCTTTCTTAAACATCGGCTGAATATTGTTGCGATGTTTGAAAATAAAACCGATCAACAGCAACAATAACAGATCCTTTAAAAAGGATTGTTGCGGCGTGAGCGGCAAGCAATCGCCAAAGCAACCGCAGGAAGCAAACTTAGCTGTACCATCGGGGTTGGTGGCCAGCCATGCATAGCCGGTTAAGAACGTAAAAAACACGATCAGTAATAACAACAACCAACTGAATAGCTTCATGCGCCAGCCAACAATTACTGCAACACCTGCAATAATTTCAAACGCATTCATGAGAATAGACATCGTCAATGTATAATCATGAAAGCCCGACAATTGCCAGGCTTCAAAAAACTCCTGCATCTTATAACTTAATCCCAGCGGATCATTGGCTTTTACCAACCCGGAAAAGATAAAGAGGATTCCAACGAACCAACGGGCAAGCGTAAGCGATTTATTCATTTTGTGAATTATTGTAGTGAATAGCGAATAGTCAATGGGCAATTAGCAACAAGCAAATAATCTGCAATCGCAAATCTGCCTGTCGGCAGACGAGTCTGAAATCTGAAATCCTACATCAGACATGCTACATCAGACATCACCCTTTGTGCGATCCCTCTTCAATCAGGATCAAACCAAAAATTGCATAGTTGATGATATCGTAATAGTTGGCATCAATTCCTTCGCTCACCAAGGTCTTTCCATCGTTCTGCAATATCTGTCGGATGCGTTGCAGCTTAGCCAGCATCAGATCAACAAAACTTTCCTGGCTCATTTCTCGCCATGCTTCACCATAATCATGATTTTTGTCCAGCATCAGCAGCTGTGCCTTTGCAATTTTATCGTTGTACAGCTCCATTACTTTTTCAACCGACAATTCATCATTTTCACTTGGTGGTAGCTCCAGTTGAATCAACCCCATCACCGCATAGTTCAAGATACCTTTAAATTCAGATGCAATGGTATCGCCGATCTTCTGCTCTTGTTTTTCCTGAATGGTGCGGATGCGTTTTGCTTTGATGTAGATCTGGTCAACAATAGAAATGGTTCGATAAACCCGCCAGGAAGTACCATAATCACTCGTCTTCTTTTTAAATATATCCCTGCATTGATTTACTGCCTGCGTATATTGCTCGATGGTATTAGAAATCTGGATGCCGCCATTGCCGACGTCATCCTCGCTGATAGCCGGCAAACTGGGTGTGGCCGGTGTCAGGACCGGCGCGTCATTGACCGCAGTAACAGTAATGTCGGCGGTATCAATCGCTGTCGAGAAAGCGGTAGTGCCGCCGTTAGAACTGGTATCGACCTTGGTACCGAACAGACCACTGGTCTGGTCCCAGGCGCGGAAATCGAAGCTGGCCGTGTCAGCGTTCTCACCGTCGGGCACGAAGCGGATGTAGTCGATCGAACGCAGCAACAATGCGCTGTTGTCCGAAACGGTCCCGACAGCAATCCAGGTCAGACCGCCGTCGGTCGAGTATTCCCAGGCGCCGTTGCCGTTGGCCAGGCCGGTGACCGCAATGCCCTGCAGCGCGCCGGTATCGACATCGCTGACCGATCCGCCGAGCAGCGTGGAAATCTGGATGCCGCCATTGCCGACATCATCTTCGCTGATCGTCGGCAAACTCGGCGTGGCCGGTGTCAGGACCGGCGCGTCGTTGACAGCAGTAACGGTAATATCGGCTGTGTCAGTCGCTGTCGAGAAAGCGGTAGCGCCGCCGTTAGAACTGGCATCGTATCCTTCAGCTGCCCCGAAAACCATGTAGATTTCATTTCCTTCGACGCGGCTGAATCCTCGTTTTATAGAATTGTTCAGTCAATGTCAGCTGATTGCCCCGCTCAACCCGTTGTTGCAATTTGTTCCAACCTCTTTCAACTGAGTCATCGGCAAGAGTACCGGAATAAGCTAGAACACCAAGCAACAGCAGGCCGACCAACAAATGCTGGATACGACTTGCATAGCCCAGGGCGACAGCGAGCAACACAGCCACAACGCCTGCCCGCGAGGCGGTCATCAGCGTCATGTACAGCACACCTAAAAAAAAAGCGGGGCTAAATGCATGGCCAGCTTTGGCATCATTTTGAAACGGCTGAAAATGGCTACCATCGTTGCAACCAACGAACAATAATAGGCAAGCTGATTTTGGTTGTTGAAAAAAGCGATCTGCCTACCGGATGCTGATGTACTGAATTTCTGCACTCCATTGACAACTCCAATGTAGATTGCCAAACCGATTCCCACGCCGACAACTCCATAAGCCATTACGTTGATGAATGCCTCACGTTCGTTACGACGCAGCGATGCAAAAGACAATACTCCCAGGAAATTGAAAGTGTAGAAGGCAACAAATCTGGCAAAGCCGATTTCCATGGTAAACATAAACCACACAAGGTTTAACGCAATCATCCATGTTAACAATGCCAGAACAGGCACAGCTGTTCTGCGAACGTCTTGGCTTATCGAAAGCCGCCCGCTCAAAAATCGGGCTACGATAAACAGCGACAACATGATGTCGGCGGGCTGGATGCTTCCACTTGCGAAGACGTAAAACGGCGAAAGTACGACAAACGAGAACCACAGGAACAGTTGAATGCCACTCGCGGAGCTCACCGATTCTTGCATCGCGTGACGATACTTCGGGAATGAAGGTTGGGCAATTTGCATGATGACTCAAGCGATAACGGTGGTTTTTTTCAATCCGCCAATTGGAAAATCAGTTTATCATTCAACGAACAGACGTTCGAGGTCAAATTTGAATTCGACTTGACGAAAATACCCGAGCAATCGCAAACTTGGTAATTTCTACGGGCTTCAGTCTCTGTTTTTTTGATTCCGACCAATGTTTGCGGATTTGTCAAGATATTCCGACGAACATGGTTTCAGCCAATGATTCAAATCTCTTCCTGATAGCTCCGCCAATAACTGAATGTCGTTGCGAAAAAAATCAATTATCTTCTCTCGCAGGTCAACCGGCATAGCGTCGGTTTTGGCTTTGCCCCTGGACAAAATCGATTGATAGTTCAAAGACTTGGCCAGCGGAATACGTTTGAGTACATTTTTGATTTTTTTGAGTCCAGGTGAAGGATAAAAAAACCACCGATTCATCCAGGCAAATCTGTAGGTTCGCGCAGGATTTTTGAGGTTCGGTTTAATCGACGAATCCACGGGCAACTCTAAAAACTCAGCAAGTTGGAGGAAAAATTCGTCAGGCTGTTCTTTCAGGTCTTCAAAGAAGAAAACCCCACATTGATCTTGATTGAGCTGACGAAGAATTGGTTCCAGGCAATGTCCCAGTTTGCCAGCCAACTTGTAGCTTAAGTGTCCCGGATAGGGATGTGACTTGATGAATTTAGGAGCACGCTCTTCGATTTTTCCAAGATCCCAAGCCAGAGATAAATCTGGTTCGGTTTCGATCTGGCGATACATCAAGTGTTGGTGAAGGGAGCGGACCAGGTCAGCTGGATGGCGAACCATGACAATAATTTTGGCCAACGGATTGAAATCAAGTATGTTTCTTATGGCAACGCTTGAATAAATATAATTTGTCGAAGCATCCAGAAGATATCGTCCAGCAAACTTGGTTGGAAAGTTTTTTAAATACTCTTCTGTGCTCTTGATGGCTTGAATGGCAGCGAGATCGTCGCAAAAAAAATGTGGTTCTTTGAGGTTGCCTGTGCCAACTTCCGGGTAACGGCCCAGATAATCAAACAAGGTGGTCGTGCCACATTTAGGCGCGCCAATGATGAACAAATTCGGTTTACTGATTGATGCCACGAAAGCCTGTTTTGCCATGAATTTTACAGATCAAAAACAACGACCGAAACTAACGTCAGCTAAGAAGACGCAGAGCAACACTTCGATCGGTTTTTGTCAATGAACAGAATACTTCTGATACGATTGCCCTAACCAGATCGATTCCTAATTGACCTGCTTTTTACGAATTCGAGGCAATTTCTGATCCAGCAATTGCTTTACCTCAATGTATGGCTGCAGGCGGAGAAAATGGCTTATCGCAACGTAACTTATGACAACGATGGGCACAATCAAAATCAAGCGAACAAAATTTGACGTGAAATCATGGAAGAATAACTTCGCCGCGTACAAACTGGAAAACAAAACAACATTGACTACTATCAAAGTTTTCATTTTGCCAAGAAGTTCGAATATCGATTGGTCAATAAGTGCTGCACCCACAACCAAAACGGCGACAGCAAAAACGGCGTTTCCAATCAAAAGTCCATAAGCAACGCCCAGCAACCCAAACTGAATACCGAGCAAAATGCAAATAACCACCAACAACTGGCAAGCCAAACTTATTCGAAACAGCAACGTGCTTTTTCCCAAAGCAAAAAAAATACTGTTGTTGATCACGCAAAAAGTCGAAAGGATGCCAACGACCGCGAACACCTTGATGATGGGTATCATCTCGACCCATTCGCTCCGGAGAAACACCAGCACAAATTCGTCGGAAATCAGAAAAAGCCCCAACATGAACGGAATTACGATGAACCCGACATTTACGTTGAGGCGAACAAAGATCCTGCGACACTTTTGGCGATCATCCTGTATCGTCGATAATGCCGGAAAAAAAACTCGTCCCAAAACTTGAGCAAAGCTCCTAACGGGCATACGAGACAACGCAAATGCCCGATTGTAAATCCCCAGGGATGTTGAACCCAAGATGTATCCAACCAACAAAGAGTCAACGTGCAATATCCAATAATTAAGTGTTTTGATTCCTGCAAACCCCAGGCTGAATCCCATCAATTCTTTGATCGAGCCTAAATCAAATTTCCACTTCGGTTTCCAGGAAGTGCAGATCCAAAGAAGAATCACCGTAATTGCGGCCACGATGATTTTCTCTAAACCACCGGTTGGGTATCCCATAGGCTACCTGACTGTGCGTCAAAACGGCTCGATCGTCCAGGTTGTAGACGCCCTGCAGAATGTCAATCAGCATGCCTACCGATCGATACTGTTGGTCAGAGATGGGCGCGTAATGGTAACCGACCAACTCAATTCCGATCGATATTTTGCTCAGGTCCGTCTCACCATTCCACATGCTGCGCCCGGCGTGATCGGCCACATAGGTCTTGTCCATGATGCGATACGTGCGACCGTTGCGGGCAATGACATAATGGGTATGACCGCCATCGGTGCGTCGACCGTTGCGGAAAAGTTTTCCTTTGGAGACAACTCTCAGCGTCGTTTCAAGTCCGAGTTCCGAGGTGTGGACAATAATGTAGTTAGTATTTTTGCGTCTGACTTTTTTGAATCTGGGATTCAACCGCGGGCGGAAATCGACGATGGCGCGCTGAAACGTCATCGCGGTCTGATGGGTGAATAAGCGGCAGACAAAGCGGGTAAAAGTAAAATACCGGTGATGAAAAAAGCGGCAACAAGCACCGAGTCGTCTGCGGTTCCAAATCCTATGATCCTTCATAGCGACTATTCTATCCAATCCAAAAACATTCCAATTCGTAAACCAAACGCTGAACGCGGCAGCATGCACGTGTTCGCAGAAATAATAAAATTTTTCAAAAATTTCAAATCGGTGTTTTTTTGCCGATGCCGTGTTTTTTCATTTTACGCCACAAGGTGGTGCGCTCCACGCTGAGTTCCCGGGCGGCTTTGCCGCGATGGCCGCCGGATTTCTTCAAAGCCGCCAGTATTCGCTGACGCTCCCGATTGTTCGACCCTGCCGGGGTGGCGGCAGGGTCGGTCGCGGCACAGGATAATTGATCCTGCCTGACATAACCCGGGAGGTGATCCGGCTGGATCATGGCTTCGCGGCAGATGATCAGGGCATGCTCCAGGATATTCTCCAGTTCCCGGACATTGCCCGGATAGTCGTAGTTGAGCAGGATCTGCATGGCCGTTTTGGAGATGGCCGGCGGAGCCACCGCCCGGGCGGCGCACAGGCTGCGGGCGATGTGGCGGATAAGCAGGGGCAGGTCCCCTCTTCGCTGCCTCAGCGGGGGCAGTTCGATGCGCATGACGTTGAGTCGGTAGAACAGATCCTCGCGAAACAGCCCCTGCTCCACCAGGTCGTTGAGCTGCCGGTTGGTGGCCGAGATGATGCGCACGTCCACCTTGCGGGTGCGGCGGGAGCCCAACGGGTAAAACTCCCTGTCCTCGAGCACCCGCAGCAGCTTGGCCTGGAGGGAGAGCGGCAGGTCGCCGATTTCGTCCAGGAAGATGGTGCCGCCCTCGGCATCGGAGAACCGGCCCGGTTTGTCCCGGTCCGCCCCGGTAAAGGCCCCTTTGACGTAGCCGAAGATCTCCGATTCGATGAGATTTTCCGGAATGGCGGCGCAGTTGACCTTCACCAGTGGTCTGGCGGCCCGCGGGCTGGCCGAATGGATCACCTTGGCCAGCAGGTCCTTGCCTGTCCCCGTGGCCCCTTCGACCAGAACGGTGGCCTGGCTGGGGGCCACCACCGCCACCATCTCGAAAATCTTTCGCATGGACGGGTCTTTGCCGATCATGTCGTGGAAGGTATATCTGTTGCTGATGGCACGGTTCAACTGGTGGGCCAGGGTCATGTCGTGAAAGGTGGCCAGGCCGCCAACGATGACGTTCTTCTCATTTCTCAGGGCCATGTAGTTGGCACGGATGGGAATGGTGACACCGTCCCTGTCGGTCATGCGGCCCTGTTGGCTGCTGCGGGTCTCCCCCGATGCGATGGATTCCTTTAACAAGCAGACGTCCGGGGCCCGCTCGCCGGAGTTTTCTCGGTGACAGAATCTTTGCTTTCTGAAACGCGCCGCGAGCCGCTGCTTGATCTCATTATCACTGCCGTGTGCGGACATTTGCAAGTTTCACACGCCGCGTGCTATCAACAAAACGCGGAGACGAATCAATTTTCGTCGTCGACTTCGCGCGGCGCGGCGCTTTCGCTTGAACATTTAGCATTGATCGCGCGCGCCGATAGTTCCCTGCCGCCGATGATGATCAGCGCCTCGGACCCGGCGAACCAACCTTGAAGACGCTTCTTTCCAACCTCGGATTAGAAGCCGTGATCCTCGCGCCGATTCTGCGTCCCAATTTGAGAATGCTTTTGTACGCCGCGCGTGAATCCGGCGAACCGCCTTTCCACGAATTAGATTTTGAAATGTTTCAAATTCTTGCGCGTCAAGCCGCTGCGGGTTGGAAAATTCGCGCTTATACGCCGAGCAATTGGCGTACGTTCGTAAAATCGAAGAATTGCAAAAGGCTTTGCTGCAAGCCGAAAAAATATGGTGGCTGCCGGACGCTTAAGCGCATCCATCGCGCATGAAGTGAACAATCCGTTGCAAGCCGTGCAAAACTGTCTGCACCTTGCGGGGC
>CAWHOR010000011.1:0-5737 GCA_963830845.1 uncultured Bacteroidota bacterium | reverse complement strand
ATGTATACATTGAGTTGGTACGTACAAAAAATGGCAGCCTCGATGTTTGGGATGAAGCAGGACTGTTTTGTCCGTCGGGCACCATGACCAATCAGATCGCCATAAAAATGCATACCCAGCCGGGGGATGAAGTGGTCTGTGATGAGCTTTCGCATGTATATCAATACGAAGGTGGTGGCATTGCTTTTAATTCCAGTGCATCGGTTCGTTTATTACATGGCAACCGTGGGCGTATTACAGCCGATCATGTACGTGACGGAATCAATAATACAGAGGATGTGCACAAACCCGTCTCCAGCCTTGTTGTGTTGGAAAATACCAGTAACCGGGGCGGTGGCTGTTGTTACGAGATGGAAGACATTAAATCGATCAAACGGGTTTGTATCGACCATGGACTGATTCTTCATCTTGATGGCGCCCGTTTGTTCAACGCATTGGTTGAAAAAAAACAACGTGCCGTTGACTATGGTCATTTGTTCGACTCCATTTCGATTTGTTTGAGTAAAGGACTCGGCACTCCTATAGGAAGTGTGCTATTGGGAACAAATCAAAAAATAAAAAAAGCAAGACGTCTCCGCAAAGTATTTGGTGGGGGTATGCGCCAGGCCGGCTTTATTGCTGCGGCAGGTATTTATGCATTGGAGCATCATATTGATCGGTTAGTAGTGGATCATACACATGCAAAACTGATTGAAGCTGCGTTGCTATCAAACCCGAAAGTAGAAACAGTATTACCTGTTGAAACCAACATTGTGATCTTCCGTGTAAAAGATGCAATCAATGCAGATCTGTTGGTGGAGCAGCTGAAAGAAAAAGGCATCCTTTGTTTTACAATGGGTAAACAGCAGATACGTTTTGTATTGCATCTCGATATTACAGAAGCAATGGTGCAACGTACAATTGATATAATTCAGAAATTATAAGCCCCGGCCAAATGGCCAGGGCTCTCTATAAAAATTTCAATTGTACGTTTTATTTGCTGTCTTCACGTGCAGCCTGCTTATTCTGTGCAATAAAATATTGCTGAATCATATCATTCATCACATTCACTGTTTCGCCAAGGTGCAGATCATTTTTCAAACGGTTTACAAAGGCTTTATTTCGCTCTTCCTTGTTTGTATTTCCTTTGATGGCCGCCAGATCAACTTCCAGATTCGACAATTCCAAAGGCGTCTTCAACTTCGTTAACGAATCAATTGTCTGGATCGCATTACCCAACGTTTTCTTTTCCTGGCGGAACTTATCCAGCTTCAGTGAATACTGCTGATCGTTGTACTTCGACAACCAATTGCTTTTTTCAACAATCATATTGAACGATTGGTTTTCGCTGATACGTTGCTTGCTTTGTTTCACGATATAGTTGAAGTCAAAATCAGATTTCCATACTTTGTATTGTGTGCTGGTAATCTCATCCCAAGGCAATGCATATGGATCATCTTTTTCACGCAGCTTCAGGTATTCATATTGATCAGGCAATACAATATCCGGCACAACACCTCTTAACTGTGTGCTTGCACCTGTTACACGATAAAACTTCTGCAAAGTAAGTTTGATATTACCTAAATCGGAAGGGTTGTTGCTTGTCCAGCTTGCACGATCCAGTTCAATATTCCGTTGCACCGTTCCTTTACCGTAAGTAGATGTACTGCCAATCACCAATCCACGCTTGTAATCCTGAATGGCACCTGCAAAAATTTCTGATGCAGAAGCACTGAATTCATTCACCATCACTGTTAACGGGCCATCCCATAAAACATTCTTATTTCTGTCACGAAGAATGGTTGGCGCCTCGTCTCTGCTCTTTACTTGCACTACAGGTCCATCTTCTATAAACAATCCCACCATTTCAACAGTTTCCATCAACGATCCGCCACCATTTGTACGAAGATCAATGATCAACCCGTTCACACCTTCTGCTTTCAATTTAATAATTTCTTTTGCCACATCCTGTGCACAACGGTTGCCATTGGCATCCTGAAAATCGGCATAGAATGCAGGCAGGTAGATATAACCGATCTTATGTTGATCAGGGCCTTTGATCACAATGCTTTTTGCACGGTTTTCTTCAAGGTCAATTTTTTCACGGGTCATCGCCACCACTTTAATGGCACCGCTTGGTTTCTTAATCGTTAAACGTACCTCTGTATCTTTTTTACCACGAATGATACGAACAGCATCCGGCACTTCATATCCGGTAAGATCCTGTGGCTCTGCATTACCCTGTCCTACTTTCATTACAATATCACCCACTTGAATTTCACCTGACTTGGCGGCTGCACCACCTGCAACGATCGAAGTGATCTTGATATTGCCATCTTCTTCTAAAAGGGAAGCACCGATTCCAAAGAAATCGCCACCGCTCATTTGCTCATCAAATGCTATTTTATCCAATGGTGGCAAATAGCTGGTATGTGGATCCATCGATTCAGTAATGGCATTCACCATGTAATTGAAACGATCTTCGTCTTTAAACCGGTTACGGAAACGATCGAACATGCGATCGAATAATTTCAATACACGCTCTCTTGCTTCTTTTTCAAGCTGAGCATTGGTCTTTGCCACATATCCTTCCTTGCCTTTATTTTTTTCCTGCTGCTCAACGAGGTCAACATAACGGTCGAGTGTGTAGTATTTTAATTTCAGGCGCCATGCTTCTTTTCGCTGCGCTTCTGTTTTGGCGTAGGTTTGTTTTTCTTCGTCATCTACATATTTCTCTTCTACGTTAAAATCAAATGGTTTTTGTAAAATCTCTTTGTAGAGCAACCCTACTTCTTCCATACGTTTTTTGTACACCGCATTGACGCTGTAAAACGATTCCAGACGGGCACCGTGAATTTCATCGTCAACCTTTGTCTCGTATTTTTTAAATTCATCAATATCTGATTGCAGGAAATAGCTTTTATCGCTATCCAGGCTTTTCAGAAATTTATTGAAAACCTCTTTTGAAAATTTGTCATCAATTTTCTTAGGATTGTAATGGCCTTCTTCCAGGAACTCCCCGATCAGTTTCAGGATACGTTCAAACCGGTTGGTTGGCTCATTACGGGTAGCGGACGATTGTACGGCGTAGAAGATACTTCCTCCCAACAGGAGTACAAGTATGATCAACAGGCTCTTTTTACTAAACATATATTGGATAAAATTTGACATAAACGAATACCGTAAAAATAACGAGAAAAGCTGACGCCTTATTGGCCGTTTGTCCTTTTATTTCCTTTTAACAAGGTATTTGGACAAATGTTGGGCATGAAAGTAAGAAATAAACGGGGACTACTGCACTTAACGAGGGTAATTAGCAAGATCAGCCGAAGGTTTCTCATCGGCTCAGGTAACAGTAAAAAGCCGGCAGCAGATTACGTTTTGTACTCCCGATTTAGTTTGCCAACCCGGTTGGACGGTTTGCAACAGATGAGCCCCATTGTGTTGGCTGATCCGTCAGCCACATTTCTAATGTACCGCCTTGCGTGACCATAGAGTAAGTAATGAAATTTTTATTGTACGGTTTACCATTCCATTTTACCTGTTGAATGTAAATAGCAGTTGCGGATGTTTTATGTGTACGAAGGTCAAATACTTTATTACCCTGCAACTTCATGGTAACTTTATCAAACAAAGATGAAGTCAACAGGTAATTGTTCGAAACAGGATCAACGGGATAAAAACCCATCGCTGCAAACACATACCAGGCACTCATTTGCCCTGCATCATCGTTGCCGCTTAATCCACCTGCGCCATCACTGTATTCTTCAGTCAATATCTTTCTTACTTCTCGTTGTGTTTTCCAAGGCGATGAAGTATAGTTGTACAGAAACGGGATCTGGTGCCCGGGTTCATTACCATGCCAGTATTCATTTTTGATGAACAAACTATCCAATGCATTTTCAAATTTTTTTGTACCACCCATCAGCTTTGCAAGACCGGGAATATCCTGCGGTACATAAAATGTATACTGTCTGGGTGTTCCTTCGGTAATATATGATTCACGTTTATCTGCATTAAATGACGTAAACCAGGTACCGTCTGCATTTTTTCCACGCATCATTCCAACAGATGGATCAAATACATTTTTATAATTGAGCGAACGTTGTTGCAGTTGTTTGTAATCAGCTTGCTTATTCAACCCTTTGGCAACAACTGATAATGCGTAATCATCAAATGCATATTCCAATGTACGACTCACCTGTTCTTTTTTATGAAAGGCCTCCTGCACACTGTCTTCCATTGGGATAAACCCATATTTGAGATAAGAAGTCAACGCTCTGCGCCCCATTCCGTTCTTGTATTCTGCAAAATGGACCGGCGTTTCAAATGCATTCTTACGCATGAGTTCATACGCAGATGCAACATTGTAATTACGAATGCCTTTGTTGTAAGCCGATGCAATGAATGCTGTTACATGATCGCCGATCATGGCTGCAGTATAACTATTCCAGCATGGAAAGATCGGCAACCAACCACCCTGCTCTCCTTTTAATATCAATGAACGAACAAAATCATTCGACATGTTTGGATTTAAAATTTCCATTAATGGCAATTGTGCACGATAAATATCCCACATCGAAAAATCATCGTAATAATTCCCATTGATCTTTTTCAACTGCTACATTACCAGCAAAAGCAGGATACGTACCATCTACATCACTAAACAACCGTGGATGCTGCATGGAATGATACATGGCCGTATAAAAAATACGCTTGTCTTTTTCATTTGACGTTTGTACCTGCACTTGTCCTAATGCTTTCTCCCATGCTTGTGTTGCAGCAATGCGAATATGTTCAAAACTCTTATTCCCAACTTCTGCTGCAAGATTTTTCTTTGCTCCTTCTAAACTGCTGAACGATGTACCGATATGCAAACGAAGTTGCTCGCCTTTCTTCATTACAAAACCTGCAAATGCACCGGCATCTTTTTTATTCCTGATACTATCGCTTGTAAAAATTTCTGAACCGCTGAATGTTCCGTTCTTTGAAAATCGCTTTTCAACTTTGATATAAAACCATCCGCTGAAACCTGTCGGTTCACCCCAACCTTGGTAAATGCGATGAGCCGGATTGTAACCCCATATCTCACCTTTTGCTGCATCCACTTTTACAAACCCTGTTGCATAATCGCTGTTTGGTGTAACGAGGAGATATAAACTATCATCTTTCTGCATGGTGAACTGTAACAACCCACAACGCAACGTAGATGTGATCTCTGTTGTAACAGAACCTGCCGTGAGTTTATAATAACTCGGTGATGTAATTTCATCCTTATGTAAAAACGGAACTGCATACTCTTTCGCTGTTGTTTTCAAACGACCAACAACTGGCATAATGGTAAAGCTTCCATAATCCTGTGTGCAGGAGCCACTCAACCAATGCGAACCACGAAAACCAGTGAGCAATGAATCTTTAAAGAAATAAGGCGGCACACATTTATTTTCTGTTTGTCTTGTTTGTGCCGTCCACTGTGTCATGGCAAAGGGAAGTGTAACGGCAGGAATAGTGTTGGCATTCTTCTCACTTCCTGCTTCGCTGTGTTTGAGTGCAGCAGTTGTAGTTGATGGAGCTGTGCCTGCCAATGGCTGCACATATTTCATTAATTGCTGTGCAATTACAAACTGCTGCATACATAACAAAGCAACAGCAAGTATACAACGTGAAGCATTTGTATGTAATCGATATTTATGCATTTCTCTATTCTGAAAATGATTACTCAGCTGAATGTAAGCTTATGTTTAAATGGTGTAGTACC
>CAWHOR010000010.1:0-60531 GCA_963830845.1 uncultured Bacteroidota bacterium | reverse complement strand
ATGTAGGCCATACCCACAGTAACTGGCTGATCGAACATCTGACCTGTTAATCCGTCATACAAATATGTACGTCCGAATTCAGGTAAGTTAGCTTCTTTCAATTCAGCTGATACTTGGACCAGAGATGCACCATCAAAAATTGGTGTTGCATACTTTCTTCCCAATCTCTTACCAGCCCAAGCCAATACTGTTTCATAAATCTGACCCAAGTTCATACGAGATGGTACACCCAGTGGATTCAAACAGATATCAACAGGTGTTCCGTCTTCAAGGAATGGCATATCTTCTTCGCGAACAATACGCGCTACAACACCCTTGTTTCCGTGGCGACCCGCCATCTTATCTCCCACTTTCAGTTTGCGCTTCTTAGCAATATATACTTTCGCTAATTGTACAGTACCCGCCGGTAATTCATCTCCAACTTCTAAGGTGAAACGCTCACGTTTGAAGTCACCAGAAATTGAGTTTCTCTTATTGAGGTAGTTCTTCACCACTTCAGACACAAGATCATTTGTGTGATCATCGGTTGTCCAACTTTCCAAACTAATATCTGCAATCAAGTTTACTTCTTCTGGCACATTGTAATTGCTCTCATCACGATAGATGTTCTTATCAGTGAAAATAAGGTGTTCAATTTATCTGTTTCAAACGGTGTGATCTATGCCATACCGAGAAATAGAGGATGTTGAGAAAGGCAGAAGTAGTTCATTTGATTCGAAGGAAATAAAGTAGTTTAAAACCTCCGGGGTTTTGGAAACCCCGGAGGTTTTTGTGTTGCGTCAGCCATCTGTAAATAAACAGTATATTGGATTCCTGCCTTGGCAATTACCCGAACGTCAGCAACCGTATAGAAAGATTCCGCTACTTTTGATAGTATCAAATGATAGTATCAAATGAAGCCTCCTTACAAGTTAACAAGCGAAATGCTGAAACTGGTCAGTGAGGTTTCAACTAAGATCGGAGAAGTAAATGCTTCTTTTCTTACCAAACAGTCGCCGGAATTAAGAAAGCGAAATCGTATCAAAACCATTCAGGCATCCTTAGCGGTTGAAGGTAATACATTATCAATTGAGCAGGTTACTGCCATTCTTGAAAACAAACGTGTGCTGGGGCCTGCGAAAGACATCAAAGAGGTTTCAAATGCCTTGGAAGTATATGAGCAGTTACATACATTCAACCCGTTTCTTGAAAAATCATTTTTAGCTGCGCACAAACTATTGATGAAAGGTTTAATTACGAATGCCGGACAATATCGAAAATCCGGAGTTGGAATTATCAAGGGATCACAAGTTGCCCATATAGCGCCACCCGCAGGCAATGTGCGTTTGCTGATGAAGGATTTGTTTGCGTATATAAAAAAGAGTGATGAGCTGGTTCTGATTAAAAGCTGCGTATTTCATTATGAAGTGGAATTCATTCATCCTTTTTCTGATGGAAATGGAAGAATGGGAAGGCTTTGGCAAACACTCTTATTAATTCAACAATATCCCTTATTTGAGTTTTTACCCTTTGAAACATTAATCAGTAAAAATCAAAAGAAATATTATCAAGCTCTTTCAACCAGCGACAAAAAAGGTGAATCAACTTTTTTCATAGAGTTTATGCTTACCATCTTACGTGATTCGCTCGATGATTTACTTAAAGAAAGGCCCGGCCCGATCTCAAGTTCAGAACGTATCCGCATGTTTCTGGCCAGCGGCATAAAAGAGTTCAGCAGGAAAAACTATATGCATTACTTCAAAACAATTTCCTCTGCTACTGCCAGCCGTGATTTGTTATTGGCCGTACATGATAAACTTGTTGAAAAATCGGGTCATAAAAATAATACAACATACAAGGTGAGGTGAGTTTCAGGAAAACCTCCGGGGTTTTGAAAACCCCGGAGGTTTTTTGTTCAGATGAAGTAACTTGAACATTCAAACTACTTCGTATGAGAAAAAATCACACTCCCTTTCGTGTACTGCTATTTCTTTGCACAACAATCATTTCACTTGCAACAACAGCACAAGGCACATTACTACTACGTCAGCCATCCGTGGGCAAACAACATATTGTATTTGTGCATGGCGATGATCTGTGGGTGGTGGCCCGTGAAGGTGGTGATGCACGACGATTAACAACTGCTGTTGGTGCAGAAAATAATCCACGCATCAGTGCCGATGGAAAATGGGTGGCCTTTACCGGTCAGTACGATGGCAATACGGATGTGTATCTCGTATCGATTGACGGTGGCGCACCTAAACGTCTTACCTGGCATCCAACACCCGATCTTGTTCAGGGTTGGTCAAATGATAACAAGATCATTTTTACTTCCGACAGGATGGGTTATCCAACTGCCAATACAAAATTTTATACGGTTGCAACAACAGGTGGAACACCTGAACCAATGATCTTACCGTTTGGTTTTGTTGGCAGCATGAGTGATGATGGCAGCATGATGGCGTATCAACCGCATCGCTTCTGGGATCCTGAATGGAGAAACTATCGTGGCGGACAAGCGCAACCCATCTGGATCTTCAATATGAAAACACAGGAAACAACAAAAACCATTCAGGGTGATCGGGAACGACACACGGCACCTGTTTGGGACAATGGTATTTTATATTTTTTGAGTGAGCAGGATTATGCAAACAATGTATGGATGTACAATCCAAAAACAAAAGCGCAGAAACAACTTACGTTTCATAAAGATTATGATGTAAAAAATTTGTCGGCAAGCAACGGCGTACTTGTGTATGAACAAGGTGCTCGTTTGCATAGCCTTGATATTGCAACAGGAAAAACAAAACCATTAACCATTACTGCCAATGGTGATTTGAACTGGGGCCGTGCAAGATGGAATAACATTTCTGGTGCTCAACTTACCAATGCAAGTCTTTCACCAACGGGTAAACGGGCATTGTTCGAACATCGTGGTGAAATTTTTTCTGTACCAAAAGAAAATGGCGACTGGAGAAATATTTCCCGCACTACGAGTGCTGCTGACCGTTATCCTGCATGGTCGGCCGATGGTCAAAAGATCGCCTGGTTCTCTGATGCAAGTGGCGAATACCAATTAATGGTTGGCGCACAGGATGGATCGGGAACGCCGAAAGCATATCCCATCCCCAATAAAAAATTCTATTACTATCCTTCCTGGTCGCCCGATGGAAAATACATTGCGTTCACCGATACTGATTACAATCTCTGGAACTTAGATCTTGCAAGTGGCAAAGCTGTATTGGTAGCTACTGACAGGCTTGCGCATCCCAACAGAACATTACATCCTGTATGGAGCCCCGATAGTAAGTGGATCGCTTATGTGCAGATCATGGAGAACCAATTCAAAGCAGTAAAAGTGTATAATGTTGATGACAATAAAAGCACAGCCATCACGGATGGTTTGAGTGATGCCATTAGTCCGCAGTGGGATGAAAGCGGAAAATATTTATACTTTCTGGCAAGCACCGATTATGCTTTAAGCACAGGTTGGTTAGATATGAGCAGTTACAATTATCCTGTTACACGTGCTTTGTACATGGCTGTTCTTTCAAAAGAAACCGCCAATCCGTTCGAACCAAAAAGTGATGAAGAGCCCACAAAACCCGGCGAAGAAAAACCTGTACTCACCACAAAGAATACAGGTGATACGGTGAAGCCTGTTGTAACTAAACCAACTGGTGTACGGGTGAAGATCGATTTTGATGGCATGGATCAACGCATCATTTCTGTAAACATTCCGGTACGTGATTATCAAGACTTGGTTGCAGGGCCCGATGGACATGTATTTATTGCAGAAGCAATCGCTAATGAAAATGGACTGGTATTGCATCGTTACAGTATCAAAGACCGGAAAGCAATTGAATTCATCAGAGGTATTTCATTTGCATCGTCCAGTTTCGATAGAAAAAATTTGTTGTACAGCAATGGTCCATCGTGGTTTATTGTAAATACGGTTGCAGGTGCACCAAGGCCCGGTGATGGTCGTTTGCAAACAGATGCAATGCGGGTGTATGTTGATCCATCAAAAGAAGCAGAGCAAATCTTTAAAGAAGGCTGGCGCTATCAACGTGATTTTTTATACGTCAACAATACACATGGTGCACCGTGGAATAAAGTGTATGATTGGTATCAACCATGGTTGAAACATGTAAAGCATCGTTCTGATCTCAATTATATCATTGATATTCTTGGCGGTGAAATTGCAGTTGGTCACTCTTACACATCAGGTGGCGACTTTCCGCAAGTACCTACCATCCCTGTTGGATTACTTGGTGCGAACTATACAATCGATAAAGGTTTCTTCAAGATCACAAAAATATTCACCGGTGAAAACTGGAATCCTGAGTTGCGTTCGCCGTTAAGTGGTCCGGGTATGAATGTAAAAGAAGGTGAGTATTTAGTTGAAGTAGATGGACGTCCGTTAACGGCTGATATGAATTTGTATAGTTTGTTTGAAGGAACTGCTAACAGGCAAATTAAAATTCGTGTTAATAATAAACCATCAACAGATGGAGCAAGATCGATCACCGTTGTGCCTGTTGCAAATGAAGGCGGTTTACGATCAAGAGCATGGGTAGAAGCCAACAGAAAAAAAGTAGATGAATTATCAGGTGGTAAACTTGCTTACGTGTATGTGCCCAACACGGGCAATCCCGGTTACACTTCTTTCAACCGTTATTATTTTGCACAACAGGATAAACAGGGAGCAGTAATTGATGAACGAAATAATGGTGGCGGCTCTGCGGCCGATTATATGATCGATGTGATGGGACGGAAACTGCAAGGGTATTTCAACAACCGTGTTGAAGGACACAAAGTATCTACCACACCAATGGCTGGGATCTTTGGACCAAAGGTGATGATCATCAATGAGAATGCAGGTTCGGGTGGTGATCTCTTGCCTTATATGTTCCGCAAAAGTAAACTCGGTCCGTTAGTGGGCACACGTACATGGGGTGGCTTGGTTGGTACATGGGATACACCACCGTTCATTGATGGCGGAAGAATGGTGGCACCACGTGGCGGCTTCTTTGATACCGATGGTAAATGGGCAGTGGAAGGAGAAGGCATTGCTCCCGATATTGAAGTGTTCTATGATCCCAAAGCACTCATTGAAGGAAGGGATCTGCAACTTGAACGTGCTGTGCAGGAAGCGTTGAAATTATTGAAGACAGAAGGAATTGAATTGAAAAAAGAACCGGCAGCACCGATACGCTACAAGCGACCATCGTAAGTATTACCGAGTATTATATTAAAAGTCCCCTCTTGCTCGGAGGGGACTTTTAATATAGATATCCTTTCTCAATATCAATAAAAGAATTATCTGAAAACTAAATTATTGCCTGGCCAATATATACTTTGAATAACCAGTTCCGTTTCGCTAATCGACACAATTTTTGCAAGGTATAGTATCCAAACTAGATCTCCAGGTTGATCAGGTGTAATTGAAGAAACAGAAAAATTCCCATTTTGTACAGAAATGTTATTAAATGTATTTGATCCGGATGCCGCTTTTGGATTTATATTATAAATACAATTCGTTATGTCAAGTGAATAATTTCCACAACGAACAGCACAAAAACCTGTTCTGCTTTCTGTTGCCTGCGTTTGTCCGTTGATTAATTGGAAACTAAGCGATGCGTTTGTTAATTCAGAAGCTAAAGCAGTAATACCTTGACAATAAAGAGTGTTTGTTGTAAATACTTTATAAGGTCCGTTCACTAAGTTCCATTGCTTCGAGCGTAGTATTGCTAATGTATCAACTTTGGTTGGATTAATTTTCAAAACAAAGGAATCAATTATTTCATTCGCTGTGTTTTTAATTTTTGCAGTTAGTATATGTTCTTTTTCCTCCGGCCCCATGGTAAATGTATTTGAAGCTTTACCATCAACACCTGTTCTCACTTTTTCTTTACCCCATTTGCCATAGTTACTGCTGTAAAAAACATTCACCAATGCCTCCGGTTCAGAAGTTCTTAATTTATTGTCTTCAAATACCTGAAGAATTATTGGATTTTTCAAGAGTTGATTAACAGAGGGGGTTTCATTACCACCTGAAACAAGCTTTAGTTCCTTTGGTGCTTCTACAATTACAAGTTTTGGTGTTAAAATAATAAACTCCTCAGGAGCCACAAATTGAAATGCAGTTTTATTGAAATTGGCAAAGAAGCCACCATAGAGCTGTGATTTTAAATCCCATGTATCATGCACTAAACTGTGCTTCACTTCTGTTTCAAATATACTTTTTACACCCAAATTAATAACTGGTATTCCAAATTCACGGATTCTTACAATCGGGTAAATCTCAACAGTTGCAGTTAAACCACCTGTTATGCTCATCGTTCTTGTATTTTCGTAAACCGGAACTACATTTTCATATACCCCATTCAAAACAGAATTTTTATACTCAAGATAAGCGTTGATTTGGTTTTGCTTTTTATAGTGAAACTTCGGTTCAAGCTTCCCTCCTCCTGTAATTTTAACCTTCACAATAAAATCAACCACATGAACCTGAAGAAACAAATTTGGAATACGTAATTTCAGAATTTTTGAAACCGGAATTTTAGAGCTCAGTTTAAACTCAGTTTCTGCCGTTCCCGTAAAATCTGACGTTATCGTAAGATCATATTCAAAGTTTGTTTGAGCATTTTCAAATCCGGCTTTGATATATTCCTTTTTTACATCGTATTCAAAAATCCAGTTTGGCTTGAAGGAGAAGTTTAGATTTTCTAATGACATCGCCCAACCCTGACCTGAGATATTTACGGTAGGAAAACTCGCAGCAGCTCTCGCATTTACGGAGGTCATTCTTGCAAAAGGGTTGTCCGAGTCAGGAATTGTAAAACTTCGTTTTACGAGGCCAGAGTCTTGATAAAATTCCGACAATGTTCCTTGCGTTGTAGATACTATGACCTGTCCGCTGGTTTTTGTAACAGTTTCAATTTTTCGCAAATAGCCATAATCTCTTGGTTCAATGAAAAAGTCTCCTTTTTTTAGGGTATCAACTCCAGGTAATAAATCATACTTGAAATCACCATTTGCAATATCCTGTTCTGTACTGATAAATTTGGACACCGTACTGTCAACTAAAAATTTCTTGGCTGCAACAGTAACAACCGGTGGAACAGGTGGTGGTGTTGGAGGGGGTTCATTGGTTCCTCCCTTTTTTTTACACGCTGCGAACAAGAATAAAGTAGCTGCAATGAAATAATACCGCATAGTTTGAATAATTTATAAACGTTGCATCCTACCCTTAACCTGGATTTCCTGAGCAAACTATTTGGAAAAAGGAACAGATACGGAAAGTTGCTAAATGTAATACTTTAATAACAGAACTAAGAAACACCATCCATTCCAACAAAGCAATACCTACAAAGAAGTATTTTATTCATTATGATTCGACCTAAACAAATATCAGCAACTGTTTTTATCTTGTGTATAAGAATAAACCAACAATGCTAAGTCTCATCAAAACAAACTCCGACAGCAGCGATTTCCGTTCGCTGGTTGTGCAACTCGATGCCGATCTGCAAGCCCGCTACGGTGAACAGCAATCGTTCTTTTCGCAATTCAATAAGCTCGATCATATTCATCATGTAATTGTTGCGTATGAAAATAATCAACCGATCGGTTGTGGTGCATTTAAAGAATATGAGCTTGGAGTTGCTGAGATCAAACGCATGTATGTAAAACCTGAACTGCGAGGCAGAGGCATTGCTGCCGAAATAGTAACCGCTCTTGAACAATGGGCAAAAGAAGAAGGTTTTAAAACCTGCATTCTCGAAACAGCCATCAAACAACCTGAAGCCATCCGGCTGTATGAAAAATGTGGCTACACCCTTATTCCAAATTACGGACAATACATTGGTGTGGAGATCAGTCGTTGTATGGAAAAGAAACTCTTTGAATAAAGGGTCAACCAGCATCATATACAGTTTGTTGAATAAAAAAAATTTGTAAACGAAAAACAGAAGCAAATGAAACAGCTGATCTTTATAGTTGCAATGGCTGTGCTGCTCATTGGCTGCAGTGGTAATTCATCTGAGTCAGAGTCAACAGTTACCGACTCTCTTACTACTGCTCCGCCGGCAACTGCAGATAACAGTAAAACTTCGCTTGATTGGGCAGGAATTTATAAAGGAACGATACCCTGTGCCGATTGTGAAGGGATTGAAACAACCATCAGTATCGGAACCGATTCAAGCTACACCCTAACGCTCAACTATCTTGGAAAAAAGAATGCTGCCGTTTTTGAGAGGAAAGGGAATTTCAGTTGGAACGATGCGGGCACTACCATTATACTTTCCGGAATAAGTGATGGACCAAGTCAATATTTGGTAGGAGAGAATAAGCTGATTCAACTCGATCTTTCCGGCAACCGTATAACAGGTAATCTTGCTGACAACTATGTGCTGTTAAAACAATAGCACCGCTCGATGCAACGCTACCGGAGACAACACAGTCTGTTTTGCGTATTAATCTTACTAGCATGAACAAACAACAAACTTCACTACTTTTTTGCCTCGTAATGGATGCGGTTGGTTATGCCAGTTACGCACTTCCTTTTCTGGGCGAATTTGCAGACATTGTATGGGCACCTGTTTCGGCGCTTATTTTCTTCCGCACATTTGGCGGATGGAAGGGTGCGTTTGGTTCGGTATTCAATTTTGCAGAAGAGCTGTTACCCGGGTTGGATTTTATACCCAGCTTCACCATTATGTGGGCCTGGAAACATTTTGCAGTCAAAAAGAATAATGAAGTGATAACTGTACAATAAAAAAACGTCACGCCTTAGCGTGACGTTTCAGTTTTACAATCCCTGGTTATTACCATATCGCCATGGATCATTTTTATCTTTTGTTGGACGAACTTCTTCATCTTTCTCTTTATCATATACACGCAGATAAATTATCCATTCAAAATTTTCAAATTCTGCCACCAGATCAACTACCAGTTTGCTGAACTCTCCGGTTACATCATTTATACGGAATTGATTACTCCACAAACGTAATTCCTGTGAAGGGGCGCTATAAGGTCCGGTTGCAGTAATACTGCTGTTGGTTGCTTTACTGAAAAGCGATTTGCCGGCAATATCGTTGTAATAAGCTTTGTATTGTTTCTGCATTTCACTGATCTCTTCTGTTACCAGCAACTTTGCTTCCCACAACCAGTTGATTTTTTTATTGGCAGGATAGCCAAGAATTTTTGCTTCCACAGCTCCTTTTAATTCAACTTTAGAAGTGTATTCGATTACACCGGGGTTCCCTTGATTTTGTTCTCCTTTAATGAGTGCAAACTGGTTGGGATAATCGTTGATCACTTTTTCAAGTTGGGGCCTGATGCTTGTAAATGCATTTTTCGTTTGTGCAGTTGAGAAAACAGCAATGAAAAAAATTGCTGCTGATAGCAGTAGTTTTCGAATCATGGATAGAGATTTGATTGCAATATAGGAAAACAAATCATTTTTTCATAGTACTCCGGGTAAGAGCCTTTTTACTCTTTTTTTATACTGCACGTAAGTATCGCCAAAATGCCCGATCAGTTTTTTTTCTTCCAGCCAGATACCGATCAACAGATAAACGAACATCAACAGCAACAGATACCAGTTTTTCAGTTGTGGTATGGCCGTGCAAATCCCAAGACAGAGCAGAAGTGTGCCACTATAAAGTGGGTGACGCATGTAGCGGTGCAACCCGTTTATCTGCAACGGCATGTTTGTTTCAACTCCGAAACCAAAAAAAGCGGGAAGGTTGTAGCTTTTAGCAGCTACAAACATGAGCCATAAGCCGGCTGTTACCAAGAGTAACCCTAGAGCCGACAGAAAGGGGTTGCTTGCAAATAAACCGGCAGACGGGGTGCGGTAATGCAACAACAAAATTACAGGTAAACTCAGCAGGTTCAATAAGTTATACAATTGCCTGTAGGTTTGTTTGGAGTGCTTGAAAGCCTTTGTCAGCCTCTCTTTTACAGTTTCGTTTGCCAGAAAACTGTGCATGAAAAAGTAAAAAGCCCATATGCTAAGAAGCAGGATCATGCTTCGAATGTAGTACGATATTTACAAGAAAACCCGTAAAATTAACAGGTGAAAAAACATTGTTTCTACGCTTGTTCAATCGCTCCGGCGTTATTACTTTTATAGTCTTAAATCCAATTCATAATGAAAAAGAACCCTTCCGTGCGCAAAAGTTCTTCTGTTATGCAGTCGATCAAGCAAATTGTTCACTTGTTTGTTGAATCGTTTGAGTCTTCACAAACAAGACAGTTTAGAAGATTGAAAAGCTTTATATCAGAATAATATGAATGAACTTTACCCATGAAAGCCATTCGCTGCATGTGTATGGCTTTTTTTTATGCCTTGAACTTTCTGAGTACTTTTTCCATCTCTGTTTTTATTTCATCACTGCAAAGATTACCAATACTTCCTTCGTGTGTATGATGTAATTGTTGCAGATCGTATTCAAACTCTCCTTTGTTAATGGAATTACCAACTTGCTGATAGGCTTCACGGAATGGAACACCTTTGTTCACCAGTTCATTCACCGCTTCCACACTAAAGAGATATTTATACTTTTCGTCAGCAAGAATATTTTCTTTCACGTTCATATTGCTGAGCATGAGTTGCATTAACTGTAAGCATGCTTTCAGTTCTTCAATAGCAGGAAACAAAATCTCTTTTGTCAACTGCATATCACGGTGATAACCGGATGGAAGATTATTGATGAGTAAGGTTAATTCATTCGGGATCGATTGAATACGGTTGCTTTTTGCACGAATGAGTTCAAACACATCCGGGTTTTTTTTGTGCGGCATAATGCTGCTGCCCGTTGTCAACTCATCGGGGAATGAAAGAAAACCAAAGTTCTGGTTCATGTACAGGCAACAATCCATCGCCAGTTTGCTGAGCGTTGCTGCAACAGAACTCATCCCGATGCTTGTTACCTTCTCTGTTTTACCACGACTCATTTGTGCATACACGCTGTTCCAGTTTAGCGTACCAAATTGTAATAATTCTGTTGTGCGTTTTCTGCTGAGTGGAAATGAAGAGCCATAGCCTGCACCACTACCCAATGGATTTTTATTTGCAACTTGATAGGCTGCGGATAACAACTCCAGATCATCTACCAAACTTTCTGCATAAGCGCCTAACCACAAACCAACGGATGAAGGCATGGCAATTTGCAAATGCGTATAACCGGGCAGCAGCGTGTTTTTATGTTGATTGGCTGATTTGATCAGCAGATCAAACAGATTTTTTACTTCGTCTTTGATATGGCTGATCTCTGTACGCAGGTATAGTTTAATATCAACAGCAACCTGATCGTTACGGCTGCGACCACTGTGTATTTTCTTTCCTATATCACCAATCTTTTGTGTAAGCAAGTATTCAACTTGTGAGTGAACATCTTCAATACCTTCTTCAATAAAGAAAGATCCGAGTTCAATGGTTGCTGCAATTTCTTGCAAACCATTCACAGCAATCTCTGCTTCTTCTTTGCTCATCAAACCCACTTCGCCAAGCATGGTTACATGCGCAATAGAACCTTGCACATCGTACTTTGCCAAGAGTAAGTCGAATTCTTTATCACTTCCAACTGTAAAGCTTTCAACCAATGTGTGATGTTGATGAGTTTTCTTTTTGCCAGAGCTTCATGATCGTTATTTTTTCACGCAGAGGCTGCAGAGGCCACAGAGTTGATTATAAAATTTTATTTAACAGCTGAATGTATAATTCAATCCCGCTCTTGATCTCATCTATATATACATATTCATCAGCAGTGTGGCTTCTTGCACTATCGCCGGGACCCATTTTCAATGCCGGGAAAGGCATTAATGCTTTATCGCTGGTGGTTGGTGAACCATAATACCCACGGCCTAATTCAATACCTGCTTTCACCAACGGATGATCCATGGGAATAGAAGTTGATTTCATTCTTGTTGTACGTGGTTTGAACTGGCTCTTGAGATTTTCTTTCAGCTCACCAAGAATTTCATCGAACGTATAAAGTTCGTTCACCCGCACATCAATCACAAACTTGCATTGCGGCGGCACTACATTGTGTTGTTGATTTTCTGTTCCTATCACGGTAACCGTCAGCATTGATTCACCTAACAACGGACTTACTTTATCAAACTTATAATTGCGGATCCATTCAATATCATCAACTGCAATGTACAATGCATTCACGCCTTCTTTACGAGCAGCATGACCAGCCTTTCCTTGAGCAATACAATCGATCACCATCAAACCACGCTCTGCAACAGCCATCTCCATTTTTGTTGGCTCGCCCACAATACCAAAGTTGATATTGCCAAGATAAGGTAACACCAGTTCAATACCATTCACGCCACTGATCTCTTCTTCAGCACTTGCGGCGAAGACTACGTTATGCGACAGATTTTCTTTCTCATAGTAATAGAGAAAAGTTGCGATCAGGCTCACTAAACATCCGCCTGCATCGTTGCTGCCGAGCCCATATAACTTTCCATCTTCAATAATTGGTTCAAACGGATCTTTCGTGTACTTCGCATTGGGTTTTACTGTGTCGTGATGTGAGTTGAGTAAAACCGATGGCTTTGACGCATCATAAAACTTATTCTTTGCATATACATTGTTGCCAACACGGAAATGTTCAATTCCTTTGTGTGCAAAAAAATGAATGAGGATTTCTGCAGTTTCGTTTTCTTCTTTTGAAAAAGACGGAGTGGCGATCAGCTGCTTTAATAATTCAAGTGCCTCGGTGTGAAGTTGGCTGATGTCCTGATTTGCCATAATAATTTGTTTAACTGTTTGTAATGGATGTTCCGCTTTCTCCGCTGATCAGATCATTCAAATGCTCTGCTTTACCAATTACTACTTTTTTTACGCCACTGTTTAAAGCAGCAAATGCGTTATCGAGTTTCGGAATCATACCCGCAAATATTTTTCCTTCTGCTTTTAATTGCTGATAGGATGATGGATCGATGTTGCTGATAACTGTTGCATCATCATTTGCATCAAGTAATACCCCTGCTTTTTCAAACGAATAGATAAGGCTTACATCGTACAAACTGCTCATTGCTTTCGCCACTTCCTGTGCAATGGTATCGGCATTTGTGTTGAGTAATTGACCATTGCCATCATGTGTGATGGGCGCAACTACAGGAATAAACCAATGATCTAATAAACTACTCCAGCTTTCTGCATTGATCTTATCCGACTTTACATCACCCACAAAACCATAATCAATTTCTTTTACGGGACGTTTGTTGGCTGGAATTAAATTGCCATCAGCACCTGTAACACCAATTGCGTTGCAGTTAAGCGATTGTAATTGTGCAATTAGTTTTTTGTTGATGAGACCGGCGTATACCATTGTTACCAGATCAATTGTTGCTGCATCGGTAATTCGTCTTCCATCTACATATTTACTTTCGATCCCTAATGATTCGCCGATCTTGGTTGCTACTTTACCACCGCCATGCACTAAAATCTTTTTAGTGCCTACGCCAGCGAAACTTTGCAAAAACGATGAAAGCTTTGCTTCATCATCTACAATGTTGCCACCAATTTTTATAACAATCAGCTTATCCATTTCCTTTTAGTATTTCTGCAAGAACAGTTTGTGCTGCCCATACACGATTGCTCGCTTGTTGCGTTACAATACTGTTGCTGCTATCTAGTACTTCATCACTTAACTCAACATTACGGCGAACAGGTAAGCAATGCATCACTTTTGCATTGTTGGTTGCTTTCAGTTTTTCTTCTGTCAACATCCACGCCGGGTCGTTGCAATAAATGCGACCGTAATCTGTATAAGTACTCCAGTTCTTTACATACACAAAATCTGCATCTTTCAATGCTTCATCCTGGTTATGTGTGATAGTTGCACCTTTCGTGAATTGTTCATCCAGTTCATAATCTTCCGGATGAGTAATGACAAAATCAGCTTCGCCCCATGCATTGATCCATTGTGCAAAACTGTTAGCTCACACATTGTGGCAACGGTTTAATATGTGGAGCCCATGTCAAAACAATTTTAGGCTTGCGTTTTTCTTTGAATGTTTCTGTGATGGTAATAATATCAGTCAATGATTGTAATGGATGCAATGTTGAACTTTCTAAACTTACAACGGGCACACCTGCATATTTGATAAACTGTTTAATGAACAATTCGCTGTAATCATCTTTCTTGTTTTGTAACGAAGGGAATGTACGGATGGCCAGCACATCAAAATAATTTCCAAGAATTGGTGCTGCATCTTTTACATGCTCTACAGTTGTACCGCTCATGATGGCTTCTTCTTCAAACTCCCAGCTCCAGCCTTCACTGCCTACATTAAACACGATGGCTTCCATACCAAGATTCTGTGCAGCAATCTGTGTACTTAAACTTGTACGCATACTTGGGTTTAGAAATAAGCAAGCCCATACGTTTACCGGTACCCAATGTCTTTATCATACAAGCGGATTTGCTTTATAGGCCAATGCTTTTTCTACAAGAGCATTAATGTCTTGTTACATCATGAACGGAAATAAACTGTTTCAATTTCTATTTTCTTATTTTCTTATAAATAAAAATATGCTCAAACTTGCTATCATTATGTATAAAGATGAACAAGGGTAACATTGATAAAGTATCCTTTGCATCAAAAAACAAGTCATACTATACTCCTCTAAGGATGTCATTACAAAAAACATATTTCTGTCAATTAGATCAACTGATAAGGCGAACGCTAAAAGCAGTATAAGACTGTTACATTCTCCGTTTACACTGTTGGTTTCATGTGAATGATTTAACTTTTCATTGCTTCAATTTCTTCCTTCACTGCATCAATAAATATGTTCTGCATCTCTTTTCTTCAATCCAAGACTTGGCAACAAACGGATCACATTTGGTTTTGCTTCACCGGTAAATATCTTTTGCTTCAACAGTAAATTCTTCTTCAGATCTTTTAATTCTTCCGGTACATCAAAGCCGATCATCAAACCTCGGCCTCTTACATTTTTTAAGTTCTTCGATCTTTTCCAATTCTTCACGTAGATATTTACCAATCATCACTGCATTGCCCATCAGCTTTTCTTCTTCCATTACTTCCAGCACCGCTAATGCAGCAGCACAAGCCAGATGATTACCACCGAAAGTTGTGCCTAACTGGAAATGTTTTGGTTTGATATGTGGTGCAATAATGATTCCGCCAATAGGAAAACCATTACCCATGCCTTTTGCCATGCTGTAGATATCTGCATTTACACCTGCAAAATCATGACTGAAAAATTTACCACTTCTGCCATAACCACACTGCACACTGTCAGCAATGTAAACTGCGCCATACTCATCGCAGAGTGAACGGATTTTTTTCAGGAATGAATTTTCTGCAACATTAATTCCACCAACACCTTGAATACCTTCAATAATCACCGAAGAAATTTCATTGCCTTGCTTTGTAAAACAAGCTTCTAAAGCTGCTTCATCGTTGAACGGAAGAAAGATCACATTATCGGTTTCATTCACCGGTGCGATATAATTTTTATTATCAGTAGCACTAACAGCTAATGATGTTCGACCGTGAAAGGCTTTACTAAATGCAATAATTTTTTTACGTCCGTTGTGAAAACTCGCCAGCTTCAATGCATTCTCATTTGCTTCAGCTCCTGAGTTACAAAGAAAGAGTTGGTAATCTTCTTTGCCGCTCATTTTACCCAGTTTTGCGGCTAACTCTTCCTGTAATGGAATTTTAATGGAGTTAGAGTAGAATGCAATTTTATTCAATTGCTCTTCAATTCGTTTTACCCAATGCGGATGTGTGTGTCCAATACTGATAACAGCATGACCGCCGTAAAGATCTAAGTACTGTTCGCCTTGATCATCCCATACGTATGTGCCCTTGGCTTTTGCAATGGTGATGTTATTAATTGGGTAAACGTCGAATAAATTCATGTTTTGTGTTTTTACCGCTAAGTCGCCAAGACGCTAAGTTGAAATTCTTTTCGCCTTTGTGTCTTTGCGGTTATGCTAAAAATAATTTGCTTTCAATTTTAATCCTGTTGTTTCATCTAATCCAAACAACAAGTTCATATTTTGTACCGCTTGTCCGCTTGCACCTTTCAATAAATTATCTGCTGCGGAATGAACAACGAGCATATCACCAACTTTTTCAAGTTGAATGAGACATTTGTTGGTGTTCACCACCTGCTTTAAAAAAATAGCGTCTTTGATTACATGTGTAAACGCAGCGTCTGCATAAAAATCTTGATACAGTTTATTCAACTCATCTAAACTCTTTTCACATTTCAATTGAGAACTGATAAAGATACCTCTTGTAAAATCACCTCTCCATGGAACAAAGTTCACAGCGATATCGCTTCCAGGTTGTAACTGCAGCAATGATTCGCCGATCTCTCCGAGATGCTGATGCGTTAATGTTTTATATGCCTGGATATTATTTGCTCTCCAACTGAAATGTGAAGTAGCAGACAAACTTTGCCCTGCACCAGTACTTCCTGTAATACCTGTTGTGTAAACATCTTTCAGTAAGCCTGCTTTTGCCAACGGCAATAAACCAAGTTGAAGTGTGGTAGCAAAGCAACCAGGGTTGGCAATGTTGTTTGCAGTTTTAATTTGTTCTTTGTTCAGTTCAGGTAAGCCATAAACGAATTTGCGATTACCAATTGTTGAACTATTCGCTAAACGAAAATCATTCGCCAGATCAATAATCTTAATGTGCTCATCGATTGTATTCTCAGCTAAGAATTTTTTTGATTCACCATGACCGAGGCAGAGAAACAACACATCCATGCCCCCATCCCCTAAAGGGGTGAGGCTGTCGGTGAATTTCAATTCTGTTTCACCAATAAGATCCTGGTGAACTTTATACACGGGCTCACCTGCATTGCTTCTGCTGTGAATAAACGAAAACTTAGCAGAAGGATGGTTGATCAATAAACGGATCAACTCTCCACCTGTATATCCTGCACCGCCAATGATTCCAACTCTAATACTCATAATGAGAAATTAAGAATGAAAAATGAAAAATGAAAAAATGAAGACCGATGCTACAGCTACTTTTTCATTCTTCATTTCTCATTTGTTATTTTTTATTTTCCTCTTGCACCGAAGTCCAGATAGAAGTTTGATTGCCGAATATTTTTGAGAAGCCTCTTACATCATCACCAGTAAAGCCGGTGTTCATTTCACCGTACTTACCAAACTTGCTGCTCATGAGATCATATTTGCTGTCGATACCAATTACCTGAAAACGGTAAGGCATCAGTTGAACAAACACATCACCTGTTACATTTTGCTGGCTGCTGATGAAGTAAGCTTCAATATCACGCATTACAGGATCAAGGATCTGGCCTTCGTGCATCCAGTTACCATAGAACTGCGCCAATGTATCTTTCCATTGCAATTGCCATTTAGTAAGCACATGCTTTTCCAATGCATGATGTGCTTTTAAGATCACCATTGGAGCCGCAGCTTCAAAACCAACACGACCCTTAATGCCAATGATCGTATCACCCACATGAATATCTCTTGCAATACCGTAAGCACCTGCAATTGTTTGCAAATGATTAATGGCATCAACCGGATGATCGAATTGCTGATCATTCACCGCTTTCAGTTCACCTTTTTCGAAATGAAGTTTTACTTCTTCGCTTCCGGTTTTACTTACTTGTGTTGGCCATGCTTCTTCGGGCAACATACCTTTACTGTTAAGCGTTTCTTTTCCACCAATGCTTGTTCCCCACAGTCCTTTATTAATGGAATAAGCTGCTTTTTCAAAATTCATTTCCACACCCTTACTCTTGAGGTAAGCGATTTCTTCTTCACGGCTCAGCTTCATATCACGAATGGGTGTGATGATCTCAACACCGGGTATCATAATGTGGAAGATCATATCGAAACGCACCTGGTCGTTACCTGCACCGGTGCTGCCGTGTGCAACTGCATCGGCATTTAATTTCTTTGCATGTTCTGCAATGTGCAATGCCTGGCTTAAACGCTCGGCACTTACGCTTAATGGATAGGTATTATTCTTTAAGCAATTACCGAATACAAGAAATTTAATGATGCGTTCGTAATAACCTTTTACCGCATCAACAGTTGTATGTGATTTTACACCCAGCTTGTAAGCATGTGCTTCGATTTTTTTTAATTCTTCTTCACTGAAACCACCGGTGTTTACAATGACCGAATGAATTTCATAACCTTTTTCATCACTGAGATATTTGGCGCAGTAAGTAGTATCCAATCCGCCACTGAAGCCGAGTACAATTTTTTTGTTTGTCATTGCTGAATAGAATTATTGAACGTAGAAGTGTGCGACGCAACAAAAGTTCAATAGCCGAACTTTCGCAGGGAACACCGTATTAAAAATTAAAAAAATAATGAAAGAATTTTTTTGGTTTTGCTTCACCACCGTTTTTATCTTCTTTCCTGCGGAATGCTTTCAGGAACTTCCATTCTTTCAAGCGAAGCAATCGCTCAAATCCTTTTTTATTTTCTTCAAAGAATTGTTTTGTTTCTTCCGGCTCGTAATGATCTTTCGGATCATAAAGCATAGCAGTACACATGCAATTTTTCCGCTCCTTGCTCATGAGGATGTCGAAGTTGACACAGCTTTTGCAACCTGCCCAAAACTCCTCGTCTTGTGTAAGCTCACTGTAAGTAACGGGTTCGTAACCGAGATCAGAATTAATTTTCATTACAGCTAACCCGGTTGTTAAACCAAAGATCTTTGACTCGGGATAGAGCTCACGTGAAAGTTTGAAGATGCGCTCTTTGATTTTTTTTGCTACGCCGCTTTTCCTGAACTCAGGCGAAACGATCAATCCGCTGTTAGCAACAAACGCACCATGGCTCCATGTTTCAATATAACAGAAGCCTACCCATGTGCCATCCTTCAACAAGGCAATAACAGATTTGCCTTCGTTCATTTTGTTGGCTACATATTCGGGGCTTCGTTTGGCAATACCGGTGCCTCTTGCTTTGGCACTTTGCTCCATTTCGTTTGTAATTGTTTCGGAATAGTGAGTATCGCCACTATTGGCTACACGTATAATAATTTCCTGATTGTCCATGATTGAAAAAGCTTATCAAAACGGAGGATCACCAATCCTAAGAGTATTACCGGGAGGTTGTTCACTGACAGGGGCCGGGGTGAAGGGCTCGTCCTATCAGACGATGCGTCGAGGTCGTGGGGAAAATACATAGAAGTTAGAAGTGCTGTTGTTGGCACTTACTTCAATTTTGTGGTATGTATTTGTGTTTGTCAACTGTTGTAAAAAATTGAGCAACAAAAGTAAATGATATAATTATAATATAGACATAAAATTTTTGTGAAGGTTTAAGAACGGTTGTTAGCGGATACGTGGTGCTTTAACGCAGCATTTTTCTTAAAATGTTCAACCCAAGGTGAATAGTAAGATACAGAGAGTAAGCATTTCTTTGTAACGTTTCCTCTCTGTATCTTTTTATTGAAAAATCAATTGCCAACATGTTTATTCGTTCTTGGTATGAGGTAAACTTCTTTCTGCCGTCCACCAATGTAACGAAACCCATTCTCATCAAAATAGCCATCCTGTTCCAGCATAATACGAATGCTTTTTTTCCACTCGGGAATATCTGTGGCGGCATTCAGTTCAATGCTGTAAGCTGTGCGGAAGTTCATTGGAAAATCGCCTGAACCGGGTACACCGCCCTGCTGATCCCACATACCAATGGTAGGACCTGCAGCATGACCATGAAAACCCAATGGATGCGTGTAGATCACAGCGGTAATGTTTTCTTTCTTTGCCTGCGCCAATGCATCTGCTAATATTTGATTGCCTGTTTTTCCTGCTTTGAATTGTGCGATAAGAATATCCTGTAACCGATTTGCTTTTGTAAATGCATCACGAATTGTTTTTGGCACTTCTGTTTCGCCTGGTCTTAGAACATACGCATGTTCCTGTACATCGGTGTTCAAACGCAGATAGGTAATGCCAATATCTACGTGTAAAAGATCGCCAGGCTGAATCACATCATCTTTGGGTCGATTGGAAAAACTGCGGAGATGTTCAAAATTTTGCGGATCGTTCCGTTGAATGGAAACAGATGGATGAAACCATGTACTGTACCCCATGCTTCTGATCTTTTCACGAAACCACCACACCACATCATCAGTTGTGGTAATGCCGGGTGTAATTACTTTTTCAGAAAATCCTTCTTCAATAATTTTTCTTGTTTCATACACGAGTTGCGGATAGAGTTGCATCTCACGTTCGGTTCTTGTTTCCAACCAATTCACCGCAAGCGTTGCTGCGCTCACCACTTTTGATTTGAATGCTGCAGGTAGCTTTGCTATCATTTCATTGTAATCTGTTACATCCATTCCATCTGCATGACCAAAATGAGTGGATGTATTGATCCCAATCTTTTTTGGATTTCTTGTAGTGATGATATGCATCAGTGCATCCCATTGATCCGGGAATTTCTGCATATCCCATTCTGCTTTGATATTATCGCCAACATTGTAACGAGCAATTGCAATTTTTTCAAATTGCTTTCGTTGCAGGATTGTTGTAAAAAACAAGAATGGTTCGGCGCCTTGCAGATATCCAGGTGGATGGCAACATGGTTCGAATAACAGGATCTTCATTATACTCTCTTGAAACGATGACCCACAGATCAATGCCATTGCGTTCCATCAGCGATGGCAACAGGTTATTAAAACGATCTGCAAGAATTTCATCAATTACACGTGATTGCTCCCGCATTGAAATTGCCTGTGCATCAACAGAACGAACGGCCGTAAGTAAAAACAGGAAAAAAAGTAATTTTCTCATACATCAGAATTAGTTTTCTAAGTTACGAAAGCAACAAACCATTACCTGTGTAAGAAAATGAAGCAGAAAAAAATTTGTGAATTGATTTTTTATATTATTTTAGCAAACCTTTCTGAAAAGAAAAGGTCACCTGTAGAAACAGCTGACCGTTAACGATTGCTTGCCATATAAAAAAATAGATCTGTATCTTTACTTGTCGCTTGAAGCGACTTGATTCTTGGCCGTTTACGATGCTTCCCCCTTTAACGATTGCCTGCCATATACTTTTTAAGCCCGAATCCGAGACAAATGTAAACCTGTTGTTTTTGCACATCAAATCAAAAAACGGGTCTTTTTATGACGTCAAAGTCGGGGAAAGGCAATGAAACACAGGCAGGACAAGGGTTTCAGGAAAAAAAAATATTATGGCCAACAGGTTTTCAGATACATTATTTCAATTAATTCACTCTTTAGAGAAAGCGGAGAAACGCCATTTTAAACTCTACATCAAGCGGAGTTCTTCCAAAGAAGACCTCAAGATCATCCAGCTTTTTGATGCCTTAGATAAAATGCAGGAATATGATGAATATGCCCTGCTGAAAAAACTCACCGACAACAGCAAAACCAAACTCGCCAATCTCAAAACACATCTTTATAAAGAAGTGCTGGCCAGCTTGCGGCTACTCAAAACGGGCGAAAATGTGGATCTACAGTTAAGTGAACACTTAGACAATGCCCGTTTATTGTACAACAAGGGCTTGAAACAGCAAAGTCTGCGCATTATTGAAAAAGCAAAAGAACTGGCAAGGGCCAATCAGAAGTTTAATACGCTGGTGCAGATCATTTCGCTGGAAAAGAAAATTGAAACACTCCACATTACACGCAGCACAACAGATAAAACCGAGCAGATGGCTCGTGAAGCACTCGATGTTAGCCGGCATATTGACCGTGTAACACGTTTATCAAATCTTGCATTATTGCTCTACCGCTGGTATGTGATCAACGGGCATGCACGTAATGAAGAAGATGAAAAAGATATCAAAGATTTTTTCAAAAGTTATTTACCAAAAGATCTTACGCTCGTAAACGGGTTTTATGAAAAACTCTATCTCTATCAAAGCTATTGCTGGTATGCGTTCATTCGTCAGGATTTTTTAATGTACTATCGTTATGCTCAGAAGTGGGTTGATCTTTATAAAGAAGAACCACATTTAAAAAGCATTGAAACCGGACATTATATCAAAGGCATGCAGGCATTGTTAAATGCACATTTTGATTTGCGCAACTTTGATAAGTTTGAAAAAACCGTACGTGAATTTGAAGCGTATGAAAAAACACCCGAGGCACAGCAACACGATAACTTCCGCACACATACTTCCATTTATATCAACAGTTCAAAAGTGAACGGACATTTGATGAAGGGAACATTTAAAGAAGGGTTGAAATTAGTACCGATCATTGAAGAGAAGTTGCATGAATATGCGTTGTTTGTAGATCAGCACCGGATACTCGTATTCAATTATAAAATTGCATCGCTGTATTTTGGAAACGGGAATTATGAAAAAGCCATTGATTATCTCCATCGCATTATTAACGGCCCCATGGACATTCGTATCGATCTTCAATGTTATGCCCGATTGATGCATCTGCTGAGTCATTATGAATTGGGGAACTATGAAATACTTGATTCGCTAAGTAAGTCGGTTCACCGTTTTATGGAAAAGATGAAGAATTTAACGACCGTGGAAGAAGCAGTTTTTAAATTTTTGAAAACAAGTTTTACGCAATCGCCTGATAAGATCAAAAAAGCATTGGAAAAATTGTTGTCAGATATCAAACACCTGGAGAATAACCGTTTTCAAACACGCTCTTTTGCCTACCTCGATATTATTTCCTGGGCCGAAAGTAAAGTGTACAACAAAACCATGGAAGAAGTGGTGCATGGTAAGTATAAGAAGAGCAAACGAAAATAATTGTACTGTGCCGGTGAGGCCACTCTTATCCTTCGAAAAGCTCAGGATTGCGGGTGACTCACCGCCGATCAAATCTTCATCAATCGTTCTACCGCCTGCTGCAAGGTTCTGTTTTGTTTACTGAAACAAAAACGGACAACCTTATCATCTTTCTGGTTATGATAAAAAGCAGAAAGTGGAATGGTAGCAACACCTGCTTCTTTTGTTAAACGTATAGCCAGATCTTTATCTGCTTCATCGCTGATACGGCCATAGCTTGCACAAACAAAATAACTGCCGCTCGTAGGAAGTAAATCAAATTTTGTTTGTTTCATCAACTCTATAAAATAATCACGCTTCTGTTGCATAAAACGAGGGAGCGATAAATATGCCTCTTTATTTTTTAAATAGTCAGCCAATGCAACCTGCGCCGGTGTAAAGCAACTGAAGCAGTTGAACTGATGAACTTTCCTGAACTCTTTTGTAAAAGCAGCAGGTGCAATACAGTAGCCCAGTTTCCATCCAGTGCAGTGATAGGTTTTACCAAACGAAAAATTCACAAAGCTGCGTTCAAATAACTCTGGATATTTCAACATGCTTTCATGCGGCAGTTCATCATAGATCAAATGTTCATACACCTCATCACTTACAATAAAAATATTGGTACCTGCAACAACAGATTTTAATTCAGCAATATCATTTTTGTCCAACACACTTCCTGTTGGATTATGCGGCGAGTTAATGAGGATGGCTTTTGTTTTTGCGTTGATGGAAGAACGAACCAAGTCCCAATCAATTTTATAATCAGGATAGGTTAATGGAAGCGGAACAGCTTTTGCTCCGTTGATCTCAATGTTTGGAATATAACTGTCGTAAGCAGGTTCAAACAAAATCACTTCATCGCCCGGTTGCAGAATCGCTGTTAACGATGAGTAAATAGCATACGTTCCACCCGGAGTAATGCTGATCTCTGTATCGGGGTTCACTTTTGTTTGATAAAGAAATTCCACTTTCTCTGCTATGCTCTCCCGCAAACCAATCAGTCCAGGCATTGGCGCATATTGATTGTGACCATTCCTCATTGCTTCAGCAACTTTAGCCGTCAACTCTTCGCTCATCGGAAAATCAGGAAACCCTTGTCCAAGGTTCACTGCTTTGTGTTCGGTTGCCAACGCACTCATTACAGTGAAAATGGTAGTGCCAACATTGGGAAGTTTGGATTTGATCTGCATAGCTACAAAGTAAAGAAGATGAATTGTTTCTGTACGTATTTATTCTGTGGAACTCTTTTTTGGTGAATAACTTACAGCTGTTAAACGGTTAAATACTTATCTTTCTTTACTAAAACTCTTTAACGATGAATGCACGCCGAAAGTTTCTTGAACAATCTGCCTTGCTGGCTGCAGGAGGTTTACTGATCCCTGCGTTTGAATCCAATGCATTTTCAATTTTCAAAAGTCGTGTTTCTCCTTCCGACCAGGTAAACATTGGTGCCATCGGTATTAAAGGAATGGGATGGAGTAATGTAGTAGCGGCTTTAAAAATTCCCGGTGTAAACCTTGTTGCTGTTTGTGATGTTGACAAATCTGTGATCGATAAACGGCTGGACGAGCTGAGCAAAAAAAATATTGCTACATCCAACATAAAAAGATATGGTGATTACCGGAAGTTGCTTGAGCAAAAAGATATTGATGCAGTCATCATCGGTACACCCGATCACTGGCATGCACTTATGATGATCCACGCATGCGAAGCCGGTAAAGATGTGTATGTAGAAAAACCTGTTGGTAATTCCATTGTTGAATGTAACAGAATGGTAGCCGCACAACAACGATATAACAAAATTGTACAGGCCGGACAATGGCAACGCAGTCAGCAGCATTTTAAAGATGCCGTTGCTTTTGTACATAGCGGTCAGTTGGGAAATATCCGCACAGCGAAAGTATGGTGCTACCAGGGATGGATGAAACCCGGACCGGTTGTTCCTGATTCTGCACCACCTGAAGGTGTGGATTATAAACAATGGCTTGGGTCCTGCTAAAATACGTCCGTTTAACAGCAGCCGTTTTCATTTTAACTTTCGTTGGTTTTGGGATTATGCCGGAGGGTTGATGACCGACTGGGGTGTGCATTTGTTAGATTATGCATTGATTGGAATGAAAGCAGATCTGCCCATCAGTATTGCCGGACTTGGCGGAAAGTTTGCTTATCCCGATCTGTATGAAGAAACGCCTGATACATTAACCACGCTGTATGAATTTGATAAATTCAACATGGTATGGGATTCTGCAATGGGTATTGACAATGGTTCTTACGGAAGAGATCATGGCATTGCGTTTATCGGCAATAACGGTACACTTATTTTAAATCGTGGTGGTTGGGAAGTAATTGAAGAACGACAAAGTAAAAATAAAGTGATCATGCCGTTTCAAAAGTCAGCAGACAACGGACTTGATAAACATTGGGTCAATTTTATTGCTGCTGTAAAATCACGAAAGGCTGAAGATCTACATTGTTCAATACAGGCAGGTGCACATGTAGCGACTGTAGCACAAATGGGAAATATTTCGTTCCGTAGTGGGAAAAAATTATTGTGGAATAAAGCCAAGGGTGCGTTTACAGATGAAGCAATCAATAAACAATATTTATTGAACCAATATCATAATGGATATAAACTGCCAATTGTTTAATTGAGTGCTGATTAGCTCCTGAATATATTCCCGGCATTTGCTCAAAAGCCTGTCAATATTTCGACAGGCTTTCTTTTAAAAGAGAATTTGCGGATTAGGTTGTGAAACATCTTATCATGTTATTGAGCGATTCAACAACTACTACTATCAATTTATTAGTTTAGCATTCGCTTCATTCATTTCAAAATCGGGCAACTCTACATCATCCACCCACATTGCAGCATACTCCGGTTTCCAGCTATGCTTCCAACGTTTATGGCTCCACAAATAAAGATCGGGTTGTAACCGGATGTTTTCTTCGAGGTGACGAACATAACGCCGGATCAATTCACCATCGGGTAACGCTTTGGGATCTTCACACAACAGAAAATAATCAAAATGATAATGGCCACGTTTCATTCTTGTGGTGGTCATCATTACAACCGGAATGTTTTGCCCACGTGCAAATTTTTCAGGGCCTTTTACAAATCCGGCGGGCTTGTTTAAAAAATTGAGCCAGTATGCATTGTCGGGTGTTACCGGACGTTGATCTGCACCCAACGCCAACAGGTATTGTTTTTTCCGCCACGGAATAATCGCTCTGGCCATGTCGTTGCTGGAAAGTAACGGATTCCCCCACCGCCCACGGATATAACAAATGAGCCGGTTCATTACCTGGTTACTCTGCGGAAGATAAACCGTAAGAAATGTGTAGGGTTGATTGATGCCTGCATGCAACGTCATCATTTCCCAATTAAAAAAATGGCCAAGGTTTACCTGCACTGCTTTACCCGTTGCAAACAGTTGATGAAACACATCAAAGTTGCCGCTCAACCGTTTGTTCATGCTTTCCTTGCTGATCGAAAGAAGTTTGATCGTTTCGATCCAGTTATCACAAAAATTATGATAGAACTTTTTTGCGATTTGTTTTTTCTCCGTTTCTGTTTTTTCGGGAAACGCTTGTGTGAGGTTGTTCATCACAACATCTATCCGATAGCGTAGAAACTTTTGCAAAACAAAAGCACCCACATCTGATATCAGATAAAGCACTCGCATGGGTAACAACGAAAACACATATAATATTCCAAAAACTAAGTAGTACATGGCTTGGGCAATTCGGCTGTAAGTTACAATGCCTTTACACAAATTGTACGATTAAATGCATGTTTCCTTTTCAATTACAAACGAATACACGCTTAAAAAACAATTGCTATCACACTTACAGTTCATAAAACTCAATGGGCAAACCATCAGGGTCGGCAATAAATGTAAAGCGTTTGTTGGTGAACTCATCCACACGGATGGGTTCAGCTTTTACCTGCTGTAGCTCCAGTGTTTGAATGATTGCTTCCAGATCAGTTACTCCAAACGCCAGATGCCGCAGGCCACATGCTTCCGGTCTTGAAGGACGTGGAGGCGGTGATGGAAACGAAAACAGTTCAATGATATACTGGCCATTCAACGCAAGATCAAGTTTGTACGAAGCACGTTCTGCACGATACACTTCCCTTATAATTGTAAGACCCAACACTTTGGTATAAAATTGTTTTGACACTTGATAATCGAAACAGATGATGGCGATATGATGAACTGCGTTGAGCATACGTGGTAGTTGAGCAACAAAGATGCAGAAAGAACGGAAGATTGGATTATACGGTACGGTAAAACGAACCGTCAGTGAAAATTTACATCCGTTTACATCCTTTTTACAAGCTGTTTACTATCCTTCTTCTTATTTGAACATACGTTTGGTGAAACAAAGCCACCGTGATGGAGAGACCCTCCCGGACTTTAGAAATTATCATAAATCAATCTCATTTCTGTAGTATGACCAACAAGCTATTCCTCATGTACTTAATTTTCATTCTTATTCCTTTGCTGTTCGGTTGTCGTGGATCTGTAAAAAAGGAAAATAAAAATAACGCATCGGCAAGCTCCGTATCATTACATACTGGGAATGAAAAATATGTTGTAATAGATACAAAGGAAAGTGTTGTAACATGGAAAGGTGTTAACTCATTTGGTTCTCATACAGGGTATATCTATATAGCAAAAGGAGAGTTGATGATTGAAAATGGTGAACTTATGGGAGGTACAGTTGAAGTGAACATGAATACAATTGAAGATGAAAAACATGGGAGTAATAGTGGACTTATTAAGCATTTAAAAGATCCTGATTTTTTTGATGTTAAAAAATTTCCCTTTTCTGCAATTGCTATTACAAGGGTTGCATCAATAACTGTTGAGGACAAGGAAATTACAGGGTACCTCACCATCAAAGGCATCACAAACCCCGTTCGTTTTCCAGCCAAAGTAGAAGTTAAGGACGAAGTTGTAAAAGCGAATGGCAAGCTGGTCATTGATCGAACAAGATGGGATGTCCGTTATAATTCAGGAAAGTTCTATGCTAATTTAGCTGATAAAGCTATTTCGGATTCCATTGAATTCCAGATTAAGATCGTAGCAAAAAATTAAGGTTAATTGAAATTCTTAAGTCATTAAAAGAGACTATGAAATCCTCCTATGGTTCGTGGCAAATCGAAAATACTTTAGTCCCGGCTTGTAAGACACAAGCAGGGAGGGGGTAAATAATCATTAAACGCTAAAAAGTAAAAAACATGAAAAAAGTAATTTATGCGCTGATATTACCACTGGTTGTGGTGAGCGGATTGGTATTTGCGAATCATGAAATCAAAAATGAAACGCCTGTGAAGCCTTCACCAAAGCCGCTTTCAGTTGCTGAAAAGAAAGCCGAAAGGAAAAAATGGGAAGCTACACCTGAGGGTATAAAGTACAAAAAATGGGAGGCTTCACCGGAAGGTAAAAAAGTGCTTAACGGTGCTGCTAAAATAAGGGAGCACATAAATGATTCTACCAATATGGAGGCCGTTGTAACCTCTCTTTCTCTTCCGCCTGGATCAAGATTGGGTTTCGGTGTAATGGCCAGGATTGATGGTGTTGATTATATTGTAAACTTTGAGCCGGACAAGTCTCAACTTAAGCAATTGTATACTCTGAAAGTTAACGACAAAATAATTATTAAAAGCCATAGCGTATCATTCGCACCCAAGTATTCATATCCAATAGTAAGGGGCGATTATGTAGAACGAGATAGTAAAATAATTTTTAAACGCATCCCCCGTAAAGGCGGTTGCTGAGTAAATAAATTATGAAATACGTATACGTTTTTATTTTTCTCACACTATTACTTTTTGGCACTGCCTGCAACGGGCCAGATAAAAAAAGCTTATCAAAAGAAAAGCTTGAACATCCAAAATTGATCAAAACCATCGGCAATCCCAGGTATGGTAATGTTCAATGTGCTCTGCAGGATAAAGCTGGTAATCTTTGGTTCGGTACCACAGAAAATGGTTTGTATAAATACGACGGTAAATCATTTAAGCAATTTTTAGTAGCCGATGGTTTAAACAGTAATAATGTTTCTTGCATTTTAGAAGATCAAGAGGGTAAAATCTGGATAGGTACTTATGCGGGACTTTGTTTGTACGATGGTAAAACGTTTGCAAATGTCCAGATTCCTTTACCAAAAAATATGCCTCCCAACAAGAATGAGATATATCGCAACTCGCATTGGGTATTCAGTATCATACAAGCAAAAAACGGGAAACTGTGGCTCGCAACAATAGATGGTGTTTATATCTACGATGGCAAAACCTTTACTCCGTTTATAGTTAGTGAAGGTGCCGGTGGCTTTGTGAGCAGTAACCATAACGTGGAACGAATTTTAGAAGATAAAGCTGGTAACATTTGGTTTGGTGGACGAACTAACGAAGGGCTGTATCGATACGATGGTAAAGCTGTAACCAACATCAAACTACAGGAATTATTTCAAGATGGGCCAAAGCCAAAATCCCATACCTGGGCATGGCCTCAATTGCAAGACAAGAACGGGAATATCTGGTTCAGCAATTGGGGAGGGGTTTACCGGTATGATGGTACATCATTTACAAGTTTTACCAAAAAAGATGGATTACAAGGTGGTGTTACACGGATTATAGAAGACAAAAAGGGAAACCTTTGGTTTGGCGGTGATGCTGGTTCCGGACTTAGCTGTTATGATGGTAAATCATTTACTCGTTTTACAAAAAAAGATGGCCTGCTTAATTACAGTATCTGGTCAATTTTGGAAGACAAAACTGGAAGTATTTGGGTGGGTACGAGAGAAACAGGTCTTTACCTTTACGATGGAAAATCATTTATTACTTATTCGGAATATAAACAGCAGCCTGTAACGAACTAAAAACAAAGTGCCACATGAACATAAAAGAAGACGGAAGTACAATTGTACTTCCGTCTTCTTTTTACAATAAAAATTCTTTCGATTAATTTTTTGGCTTCGCCGGTGTGGGATAAGCCGGTGGTTTTATTTCCATCGCCGGCAGTTTCTTCAACTGTTCCATCAATTCTTTCACTGCACGTTCCAGTTGCGGATCACGACCTTCCTGCAACGATCTTGCATCTTGACGCACTTCAATATCCGGTGGTACACCTTCATTTTCTGCCACCCACTTTCTGTTGATCGGATCGAATACGGCATTATCCGGCGCCGTTAGTGCACCGCCATCTACCAATGAATAATGCACCGATGATTTTACCAAGCCGCCCCATGTACGTGCACCGATCAACAAACCGGCTTTCTGCTGACGGAACACCCATGGAAAAAAGTCACCGCCCGAACCTGCCTGTTCGTTGATCAGTAATACTTTTGGTCCGAGAATACCAGCAGGCAACTTCATAGGCTTACCGTTGGGCACTTCGTTGGTGAGTGATGCACGAAGTGTACGTGTCATTAAATCAACCATATAATCATCTAATAAACCACCGCCGTTAAAACGTTCATCAATCACAGCGCCCAGTTTATCCTGTTGCGCAAAATAGTAACGGTTGAAACTGACGAAGCCACCGCCACCGGTGTTGGGCACCCACACATAGGCCAACTTTCCACCCGACAAACTATCAACCAATCGGCGGTTATCTTCTACCCATACACGTTGACGCAATGCATTTTCGTTCCGCAATGGTTTTACAATTTCTTTCCAGTGACCTTCAAATACTGGTTTGCTGTTGATGTGCAACACTGTTTGTACATCGGCTGTTCCATCCAATGCTTTGTATGGATCATCGCTTGCAGTTAGTTCTTTTCCATTGATGCCAACGAGATAATAGCCGTTCTGTATTTTTATTCCGGGACGATCAAGCGGACTGCTTAATCCCGGATTCCAGCTTTCGGTATTGTAGATGCGTGTAATTTTCCAACGACCATTTTCTGCTGTAAGATCTGCACCGAGTAATCCTACACTTGGGCTTTCCACTTCCGGAAAGTCGCCACCAAAAACAAAACTATGTCCCACACTTAATTCACCATTTACCTGATCGAGAATATAGGTAAGATCTGCTCTGTGTTTGATGTACGGAACAAGCGGTGCATACCGTTGATATACATCATTCCAGTTACGGCCATGCATGTTGGGATCGTAGAAATAATCACGTTCGTAGCGCCATGCTTCTTCAAACATTTGTTTCCACTCTTCACCACGATCAAGTTGCATGCGCAGATCGGTCTTCAGATTTTTCCCATCATTTCCAGTGGGGCCACCCGTGTTGATCACTTTCCATACACCCATTACATTGGCAAGCATTTTCTTTCCATCGATGGAAACTGTTACACCATTCGCACCCGGTAAAAATTCTTTTGCTTCTTTTGATTCAAGTGTGAATTTATGCAACACACCCGGTCTGTTCGGTACACGTTCGTTGATGAACACTGTTCCTGCAGGTCCTGCAATTACATCAAAGTAATTTCGTTTTGGAATGGGCAATGGAATAGTGCGTCGTTCGATCGCATCAAAATCAATGATCACTGCTTTATCATCTTTTGGTTTATCGGTTGCAGGTTTCGGTTCTTCCTTTGGTTTCTCTTTTGGTTTTTCTTCCGGCTTAGCATCTGTTTTCACTTCCGGTTTTTGTTCGGGCTTCACTTCTTCTTCGTCACTGGTTGGTTTAAACGGCGATTGATCACTTTTGCGCAAATTGATCACATACGCTTCATACTCCGGTCGTGCATTTTGTGAACTGGTATTGGCCCAGCCACTGCCCAATGCTACTTCGGTGCTTGCTAAAAAGTAAAGATGTTTATTGTCTTTATCCCATGCCGGACAAAACGCATCCGCAAAACTGTTGGTCAACGATTGAACCGTTTTGGTTTTTACATTGTACACGTTGATGCCACGCAACATATTGCTGCCGGTTTTACTATAGGCCAACCATTGTCCATCCGGACTCCAGGTTAACCCCGTTCCACCCCGTTCCATATTTGTTCCGCCAACATCTGCAGTTGTAACAGTACCACTCGCCATTTCAACGATCCGTATACGTACATCATCATCTGTAAACGCAATATATTTCCCATCGGGACTCCAGGTTGGTTCCCACGCCATCTTTGATTCGCCAATAGAAATGCTGCGGGTTTTGCCCATGCCATCCTGTGGAGCCAACATTAATGCATAGCCTTTTCCACCGGCATCAGAAAACCACGCCACATCATTGCCAAGCGGCGACCAAAGTGGAACTCGATCAGCCGTACCTGAACTTTGTGTGATGTTGCGTACATCACCATTTTCAGCAGGCACGGTAAAAATTTCACCTCTTGCTTCCACAATGGCACGCTTGCCCGTTGGTGAAAGTGATGCCCACGAAATACGACGTCCCACATTTTCCCAACGTGGTGCCGACCATGGAAAATCGCCCACCACTGTTATATCAAGCTGTTTACTGTTACTTCCGTTCACATCGATGCGGTGCAACCAGCCTTCACGCTCATATACTAACGTAGATCCATACCCACTCAACCATTTTACATCGGCACCGGTAAACTTTGTTACCTGTGTAAGTGTACCTGCTCCAGGCGTGTAACTCCAGATATTTGAAACGCCACCGTTGCGGTCGCTCATGAAATAAATTTTATCGCCTAACCACAACGGTTGAATATCGGTGCTGCGATCGTTGGGCAATAATGTTTCGCTGTAGTCAGCAAGATTGAGAATAATGAGCGGCGTGTTTTGTCCGCCACGATACGCCCGCCACTCTACATCCCAGCGATCCATTTTATCGATCACCATACGTTTGCCATCCGGCGCATAACTTCCATCGAAGCCCCATTGTTTTGCAACCATTGTTGATGGACCACCAGTTGTTGGCACTGTCCACAAGCGTAAGTAAGATGATGGTGCTGTTTCCCGTTCAGATGCATACAGCACTTGTTTTCCATCGTTACTCCAGCCACGTGCAACCGAAGGCGATGGATGCCAGGTGAGCCGTGTTGCTTCGCCGCCTTTGCTTGGTACAATGTACACAGACGGACTTCCACTGCGGTTGCTGGTAAAAGCGATCCATTTTCCATCGGGTGAAAAATGAGGATCACCTTCTACGGCAGCTGTGCTGGTTAAACGCAATACATTCTGTCCGTTGAGATCGCTGATCCACAGATCGGCACCATACACAAACACAATTTGTGTAGCACTGATATCGGGTTGACGTAACAGGCGTGTGCTTTGTGCCTGTAGTGTTTGTGTTGACAGCAACACAATTGAAACAATGAGTAAGAGGCATTGCCGTTTTACAAACGCAACGCATGTTTTGGATGACAGGAAATTCATGTAATGAAAATTTGAAGTGAATAGAAGAGACAGGATACTAATATAAGTGCAAAATGGGAAGGATGCAAATGAAAAAGCTAGGGCGAGCATCGTTGTTTTTTAGCAATGTTTCCCAATAGATACAGATGACATACAGTACTAAGCTAAATGGGGACGTTGCGTACTACCGAGCAAATAAGTATTTTTAACCCGATGGCGGTAGCGATGCCTGAGAAAAAAGTATTAAAAATTTATTGATCAATAATAAACCATGAAGCCAACTTCAAATAAATACAATCAGCTACTTTATAACATCGGCTCTACGCTTCAAAGAGCGAGAGAAAATGCTATCAAATCTATCAATACTGAATTAGTTAAAGCTAATTGGGAAATAGGCAGGCATATTGTTGAATTTGAGCAGCAAGGAAAAGAAAAAGCAGATTATGGAAGTGCTTTGCTCACAAACCTTGCCAAGGACCTGAAAACAAAATACGGTAAAGGCTTCAGCAAGAGTAATATTTATTTGTGCAGGGTGTTTTATATCAAATACCAAAAATTCCAGACAGTGTCTGGAAAATTGAGTTGGAGCCATTATGCAGAATTGCTAACGGTTTCGGACGATTTGGCAAGAGCTTTCTACGAAAAGCAAGCAATCAAAGAAAACTGGAGTTTCAGAGAAATGAAACGACAAATTAATTCTGCTTTGTTTCAACGTCTGGCCTTAAGCAAAGATAAAAAAGGGGTATTGGCTTTGGCAGAAAAAGGACATGAACTAATTTTGGCAAAAGACTCTATCAAAGACCCCTACGTGTTTGAGTTCCTTGAACTACCGATAGATAAAGTTATTAAAGAAAGAGGGCTTGAAAAAAAACTTGTTGATAACCTCCAAAAATTCTTGTTAGAACTTGGTAAAGGCTTTTCATTTGTAGCAAGGCAATTTAAAATCACGGTTGATAATGAACACAACTTCATTGACCTAGTTTTCTATCATCGAATACTTAAATGTTTTGTTCTTATAGATCTTAAAACCAGGAAAGTAAAGCATAAAGACATTGGACAGATGAATCTTTATTTAAACTATTTTAAAGAAGAAGAAAATACAAGTGGAGACAATGAGCCAATAGGAATTATTATTGCTGCAGACAAGCATGAGTTTACTGTAAAATATGCGACAGGCGGACTTACCAACAAAATCTTTGTTTCCAAATACCAGCTTTACTTGCCTGACAAAAATTTACTTGAACAAAAAGTAAAAGAAATTATTGAAGGTGATTAGCTTCAACTCTTCTCCTCATCAATCTGCAACTTATATCCCTTGCCGTGAATGCTGATAATTTTTACAGCAGTATCTTGTTCTAACTTCTTCCGCAGTTTCGACATAAATACATCGAGGCTGCGGCCAACGATCACACCTTCATCTTCCCACACTTCTTTTTGCAGCCGGTTGCGATCAATGATCTGGTTGGGTGCTGCTGCAAGGATTCCCAGTAACTTTGATTCTTTACTGGTCAAGATCATTTCTTCGCTGCCAATTACCAATCGTTGAGTTTGTTCATAAAACAAATAATTACCAATACGGAACGGTTGGTTGTTGTTGCCGATGGCTATCGGTTCCTCAGTTTCGTTCGTTACTGTTGATTGTTGTTTGATGCGCCATGCAATAATGACTGCACTGAGCAATAACAACACACCGGCACCCATTAACCAGGTGGCTGCACGAAATGGTTTGTCACGAAAACTGATGAGTATGCTGTACGGTTTGGCCGGTTGGCTACGGCCAGCGCAGGGTACAATGTTTTGCTGCTCACTGCCAAGAATTGCATAACCAAAAATCACTTTTTCTGTTTGTGGTTCGGTTACCTGTACAATATAATTGGCGGGGAGTTGGTTGCGGCTGATGATGCGGTCGATGATGCTTACCAGCGAATCGGGCTTAAATGAAAAACTGCTGTGAAAAGGAATTTGAAATTCGTTAGCTGAAATGCGGTTGATGGGCGATACCTGTGTGGTACTGTCTTTACTGTACAATAAAATGCTGTGAGCGATCTGCCGCATCACGATCATTTCTTTGGCCGAATCAAATTCGGTTTTGCTGGTTTGTTTTGTAACAAACCCAACCAACAGCAGCAATGCGCCTGCAACAACCAACGATACGATCTTCCCTTTCATTTGTGCTTAATTATTGAATGTAGCCGAACGGAACTGCATCGTCACATAATCATTCGCCGTTGCAGTTTCTTGCCCAAAATTAATCAATCCATCCCGCAAGCGTCTTTGTTTACAAAGGTTTTACAACCGTTTACAATCTATTTACAGGCGTTTTACCGGTTTCGCCCTGCATGTAGTGTACTTTGTTGAAACATCCGGATCAACCCGGTCTCACACAAAAAACATGTATATGAAATTAATTCCATTCTTTTTAGTTGCCCTGTTGATGAGTTCCTGCAACGGGCAGAACAATCCAAATGAAGCTGCTATCCTGAGCTCCATCACAGAATCGATCAGTAATGGTCAACCTCAAACAGTACCGAAAGTGCCGGTGTATAATTTCTTATCAGTGAAATTGATGGCTGCACCCGATCCTTCATTGCAGGTAAGTGAATACATCCGTTGTATGATCCAGGATAAAAAAGGCAATATCTGGTTTGGTACCAACAATGAAGGTGTGTGCCGGTATGATGGTGAACGCTTTTTCTACTACGCCGAGAAAGACGGACTTGCCGGAAATGCCGTACGACGAATACTGGAAGATAAAAAAGGCAATATCTGGCTGGCCACCAACAATGGCGTGACGATGTATAACGGAACAACATTTACCAACTTCACCGAAGCCGACGGCTTGTGTTCAAACGATACCTGGAGTATGTTGCTCGACAGTAAAGATCAATTATGGGTGGGAACGATGGAAGGCGTTTGTGTGTACAACGGTTCCAGCTTTGCAAAAGTGGATGTACCCGTTGTGAATAACAGCACAAGATCATCACGCTTTACTACCAAACTTGTATGGAGTATGTATGAAGACAAAAGCGGTGCAATCTGGTTTGGAACTGATGGTGATGGTGTGAAAAAATTTGATGGTAAAACGTTTACCAATTATACCGTAGTTGATGGACTCGCTGGCAACAACGTGTTATCTGTTACAGAAGATAAAGCCGGCAATCTTTGGTTTGGAACCTGGGGCAACGGCGTTAGCCGTTTTACAAAAAACGGTTTTCAGAATTTCAGTGATAAGAATGGATTGGCGAGTAACGATGTGTGGAGTATGCTCGTTGACAAACAGGGAAATTTATGGATGGGCACATTGGGTGGCGGCATCAGCAAATTCAACGGATCTGTTTTTTCAACCTACACAGAACAGCAGGGCCGCACCAAAAATCATGTGCAAAGCATTTTGCAAACAAGGAATGGTGAAATGTGGTTTGGTTTCTCCGGTGGTGTGTTTCGGTTGAAAGAATCAACACTGGTTAATTTTATAAAAGACGGTTGTTAGAAAATTGTTTGATTAATGTTCATGATACAGCAACACAAGCTATCGGTACGGTTGGTATCGATGGCTTTTGTGTTGTAAAGAATAAAACCATTAATGGATGAAAGGACTGAAAAACAGCTTATTCATTATTGTATCTGTTTTGTTTGCAGGTTGTGTTACGCATCGGCAATCAACATCAACTGTTACAAACGAATACATTACTACTGCATCGGGACTGCAATATAAAATTCTGCAAAAAGGCTCTGGTGATGTAGCAAAGGCAGGACAGGAAGTGTTGATCTTTGAAACAACCACTTATTTGAACGGAACGGTATTGTATTCAAACGAAAACAGCAGCCTCCCGGTAAAGGTATTACTGGGAGGCAACCAGGCAACCGATGCAGTTGATGAAGGCATCAGAGGCATGCAGGTTGGAGAAATACGCCAACTCATTGCACCGTATTATCTCGTTAAACGAAAATCGTATCCGCCAAATGTATCACCCGATTCTGCGTTGGCCATTAAGATCATTTTGCATAAGATCTTGTAGCAAGAATTTTTGTTGATGAAAAATAAAAAATTACTTAAGGGTTGATAAGGCAAGCGGTTGAACAGTTGTCTGACCTTTGCAAGGTCCTGACAGCACTACCTCTCCGATTGTCGGAGGCTGATGCGAGGACGTCGTTCAGACGTCAGACATCTTGCAAGTTGAGCGGTTGCTGTTCTCTCGCTCAACTTACGATTCCAACATAAGTAACGGATCGGTACAGGTCGGGAGACCTGCACCAGTAACATCTCGTTAGAAAAATGTCTGACATCTTCGACGTCCTTAAATAAAAAAAGGAAGCACAGCTTCACCCTGCTTCCTTTGTATTTTTCCACCCATTGAGACCCGCACAAGTTGCGTTATTTTAATATTGGAGTGACATAAAAAACTCGTTTTGTCTCATGTGAATTAAGTCTTTCCAACTTATTAATAAAACCCATTTCTTTCATTGTTTTACTTACTAGATTTCTTGATACATTGCCGTTTAACTCCTTATGAAGTAAATTTTTAATTTCGGTCGCTGAATATTTGTAAATAACATCTGTAGAACTTGGAATTTTATAATGCTTCGTTATCACCGCTTTTAAATTGTAATCATAGCGTTGACCCAAAATAATTTCTTGCACATCTTCATTATAATTTTTATCATGAACTATAAAGTACATCCTTTTAAAAATATCCAATAACTCACTTTTAGTATAAATACCTTCTTTTTCTTTAGAAATAATGTGCTTAACCTGAGAGAACTTTTCTAATTCAATTTGAATTTGACCAACATATTTTGACCTTATTTCTTTAAGATATTCCTCACAGAAGTTATAAACATCTGGATCTAAAAATAACTTAGGTCGCTTTGCATTCTTCTTCGAATTACAATTTTGACAAATGGGTAAAATATTCCAAGGAACATTTTGTCCGCCCTTAGAAATTGGAATAAAGTGATCAACGTGAATTTTATTTCTGATATGGCCTGTAAAAAGAAGGGTTTGACAATAGGGACATTTTTTATTAAAAAAGTTTATGGCGTCGTGAATGGCCTCATCAATTTTTTTATCCAAATCTGGCAGTACAAAATATCTGTTTTCTAAATCCATAATAGATTTTCAAGTAAATGGAAAAGTACACAAATAAAAATTTATTTTATTATCCTAACTGTCATTATTTGAAAAATAGGACAATGAAAATCTGCTTGTAATATAAAATTAAAAGGAAGCACAGCTTTACTCGTGCTTCCTTTGTATTCTTCGTGCCTTTGTGCCTTAGCGGTTACTGCTAACTAAACAAATATTCCACATCTTCCCTGCTCAAACTCTTCACAAATCCATTATCATCGGCAATGAGATCACGTGCAAGTGAACGCTTGCGCTCCTGCAGTTGTAAAATTTTATCTTCAATGGTATCCTTACAGATCATACGATATGCAAAGATGTTATTGGTTTGCCCGATACGATGTGTACGATCGATGGCCTGTTGCTCAACAGCGGGGTTCCACCACGGATCAACAATGTACACATAGTCGGCAGCAGTTAAGTTCAAACCCACCCCACCGGCCTTTAATGAAATAAGGAATACTCTTGTTTCTTCGTTGTTCTGGAAATCCTGCACCGCTTTTTCACGATCAGCTGCCGATGTGCTTCCATCAAAATATACAAACGGAATATTCAGCTCTTCCAGTTTTTCTCTGATCAACGCCAGCATACCAAGGAACTGAGAGAACACCAATGCTTTGTGGTTACCCATGTTCTCTTCAAGTTCACGTACCAATTCATCGAGTTTAATAGAATGGTTCGGTAACTTCTCTGCTTCATTTAAAATAAATGGTGAATCGCAGATCTGGCGAAGTTTCATCAAACCTTGCAGGATGGTTAATTGTGATTGACCAATACCAACCTCTTCAATTGTACCAAGAATTTTTGAACGGTATTCGTTCCGGTACGCATCATAAATTTTGCGTTGCTCGGTTTCCATTTCGCAATACAAAATGCTTTCTGTTTTTTCCGGAAGATCTTTTGCTACCTGTTCTTTTGTACGACGAAGAATGAACGGAAATAACAATTTGCGTAAATGATCTTTCTGTTCCTTCTCGCCAAACTTATCAATTGGCGTTGCAAAATCGTTACGGAAATGTTCAACCGTACCCAGCATGCCGGGGTTAAGAAAGTTCATTTGTGCATACACATCAAATGTATTGTTCTGCAACGGCGTACCACTCATACACAAACGGTTTTTGCTTTTGAGAAGGCAGGCTGCCTTTGCAACTTTACTGTTTGGATTTTTAATGGCCTGGCTTTCATCCAGCACCACACAATCGAACGCCTGTTCACTTAATAATTTAATATCGCTCCGGAGTGTTCCATAAGTTGTGATCACTACATTGAACTGATCAAAGAATGTTTTATCACGGTTGCGTTGTGCACCATGATGAATATGATAGGTGAGTGTTGGTGTAAATTTCTTGATCTCATTTTCCCAGTTATACATCAACGTAGTGGGACAGGCAACCAATGCTTTCAGTTTGCCATGCTTTGTTTGCATGTGTTGCAAAAACGATAGTGCCTGGATGGTTTTACCCAAACCCATATCATCGGCCAATATTCCACCCCAACCTACTTCACTTAAAAAGTTGAGCCAGTGAAAACCACTTTCCTGGTAGGGTCGCAGAATGGGTTGCAGATGCGCTGGCGGATCAACTTTTTTGATGTGTTTGAATTCACGCAGGCGTTCATACTTTTCTTCGAGCTGAATCATCAACTCTTCTTCATTCCTGTTTTCGTACAGTTCATCAATAACGCTGATATGATATTTCGATAAACGAAGCTGATCATGTTTGTTCTCACCCACACGGAACAACATCGAATAACGCTTGATCCATTCTTCAGGCAACACACCCAATGTACCGTCCTGCAATTGCACAAGTGATTGCTTATTGGCCAATGCTTTCTTTACTTCTGCAATGCTTACGCTCTGATCGCCAAACACCACTTTTACTTTTGCATCAAACCAATCCACACCATTGCTGATGTAAATTTCTGTTTTTGGTTTGGCTGTATTGAATCGGAAATTTTTGAGTACTTCCCAACCTTCCACCGGTACTTTCATTTCCTTCATAGCATCCACAAATAAAAAGAACCAGTTGTTCTTTAATACTTCTGCACCTTTTAATGCCAGTTGTGCACCACCTTCGGGTTTGATGAACTGTGAATGCAGCTTCTCTACTTTTTCAATAAACTCATTTTCTTTTTCTCGGTTTCGGCTCACCACAATCAATCCATCTTCACCAGGGAGAATAATTTCTTCTTTATCAGTCGGACGAACTTTGTATCCTTTGTAACTGAACGTTGGCACCATTACCAGATAATCACCACGTTCCTGTAGCTGCAACGTAATATCGGGCTCACCTGATTTTACTTCTTTGATCAATGCCGGATCAAAATCCACATGATAATCACGTGCAATTTTCAATGCTTCTTTTTCAAGGAACGTGGAAAGATCTGCATTACTGATCATCCGGTTTTTTGTCGATACGCTGTCAATTACATGTTGTGCATCTTCCTGTTTATCCCAGGTACGTGCCTCACCATTCAATAAAAAAATGAGCGGACTGTTCCAGTCATTTTCATGCACATCCATTGGTACACCGTTGATCTTTACTTTGCAACTCCATTCCCATTTATTCTTTTGTTGTTTTAATTCAAAGAATGGTTTGAGGAATGTGCCGGTTGTGGTAACGTGTACAAGATTTTTTGTTTTGAATTCTTTTCCTTTCGGTAACAGCAATACCGGCGAATTTGTTTCTGCAAATAATTTTTGAATGCGTGGTAACAAATATTCCAGCATCAAGGTCTTGGTATCTTCCGGAAGATCATCTTCTTCGTGATGAATAATGTTTTCCCAAATACCGGAGAACGGTGAGTTGCGGTTCACAAACTTACTGATCTCTGCCGGTTGTAACCTGCGCAGCAATTGCAATAACAGTTTATCATTCTCTGAAAGATCTTCTGTTTCAATAAACTTACTGACGTCTAATTTTTCAACGGTATCAACAAACTCACCACTGTCTTCACTTACTTCGCCTTTCACTACTTCAATACTGAAATAAGGAAACAGTTTGCTGTTATTATTCAACACTACACCAAGGCGAACTTCATTTTTCCGTTCTTCTTCTGTTTCAATCGCTACTTCCGTTTCTGCTGTTACGGTTTCAGCTACCGGTTCAGGCTGCTTTTTTAATGTAGAAGGTTCTACACGTTTTACACCCGGATCTAATACACGGAGAAACGGTTTGCCATCTTTATAAATGAATTCGAATTTTTCCTTCCAGTTATCAGTGAGTGAATAACCATAAATCCCTAACAGCTTTCCTTTTTCTTTATCCATGTTGCGGATGCTGTCGAAGTACATGGGTCCGTGTGAGTTGAGCAATTGCATAAACACAATGGCTTTGTGTTCGCAAATAGCATGTGCGTTCTCACCACAGGTACAGGATGTATCAAAATTGCGTTCGTCGTTTTTCTGAATAGTAACCGGCCATGTTTCGCCGTTCATTTGTAATTCCGCTTTTACACATTCATCCTTTGCTGAAAGAATAGACGCTTTGTTGCTGCGCAGAAATACTTCTGCATCGTCCAGTGCTGCAGCGGCTGTTAATGTGCGGATGATCTTCAACTCGATATTTTTCATTTTCACCACGGTGTGGCGCTGATCGTGTCGAAGATCTTTAATGCCGAGGATATTTTTATCAATGAGATCCTGTAGTTGAAACAGCGAAGCAACTTCGTGGCGGCAAATATCGCCCAGGTTGTAGGGACAACTGCAACGCACATTCATTGCGTTTGCATCTTTGTACTTCTGAATATAGACTTTGTAGAAAGTAGAATATGAATCATCACGCACACGAAACACTACTGTGCCCATGAGCTCATCGTGTTCCACCAATTCGGCAAAACCAATGGCATGAATTTTTTTTCCCCTACGGATCACTTCTTCGGTACCGTGATTATAAGCAAACTTCAACAGGTGTGGTAATGCCAAGCGATTTGAGTTTTTCTTGTTTGAATAACGATTGTATGAACCTCAATAAACAGAATGAAAACAGGATCCGTTGAAAAAAGGCCAATCTGCAAAAGTAAAGGCTTTCACAGCACATTTCCCGTTAAAAAAGGAAAGAAATATCAACAGCGTTGATATGATTGCTGAACAGGAAAAGGTGCTTATCTTTACAGGTTTTGTTTTTGTGACCCCGGCCACGAATGAAGAATAGTAAAGCCACAGATGGACACAAATAAACGCAGATAGATTTGCCTATTGATTATTGACCATTGCCAATTAATTCTTCTATCCTTTCAACAACATTCCTTCTCTATACAACGGTAATACATTTGCCACATCAGGTGTCATACAAAAGCGAATGTCTTCAATCAAACCAAAACGATCAACCAGACGATGGTAATGTGTAAGCTTTGGAGCAAAGCCATGCAGATCATCTTTCACTTGTTGGTATTGTAGTTCTGCAGTGAGGGAACTATCGCAATGAATGGTAAAGTTTTCTTTGATGCGGCTGATCACAGCACCGGCAAACAAGGTATCTTCTAAATTGAAACGGTCTTTCCAACCCGCACAGCCCAACACCACATTTTTGTTTTGCTTGATAAGAAAATCACACACTGCACTGAGGTTGGGAAACGATCCGGTAATGATGGTATCAGCTTCGTTATCCAATGCCATCTGTAATAAACGGGTACCGTTTGTAGTAGTGAGTACCAATGTTCTGTTCTCAATAAAATCACGGCCGTATTCCAATGGTGAATTGCCATGCTGCAATCCTTCGGCAATTTGTCCATCACGTTCGCCGGCTGCAATGCTGCCATTGATATTCTTACTTAAAGCAATTGCCTTGGCTACTTCATCAACAGGTATTATACATTGAGCACCGTTGTGTAATGCCGATGCAATGGTGGATGTAGCACGAAACACATCAATGATCACCACGACTGCATTTCGCAGATCGTATAAATGTAACAGTGCAGGAGAAAGACAGGTATAAAGCGTGGGTTTATTGTTTGCCATGAGGGGCAAAAATAAGAAAGAGCAGGCAATGCTGCCCGCTCTTATAAAATCATATAATTTTTATCAGTTACCCAATATTAATTTACCCGAAATAACTTCGTTGCCGTCTGTTAAACGGTAACTGTAATAGCCTTTTTGTAAATGTTGTACCGGCACGATTGTTTTCTGATTTGTTATTGCCGTGTTGAGTACTACCTGCCCGGTAGCATTGAACAGCTGAAGCCGAACGTTTTTCTGTTGAAATTGTTCGATGTACACCTGTAGCATTGCTCCATTCTCATTGCTCCACACACGCCAGCTTTTGGTTTCATCTCCTTTTACAAACAATACCACAGAGCTTACGGTTCGTCCGTCAAAATCCTGTTGCGTAATCCGGTAGTACCAGGGATATGGACCGGCCTGATTATCTGTATAATTATACTCAACAGGCAGAAGCGATTGCCCTTTTCCCTGCACAAATGCAATTGCTTTCAACTGTTGTGTTGTTTCGCCACGCTCAACAAAAAAACCTTTGTTGTTGTATTCCTGTATCGTATTCCAGTTCACCAATACTGTAGTTTTTGTACTGCGTTTTACATTAAAATCGCCCAGCGTAATTGGTAGTGTACCGCCTGTTGCGGGAATCATTTCGGTACCAGAACCACCCGGGTTAAAACAGGTAGGATCATCAGAGTATGCCAATTTATCGGAGGCAGCACTAATGTCGTTTGCTGAAAGCGTTCTGGCTGTTGCACCGTTTGCAATGGCATAATGCATCACCTGGCCCGATGCAATAACATGACCCAAACCAAGTGCATGGCCCAGCTCGTGTAAGGCTACCGATTGAAAATCGTACTCTGATAAAGAAGGTGTTGCCGGTCCGTATTCCCATGTTGTACTTCCAGAAGGAATATCACGAAACTGAATATCCATATCAGTAAGCCACCAAACTGTATTTGCAAGATTGCAGGATCCGTTTGCTGATGCGCTGAAATTACTTGTGCAAATTGCAAGCGTACCCAGAGGTACAGATGGATTGAAATAAACTGCATTCACTCCGTCGTTCGTTGAAGTGTTAACTGCCGTTGTACCCGCTGCGGTAAAATTTATAGCTGTGTTTGATCGCCATGTATTCACTGCATTTGTAAAAGCTGTGGTTGCCGGCACATTGGCCGCAAAATCTGTATGAAACTGAAATGTATATCCACCGCTACCGTTCAGGTTGCGCAAGTAAAAACGTTGTCTTGTTGATTCTGCAAAACCAAAAAAATCATTTTCAATTGAGAGATGTGCATATTGCACCGTTAAATTTGAAGGCGATGTAAAAACGCCGTTTACATTAATGGGCCCGGTTCCGGCATCGGTAAATACTTTTACAGTAATGCTGTTGTCGCTCCAACTAATGATGTCGCTGTTAAGTCCTGATGTTACAAAAGTGGAGCCGCCGTTATCAGCATTTGAAAAAAACACATTTCCGGGTGATGCGCCAAATCCACTACCTGTGATCGTAATCCGATCAGCAACATCGATTGTACCCGACCGAACTGTGGATGGTGATACAGATGTGATTGCCATTGTACGGTTAACCATTGGTTGTTTTAATGTGGGTTGATACAACTTACCCTCGGGTGTAACCGCATCTTGCTGTGTAATTACTTTAATTTTTTGTAACAGTTCCTGTTCGGTTTGCTTTTGGTTTCCTGTTACATCTGTAAATAAGCCCAACGATTCACCTAAACCACCCTGTGCACCTGCAACGGGTACGGTTTGCAAAATTGTATTGTTGCGCAAGCGTACCAGAGGATTTTCACTTTTGGCGTTTGCTTTGCTCAAAAACAATACATAGGTTGCATTTTGCTCCAGTTGAAGAGATGGGTAAACCCTTGTTGCATGATTTTTATATACACCACCCTCCGTTCTTGTATAAACAAAACTGGATTTTTGCTTGTTCTTCAGCCATGCCTTTACAGCTATTTTGTTCATGGTGTACACCGAGCCTGTTGATTCATCTAAAAAGCTTTCTTTTTCTGTAACAATGCCTTCAACAACAAGATCACTCTTCGTTACACGTTCGTTTAACGAAACCGGCACCATCATACACTGTGAAAAAAGATCGGGAGAGAAAAAAACGAGGGATAAAATAAACAGAACTAAATCTGATTTTTTCATTTGATATTGTTTTGGGTACACAAGTTTAAGCAATTCGCCTTTAAAGACAAAATAGATCATTGAAATTAAATACCTAGGGTTTCTACGAAAGCAGCGCTTGCCACTTTGTAGTTTGTGCATACTCCTTGATTGTTTCGTTGCGCTTAACAAGAAGCTCCCGCATGTATGCAGAAAGATAAACCCGGTTCAACATTTTACCAACGATTCCATATGGTGTTTCAAACTCCAGTTGATCGATCATGATGGTGCCGTTGTTCACCGCTTTGAAATGATGCTTGTGTTCGTACGACACAAAATCACCTTTCTCCATAATGTCTTCAAAATAATCTGGGCTCTTCATCTCGGTGATTTTTACCGTCATGAATCTTGTTTTATAGAGATGTTTCGCTTTCCACGTAACAGATTCACCTTGTTTAATTAAGCCTGAAGTTACTCCGCCAACCGCTTCTTCATTGTTCTCCTGTTGCGAAATTTTATGCAAACCAATGTGCCTGCTTAGATCAAACACACGTTCAATGGGCGCTGCAATAAATGTAGTAATATGAATGGATGGCATAGAGCAGTGAGCTGTTTGGTTATTTGTTCCAGCAGTGAGCCACCCTTTATCCTTCGACAAGCTTAGGGCTGCGGGTGACCCCATTGCAGTAAATAGCATCAGCAAGAATAATGCCCTTTACAGAAAAGGTATCTTCACCACTTTTGCTTTGAGCAGTTTATCCCGCACTTCAACAAAGATCTCTGAACCAAAATCGGCATGTGCTGTCGCAACATAGCCAAGTCCCACTGCCTTTTGCAAGGAGGGTGATTGTGTACCGCTGGTTACTTTACCAATTTCGTTACCTGCTGCATCCTTGATCTTGTAATCATGACGGGGAATACCACGATCAATCATTTCAATACCAACCAGCTTTCGTTGTACACCTTTAGCTTTTTGTTTTTCCAATATATCTTTTGCAGTAAAGTCTTTGCTGAATTTGGTGATCCAGCTCAACCCTCCTTCTAATGGAGAAGTGGTATCGTCAATATCATTACCATATAAACAAAAACCTTTTTCTAAACGAAGTGTATCTCTTGCACCTAAGCCAATCGGTTTGATACCAGCTGCTTTCCCTGCTTCGAAAATAGCATCCCATATTTTTTCAGCAGCACCGTTGCTGTCTTCAAAATAAATCTCCACACCACCTGCGCCTGTATAACCGGTTGCACTTACCAATACATTTTCTACACCTGCAAATACGCCTTTTACAAACGTGTAATATTTGAGGTTGAGGATATCCATCTCCGTAAGTGTTTGCAGAATTTTTGTAGCGTTGGGACCTTGTATGGCGAGCAAACAGGTTTTTTCGCTGATATTGTGCATCTCCACATTATTGGTATTGAATTGCTGGATCCAGTTCCAATCCTTTTCAATGTTGCTGGCATTTACCACCAACATGTACACCTTGTTTTCTTCCACACAATACACCAGCAGATCATCCACAATACCACCTTGTGCATTCGGTAAGCAACTGTACTGTGCTTTTCCATTGCTTAGTTTAGAGGCATCGTTGCTGGTTACACGTTGAATAAGATCTAACACTCCTTCTCCTTTCAAAATAAACTCACCCATGTGGCTTACGTCAAACACACCTGCGTTGGTACGAACTGCGGCATGTTCATCATTAATGCCGGTATAAGAAATGGGCATATTGTAACCGGCAAATTCGGCCATCTTCGCACCAAGAGCAATGTGTTTGTTTGTAAAGGGAGTTGATTTCATTTTTCAATCGTTTGTGATGGGCACAAAAGTAAAGGAAGCAGCAGATTGAAAACAGAAAAATTTTGAAAAACAACAAGTATTTTAGTAATATCTATGACTATTTTTACCTCGTTTCTTGTTAAAGACAATCCAGACATGAAAAAACTCATCACTATAATTATTGTTATTCAGCTAATCTTTGGAACAGCCTGTAAGAAAATCTTACCTTTTATTAAAGAGGATGTAAAAGTAGAGGCTGTGTTTGCTTTTAAAAAAGAATGCATAAGTCAATTAAACGATACGGTTCAATTAATTAATGTACCGTTGAAATTTTTAAATCTTTCTGACTCATCAAATGACGTCAGCTACAGATGGAACTTTGGGGACAACTCAATAAGCACAGAAAGGGAGCCGACGCATACTTTTCCTGTTTCGGGTGTTTATCCAATTCAGTTGATTACATATTTTAAGAACAAACCATCTGATACCCTTGTTAGAAATGTTCGAATCATTATTGGACAAAAAGAGCTGAAACCAACAACTTATTATAGTACTATTATTGATGCAGAAACAATTGCAGGGCGAAATACTATTAATCTAATGACGCATTATAGTATAGCCTATAATCAGGAATCACAAAGCATTACTCTGGTTGACAGCTTGCTTAATCAAAAATGGATTAAATTTTTTCCGGGACAGGATGTAAAATTCAGCAGCATTAAAAAGATACCAAATACGAATGATTATATTTTGTCGGGTGCTACTTATTCCACGAACCAGGGATTTTATGCAATTACAAAAATGAATGCTAATGCTGATATTTTATGGACGAAGTACTTCAATATTCCCGGGCTTAATTTTTTCACATCTTCTACAAGCGATGGAGGGTTCATAACAATTGGAAATGCAGATTATTATACAAATGGTTATACTGCAATTATAAAGAGTGATGCCAATGGCAATGAAACATGGAGAAAGCTTTTTACCGGAGCTGACCAAATCAGGAACTCAGGCAATATCATAGAGTATAATGGTGGTTTTTATTTTTCAGCTGTCAATTTAAACCGGGAAATAGTAATCACCCATCTTGATTTGTCTGGAAATATTCAACGACAAACAAAAACAAGCCTTGCCGACAATTTTTTAACTACAAGAGTCGGGACATTGAAAACAAGTCAAGGATTTATGGTCTATGCAGTAGGGGCAATATCAATTTATTTTTTTGACCCTGGTCTTACATTTATTAAGAGTAGTTCTCCTGGAGAAACAGGCATTAATGATGCCCTTGTTTTAAACAACAGCATTTATCTTGCAGAAGGAACGTTTCAATTTTCATATGTAATCAACCTTTCAGAAGAAGGTGTTAAGAAATGGGGATCTATTATTAATCATCATTTTCTTTTATCCTGTATTAGTATGCAAAGCGGCCTCACCCGCCATTGTATCAAAGTTCTGCCTACAGACGATAATGCAATTCTCTCCATTTCACAAGGGCAAAGCAACCCCAATCAAAATCTTGGTTCTTCTGTTTACTTTGCTAAATATTCATTTGATGGGCAGGGGGGCTAATTTTAAAAACCAACGGATAAGTGCTTTATCTATTGATTCAAAATTCTAATTTGGAACAGGCTCTATAAAGAAAAAACAGGAGCAATTATACTCCTGTTTTAAGTTTTTTTGTTTTCAGATCAACGAAGATAACCGAGCAGCCAAAGCAGACTGTAAAGAATGGCGATGATCAGAAAACTAATGAGCAGTACTTCTGAGATCTTTTTAATTCTTGATTTCATGACAAGGTGATTTGAATTGAATCAACGGGAAAACCCGTTATGTATTCAATGATGATAAGGTAATGGTTAATGCGGATGTATTAATGATCTACGCTGATGATACGTGTTACTTTCCAGCCTTGTTCTGTTTTTTTCCAGGTATGGATAAACTTGAAAACACCGCAATCCATTTTTCCGTTTTCCATATGGCAGAACCGGTGTTGTGCAATCTGCACGGCACCATAGCCGGGTATGGGATATACTTCCATGGTTTCTTTCAACAGCTCACGTTTCAGATCAGGAACATCTTTCTTAATTCGTTCAAAAGCTGCAATATTATCTGCATAAAACGTAACACCTGTTCTGTCGTGATAAAACTCAAGTGTTGAATCCATGTAACTGCTGAAAACCTTTACGTCTTTGTTGAATGCAGCAAACCATGCACTGTCTGCTTTGAAAATGGTTTCAAACAATTCTTTATCGTGCTGTTTTTGATTTGTTTGCTGTGCATGAGCTGCACCAAACACAACGATTGCAATTAGTACTGCGGTAATAAACTTCAGTTTACGCATAAATAAGGTTGAATGGTTGATGATGACTGTGCTGTAAGCGCCTGAAAAAAAGCCCCTCCGTTTTTTGCAAAACTTCGGGGCCGTTGGCTGTTCCAACTTTAACCGAGGTTATAGTGCATTAATGGTCATTGGTTGTATAATCACAGCATCGGTGTTGGGAGCTGTGATTCGTTGAACGATCTGCTTTGCAGGAGTAGTCGTTGTTTTTGGTGCTTCAGGATTGTAACGGTAGCGAAGGCTGTCGTTTTCTTTCTTCCTGTTTTTTAATTCTTCTTCTTCCTTCAGCAACTCTTTCTTTTCCCGTTCCAGACGCTCCAGTTCGTTTTCGATGTTGCCTTCCTCATTCTCTATTTTCTGTATTTTATCTTTTCCATCTACACGCTCCAGCCCATCTTCTGTCATTACATATTCAACATCTGTATCATTCCATCCGCTGTTGCTCCAACGGTGATCATCTTCCCACTCCCAATCGCCACCACGACCATTGAATGTAATGTTATGCCACTCTAAACGATCAACACTTCTGTCGATATAGATTCGTTTTCCAACCGGCACTTCAATAGTTACAACTACACGCTGGTTGCGGAATTTTGATTGTTCACTCACTGTAAATCCTTTGTTCAAGGAAAGCACGCTGTCTTTAAAATTCAAACCATACTTAATGGATTGGGCACTGTATTTGGCTTTGTCGCTTGTTGGTCCGGAACTGCGTTTGTCATATTTCACATGAAAGAGACTGTCGGTACTTTTTACGATCCGCAAACGGATGCTGTTGATGTACAAGCTATCACCATCCATACTAAACACATCATCAAAACCAAAGGCTCTGCCATATACTTTTACTTTATCAGAAGGCACTTTCACGATCATCTTTCCGGCAACCGGTTGTGCAATTTCTACCACCTGTGGATCCTGTGCAGATACACGGAAATTGTTAACGAAGGAAGAGACAAGGATAATGAAACAAACCAGACCAATAAACCACAGGAAGCCGAATGTGTACCCGAGATAAGGGTTGCGGCTTTTGGTACCAATGATTTTGCGGATCACCCAGGTTAACAATGCGATTACTGGAATTGCAAAGAACAACAACAACGTTCCCCAAGCTGCTACATGTTGCCATGTGCCTTCTAAGAAAAATCCTTTAAACGGAAAAGCTGCAATGCCTGCGAATGTAACACCGATCAACGCCATCAATAAAGAGAAAGCTATAACACCGGCAACAAACAAAAAGAATGCTTTGAACAATACACCAATTGCATGACCGATACCACTTCCTGCACTGCGGGCAATAGGTGCCGCTTCAGTTGCAAAGGCTCTGCTTTTTGTTCCCATTTCAGAACTGATGCGTTGTGCGCCTTCCGTTATGGTAGAACTCATCCGTTGTGCACCTTCTCTTATTTCATCACTCATTTGAGTGGCTCTTTCTTTAATTGTGCCACCACTCCCAAGTTCTTCCTGAACGGCATTCTTGATACTGTTCACATCAATTTTTTCACCACGCATCTGTAACTTTTCCGTTGCGCTGCTTGCCATCGGCAATACGATCCAGAGAATCACATAAATCACAAACAGGGTGCCGCCAAAACCGCCGAATATAAAATCGGGTTCAAAATCAAATTCAAATATGGCATTCCTGAAAATAGTAGAGATGATACCTAAGATCAACGGGAGTGTAAACACTACACGTGGAATCCAAACGGGTATATTAAAGTAACTCGCTAAACCACTTGCCACACCACCGATGACTTTATCATCGGGGTTGCGGAACAAACGCTTGCGGATATTTGTTTTGAGATCTTTGATCGGTAGCACGATCCACAATACAATATAGATGAGTACACCTGTACCAAAACCACCAAAGGTGATAAGGGCAAACAGAATACGAACTACAGTAGGATCGATCTTTAAGTAATGTGCCAAACCGCTACAAACACCACCCAACACTTTATCGTTGGCATTGCGACCGAGACTTCCACGTGGCTCTTCAGAAGCTGTTGCGTAAGCAGATGACGTAGACGATGATGAGGATGAAGCAGAGCTGCTGTTACCGGTTGGTGCACCTGTTTCATTATCCATTTGCTCAAAATCTTCTACACTACCCATGCTGCTGCATATAGCAGTTACCTTTTCTTCTGTAATACAGGTAGCACCTTTTTTCAAGTCTTCATCAAACAACTCTGCAATACGATCTTCAATATCATTGATGATCTCATCACGTCCTTCTTCATTGGCAAAATAGCGGCGCAGACTTTCGGTGTATCTCTGCAATTGTTCAAAAGCCGCTTCCTCAATGGGTATTACCCGGCCCTTGAAGTTTATATTGATTACCTTTTTCATAATAATAACAGTTTAATGGTTAAAGTGGACTTTCAGATGTTGGAGGATGAACCTGTACGCTTTCGCCGGTAACGGTAGCATTTACTCTTCCGTTCTTTTTGGTAACGGCTTCAACAGAGCTTGACATCTCGTTCCAGGTTTGTTCCAGCTCTTTGTAAAAGGCGGCTCCTTTTTCTGTTAGTGCAAAATATTTACGGGGTGGTCCGCTGCTGCTTTCAACCCAGCGGTACGTTAGCAAATCGGCATTCTTCAATCGGGTAAGTAGTGGATACAGGGTTCCTTCGAGGATGTTAAGGTTTGCCTTTTTCATTTCCTCAATAATATCACTGGGGTACACCTCGCCCCGTTGGATAACGGAGAGAATGCAAAACTCCAGGACTCCCTTGCGCATCTGGCTTTGTGTGTTCTCGATATTCATAACCTGAGGAGTTTGTTTGTTTGGTGAAAGGTGGTGGAGAAGTTGTAGGGAGAGCTCTTCCTTTCTGCTTCTGCCTTCCAATCACCTTAATTACATTGACAAAACAAAGCTAAGTGAAAATTCAGTACTATGCAACACAAAGTACCATCTTTTTTTTAGTAGCTGGCAGAAAACGATAGTATAAAATCGCTAGAGTATTGATTTTCAATACCTTTATTTGTAAAATATTTTTTCAGAAAACTGAAAATAATTTTCTCAGCAGCCCGGATTTGTGGAAATGTTGGTGAAAATCGGACAGAAACAATCTGGAGGGAGGAGTTTTACGGAGATTATTTCTCCAGTTTGCTGAACGGCTTTTTCATCAGCGTAAGTACATCCTCATCTTTTTCTTCGGGATAGTAGCGGTCGAGGCCATAACGTACCTGTTTAATGTCCAGGCTGGAAAATGTACCCAGCAGCCGGTCCCAAATGGAGAATACAGCACCATAATTACTGTCGGTATAAGGTTGTTTCCAGTGGTGGTGCACTTTGTGCATATTGGGCGAGATGAGAAACCAGCTCAGTGCCTTATCGAGTTTTGCGGGCAAGCTGATGTTAGCGTGTGTAAAGGCAGTAGCCAGCACGACCAGTGTTTGATAGATCATAACACTGTACATGGGTGCGCCGGAAATAAAAATGAGCAACAGGAAAAAGATGCCTCGCAACAGACTATCACCAGGATGATGACGAAGACCAGTTGTTACATCCACATTCGTATCGCTGTGGTGGATAAGATGGAAGCGCCACAAAACTGGTACTTTGTGCATCACCAAATGCACCAGCCAACTGCTGAAGTCGAGCGCAAAAACACCAATGAAGATCGAGGCCAGCACATTTGCATTGGTCCAGTACACCAAGCCAAACTTTGCATCGGCACACCAATCGCTCAACCCTACAATTAAAATTGCAAGGAATGTATGAATGATGAGATGAATAACCGTGAATACAAAATTGACACCTGCGTGGCGCAGTTTTGTTTTTTTATAGTTGAGCGAAAACAGTGGAATAGCACCCTCAATGATCCAGAACAACAGCAGGCCGCCTACTAAAATGGCCATCCGTTCAAGCGGACGTTGTTCAAGTGTTTGAAAATGTTCAAGGATTTGATTCCACATGGCGTTCGATTTCGTACAAAAGTTACGAAGTGATCGGCTGATAGAGAAAAAATGTTTACCGCCGTTTTTGCGAAGTAGAATTCTGCTGAGCTATTTACGAAAGCTGATCAGATCCCTCCTTCGTCGGGATGACAACTTCCTTCACAACATCGAATTCATTTCCGCAATCAAAACAGTGATATACTTTTTTTGCGCCGATGGCCATATCACCCAACAGAAATGTAAAAATGGCACTGAACCAGTTGGATGGTTTCCGGTTGCTCACAATGTATTCAACATTCAATGAGCCGCAGTTGATGCAGGCCCTGTTTTCCTTTGCTTTGTTGATGAGAACTCGCAGTAACCCGGCAGCTCGTTCGCTTTGTGATTCATGCACCATGAGCTTGATGCCGCCGAGTGCGTTGGTTAAGATGGGATCGATTGTAACCGTAAACTCATCTTTGAGCCAGCAATTGATGCCTTCTTCCTGGAGTTGCATGAGATGAAGGTTAGCATCAATGTAATTGTCGTATGTGTTGACGAGGGTGTAGCTCATGATTAAATGTACAATGAAAAAGATTGATTAATTTGAACACGAATAGTAACCATGATAACTTTTGTCACGGATCGTCCTTTAACGAAGCGCCAATTCTTTTTACAAATAGCCTATACTCTTATCCCTTATTTGGTGATATTAGGTGTATTGCTGCTGTTTTTCCCACAGAAAACAAATGATGCTCCCTATTTTTTCTGCTTTTTTTTACTAGTAAGTATCGTCCGTTTAATACAGGTAGAAAGAGTGCAGGAAATCAGATTTGATGAGGATAAAAAAGCACTTCATTTCTATTCAAAAGGATATTTAACGAAGTTGAGAAAGATGAAGACCTCCTTTGAAAACATACACGTTAAAAAAGAAGACTGGGAATCAAAAAACAATTGGCTTCCAAAACGAAAAATTCTTTCCCTGGAAATTTTGAAAGAGAAAAGACTTGTGTTTACTGTTAATATGAACTCAGATTATTTCTCCGAACAAAAAATGCGTGACTTAGTTGCAACATTTGAAGCCAACAATATACCTGTTAATTAAAAATCCCGCCTCTACAGCGGGATCAAATAACTACACGATATTATCAATTCTTTCCGAATACAATTTCAGCTCCAAGTTGAAAACTGCGTGGCAACGGTGTTTTGTAAGGAGGCTCACTACCTTCCGGTGCAGGTCGGTACGCCGGAATTAAACCAATATGTCCACCAGCTAATAAACGGACAACACCCATATTTTTCACCGTAAAGTTTAAACTGATATTTCCCAGCAGCCCTGCATAACCCAATGGTTTTTCATACTTGTTGCCAAACTCATAATCGGCAGCACCGGTTTTTTTAATGGTGCCTTTGTATTGCAACGGCACAGCAAGATAACCGCCCACATTCATTCCCAATGGCAGCACGCCAAAGAAACGTCCGTAACCACCAACTGTAATGGGTAACTCAATCGCTGAAATTTTAAGTTGTGTTCCGGTGTACTGTCCTTCTTTAATGTTGATGTTGTTTGAACGTAGTGCTAACCCGATTGTTTTATACGAGTGAAATCCAAGGTTGTTTTGGCGCAGATAAGTTTGTCGGCTTAATTGAAAATAAAACCCCTGCCGGCCCATTTTTACTTCACCAAAATCTTCGCCACTGAAGGTTGCGTTTTGTACAGGTAGTGCCAATTGGATACCGACCCCTTTTCCAAAATCATCCTGTGCCTGTATATGATTGGTGCTGATAATAAATACAATGAAAAGAATAATGATTCCTCTTTTTGCGTGTTTTTGTTGCTGCATACAATGTGTTTGGTTTTTTGCTCACCAAGTACGCCAGCATTTCTCACACAATTGTACCCGCCTCAGGGTATATTGAATAAAAAAGTCCCGCTCTTGCAAGCGGGACTTCTATTGTTAGTTTTGGTTTGTTATAACGTTCGTATCTCGACTATCGCTCGATACTTCTCAAAATCCCTTCGACTTCGCTCAGGATTTTATTGATTCAACATCAACGGCATCACCAGCATCAACACATCTTCACCTTCGTTTTGTTCGGTTGGTTTAATGAGCCCGGCTTTGGTAGCAGTGCTGAGTTCCATTCTTACTTCGTCGGTTTCAACAGCGTTCAACATCTCTACTAAAAATTTTGCGTTGAAAGCGATCTGCATGTCTTCACCATCATACTGGCATTTCATGCGTTCGTTTCCTTCAAAGCTGAAATCAACATCCTGCGCTGCCAATTGTAATTGACTGCCGCCAATGCTCAAGACAACCTGGTTGGTGCTCTTGTTACTGAACACACTTACACGACGCAATGCACCAGCCAACTCGTTGCGGCCAGCGATCATACTGTAAGGATTATCAGCAGGAATCACCACTTTGTAATCAGGGAAACGTGCATCGATCAACCGACACACCAGTTCTGTAGTGCCATGCACCACAAACAAATGATTGCTGTTATAAGATAATGTGATCTCATCGCCATTATCAGGCAATGCTGTTTTTAATAAGTTTAAAGGCTTTTTTGGAACGATGAAATTCTCACTCTTCGGGCAACTTACATCGGTACGCTTGTAACGCACCAAACGATGTGCATCTGTTGCAACAAATGTCAATCCTTTTTTATCGAGTTCGAAATACACACCCGTCATAGCCGGACGCAGATCATCGTTACTTACTGCAAACAATGTTTTGTTGATGGCAGTAACCAATGCTGAAGAAGTCGTGGTGAACGATGTGGTGTCATCAGCCACCGGTTCTTTCGGAAAGTTATCAGGGTTTTCGCCCATCACTTTATACTTACCGCTATCGCTGGTAATTTCAATTCCAAAGTTTTTATCAATATTAAAGGTCAATGGTTGATCCGGTAAATTCTTCAACGTATCCATCAGGATACGTGCAGGAATACAAACACGGCCATTGTCTTTTGCTTCAATATCCATGTGGATCTTCATCACTGTTTCCAGATCGGTAGCTACTACCGTGAGTTTGTTCTTATTGATCTCAAACAAAAAATCTTCCAGAATGGGCAACACGGTGTTGGCATTGATTACACCATTGATCTGCTGCAGTTGTTTCAGTAAAGCCGATGACGAAACGATAAACTTCATAACGCTGTTCTTAATTTAATAACGGGGAAGGTAAGGCATTTTTGCCTGTTACAGCTGCAAGATAAGGGTTAAATTATCAACTTGTTTTGGAGAACAATGAAACGATTCTCCGCTGCTGCTGTTCATGGAAAACAACAAAACTTTCAGGCAAAATCGCCGTACATTGGGCACTCATTTATTGATTGCAAATGCTGGATAAGTTATTTCGTTGGGTAAAGAAAAAAGACAGCCCGGAAGCTGCTGCGCCGCCAATTACATTTGGACGGTACAGCGACAACAATAAAACATTGTTGAAAACAAAACGTTGGGCCGATGCTGATAACCTGTTTAAAGAAAACAAATATCACGAAAGTATTGAGGCGTTTTTTGATTACCTGCGGGACGATATCGTTCAGAATGTACACGTATCACGTAATGGAGTCGAGAATGTGTTTCGTTTTCTTCAGGGCAGTAAAATGGTGCGGGGCAGTTACAATGAAACGAGTTTAACGGCCGAGGTTACGCTGGCCCGTATGGCAAAGCCTTCTGTTCCTGTGATGCGCCGGTTGCTGGAGCAAAATTTCAACCTGTATTATTCCCGCTATGCCATGGAAGGCGAACGGCTTTGCATGCGTTTCGATACTGAGATCAATACGGCCAATCCCAATAAACTTTATTATGCATTTAAAGAGCTGGCCACAAGAGCCGATAAACAGGATGATCTGCTGATCCAGGATTTTCAAAATCTGCAACCCATCGATACAGAGCATATTGAACTGATTCCTGATGCCGAAAAAGAGATCAAGTACAACTACCTGATGCAATGGATCAAAGAAACAGCCGAAGTGATTGAACCATTGGATGCAGAAAAAATGAGCACGGCCATTACTTATCTTTTGCTCAACCTGGCTTACCGTATTGATTTTTTACTGGTACCCGAAAGCAAGTTGTTATACGATCTGGAAGATCTGGTAACGATCTATTTTGTAAAAGACGAAAAGCCGGTTGCTGAAAAAAACAAAGCCATGTTACAGGCTTATTTAAAGATGATGAACAAGCCGAAGGAAGATGTGTTTCCATGTTTTTTCCGCAGTAAACACAGCTTTGCCATTACGCAGCCGCAAACACAAAAAATAATTGCCGACAGTATTTTTGCTGCTAACCAGGCGATGGTTTGGTTTCGGGAAAACAATCACCCCTACATTGCGCAGCAGATCAGTGAATATGGTTTAGCGTATTGTCAATATAACTTCAGCTTACCAAAACCGGTGAGTGATCTCTACCTTATTCTGATGAAGGTTTCGTATGATGATTTTTTTCGTGAGCTTGGTTTTACAGAAGAGTTTTACAACAGCGACCGGAACCGTTTTAACCGTGAGCTGATCGAACAAAAGATCAAACAGATCATCAACGAGTGGAAAGAAAAATATCCGCAGATCAATTTTAAAACAGAAAATCTGAAATACGATTCACTGTTGAGTTTTACACAATCATTTACTGCAGAAGTAGAGTTTGTAAACACAGAAGTGAAGTAAATCATTAAAATCAAAAGTCCATCATGCCATCAGCGGTCGAGATAGTTGATTCATTTAAAGATGCCATCATACAAATTGCCACACAAACCGGCACGGGTACCGGTTTTTATTTAAAGCAGTACGACCTCATCGTTACCAATAATCATGTGATCGATGGAAATGCAGAAGTAACGATTGCCGGTAAGCAATTTGAAAAAGCATTGAGCAGAGTATGGTATACCGATCGTAAACATGATCTGGCATTTATTCAGCCACCTCATGAATTGGAGTTGCCTTCTATTACACTTGGCGAATATGCCCGTTTGAAAGATGGAGATCCTGTCATTGCTATCGGTCATCCGTATGGATTAAATTATACTGCTACGCAAGGTGTTATTTCAAAAGTAGATCGTGTTCGTGAAGGATTGAAGTATATCCAGATCGATGCAGCCATCAATCCCGGAAACAGTGGTGGTCCGTTAGTGAATATGAGTGGTGAGATCATTGGCGTAAACACATTCGTTATTCGTGGTGGCGATAATCTTGGCTTTGCATTGCCGGAGCAATACCTGCGAACAGCTTTGGAGATCTACGCACCGTATAAAGGACAGCCTTCCACCCGTTGTCATGCATGTGAGTTTTTGGTGTTGCCAGAAAATTTAGACAGTGGGAAATATTGTCCCTCCTGTGGTACAGAAGTGAAGTTGCCCGAAATGCCGAAAGAAGAATACGAACCCGTTGGTGTTGGTAAAACCATTGAGAATGTACTCAAAGCATTGGGGAAAGACATCAAGCTGGCCCGTGAAGGCGTGAACACGTGGAGTGTAAAAGAAGGCAGTGCAAAAATCATCATCCGTTACAATCCTGAAAATTATTTCATTGCCAGCGATGCCTATTTGTGTTTGCTGCCCAACGATACATTGAAAATAAAACCGCTCTACGAGTTTCTGCTGCACGAAAATTATCACAACAAAGGGTTGGTATTAAGTTGTATGAATCAGAACATCGTACTCAGTCGCATTATTTATGATCTGGATCTTGCGCAGGAAAACGGCGAACAATTATTCCTTCAATTGTTTCAAAAAGCAGATGCTTATGATGATCTGCTGAAAAAAGAATATGGCTGTTTGGAACGGATCGAAGAATAGAAATTCATCAGCGGTATCAAAAAACGAACACTTGATCGTTTTTAATGGTCTTGTCCTACTTTTGCGCTTTCTTAAAATTGAAGTATGAAGCTTTCCCATCTCTCCGAAACATTGGTTGGTTCCGAAATTGTGAAACTGGGTAACCAGATCAAAGAGCGTATGCGCCAGGGGGAACATATTTATAATTTTACCATCGGCGATTTCGACAGTTCTGTTTTTCCCATTCCACAAGAACTGGAAGATGAGATCGTGGCTGCTTACAAACATCATTTTACAACCTACCCTGCAGCAGAAGGAATTTTGGAATTGCGTCAAAGTGTATCGCAGTTTTTAAAAGAGCGTGAAGGATTAGAGTATGGGGTGAATGAAATACAAATTGCAGCAGGTGGTCGTCCATTGATCTATTCTATTTTTCGTGCGTTGGTTGATAAAGCTGATAAAGTGATCTATGCAGCTCCTTCCTGGAACAACAATCACTATGCACATTTTACAGAAGCTGAACATGTGTTGATCGAAGCAACACCTGAAAATAATTTTATGCCCACGGCTGATGAGATCAAACCTCATCTCAAAGGAGCTACCTTGTTGTGTTTGTGTACGCCACAAAATCCAACGGGTACCATGTTTCCAAAAGATGAATTGGAAAAAATTTGCGATCTCATTCTTGAAGAAAACAGTACACGTGCAGAAGGTGAAAAGAAATTATTCTTAATGTTCGATCAGATGTACTGGACTTTGACATTTGGTGATAATATTCATTACAATCCTGTTTCGCTTCGTCCTGCTATGCGTGATATTACTGTGTTTGTGGATGGCATCAGTAAAGTGTTTGCGGCAACGGGTGTACGTGTTGGCTGGTCGCTTGGTCCGGAGTTGATCATTGCAAAAATCAAAGCCATTCTTTCACACGTGGGTGCATGGGCGCCAATGGCTGAACAGAAAGCAACTGCAAAATATTTATTACAGAAAGAAAACATTGATCGTTACCTCGTCAACTTCAAGCAGGAAATTTATTATCGGTTGGAAGAAATTTCCAAAGGGTTTTCGCAAATGAAAAGTGAAGAGTTTAATGTGGATGTAATTGCACCACAGGGCGCAATTTATCTGACCATTAAAGTGGATTTGGTTGGAAAGAAAAAAGCAGATGGTACATTGCTGCAAACACAGGCCGACGTAACACAATACTTACTCGATGAAGCCAAGTTAGCAATTGTTCCTTTCTATGCATTTGGTGCTGAACGAACTTCTCCCTGGTATCGACTGAGCGTTGGCACTTGTCGTAAAGAAGAAATTCCTGAATTTTTAGGTAAGCTGAAAGAAGCGATGCAGAAGTTAAATTGATAGGCTAAGGAAGCCAATTAGCAATTGCCAATAATCAATAGACAAAAATATTCAGTGCTATTCATGTAAACGCTGTGGCTGTTATCGCTTGATCCGAATCAATCCCTGTTCATCAGCGATCAGCAACTTTCCTTCGTGTAAAATTTCCACGGCCGTTCTGCTGCACACCT
>CAWHOR010000009.1:0-29292 GCA_963830845.1 uncultured Bacteroidota bacterium | reverse complement strand
ATCTCGTTCACCTGCACATTGTCTGGATACTCCTCCGGAATACATTCTTCTCCTTCGGCCTTTTGTCCATATTGAAAAAACTCTTTCAGATCCGGCGCATCACTGCCTTTCGCATGCTCCTTTCCGAACGAGGTATAACCACGTTGTCCTGCCAAATCAGGAATTTCATCTTACTCCCTCTTTTTTTCAAGTGGCAATGAAAAGAACTGCTGTACATATTTATACAGATCAGCAATTAACTGATCAGGAACACCATGATTCTTTACTGCCACGAAGCCAACCTCTTCGTAGGCACGCCCCAATTCGTTTACAAACTTTTGCTTTAAAACTGCATCGGCACTGGTAAACTCGGCAAGGTCAACTACAGGAATTGTCATAACTATCACGTTTTATTAGTACTCTATTCGATTCAATTATAGTAGGTTTGGTTTGCAAAAATTACAAAATTGATTGAATCAACGAAAGGTTTTTTCTGGAGCGCCCTTTTTATAAGTGTTCTGCTAGGCAGTTGCTCACCGTCGCATCGTACCCAAATAAGCGATTATAGAAATCAACTCACTATTGCCGACAGCATTCCAAACTATGGGGATCTTCGCTTTTGGGCCGCCCATCCACTTAAACAAGATCCATCTGACAGTATTCCGAAACCGCTGCGGAATGAAAAAACGGAGCGATCAGCCGATGTGTTCTTTATACATCCAACTACGCTCACTGAACAAAAACTGCAGGGTATTGTTTGGAATGCCTCGATCAACGATGCCGACCTCAATAAAAAAACTGATCGAACATCCATTCTATACCAAGCAAGTGTTTTTAATGGTAGTGCAAATGTTTATGCACCCCGTTACAGGCAAGCACATCTCTATTCGTTTTTTTCGAGTGATACGGCTAAGGCCAACGCCGCTATGGAGCAAGCTTATCAAGATGTAAAAGCAGCCTTTACTTCTTATCTGCAACTACATAACCATAACCGTCCTATTATTATTGCATCGCACAGCCAGGGGACATTGCATGCCGGCCGTTTGCTGAAAGAGTTTTTTGAAAACAAGCAACTGATGGAACAATTGGTTTGTGCATACATTGTTGGGCTAACAGTACCGAAAATTTATTTCACGGAGCTTACGCCATGTACAGACCCAACCGACACGCAATGCTTCGTAACCTGGCGTACATTTCGTGAAGGATATTTACCGGACTATGTTAAACTGGAAAACGGAACCAGTTGGGTCGTAAATCCGTTGAGTTGGTCACTATCGGATTCTGCCATTTCAAGAAAAGCAAACAAGGGAGCTGTTCTCCTTAAATTCAATAAACCATATCAGCATACAAACGGTGCCCGTATTGTAAACGGTGCGTTGTGGATCAACAAACCAAAGTTTCCATTTGGCCTATTTCTGACATCAAAAAATTATCATGCAGGAGACTTTAACCTGTTTTATTATTCTGTAAGAGAAAATGTTTCAAAACGAATAGATTCCTACTTGAAACAAAAAAACTAAATCTATTTAATTGTATATGCACCCAGTTTGGTTTCCGAGCTGGAATTAACTGAAGCTAATGCAATCACTAAACTCGTTTTGCTAAAAATAAGGCCAACATTCTTTGCATAATAATACTGCAAATCGTACGAATCGGGAGGAATAGAAGTAGCTCCAAATGGAGGAGGCAACAATGCGCTGAAGGAAGGTACTACAGTAACTTTAATTACATCTTTAAACGTAACTCCATTTACCACATAATCAATTCCTTTTTCGGAAACTGTACAAACTAATGTAGCAGTAACCGGTACTAGTCCAAAACCCGTGAAATTTACATTCACCGTTTTAACCTCTGTCCAGCTTTGTCCCTTTGCAATATTATCTTTTAAATAAAGGAGTTCGACAACCTGGTTGTTTAATTCAACAACAGGATTATAACGATAATAGTCTCCGCCAGATTTATGAATATATTCATTTGAACCTGCCGTGTTCGCCATCACTTTATAGATTGCGTCCGTTAATTGTACTGTCTTTATTAATTACTGAAAAAGTAAACGAACCGGCATTGCTCCCTGTTACAGTATAAGTCCATTGACTTCCAACTGTGAGGGGTTGGTAGTCGCCTGCATCCGCAGGTGGTTTAGTGCCTCCTGGCTTTTTACAACTTCCGGCAAAAAGTACAATCAAAGCGATTGAACAAATTAAAAAGGTTTTTTGCATAGTCAGATTTTATGGATAGAGTACTTAACGCTGTTTTCCGCTGCTTGTTGTCTAAAACTCGCAATTCTTAGGCGTACGGGGGAAAGCTATGACATCTCGGATATTGCCCATTCCTGTTACAAACTGCACCATTCGTTCAAAACCAAGCCCAAAGCCTGCATGCGGAACTGAACCGAAACGTCTTGTATCGAGGTACCACCAAAGTTCCTCCGCAGATACATGCATCTCTTTCATACGTTGTTCAAGTTTCTCCATACGCTCTTCCCTTTGTGAACCACCCACAATTTCACCAATGCCGGGTGCCAGAATATCCATTGCTGCCACTGTTTCCTTTCCAGGTTCGCAACCATCATCCTGTCGCATATAAAATGCTTTAATAGCTGCCGGATAATTTGTAACGATCACAGGCTTTTTGAAATGCTTTTCAACAAGATAACGCTCATGCTCACTCTGCATATCAATACCCCACTTTACATCGTACTGAAATTTCTTCTTTTTGTATGCAGGCGATTGTAATAAAATATCGATGGCCTGTGTATAAGTGATGCGTTCAAAATCGTTGTTCAGGACAAACTCCAGTTTTTCAATCAAACCCATTTCACTTCGCTTGTCTTGTGGCAATTGTTTTTCTTCATCAGCCAATCGCTGTGCAAGAAACTCCAGGTCTTCCCGGTTATTCTCCATTGCATAACGGATGATGTATTTGATGAACTCTTCGGCGAGGTTCATATTATCTTCCAGATCACAAAATGCCATCTCCGGTTCAATCATCCAGAACTCAGCTAAATGACGGGCAGTGTTTGAATTCTCTGCACGGAAGGTTGGACCGAATGTATAAATCTCACCAAATGCAGTTGCACCTAATTCACCTTCCAGTTGTCCGCTCACAGTGAGGTTGGTAGCTCTTCCAAAAAAATCCTCTTTGAAATTGATCGTTCCATCTTCATTGCGTGGAGGATTGTCAAATGGTAAGGTTGAAACACGAAACATTTCACCGGCACCTTCCGCATCACTTGCAGTAACAACGGGTGTGTGTAAATACAGAAATCCCTTTTCGTTATAAAACTTGTGCACTGCAAACGCTAATGCATGACGCAGACGAAAAACTGAACCAAACGTATTGGTACGAAACCGCAGGTGAGCAATTTCACGCAAAAATTCAAGACTATGTTTTTTAGGTTGCAATGGATATTTCTCAGCATCACTATCTCCCAGTATTTCAATAGTGGTGGCTTTTAGTTCAAGCTTTTGTCCCTTGCCTACTGAAGGCAAAACGGTTCCGCTAACTTTCAACGATGCAGAAGTAGTAATACGTTTCAATAGCTCTTCCTCAAACTTCCCAAGTTCCAATACTACCTGCAGGTTGTTATTGGTACTACCATCATTCAACGCAATAAACTGGTTATTGCGAAATGTACGCACCCAACCCATTACTGTTATCTCTTGCTCCTGAGGTTCCCAAGTAAGCAATTCCTTGATCTTGATCCGTTTGTTGAACATAAACACTGAAATTTTGAGCGGCAAAGATATAAAAGCGGGTCGGTTGAAGGACTAAAATTTAAACCTTCTGAGCGATAAAATGAGACTATGATAAGATTTTGTAGATTTGTAAAAACAGATAAAATGAAAGGTGTTACATTTCTTACAGATGAAACCAATAAAAAAAGACTTCTTCAGATTGATGTAAAAGAGATAGCGAAAAACCCAGAGAAGTTTGAGGATTTATTGGATGTTGTTATTGCCGAAGCAAGAAAAGACGAGCCTAAAATTTCATGGGAGAGAGCCAAAAAGAAGCTCAACAAGTAATTACCTGTAAATATCTTTCCGGTTTCCTATTTGCCGTATATCAACCAGTTTTATTTTATCCTCGATAGTATATACAATCCGGTAGTTTCCGACCCTTACTCTGTATAAATCTTCATTTACACCCTTGAGTTTTTTTACACCCGAAGGTCTCGGGTCTTTGGCTAGCAAATCAATTTCAGCAGAGATTTTTCGTCTTTCTTTATGAGGGATATCTTGCAATTGCTTTAACGCAGACTTGCCGATTATGATCATATACATTTCCATCAGTTTTAAAGTTAATAATTACATGGTACATCAAACCTCGTTATTCGCCTTTAGAACAAGAGATTTTACGTCAACTGCTTAAAAATCAAAGTTTGTAATTACTTAATGTTTAAAAAAGGACAAAAGGGTGCCCTTACAGACTTGGAAGCCTTAGAACAATTTTTTTCCTTTTTTCCGATTTTACCGTAACATTGCATTGGAATCTGACCGATATTTAAAATCCGACTTCATCAAGCTCATCAAATTCGGTCGCTCCAAGTTCCCTTAAACTTTAGCAACACATACTTTCAGATTAAAACAAGTCTAACGATTTTACCCACCCGTGTTAATGAACTAAATTTTTTATGTACGACATCCTCCAATTGAACGACATGCTCGTTCCTGAGTTGCTTGATATTGCAGAGCAACTGAAACTTACAGGTTCCAAGAAAATGGACAAACAAGAACTTATTTACAAAATTCTCGATAAACAGGCGGTTATGGCAAGTGAAAACAAAGGTGCCGATGATAAAGGCAAACGCAAGCGAATTATAAAAACCACCACCGCTTCAGGTACTGAAGAGGCCATGGTAGAAAGTGGTGACCCCGAAGCAACCGCACCAAAAGTGAAAAAGAAAAAAGAAGAAGCGCCTGCTGCACCTGTAGCCTCTGCAGCAAAAAAACCAATTAAAAAGGTAGTAGAAAAGCCGCAACCAATCATTCCTCCCGGTTTTACTTTACCTGGTGAAGATGATTTTGTAGCCGGGCCGGCAGAAATAGAGCTTGGAGAAATGTTGACAGAATCGAACCAAGAGGCCGAAAATCCGCAACCAAACGAACAGCGTCCTTCCCAACAACAGCAACGTCCGTTTCAAAATAATAAACGTGAACAGGCTTTCAATGTCGAATTTGACGGGATCATCCAAGGCGAAGGTGTTTTGGAAATGATGCCCGATGGATATGGTTTCCTGCGAAGCAGTGATTACAATTATTTATCAAGCCCGGATGATGTATATGTATCACCATCACAGATCAAACTGTTTGGTTTAAAAACAGGTGATACTGTTTATGGATCGGTACGTCCTCCAAAAGAAGGTGAAAAATATTTTGCTTTATTAAAAGTAGATACGATCAATGGAAAGCGTCCCGACGAAGTGCGTGACCGTGTACCGTTTGATTACCTCACACCTTTGTTTCCGTATGAAAAATTAAATCTTACTACTACTTCAAATAATTACAGTACCCGTATCATGGATCTGTTTACGCCGATTGGTAAAGGACAACGTGGATTGATTGTTGCCCAACCAAAAACAGGTAAAACCATGTTGCTGAAAGAACTGGCCAATGCCATTGCAGAAAATCATCCGGAATGTTACTTGATGATCGTGCTGGTTGATGAGCGTCCGGAAGAGGTAACTGATATGGAACGTAGTGTAAAAGCAGAAGTGATTGCCAGTACGTTTGATGAACCTGCGGAGAAACACGTGAAAGTAAGTACCATCGCTTTACAAAAAGCAAAGCGTTTGGTTGAGTGCGGACATGATGTTGTGATCCTGCTTGATTCAATTACACGTTTGGCCCGTGCACATAATACAGTAGCACCATCAAGTGGTAAAGTATTAAGTGGTGGTGTGGAAGCAAATGCAATGCAGAAACCAAAACAATTTTTTGGTGCTGCACGCAAAATTGAAAATGGCGGATCGTTAACCATCATTGCAACTGCACTTGTTGATACAGGTAGTAAAATGGATGAGGTGATCTTTGAAGAATTTAAAGGAACCGGTAATATGGAATTGGCACTTGACCGCAAGCTTGCCAACCGACGTGTGTTCCCTGCCATTGATATTGTTGGTTCAAGTACACGCCGTGATGATCTGTTGCTCGACAAGGATACTTCGAAACGTATGTGGGTGTTACGTAAACACATGAGCGATATGAATCCGGAAGAAGCGATCAATACTTTGTTACAACATATGCGTGGCACAAAAGACAACAATGAATTCCTCATCAGCATGAACGGTTAATCGTTTTAAAAACTTTACAGTATGAAACAACTTCTCACATTGCTGTTACTTCTTTCATTATTCAGTTGCGACAACACACAGCAATCTGATAACGAAAAAGAAAAAAGCGAAACAAAAATTGAAATCAGTGGCGACTCTGGTGAAATAAAAATCAGTAAAGAAGGCATTTCAATACAGGGAGATGATTCAGCGAGCATCAAGATCAACTCTAAAGACGGGATAAAGATTGAAGGCAAAGATGGCAAAGTCGAAATTAAAACCGGCGATGGTGGAAAAATCAATATGGAGAAGAAGGGAAAAGAAGTAAACATCGAAATCAAAGAAAATTAAACGATACAGTCCTGCTTTTGTAAGCAGGACTTTTTTAATTTATACATGTTTTACTCTATCGGAAATTTTTGCAGAGCTATTGGCTTTCTTGCATTTATTATTATGTGCTATGCCTGGTTTTTAACCAGCGATATGCAGTTGTTTCTCATAGCCAAACAAGTAACCATTGTATTTTTCAGCCTGTCCATTCTTCTGTGGCTTATTTCAATTGTTGCAGCACGCAAAAACAGATAAGATTATCTTCGTACAAGATGGCTATTCAAAAAGTTGATATAGAAGAATTTCTCCGTTTAGCAGCAACTTACCCTGTTCTTGATGTTCGCAGTCCGGGTGAATACAAACACGCACATATCCCCAATGCCATATCCTTTCCGTTGTTTAATGATGAAGAACGTAAAGTAGTGGGCACAGCTTACAAACAACAAAGCAGAGAGCAGGCGATCAAATTCGGTCTTGAATATTTTGGAGTGAAAATGCGGAAGATGGTGGAAGAAGCAGAAGGAATAATCGACAATTGGCAAAAGACCATCGGCAAAGACGCTTCATCCAACAAGACACTGCTCGTTCATTGCTGGCGTGGCGGTATGCGAAGTGGTGCGGTGGCGTGGCTGCTTGATCTTTATGGTTTTAAAGTGTATAGTCTGGTAGGCGGCTATAAAGCCTTTCGTAAATGGAGTTTAAGCCAGTTTGAAAAACAATATCAGTTTCGTGTTCTTGGTGGTTACACCGGCAGCGGCAAAACATATTTGCTGGAAAACCTCCAAAAACAAGGCGAAACTACCATCAACCTCGAAGGTCTTGCACACCATAAAGGCTCTGCCTTTGGTAATATCGGAATGCCGGTACAGCCTTCACAAGAACAGTTTGAAAACAAACTTGCGTTGGCGCTTTCCGCAGCTTCACTCAGCAATAAGCCAATTTGGATCGAGGATGAAAGCCAGCGTATTGGCGACGTAAATATCCCCATCAACATCTGGAAGCAAATGCGGCAGACGGAGGTGTACTTTATAGACATTCCGTTTGAAGAACGGTTGAAGCATATTGTGCTGGAATATGGCAAATTAGAGAAGGAACGGCTTGTAAACGCTGTGATCCGCATTAAAAAAAGACTCGGTGGACTTGAAACCAAAGAAGCCGTGAATGCACTGATCGAAGACAGAACCGAAGATTGTTTTCGTATCTTACTTACCTATTACGACAAATGGTATTCCAAGGGGCTGCATAATAGAGAGAATCTGGAAGCGTTATTATACAAAATACCCTGCAAAACCGTTGATCGATCCAATACCAACTATCTTTTACAACTACAGGTTCCACAAAAGGAACTGTAGTGCAACACTGATTACATGAAAAACTTTTTACTACTTACTCTTTTCTCCTTCTTTTTATTAATAGCCAAATCACAGGTAGTTACCGGTGTATATAAAGGAAAAATGGTCTCTGACAGCTTAAGCTATGCAGTAGATTTTGAACTTACACTCAAGGAAAAAAATGGTCAGCTATATGGCTATTGCCAACGTCTTTTTCTGATCAATGACGTTTTATACTATAACCTGGTTAAAGTAAAAGCCCGTATAAAAGATGATATTTTAATTGTTGAAGATGAGAAATCGGTTTCAAATAATTTTGAAGAAAAGAGAACCGGAATCAAAACAGTATATATGTTCAACATTAAAGACATTGTTGATACCGCCTCAGTTTTGAACGGCGACTGGACTACATCTGGTTCACGAAAGCTTTATGCAATGCCGGGTAAACTTATAGTCAACAGAGAAAGAAACTATTTAACTACTCAGCTATACAAACGTCTGGAGGAGAAAAAACTGGCAAAAGAAATGCTGTTTGAGGAAAAAACAAAACCACAAACAGTACTGGTCTACGCACCGGTTACAAAACCTGAAACAAAAAAAGAACAGCCTTTAAAAACCGAGGTGGTGGTTACTCAACCAAACAAGCAAACAAATCCTCCTGTAACAATTCCATCTACAAAAGATTCTGTACAACAAACAGCTAATATTCCCGGCAATCAACAACAAACAAAACAAAAAACGGAAATAACGCTTAACCAACCAAAGCAACAAACTAACCAACCTACAAATACCAGTAAACCAATAACAAACAAGCCCTCTACAGTACCTACAAAAGAGCCTGTAAAAAATACAACTGCAGTTACAACAGGTCAACCGAAACAACAATCAACAACTAGTACAACCAACCCGCAAACAAAACCCGTACCCGCTGTTACAACAACTCCCGTAACAAAGCAAAACACTGAAACCGGTATTAGTTCTGTAGGAAAAATCGCTACAGAAAATAAAATAGATCAAGCTGTGGTTTCAAGTAAACCGCCCATCATCAATAATCCTGTAATCATTAAACGTACAACTGAAATTATTGATGCGTTGGAAGTAACAGGCGACAGCGTTCTGCTGACGTTGTACGATAATGGCGAAATTGATGGTGATACAGTAAGTGTGTTTCTGAATAACGAACTGATGATTGCAAAAGTCGGATTACGGGCGCAGGCTTTCAAACATACGATTGCAATAAAGCCCGGTGAAGTTGTACAACTTACGTTATTTGCTGAAAACCTTGGCTCTATTCCACCAAATACCGGCTTGCTCGTCATCACAACCGAAGATCAACGATACCAGATACACTTCAGTTCTACACTCAACAAAAGTTCTTCCATCGTAATCCGTCGAAAAGAATAACAATTTTGATTCAAGCTGAATTGTTTTCTTTGTACTATGAAAAGGATACTGCTGGTTTGTTTTCTATTAAGTACACTAATCTCCTCTGCACAATCGGTGGAGGGGCTGTGGCGTGGCAGGTTTACAAGCAATCATCCATTACAACAATCAGCTTCTTACAAATATGAGTTGTTACTTTTCCGGGAAGGTAACAAGTTAACCGGTTATTCCTATTCCACATTAATTGATGGTCAGTATTATGCCGTGTGCGAAGTAACCGGCAATGTGTTCGACGATTATTTTGTAGTAACGGAAAAGAAAACGATTTATCAAAATCCTCCGGGTGATGGTGGTGTATTGCAAAGTCATATTCTTTTTTTGAATGCCGGTCAACAGGAAGTAACCGGCGAGTGGAAGCAAGCCAATAAACGAACCACACAATTGTTTGTAGAAGAAGGAAAAACGTTTTTACAGAAAGAAGAAGATCCATCTAAATCAGGACTGATAAAAATACTGGAACAGAAAAAAGTAATTGAGTCAACGGATGAAACAAAAGTTACAAAGCCGCTCAATGAAGATTCAATAAAACTTGCATCCCGTTTAAAAGATATTGTACAGGTAATTGAAACATCATCTGATTCCATCTCTATTGAACTGTATGATGATGGTTTGATTGACGGAGACAGCGTTTCTGTTTTTTCAAACAATTCCGTTTTGTTAAATAAAGTTGCATTAACAGCTACCGGATTAAAACAAACAATCGCCATTCCTTCGGGCAACAATGGCATAGTGCTTACGCTGTTTGCAGAAAACCAGGGAACTGTTCCGCCCAATACGGGTGTGATAATTGTAAGAGATGGAGACAAACGTTACGAAGTACGTTTTACATCCGATACAAAAAAGAGTGCTGCTGTGCAGATTCGCCGCAAGTAAGTATTCCTTGTTTACATTTGCACATGCTTAATGAACCAATTAAACTTACGCAGTTTTCACATGGTGCCGGTTGCGGTTGCAAAATTGCACCTGCCGTATTGGAACAAATACTTCAATCGGGTTTAACCACTATTATCGATCCAAACCTGTTGGTGGGCAACAGCAGTAAAGACGATGCAGCCGTGTATGATCTTGGTAACGGTACTGCCATGATTTCAACCACTGATTTTTTTACTCCCATTGTTGATGATGCCTTCAACTTTGGTCGCATTGCAGCAGCCAATGCCATCAGTGATGTGTATGCGATGGGAGGAAAACCAATACTTGCCATTGCAATCCTGGGATGGCCTGTTGAAAAACTACCCGCCTCATTAGCACAACAAGTATTAGATGGTGCACGAACAACTTGTAATGAAGCAGGTATTCCGTTAGCCGGCGGACATAGCATTGATTCACCTGAACCTTTCTTTGGTTTAGCGGTGAATGGAATTGTCAGCAACACTCATCTCAAACAAAACAATACTGCTGGCGAAGGAGATTACTTACTCTTAACCAAACCCATTGGTGTAGGCATTTTAAGTACTGCCGAAAAACGAAATGTATTGAAAGAGGAACACGTGGGTATAGCTGCTAAACAAATGATGCAATTGAATAAAGTGGGTCAACAGCTTGGCAACTCATCAGCTGTAACAGCAATGACCGATGTAACCGGTTTTGGTTTGCTCGGTCACTTGATTGAAATGGCAGAAGGAAGTAATGTATCTGCTGAATTGCAGTATGCACAAATTCCGTTTCTTACGCCGGCAAAAGAATATCTGGCACAACGCATTGTTCCCGATGCAACCTATCGCAACTGGAACAGCTATAGTACAAAAGTTGGCTTTGGTACAGGTGTAAATGTAATGGAAGCGTTCAACCTCTTGCCCGATCCGCAAACCAACGGAGGTTTATTAATTGCGGTGAAAGAAAACGAATTGGCGACTGTTCAACAACTTCTTATTGATAACGGTTTGGCTGGTTTTACTGAACCGATTGGTCGTTTAATCCTCAAGGCTGAAAAGGTTGTTCAGGTTTTAGCCTGATGTATTGCAATAGCACTGATTGGTGATTATATTAGTTGTCTGTAACCAACTTAAACCAATTATTATGGACGCAAAAACGATTGCCTGGGTAAGTTACCTTACCATCATCGGCTGGATCATTGCCTTTGTTTCTTTTGGAAGTCTCAATCCTAAAAGTTCACTGGCAACGTTTCACTTAAGACAAAGTTTTGGCTTGTTTGTATTAGGTGTAGCCTGCTCAATTCTATTTCGAATGCTCTTTTGGGGACTTGCATTTATCGGCTTTCTTTCACCTATTGTATGGATCTTACTCGTAGTGCTTTGGGTACTTGGCTTACTGGCCGCAATTAATGGCGAAGAAAAACCACTGCCTGTTGTTGGTCCACTATTTTCAGCAATGGTTTCAGTTTATTAAATAAAGAAGAACTTTCAATCGTCCGACAAGGGCGTTTAACGAACTTATAAAAGCTTGTCGATATGTTCGGCAAGCTTTCTATCTTTTTCCGTAACGACATCACCTGCATCATGGGTGCTGAGCCATATCTCCACTTTGTTCCACACATTACTCCACAGTGGATGATGATTCATTTTTTCTGCTTCAATTGCCACTCTTGTCATAAATGCAAATGCTTCTGAAAAATCACTGAACTCGAATTTACGATAGAGCTTATTGTCTGTTTCTGTCCACATATCATGTTGCTTTTATTGTTAGAAAATAAGGTGTTGCTTGTGTTTGATCTTTTCATTGGTCAACTCAACTACTAACTGAACGCCCGGAATATTGCGGATATCGTTCACTAATTTATTTTCATCTTCTTTGCCGGGCAAATCACCTTTGGTGAGCCACAAATAATCCAGGTGTTTGAACTCCGGTAAAAGATACTCTCCATCAAATTGATTTTTGTAGAGAAAATATTCAAGCGCCATGTTTGGCTCCCTGTATTCATACACCGAAAAAAAATACTGCCGTTTCTTTTTAGTGAGTTGAATTTCGATCTCGTCGTTAATTCGAAAATCGAAACGCATTGACTGGTTTACCTGCCACACAAACTGGTGACTGTCCATCGGTGCCATAATACCCAACAAAAGCGTGTTTTCAAAAAACTCTTCTGCTAACAGTTCATTATCGATTTTCAGTTTCGACATCAGAAATTAATATCAAATTCCAGCTCTTCTGCGCCACGTTTTACTTTCACTTTTGTTGCATCTCCTTTCTTGAATTTACTCAAGGCCTGCATATAGCTTTCCATTGAAGAAATTGTAAACTCTCCCAGTTTTGTAACTACATCGCCTGTTTTTACTCCGGCTTTTTGTGCAGCACGACCATCACTAACGCCATCAACTTTTACACCTCCACCGCTAAATGTATAATCGGGCATAATTCCCATACTCACAGTAAATCTTGCTGAAGTTGTTGTTTGCTGTTCTTTTGTTTTTGTAAATGCCAGCTTAGGCTCTTTACTGCTGCGTGCGACAAGTCGTGTGATGTATTTTACAACAAGCAGCTGACCATTGTAATTGATCTTATCAAAATCATCACTTGGTTTATGGTAATCGGTATGCAGGCCGGTAAAGAAAAATAACACCGGCATATCTTTCCTGTAAAATGAAGTATGATCACTTGGACCTGTTCCGCTGCTGTCAATTTTAATATGTAAAGACGGGCTTTTTTTCTTTGATCAACTCACCCCATGAAGGCGATGTACCAATACCTCCAATGGTAATTGATTTGGCTGTATCACTAAAACGACCCACCATATCCATATTGATCATGTAGTTTGCTGATGTAAGCGAAACCGTTGGATGATCTGTAAAATATTTTGAACCAAACAAACCAAGCTCTTCCCCGCTGAATGCAATAAACAGATAGTTGCTGGTTTTACTTCCTTCCAGTTTTAATAAACGGCTCAACTCGATCAAAGCTGCTGTGCCACTTGCATTATCATCGGCTCCATTATGAATCGATGCCTGTCCTGTATGACGTGAGTTATTATCTTCTCCATACCCGAGATGATCGTAGTGAGCACCAAGTATAATTGTACTGGCTGCATTATTATTGATAAAGCCAATAACATTGTATCCTTTCCGGATCTTCTCACCTTGTTCAATCTTGATATTAATATCCATCATGTGCGATGGTTCCGCAGCAATTTTTGTGGCCCATTTTTTTTCCAACCAGATAACGGGAATGGATGATAACGCAGACCGATCTTTTCCATCATACTTTACCACCGTCTCTTTTGTTCCGCTGTTGTAAATAATTAGTGCGATGGCACCTTTCTGAGCTGCATCTTTTTCTTTTTCCCGAATCGCATTGATCAAATCAAAATGCGGATTGTTTGCATTTTCCTGTAACAGTTCCCCGATATCCCAAAACCAGGCACCACCACCTTCATGTAAGGCTGCAGCTGCCACTGCTTCAATTGTACCATTCTTACTCCAGCTAAAGGGGAAATAATCTTTCTCAAGTTTTAAATGTTCACCATCGATAATAAAGAACGAAGAAGGCATTACCTGCTTTCCTTCATTGATCTCGAACATTTGAAGAAATCCGTTTTCCCCTTTTGGCTCCAACCCGTTCTTTTGAAATTGTTCACTGATGTATTTACTGGCCAGTTCTTCCCCCTTTGTGCCCGTTCTCCTGCCTTCGAGTTGATCGCTGGCAAGAAAACTTACATGAGCTTTCAGATTCGCAACTGTAACACGATCAGACTTGTTCAGTTTTTGTGCGAATAAGGACAACGACAATAAGGCAAAGAGTAGTGAAAAGAAAACGTTTTTCATGTGATGTACTTCAATAATTTGATCAAAGTTAAACAGATGAAAGCTATCCTGACATTAGAAACAGAAATTTAAAAGATGGATGGCACTGTTGGCACAGGAAAGAGTTCGTTTAACCGGGAATGTTTCCAAACTTCGTAAATCGCCCAAGATTTTTGCGCCTACATTTGCACTTCCTTACATGGCCACAAACAAGATCCATATTGCATTAGTTGGAAATCCCAACAGCGGTAAAACATCCCTGTTTAATACGCTTACCGGTTTAAACCAGAAAGTGGGCAACTTTCCCGGAGTGACGGTTGATAAAAAATCGGGCGGTTTTTCTGTAGGTGATGGAATGAAAGCAGAGCTGATTGATCTTCCGGGATCTTACAGTCTGTATCCTCGTCGTGCCGACGAGTGGGTAAGCTACCGGGTATTGATGAACCAGGACGAAGACGTAAAAGCAGATGTAGTTGTGATAGTAGCTGATGCCAGCACCTTAAAACGAAACCTTCTTTTTGTTTCACAGATCATCGACTTAAAAATTCCGGCGGTACTGGCGCTTACCATGATGGATGTGGCCAGAAAGAAAGATATCATCATCGACATTAAATCGCTTGAACGTGAACTGGGTATTCCTGTTGTTCCGGTAAACCCACGTAAAAACAAAGGAATCGATATATTAAAGAAAGCAATTGAAGCAACTGCCCTGCAACGTTACCGGCCACCTGCCTTTGATTTCATTCCCAATAAAGCACTTGCAACAGATGCAGTAACAGAAGTAAAAGAATTGCTGCCGCACCTGAGCGATTATGCAGCGATTCATTACCTCATCAATCATGAATCGTTTTTGCTGAGTGATTCGATGCAGGAAAAGATCGAACAGATCGAGGTGAAAAATAAAGTACAGCACACCCGTTTGCAGGCAGAAGAGATCATGCAGCGTTACCAACGCATCAAGCAGATTGTACAAACAACGATCTCCGAAAAATCGCCGGTAAAAAAACAACTGATCGCTGAAAAGCTCGATCGGGTGTTGCTCCATCGTACCTGGGGTTACGCCATTTTATTGTTTGTGCTGTTCCTGTTGTTTCAAAGTATTTTCTGGTTGGCGCAATATCCCATGGATATGATCGAGCTTTTCTTTTTGAAAGCATCGAACTGGTTCAGCAGCTGGTTGCCCGACAATATTTTCACCGACATATTTCTGAATGGTGTGTTGGCAGGACTCAGCGGCATCTTTGTGTTTGTACCACAGATCATGATCCTGTTTGGATTGATTACGATACTTGGAAGAAACAGGATACATGGCACGGATCGGTTTCCTAACGGATAAGATCATGCGAAAAGTGGGATTGAACGGAAAGAGTGTAATGCCCATGATCAGCGGTTTTGCCTGTGCCGTACCTGCCATCATGAGTGTGCGGAATATCGAAAATCAAAAAGAGCGTTTACTGACTATTCTGGTTACACCACTTATGAGCTGCAGTGCACGACTTCCTGTATACACGATACTGATTGCCTTAGTGATTCCAAAAACATACTATCTCGGCTTCTTAAGTTTACAGGGATTGGTGATGATGGGCCTCTATGTGTTTAGTGTACTTATAGCGCTGGTTGTATCGTATGTTGCCAAGCGATTTATCAACCTCAAAGAAAAAAGTTTCTTTATCCTTGAGTTGCCACTGTATCGTCATCCACGTTATAAGAACGTATTGTTTACCATGATCGAGAAGGCAAAGATCTTTGTGTTTGATGCGGGTAAAGTGATCATGGTGATCAGTTTGTTACTGTGGGCTCTTAGTTCGTACGGGCCAGGCAACAGAATTGAGAAGGTGAACACGGAATTTGCACAACGCATCGCTTCCAATCCGGCACAAACCGATGTGTTGGAAAAGGAAAAACAAACAGCGCTTCTTCAAAATTCATACGCCGGTGTAATGGGTCAATACATTGAACCGGTAATTGCACCGCTTGGTTACGATTGGAAAATCGGTATTGCCATCATCACCTCCTTTGCTGCACGTGAAGTGTTTGTAGGAACTATGGCCACCTTGTATGCTGTTGACAGTGATGGAGCCGATGAGCAAACGCTGCGTCAGAAAATGGGCACAGCTGTAAAAGCAGATGGAACAAAAGTGTACAGCCTTGCAACCGGTGTTTCGCTAATGATTTTTTATATGCTTGCCATGCAGTGCATGAGTACACTCGCCGTTGTAAAACGGGAAACCAAAGGATGGAAATGGCCGATCATTCAACTAGTGTACATGACAGCATTGGCTTACTTCTTAAGTTTGTTTGCTTACCAACTGCTCAAATAAATTTCTTTCCAATTACCAACTCACGGTGTTTCGTATGCGGCTTACAAGATTGCTGTAAATACGTTGCATCATTTCTGCCATTGCATCTTCTTTTGTTGGCAGGGGTTGGTTTTGACTGCGGTTGATGAGTGTAAGATCATTGCTTTCCAACGCACGTCTGTCGCCTGTGTACGTTGCAAACTCATAATTGTATCTGAACTCAGACGGGAGTCGATCCCACTTGATCTGATTGCGGCTTACCGCATCTGTAATAATTACATTCATATCAGCATCTCCATTGAGCAGTCGTTGAGTAACTCGTACCGTGGCGGTTACCGTTTGATAAATAGGTTTTCCTGCTGTATCCTTTCCGGTTTCAATTTGCTTGCTGCGGTTATACGAACGGGTTTGATCATATGGTTGATCGAAGCGCAGATTTCTCCAAACAAGATCTACTACCAGATCAGGACCGTATACCCATGCTCCGTCAATTGGTATTCATCAAAAAAACGAGCAGGATTGTTGGAAGAATTTTGTCCGCCAAGATCACGGATAATGTTGGCTTGGTGCTGCCTGTCACGACTTCCGTATTGATTCCATCCCCAATTATTACCACCCATTCCGAATTGATCGTATTGAATCTGGTTGATGAGCACATTAATGATGCTGCGATCGAAGGCTTCCTTCATCTGCAGCTTTGCATCACGATAGTTGGGAACATATTGTTGTGCACGCTGAAATGCATAATAGGCCTCTTTGTTATTTTCTCTTGTTTGTTGCGCCAATTGATTGGTTCCATACTCGTAGTAATCAGCCGCTGCCGAATCCTTGGTAGCTACCAACTGCGGATATACATTCGCTGGCTTTACCAATCGTACAGCATAAGCACTCTGACTAACGGTTTCGTACATACGATGTAATCCCTCCAGCTCCGGAATGATCTTATCCCATTTTTGAGGAGCAGCATCGTACCGATAGTTCTCCAACCGTTGCGTTGCCCTCAAATAGGCGTTGCCATATACTTCCTGCAGATCAGCAATTATTTTTTCGTCGCTTCCTTTTTTATTCAATCGGTTGATAAGCGTGGCAAGATCTTTTTGATCGCCACGGGTACTGTTTTTGCTGCCACCGCAAGAGCTGAACAACAGTACAAATAGAAGGATAGGTAAAAGTTGTTTCATATATTCAGGATTTTGTGGTTGATTCAATTACTTCAAAGCAAATACCAGTTTGGATTTTTTCTTTGGTTTTAACGATAAATTTTAATCTGTGTTGTGCTACAGTTTAATCTTGGGTTCAAAATAGTTCCAGAGAAGTGCAGATAGTTTTCGGGTAAGGGTCCAGGCTTCATTTGTTGCGTTCCAGCTCTGGTCTTTGTTGTTTTTGGTAACAATGCAAACAACATAGGGGTGGTGCGGCGCATTCACCAGCATTACTTCGCTCCGGCTGGCATTCACTGCACCGTTTTTACTAAATACTTCAACGGTTGGCGGAATAGCGGAGAGGCCTTCTTCGTCCCAGTAATTACGGCCCAGCAACCGCATCATGCGGATACAACTGCTGTCACCTAAAATTTCTTTCTTATAGATCCGCTCAAACAGATTCGCCATTTCAAAAGCGCTTGTTTGTCCCCAACCATACATTGTTCGATTGCTTTCCCGGCCTGTTGTTCTTGAGTTGACTCTTGTGTGTTTATATCCAAGGCTATCCATGAGTTGATTGATGCGTGTTCCTGTACCAGCCAGGCTTTGCAACCAAAGGCTGGCTGTGTTATCGCTGGTGGTAAGCATCAACATCAGCACTTTTGATAAATCAATCTTCTCATTGTTTTTAAAAGAGCCAAGTATGTCTACGCCTTCATACAGCAACGAATCGTTGTACACAAGCGACTGATGATAATTTAATTCCGCTTTATTCATCTTATCAACAATGCCAATAAGGATGGGCACCTTTACCATGCTTGCTGTAGGAAAAACAGAATCTGCATTGATAGCAACCACTTTTCCGGTTTTCAAACTCTTCACATAAATGCCAATATCACCTTGAAAGCCTTTAATAAGATCTTCCACCTTTCGTTGTAACTTCTGATCTGTTTTTTGTGCATAGCTCATTTGCATTCCAACGAGGAGTGCAAACAATAAGATACATTGCTTCATACCACTTATTGAACAGATGATGGGTTTAAGGTCCAGTCGCTGAAGTCTTTCATACTCCATGTAGAAGGTCGTGCATGTACACCTGCTGTGAAATCAAAATGCACATACTTTACGCCTCTTGTTTCAAGAAGATTTAATGCAGCAAATGAAAGATACTGCTCAGCACCTGTATTACCGGCACGGTCGGTTAACCATGAAGCATCGGGGATTTTTACAAAAAGCGTATCGGCTGTTAACCTGTCAAACTCAATTTTAATTTCGCTGTAGGTTTTATTGATGCCGTTAATAAAGGCTTCCGGTACCGTTACAGAATCTTTTGGTGCAAAGATCTTTTTGCGATCCCTGTCTTCGGCGCTGCAATCCCATACAACTACCGTATCTGTAACAAACCATTGTTGTGGAGGAGTTGCTTCGGCTGAAGCAGTTTCTTTTGGGGCTTCGTTGTTGCAGGCCACAACAAGTGCAACAAAACAAAGGGTTGTGAGATATCGAATCATGTCTTAAAGCTACATAACACTTGTGAAGATGCGTAATGAATGTTTAAATTCGTTCAAACTTTCGTTATGGCCAAACGCAGCTCCTATTTAGACCTTGTGTTAAATCCGCTGAATCTGCTTCGCACCAAACGTATTCTGCACGTGAACCCCACCGTAATTCCACAGCGGAAAGAACCGGAACAGATCAACCTGTATGTGTACGATTACGATGCGGAAACCTTGCATCAGCAAAAGCTGGCTGAGGTAAAGGATGCATTTCTTTATAAAAATTCAGCGACTGTAACCTGGATCAATGTAGATGGTATACGCCGAAAAGACATTGAAGAGATTTGCAATCACTTTGATATCCACTCGCTGGTGTTGGAAGATATTCTAAGCATTGGCCAGCGACCAAAAATGGATGATATTGACGAGCGTGATCTTTTGCTTATTGAACATGCTTTACTTCAACGAAAAAGAATCAACCGTAGAAACCGAGCAGATCTCGATTATACTTGGAAAAAAATTTGTACTCAGTTTCCAGGAAGATGCTTCAAGAGATGTGTTTAATCCGTTGCGGGATAAACTTCAGTTCCGTAATAATAAGATCAGGCAAAGCGGTACTGATTATCTCTTTTATTCACTCATTGATATGATCGTTGATAATTATTTTGTAGTAATGGAAAAGCTGAGTGATAAAATTGAATTGCTGGAAGAAGATATTATCCGTAACGCCAATAAACGATCACTCGCCAAGATCAATCAACTACGCAAAGAAATGATTGTACTTAAACGAAACATTGCACCGGTACGTGATATGGTGAATGGCATCTTCGAAGTGAAAGTGATTTGCTGGAAGAACGAACTGAAAAATATTTCAAAGATATTTATGATCATATTGTACAGGCAAATGATCTTGCTGAGAACTATCGTGATATGATGATGAACTTACACGATCTCTATTTGAGTAATGTAAACCTGAAGATGAATGAAGTAATGAAGGTGATGGCCATTGTAACCTGTTTGCTGGCTCCTGCTACTGTAATTGGTGGTATGTTCGGGATGAACTTTGATGTGATTCCTTATGGTCATCATAAGTGGGGATTTTATCTTGCCTGTGTACTGATGATTGCTATACCGATGCTGATGCTTTATCTTTTCAGAAAGAGAGGATGGTTTTAATTGTTGTTTATAACTAAATAAATTTTATATGAAATCTTTTATCGTGCTGCTGTTCATTTGTTCTTCGCTATCAATCCATGCGCAAACGGTTGATGAAAAAATAAAACAACTCGGCTTGGAGTTGCCACCGGTAAGTAAACCCATTGCGAATTATGTAAAGTATGTTCGCACAGGTAACCTCATCTTTCTGGCTGGTCACGGACCATCAAAAACAGATGGAACAAAAATTACCGGAAAAGTGGGAAAAGAATCTAAACATTGAACAAGGCTATGAAGCAGCAAAAATTACAGCGCTTAAGTTTAATCGCCACATTAAAAGATGCATTGGGTGGCGACTTAAGTAAAGTAAAACGAATTGTAAAAGTAAACGGCTATGTAAACTGTTTGCCCGATTTTCTTGATCATCCAAAAGTGATCAATGGTTGCAGTGATTTGATGGTAGCTTTGTTTGGCGAAAAAGGAAAACATGCCAGAGCTGCGATGGGTATGGTGGCACTTCCTTCAAATATTGCAGTAGAAATTGAAATGATCGTGGAAGTAGAAGATTGATTTAAAAATGCTCCATGCTTTTCAGCATTTCGTATTCTGTTTCAAAACTGCGGTGCTTGAACCAACCAATGATACCGCCGCCGCCCAACCAAAAACAAATTTCAAGTACAAGAAATACAATGCCCATTGCGTTGAAATAAAAGCCGGAGAATGCCTGCGGGTCAAACACAAATTGCAGAAACTTGATGATGAGCATACAGATAAGACCCTCACGTAACACTCCGTGATAAAGAATATATTTCCACCGCGGAATCTGCCGTCGTTTTTCCCATTGTTTGAGGAACTTCCGTTGCCTGGGAGTAAGCCGGTAAGGATGGTAATTACGAAAGTCGTTGAGTGGCACTAAGTTTTACGAAGTTGATTTGGGTTGTTTAAAAATTGGAACAGTGCTGCATGGTTCGCCGTACATGATGCTTTTCGCTACAGGTCGCAACCGGCTTGTAATTTCAAGATATGCTGCTTCGGGAATCGGTTCATCCCCACAACCTTTGATAACTACACGCTGATCTCTGTAAGTAGAAATATCCAGTGCTGCAATTGCTTCTGCTAACTTTCTTTTTTTCCACTCTTCCTTTGATGCCAAACCCACTTCTTTCGCAACCGGCTGTAACAACGAAGCAACCAGCATATACGCCCACATAGGAATAATGGCATCAACACTACAGGTAACCAACACAACCTTTTCCTTAAACACCGTTACATCTGTTTGTTGTAATGATGCTCTGAATTCTTTTTCTTTTACGATCAGTCCCATGAAAAGAAATTCTTTCAAATCAAACACTACGGGCTCTTCGGTTGGTATCCATGCTTGCAGATCGATTGTTTGCAACGCACTTTCTGCTACTTTATTTACTATCACACTACTCATACTATTTTATATTGAGATAGTAAAATTACTTCAAATATGCAACTTCCCTTTTTATCATGTATCAAGCACGTATTTTTTCATTCTTTTTATCGTAAAACTACTGTGCATAAAAATGGGCATAACTTGCGCTATGCCCACCTTCTATTCGATGCAAAAAAATTAATAAAACTTGATTCTTCTGTCTTTTACAGAAGCTGCTTTGGTTAAAGCCTGTAAAGCAGCGTTTGGTCCGTTTTGCTTCATACCCTGCTCCATCTGCATACGACGACCGAAATAATCTGCATTACCTGCGGGCATCAAACCAACATTGTTAGTATTGATCACATAAACTGCACTATTACCCGGAATTGGTTCGCTTACTTTTCCTTTTACTGCCGGATTGAATGCAGCACCTGTTAACTTTGGCTCCATACCTATACCTGGAATAAACGGAGAGAAATAAGAAATACTATCTGCTGTCAACACATTTGTTTTAAACGCTGTAGCAATTGCTGCCAGATCTCTGTTATTTCCCATTTTACTGACGATCTCTTTTGCTTTCTTCTGGTTACGAATAATGCTTTCAACCTGTATTCGGGCTGTTTTTGCATCAGGTAACCCTTCTTCCTTCTCTTCTGCAATCAATGCTACAACAAACTTGTCGCCGAGGTTAGTAGGCTCTGATACATTACCGGTTTTATTTTCATATACCCACTTGATCAAATTACGGGCACTTCCCAATCCAATGATGGTATAATCGTTTGGACGAACTTCTGCAACACGTGGTACGAGTTTCTTCGATGTTACGGCTGATTCAAATTGTTTTGCATTGCGGCTTTCTGCTGCAAACTGTGCAGCAGCTGTGCTGGCCGTACTGATGGTTTCATCACTCGGCTCAACCGTTTTTGAGAAATAAGCAATTTTATAGGCTGGTTCTATTTTCTTTTGCTCTAATACTTCCATAACGTGATAACCAAAGTCTGTCTTTACTACTTTCTTACTTCCTTTTGGATTGTAGAAAATAAATTCGGCAAACTCTTTGGCAATGCTTCCAAACTGTTGTGAAGAAAATTCATATTCACCACCTTTGTCTTTACTTCCGGGGTCTGTAGAAAACTGCGCAGCTAATATTGCAAAATCAGCACCGTTTGCAATTGCACCAGCAATGCTATCAGCTTTTGCTTTTGCAGTACTGTCATCCATAATCACCTGTCCGCTTTGCGGGTCTCTTGTTCCAATTAAAATGTGACGACTTTTAACTGAATCAGGCATTTCACGCTTTGCGATCATTTTTGCAATTACGTAATTACCAGCATCCTGATAAGGTCCAAACACAGCACCAACAGGCAAGTTGCGGATTGAATCTGCATTCGGTACCTGAAGACTTGATTTCAAAACAAAACCATCATAGTAAGTTGTTGTTGAATTATTCGCTACCAGAAACTGAGCCGCATCTGTTGAAGCTGCAAACGCAGCATATTGCTTATTTACTTCAGTTAATGCAAACATTGAATCTGCAGAGTTTGGTGCGGCATCAAATATTACATAGGAAATAGCACGGCTTTCTTCCTGCTTAAATTCATTCTTATGTTTCCGTACATAAGCATTAATATCCTCATCCGTCACTTTTACTGCACTATCACTGATTGTTGTATACGGAACAGCTACATAACTGATCGAAGCAATACTGCTTTGATCGTTCAAATCTTTGTCACTTAACCATTTTGGGTAAAACGCACTACCTGCAAGTAAGGCTCCGTACTTTGTACGCAAACCATTTTGAATGAGGTAATCAATAATATTACGTTCCACATACATACGCTGCGGATCATTTGCTTTTTTCTTACGCATTGAGTTTATAAACTGACGAGCTGCATTTACATCATAGGCACCCGTTTGTTGATCCTTAAACTGCTGTGCTAAAGCGGGCGGAGGATTATTACCATACAGTGCATCATTCAAATCAGCTCCAGAAAAAGTTAAACCCAGCTTCCCATATTCAGCAGTAAGAATGGTTTCTTCAATTTCGTTTGTCCATAACATGTCAATCAGTTGCTGACGCATTTCGTCGTTTACATCCATTCCCTGTTGGCGGTATCCGTTTTCCATTTCCGTCAATCGATCATTAAAAACGGTAATATCAATATCTTTTCCGTTTACTGTTCCGATAGAAGAAGGTTGTGACCCGGCACCACTGCCTCTGCCGGCAAAGTAATCTGTAAGAATAAATCCGACAAGGCTCAAAGCAATCACAGCAATACTCACGGCTGCATACTTTTCACGAATCTGCTGAATAATCGACATAATAGTATATTGTACGTTATAAAAGTGAGCGGCAAAAATAGGGGGAAAAATAGGTTTGAACAAATTGTGGAAAACTCCCGTAATCTGCACAGGGTAAAGGTTTTAGAAAAGAAGGGGCAGGATGTTTGAAAAATCTGATTTATCAATTCACAATAGCCATGTGAATAACCAGCAAAACCTGTGGATATACGCCAATTTAGCTAGTATAAGTTCGTGAATGGTTCGTTGAAATCTGTTCAGGTTGGGGTTGACTTTCAAAACCACGTTTACAAACCCCTGTTTTTCCACTCCGGATTAACACAATAAACCATCGAATCGTATATGTTAGTTGTACAACCATTTTTGAATCCACTGTTGTGAACAACAGGCTTCTTTGCTTACTGCTGCTGCATATCCTAATGTGGATGAATTGGGAATTGATGTGAATAAAACTGTCATTACTAACTTTGCAAAACAAATAACAAAGCAGATATCCACGAATTCACATACATAGTAATAGTAGTTTATTAAATAAATAGATGTCTATTAAGATATACTACGGCAAAACAGCTAAAAAAAATTAGCATAGTTTCGAATCAAATTTAAACAAAGCGTGATGAATACAATGCTTGTAACTGATCCAAAGATAAACATTGAAAAAAATGGATTTTTAAATATTGAGCTGGATCCGGAATTAGATCTGTTCGCAGAAATTGAGCGGCTCAAAAAAGAAAAAAATGCAATTATCCTGGCGCACTACTACCAGGAGCCGGATATCCAGGATGTGGCGGATTACATTGGCGATAGCTTAGGACTGGCGCAAAAAGCACAGACTACTGAAGCAGACATCATCGTTTTTGCCGGCGTGCATTTTATGGCTGAAACTGCGAAGATCCTGAACCCAACCAAAAAAGTGGTAATTCCTGACTTGAAAGCAGGTTGTTCACTCAGCGATAGTTGTCCACCGCCCCTTTTTGAGCAATTCAAGCAAAAGCATCCAGACCATCTTGTAATTTCTTACATCAACTGCAGTGCCGGTATAAAAGCGTTGAGTGATATTATTTGCACCAGCAGCAATGCACAAAAAATTGTAGAAAGCTTGCCTGCAGAACAGAAGATCATTTTTGCGCCCGATAAAAATTTAGGTGCTTATATCAACAAAGTAACAGGCCGCAACATGGTGTTGTGGAACGGAGCTTGCATGGTACACGAAATATTCAGCGTAGAAAAAATTACGAAGCTTAAAATTCGTCACCCGCAAGCCAAACTAATAGCACATCCGGAATGTGAAGAACCGGTTTTGAAGCTGGCTGATTTTATTGGCAGCACAACACAATTACTGAAGTATACAGAAACAGATGCCAGCAAGGAATACATTGTGGCTACTGAAACAGGTATTCTGCATCAAATGATCAAGAGTAATCCACATAAAACATTTATTCCTGCACCTCCCGATAATGCGTGTGCGTGTAACGATTGCCCCCATATGAAACGAAATACACTGGAAAAAATTTACCTGTGTATGGAATATGAAATGCCGGAAATTTTAATGGATGAAGAATTACGCTTAGCTGCGAAGAAGCCAATTGACCGAATGCTTGAACTAAGTGCACAGTTTGGACTAATCTAATTTTCCTCACATCGTTGGAAAACAGAATATATTAATCCCTGTTTTTCTTTATGGTATAAAATAAAAAGGGGCCAGATAGAAATCCTGCCCCGTTTTAAAATCCAATATCCTATGAAAAACCGAGTGTAAGATAGAAACGTTTTTGTGAATCAGAAAATGTTTTACACTTTTTTTTAAAAGATTACTGTTTTATTCATACTAATTTTCTGGCTCTCTCTAAATCCGCAGGAGTATCAATTGAAATACCTATAGGTTCTGTAACTGCCATTCGGATGTTGATTCCGTTCGTAAGAAGGCGTAATTGTTCCAGTTTCTCTGCTTTTTCTAACAGCGATGCCGGTAACTTGGTAAATTGAAGTAATGTTTGCTTACGAAAGCCGTACATGCCAATATGCTTGTAATATGGTACAGTAATCGATTCATCACGATGAAAAGGAATTATACTACGGCTGAAATACATTGCATTCATTTGCTGATTCACTACTACTTTCACACAATTTGGATCGTTAATCTGTTCTTTATCGGTTAAAACATGCATCAACGAACCAACCTGTACCGATGAATCAGTAAATAAAGCACATAATTTTTCCAGCGATTGTTTTTGCACAAAAGGCTCATCGCCCTGCACATTAATGATTACATCAACATCTTTTTCTTGCATCGCTTCAGCAATACGATCGGTTCCGCTTTCATGCTCTTGTAAACTCATTACTGCTTTTCCCCCATTGCCAGTGATCTCATTGTAAATAATATCACTGTCGGTTACAACCAATACTTCATCAAATAAATTGGTTGCAACCGTATTTTCATATGTATGACGAATCACCGTTTTCGCTCCTAAAAGCTGCATGAGTTTTGCAGGAAAACGGGAAGCTGCATAACGGGCGGGAATAACAGCAATAATACGCATACAACAAATGTAAAATAAGATTTGCAGAAGCAACCGCACAAAGAAAAGCTGCTTACAGAAACATATTTGATAATTTAGAGAACCAATTACACAAACGATTATTTTATGCGTATTATTCTATTGTTTAGTCTACTGTTCTTTTCGTTTACTCCTTTAACTAAGCAAACGGAAAAACCAAAATGGATTTCATTGTTTGATGGTAAAACACTCAATGGATGGAAAGTGGGAGCAAATGCCGAAACGTTTAATGTACAGGACGGCGCAATTGTAGTAAATGGAAAAGTTGCACATCTGTTTTATAATGGCACCGCAGGAGATCAGAACTTCAAAAACTTCGAATTGAAACTGGATATTATGACCAAGCCCGGTGCAAACTCAGGAGTATACATTCATACACAATACCAGGAAAGTTCATGGCCAAAAAAGGGATATGAAGTGCAGGTAAATAATTCACAAACTGATTGGAGAAGAACAGCCAGTTTATATGCCATACAGGATTTGAAAGAAGTATTTGTAAAAGACGATGAATGGTTTACGATGCACATTATTGTAAAAGGAAAAAAAATCCAGGTAAAAATCAACGATCAACTGGTGAACGATTATACCGAACCGGTGAACGCCACCCGCCCGAAAGGAATGGAAGAACGCTTACTAAGCAGTGGAACTATTGCATTGCAGGGGCACGATCCAAACAGTACTGTGTTGTATAAAAACATTTTTGTGAAAATTCTGTAACACAACAGTTAAATATTCCTGCAACCGATCATCAGTTTTATAACTCTTAACCAGTTTATTATTTACGCTAAACAAATACCCGATGCTGCGAAAATTTTTACATTATATCGATATCAGGGAAGAGCTCGAAGATTTTGACAACATCCATTCAGAAATTGAAAAGGGGATTGCGTTTAAAGGCACCAACTTATGGATCCTGGTCTTTGCTATTATTGTGGCCTCGGTTGGTTTAAATACGAATTCAACTGCCGTAATTATTGGTGCGATGTTGATCTCTCCGTTAATGGGACCAATCAACGGAATGGGTTACAGTTTAGCTACCTATAATTTTGAATTATTCCGCAGAGCATTGCGTAATTTTTTGTTTGCAGTAGTAGCCAGTCTTGCTGCCTCAACCTTATATTTTACAATCAGCCCCGTATCAACGGCACACTCTGAGTTACTGGCACGAACAAGTCCAACCATATATGATGTATTGATAGCCTTGTTTGGTGGCCTTGCCGGTATTGTTGCCATCAGCAGTAAAATGAAAGGCAATGTAATTCCCGGAGTAGCTATTGCAACAGCATTGATGCCACCATTGTGTACGGCAGGATATGGATTGGCAACCGGACAGTTTGGTTTTTTCTTTGGTGCGTTCTATTTATTTACGATCAATACAGTGTTTATTGGAATATCATCAGTAGTAATGTCGCAGGCATTAAAATTTCCGATTCGCACATTGGTTGATACAGCGCAGAAGAAAAGAGTGAATCAATACATTTCACTCATTATAGCAATTACGTTATTACCCAGCATTTATTTTGGTTACGAACTGGTACAAAAAGAACGATTTACAGAAAGAGCAAAGCAGTTTACCAACAGTGTTTTGTTAAGTGGTGGTGCGTATTTGTTGAAAAACGAGATCAACGCAACAAGAAAAACCATTCGCTTGGTTTACGGCGGCAACACGATGAGTGAAGAAACGAGGCAAGAGATTATTAATAAGGCAAAGGATTTTAAACTTGAAGAAGCTGAATTAATTTTTGATCAGGGTTTTTCGCTCAATGAAAAACAACTGGATGAAAACGAGCTGCTCAAAAATAAAATAAGTGCTCTTACCTTTTCAATAGAGCAGAGTAAAAAACAAAAAGACAGTATTGATCAACGACAGCAATTGGGCGCACAACTGTTAAAAGAAATTCAGGCAAATTATCCCGGAGTGTATAGTTGCTCCTATGCAGAAACACTTGAATTTACTGATAGTGCAAAAAAAAGTATACCGAAACCAATTGTTGCATTTACCACAATTCCCGGCCGTGTTTCAACAACAGATAAAACAAAGATCCGCAACTGGCTGCAGATACGTTTGCAACAAAAAGAAGTGAATGTATATTTTGATGAAACAGTGAAGCCGAAGTAATGCCGGTTATTTCTTTTTTTTATTGACCAGATTGTACGAATGATCGATCCACTCCAATATCAGTTTAGATGAAGCAGAACCATCCACAACAATGGTATTCCAGTGTTTCTTATTCATATGCCAACCCGGCAACACACAGGAATATTGTTCACGCAGTTCAAGTGCCAGGTCAGGATTACATTTTACATTGAACTGAAGCTGCTCCTTATCCAAAGGCAGCAACAGAAATAATTTGTTGTTTACTTTAAATACAACTACATCCGGCCCGAACGGAAGTGTTTCTTCCGCACCCGGCTTTGAAAGACAATAGTCCCGTATGGTTTCAATGTTCATGTAATTATTTTTAGGAAAGCTGCTGCAACGAAATTATTTCTTTTGTTGTCAATTTATCATGAAAAAGGCCCTGCTCATCATTGGAACCGGTTTAAGCTTGATTCTTTCGTGCAATAAAACACCGCAAAGCGGATTCAATTGTCGTGATAAAGGAGCCAACACCGAAGTGATGTGTATTGCTTTCTGGAGTTATTTCAGATTTACGATCGTAGATGAACAAACGGGAGCAGATTTGTTGTTTGGCAATAATCCGGCCCTGACATCCGGAGATGTTAAGTTGTTTAGAAAAAGCAATTCACCCTATCTACAAATGCAACATTCGACAGATTCCAATAACAAATACCTGTTCACAATGGGAGCTGTTGATACAATGGCATTGCAGATAAAAGATGAACCACTCCAATACATATTGGTAAAAAACTACTGTGGTTTTAATCA
>CAWHOR010000008.1:0-66421 GCA_963830845.1 uncultured Bacteroidota bacterium | reverse complement strand
ACGCAGTGAAATGAAATGGGTGTGGAACGATGAAAAAAAATCGTTCACCACAGAAACTCCTGCCGGTAAAAAAATTATTGTAGATGAAGATGCGGGTGAAATTCAGATAGCAGATGAAAACGGAAACAAATTTTTAATGAATGCTGATGGTATTACGATTGAATCAGCGAAAGCAATTAATATAAAGGCAGGCACTGATTTGAAAATGGAAGCATTGAATGCAGAACTGAACGCAAGTGCAAGTGGAAAGTTGAATGCAAGCGGTACAATGGAACTGTCATCGAGTGGTTCAACAACGGTAAAAGGATCGGTTGTACAAATAAACTAAGCAATATGTCAATGGCAGCAAGAGTAGGCGATATGCATGTATGCCCAATGGTAAACGGAACAGTGCCACATGTGGGTGGACCTGTAATGCCTCCGGGATGCCCGACTGTTTTGATTGGCGGCATGCCGGCAGCCAGAGTTGGAGATATGCTGGTATGCACAGGCCCGCCTGATAGTATTATCAAAGGATCAGCAACAGTGTTGATTGGCGGCATGCCGGCAGCACGTATGGGCGATACCACAGCACACGGCGGAACAATTATTATCGGTTGTCCAACAGTTATTATAGGAGGTTGATCATGGAAATAAAAGATGATTTTTTAGGTAGGGGATGGAGCTTTCCTCCATCATTCAATAAAACAGCAGGCCTGGTAAATACCGTTGCAGCGGTGGAAGATATTAATCAAAGTCTCCACATTCTGTTGTCTACTATAACCGGCGAACGTATTATGCAGGCAAAGTATGGTTGCAATATGGATGAGTTTTTATTTGATCCTGTAACCACTACATTAAAAACAGTAATGGCAGACAAGGTTCGTACAGCATTGCTGATCTATGAATCACGCATTGAAGTGGAGAAACTGGAAATTGATGATGAGGGAGAATTGGAAGGAAGAATACTGATTGATATTCATTACAAAGTACGGACAACTAATAGTCGCTATAACTATGTATTCCCATTTTATAAAGCAGAAGCAACTGAATTAAAAACAACAGGCGAATGATCACGGGTAAACCATACGAACAATTATTGCTGCGGGATGGAACGAGCAGGTTAAAACGAAAAGCAACTGTTCTGCTTAATAAGAACTACGTAAACATTGATGAGCGCAGCATGGAAGACCTGGTGCAGTTTGCTATTGATTTTGCAGAACAGGTAAACTTCTTCAATGATCAGTTAACGATAGATGGTAACTGGAAACATTTTTTTCAGCAGGGATTGAATCTTGCTGAGCTGAAAAAAAGTATCGACAGCCGCAGCGATTTTCATCCGCAGTTTGCATTGTACCTGGTATTTGTAAAACTGTTTGGCTATGCACAAAACCAACTGAACAACTTAACAGGTGAGCATCTTGATTTTTATTACGAGCATGTGCTCGATCTGCACCAATTAAAAGCGGAACCCGATAAAGTTCATGTGGTATATGAATTGGCAAAAGGCGCTTCAGAGTATTTTTCAGAAAAGAATACATTGTTTGATGCAGGGAAAGATGCATCAACAAAACTTCCTCTTCACTATATAACAGATGATGATACAATTATTAATACGGCAGCAATTGCAGACAGGCGAACGATCTATTTAAGCACTGCTGCGAATGATGTAGTACGTTTTGCAAGTGTTGCCAATTCACCTGACGGACTTGGTGCAAAATCCGATCCAACAAAACCCTGGTGGAAACCATTTGGAGGTAATCATCTCTCTTCAACTAAAATTGGATTTGCACTGGCATCGCCACTGTTATTGTTGAAAGAAGGAACAAGAGAAGTAACCATCACCATTCAGTTGAGTGGACTTGCACAGTCACTACAAACAATTGCCAGCGTTAGCGGTGAAAAGCTGGAAGTATTTTATACAGGTAAGAAAAACTGGATAGGCCCATTTGAAGCAACGGTAACGCCAGTAAATAATTTCAATGCAGGCAATCAATCGATCACGATCACACATCGATTGTCAGCAGAAGATGAAGAAGTAGTAAGATATGATGCAGCAATTCATGAGCAATCATTCAACACCGTTTGGCCGGTGATGCAGTTAAAGGCTGATACAACAAGTGCCGGTAATTTATTCGGTGCCTTACGATCAACTACTGTAAGTAAAGTAAAGATCGATGTGAAAGTAAATGGAGTTGCAGGCTTGCGTTTGGAGAATGATCAAGGCGTGGTTGATGCAAAGAAACCTTTTCAGCCATTCGGCTCACAACCAAAAAAAGGTTCTTCGTTTTATGTGGGATTCGATGAAGTGCTGCATAAAAATTTGGATACATTTTCATTTGATGTAACATGGCTGGCACCTCCGGAAGGTGGATTTAAAAGCCATTATGCGAATTATGGCATTGCTCCCGCAACATCAATAAACGACAATACATACTTTAAAGCAGATTACTTTGTCAAAAGCAGTACATCAAAGGATGGTACAACCAATTTATTTGATGTGAGTAATGCAGAGTCGGCGGTTACATGGCCAAACACAGCAAGTGCGCCGGGATTGTTTTCATTTTATCCCTGGCTCAATACGTATTTCATATCAACTTATAACTCATATCATTCGCTGATATCAAATCCTAATTTGTATGTTGCAGGATTTTTTGGTTTTAATTTTAATACAGTTAGCGCTGTTGCAAAAAAGACAATTCTTCCTGTTTCTCCCGAAAAAGGGTTTATTCGGTTTGAATTGAAAAATGATTTCCTGCATAGTATTTATCCGCAGGTATTAGCGGCAGCCATGAGCGGCAGAGCTAAAAAGGAAGTGAGCGATCTGCCAAAGGAACCGTACACACCAATCATTAAGAGCATCCGTTTCAATTATACAGCATCATCAACAGAGATCATTCCTTCATCAGAAAGCTTTGGTGATTTTAATCGAAAAGAAATTCAACTATTTCATCTCGGCGTGTTTGGCCAGGCAGAACAGCATGGGTATCTAAAAATTGAAACAGCCAGATTATTCGGTGCCAACTGTTCCGTTCAATAAGAGTATTTATCTTTTTCCATATTATGTAAATGAAGGGAGTTTTCTGTTTTCATTAACCGGAGCGCTACTCGGTCAATCGGTTTCTTTTCTTTTTCAATTGGCTGAGGGAACTGCCAATCCTGAAAAGGAAGCTGTGAATATTCAATGGTTTGCGTTGAGCAATAACGAGTGGCGCAAACTCAAGCAAACAGAAGTATTGAAAGACGAAACCAATCACTTGTTAAGAAGTGGCATCATTCGGTTGGTGATACCGGCAGAAGCTACTACTGATAACAGCTTGCTTGATGCCGGTAAGATTTGGCTATGTGCAGTTATTGAAAAAGATGTGGATGCAGTTTGCTTATTCAATGATATTATTCCGCAAGCTGTTACAGCAACATTTAAAATGGATGCTGGTAGTAAGGCATTACACGAATCACCTTCCGGCACTATCAGTAAACTCGTGAACAAAGTTGCCGAAGTAAAAAAACTGAATCAGCCATATGCATCGTTTGGTGGCAAAGCAGTGGAATCAAAAGATGATTTCTATTTAAGAGTAAGTGAACGTTTGCGTCATAAACAACGTGCAGTTGATCTGTGGGATTATGAACATCTCGTATTACAGGAATTTCCTGAAGTGTATAAAGTAAAATGTTTGAATCATAGTATAATGCCTGCCGACTGTGCCTGCGATTTTGTAAAACCCGGACATGTAACATTGGTTGTGGTACCTGATGTGAGAAATAAAAATCAATTCAGTCCGCTTGAACCGAAAGTAAGTCTTGACCTGATCACAAGAATAGAAGATCGTCTGAAAGAGCTATGTTCCTTTTTTGTTACACCACAGGTGAAGAATCCTGTTTATGAACAAGTGAAGCTGCAGTTCAAAATACGATTTATAACAGACGGTGATTTTGGTTTCTATGCGGATGTGTTGAACATCGATCTCATCAAATACCTTACACCCTGGGCTTATTCATCTGATACCGATATAGTTTTCGGTGGACATATTCATAAAAGTGTGCTACTAAATTTTATTGAAGAGCTCAGTTATGTTGATTTTGTAACTGAGTTTAACATGTATCATGTGGTAAACGGGGCACAAGGTACTGATACAGATGAAATAAAGATCAGCAATCCCGCTGCTATTCTTGTTTCGCATAACCAACATTTGATCACCGCCTATCAGGAAACAGAAGTTTGTGTATGAAGAACGCCGTTACCATAACAAAACAAAAGCCTGCATCGCCTGCCATGGACTATGCCTTTCTTCGAGCAGAAGGGCTGAAGTGGATCGAACGCTACGGTTCTGATCTCTGGACCGATTACAATACACATGATCCGGGGATTACCATCATGGAATTACTTTCTTATGCTATTACAGATCTTGGTTATCGTACATCCTTTTCGTTAAAGGATCTGTTATCAACAGAAAAAAATAACAAGCGAAATTTTAAGTCACAGTTTTATTCAGCAAGGAAAATTCTTCCCACCCGTCCCGTATCAGAAATTGATCTGCGGAAATTATTTATTGGTGCAGATGGAGTAAAGAATGCGTGGCTTTTGAAAGCAGATGAGTCTTTGTTTGTTGATGTAAAGAACGAACACATCGTTGTGGCAAAACCTAATCATGAAAAGTATCATGAGTTTCAACTAAATGGTATTTACGATGTGAAAGTGGAACTGGATATGAAGTACAAGGACGGAAGTGATTGGGATGATGCAAAACGCCAGGAAGTGTTTGGTGATCTGCGTGACTGTTTTCATAAACACCGCAACCTTTGCGAAGACCTTCGCAACATTGAACTGGTGGGCGAACAAAAGATCCGTATTTGTGCTGATGTGGAAATACAACCTAGTGCCAATGCTTTTGAAGTGTATGCCGAAATATTATACCGTGTACAGAATTATTTATCACCCGATGTAAAACAATATACACTATCTGAAATGCGGCAGTTGAAAAAAGGAAACGGTGAACCATACCGTATGGATGAGATTTTTAATGGCCCTGTTCTGAAATATGGTTTTATACCTGATGAAGAAGTGAAGCAATCGGCATTAAAGCGCAAGGTCTTTTTATCTGATATCATTTCTATTATGATGGATGTAGAGCATGTGATCGCTGTAAAAGAAGTGAAGTTTAATTTTTGTGACGATGAAAAGGAAATCACGAACGAGTGGGTGCTTTGTATTGAAAAAGGAAAGAAACCCGGACTTTGTTTGGATAAAATGGCCTTGCACTTTTACAAAGATGTAGTTCCGGTAAATGCAAATAAGCAAAAAGCCATTGATCTGTTCAAGCAAAAAATGGAGCATGACAGGCTGGCGAAGAAAGATAAAACGTACGGAGATCACAAGTATGAAATAGGCGTAGACCGAAACGTAAATACATATCGGTCTGTTCGGCACGATCTGCCGCTTGTTTACGGCATAAGCGAACACGGCTTGCCTGCACATGCAGATGAGTTGCGTCGTTCGCAGGCAAAACAATTAAAAGCTTATCTCGTTTTCTATGATCAATTGCTCTGCAATTATTTATCGCAACTGCATCATGTAAAGGATTTGTTGCGTTTGGAAAAACCGTTGACGGATGTTGTATCGCCTCAAACTTATTTTTATCAAAAGCTGAATGATATTGGTGAAGGTGAAGAAGGAAATCCAGAGGAAAGGAAGAAAAATGAAATAATTATTGATACCGCTGAGTACGCAAACCCAAGTGGAACACTTGCAGGTATCGTCAGCAATTTTGAAAAAGATACCAATCGTTTGAATCGTTTTACTGATCACCTGCTTAGCCGCTTTGCCGAACAGTTTACTGATTATGCCATACAATTATACACGCTTTCAGATAATGTTTCAGAGAGTGAATTACTGGCGGCAAAAATTCAACTGCTGAATGAATATCCTGATTTGAGTAAGAATCGTTCAGCAGGTTACAACTATACGGAATCGCCTGTGTGGGATAGTGAAAATGTGAGTGGACTGGAACATCGGATCTGTCGCCTATTGGGTATCAGTAATTATTTCCGCCATACAATTTCAACCATTAAATCAGAAGTTGTTGAAGAGATCAACAACGGTACGCCCGAATATCTTTTCCGCATTGCTGATCCTGAACATCCCAGCCGCACATTGCTCAGCAGTACCAAAAAATATCCAACAAAAGCAGAGGGCGAAGCAGCGTTTGCAAAAGCGATGGAACATGCGCCTCTTCGTGATTATTATGATCTGAAACAAGCAACAGATGGTCGTTATCACTTTAATGTAATTGATGAACAAGGCGAATTACTTGCACGGCGTTTTGAATTTTTTGCAAACGAAAGTATTGCTGAAGCAGCCATCCTGAAATTAATGCTGCTGGTAAAAGAAAAATACAGCAACGAAGGATTGTTTGTGGTGGAGCATTTGCTCCTTCGTATGGATGCAGCTTTTCTGAAACAGGAAAATGAATTGTTCAACAAAGAAAATTTTCTACCTGTTTGCACCGATAGTGATTGTGAAGATTGTGAACAGGATCCTTACTCTTTCCGCATCACTGTGGTACTGCCTGCTGAAACGCTTCGTTTCCGTAATATGGATTTCAGAAAACAGGTGGAGAATCTTATACGTCAGCAAACACCTGCACACATCTATCCCAAAATATGCTGGGTGAACAAAGAGCAACTTGCACAGTTTGAAACCGCATGGAAATTATGGCTGGAGTTAAAGCAAGAAGAGAAACAAAACACAACAGAAGGATTAATTGCAACAAGAGCATTGATCGATATTTTATTTAACCTGCGGAGTTTAATGCCGAAGGGAGTGCTGCCCAATTGTGGCGAGCCACCGGAAAATCCGCTGATTTTAGGACGAACAAGTTTAGGTAACCTTTAAAAACAATTGTTATGGAACATATACCCGTAAAGCTCAAAGCACCAAGAAACTCTTTCAATTATTTTGAAGACAACCAGGTGCTTACTGCAGAGCAACTGAATCATGTCGTTCAGTATTTCGATTACCAGGAACGGCTTACACGTGCACGGCTGCTGGGTGTGGGAATTGTATGCGGCCTCAACATTGTGTTTGACCGAAACAGTATTACTGTTACAAAAGGTGTAGGTGTAACAAGTGATGGAGACTTGGTGGTACTTGAAACAGATAAAGTGTTAATCGCAGCCAAACAGCTCGACGATAGTAAAGCAAATTACGCTGCATTTGAAAAACTGAAGAATGAGGATGGAACATTACGCTTATCAGAGTTAGTTGAAAGCAATGATGATGCAACCGGGTTATCTGATTTTTTTAATGCAAATAATCAACCGCAGAATACGGTTGTGTTGATCTATCTGAGTCAATATACAATCGATACGGATCAATGTTCTGCTGATGAATGTGAGAACAAAGGATTGGTGCATCATTCAGAATTAAAGTTTCTTGCCATCAGCCGTAGCAACTATGATTTGATTGCCGATGATGCTGCCTGTTGTGGCGATGAATATTTCAACATGCCTGAAGTAAGTATTCCACGTGTGTTGTTGAATGAAAATGATAATATCTTCAGCTATGGCGATTTACTGCGCACTTATGGAACTGCAATTAATAATGGAAGCAATACCCTTGAAGAGGGTTTGAAAACAGCAGCAGCAACGGCCCATGATTTATTGCAGTGTTACAAGGTAAATGGCGGGTATAAAGAATTGTTTACCCAGGTTGAAATCAATATCGTAACAAAAGTACCTGCAATAGCAAAAAAAGCAGTAACGGATAATGCACGTGGCATACAATACGTGTACGGTTTTTTAAAAGATGTAGCTGCTGCCTATAACGAATTCAAGGAAAGCGTATTTGATCTTTGTTATGGCTGTTGTACTCCATCTGATGCTTTCCCCAAACATCTGGTATTAGGATTATTACAGGGTGATGATTTTGGTCTAAACCGGAAATACAGGAACTGTTTTATTGAATCGCCCATTCTTAATAATAAAAACGAAGCATTGGAAGATGCCTTGCATCTTTTTGCAAGATTGGCAAAATTGATTGCATCATTCAACATCCCCGAAAGGGCAACTATAAAAATTACACCTTCAGGTGGTATCAACGAAGTTCTTGGAAACAGGTCGATACCGTATTACTATGAAGCGGAAAAGGTTGTACAGCATTGGTCACCCAAAGCATGGCGGCGTAATAAAAGCAATACCATATTATCATATCATGCACAGCAATATTCCACTTTGCCACATGTAACAACGCCGCTTATGTTTGATATGGATCAGTATCCTTTTCTTAGAATTGAAGGGCATGTTGGAAAAACATATGATGATGCGTACATCGCTATTGATAACATCAGGAAGCAGTTTGATCTGCCTTTTGATATAGCCGGAGTGCAACTGCAAAAAGAAAGAATAAAACGACTGCCACCTAAAGCAATACGCCTTGGCATTCTTGATCTGCTTTATGACAAGGAACGCCTGCACATGGATACCAAGCTGGATTATGTGAAGAAGTACAATGAGTCATTGTTGTTAAATCTTCCAAACGATGAAGAACTGAATCAACCTGCCATTACAAAAGATTATGGCGATCCCAAGGCATTAAGAAATTTAGTGTTGAGTAAAAAAACTGAATTGGATACACAGATCGCCACTACAAAAATGGCATTGGCGAAACCGGCAAGAGAAGTTGTGGGTGCTGTTGCCTGGGACGATCTGCATCTCAGCATGGCCAATGCGGGTGCGGAAATAAATAAAAATTCAAAACTGTTTACTGCAGCAGCATTTCGTTCGCCACTTGAGAACCTTGCAGTACTGGAGCAACCAAGAATATTGCTGTGGCTTGGCGATATTTTGCAAAAGCAAAAACAACAGGTAGAAGACGGTTATATTTTTAGTAAATTTTTGCAACAGAACCCTGCTATGATGCATAATGCAGGCGTATGTAAAGGCGGTACGTTTATTTTGGTGTATGAAAAAATTGGCGATACTGAAACGGTGGTAGCCGATTTTTATTTACCCTATATCGCTAAAGACGAACTGGTGGAATCGAAGGTTGACAGTACAACCATACCAATCAGGCCGATAAAAGAAATCAACTACACCATTTCAAAAGATATTCTTAAACGCCCTCTGTTAAACACCGAACTTTTTAATGTTAAGGACGAATTGTCGAGAGTGAAAGACCTTGCCAATAATGCTGACATCGCCGTAGGCAAACGATTAAACGATTTCGACATCAGGATAAACAAGGTGGGACAGGATGTCCTCGTAAACCGTGAAAACATTGGAAAAGAAGTGGCTGTAGTGAAAGACAAATATGAAACTTCTTTCTCTAGATTAATATCATCATACGATACTGTTGTTACAAAAGGTAGCATTAAGGTGAATACTGAAGGTATACGAGAAACTACGCTGGCCGATTTTGAAGAACTGATAACAGGCGTGAGAACAGAGTTCAACGGTAAAATAGCAGAAACAGAAAACAAACTTAATACGAGAGTTACCACTGTTGCAAACGAATTGACTGCGACAAAAGCACAAATAACGAAGACGGGTAATGATCTTGTTTTGCTCGATGGCAAATTAAACAATGTGAAAACCGAATTAACTACAAAGTTAACAGCAGACGTTAAAGTGGTAAACGACCGGGTTACATCTGTTGAAAGCGGATTTAATACAAGGCTGGTACAAGCAATTGCATCAACTGATACCAAGTTAAATTCGGCTATTGCTGTTGTTAACCGGGATATGGCAGCTAATGCACAGACAGTTGATGGAAAACTTGCTACGCTTAAAAACGAAGTAATTGTACAGGCCGATAGATCGGTAACAGAAAAGTTGAATTTGCAGAAGGCTGCTTTTGATCAAGCAATTGGTGGGGTAAACAGAGAAATAACAACAATTAAAAACAGACCAATAAGGTAATGGAAGTTCTTTAACGAAGTGTCATTGAAAGTGTAGCAATGCACATGAGTACAACTGTAACACATAGTATTGGTAAGCTTTCGTTTCACTTAAAAGGAGTGGAAACAGAGAAAGTGTTTGCTATGCGGCAACAGGCAGCATCGTATCTGCAGGACGATTTTGTACGAATGGCAGAAGAAGTGTTTGATGAGTTTGCATTGAACGATGAGTTAATATTCATTCAGCAACTTTCGATCGATCTTCAATTTGCAGGTGATTCATTCGATCTAAAAAAACAAGAATACCGTTTACGTGAACAGATCAGGGAGCAGATAGCTGTTCAGGTGCAACAGCAAAAGAATAATAATGTTCTTACTTCAAAAGGAATTGAACAGAATGATGTATTACCAGATGCAAATCTTTTATTAAAGGCATGGGCATTTTATTTAGAACAGGGTCATTTACCGGCATACATGTCTTTTGCATTATGGCAGGAACGGTTGAGTTGGTGGAAGAAAACATTTATGAAGCCTTCTATTCAACTAAAAGAGTTTTTTATTCTTCAGTTGAGTGATGAGCAACGCTTGAAACGTTTTTTAAAGCATGAGCCGGCAGAAGTGCAACAATGGATCTTTGAGCAACTTCATGCTGAATTGTTTTCAGTATTAGAGAAAGGAAGAGTGAAGCGGAATCATACTATCCCATTCTCTCATTTTGAATTGAAAACATATCTGCAGTTTCTGCTTTCGGAAAAAAATGTTTCTGTTTTGATGAATGAAGAACAGTTGCCTTCGATTGACTGGGTGATGCATCATCATGAAACACATCATAGATCAGCAAAGCAATTATTACCTGAGCTAAAAGAGTCAACCGAAAAGAAAACTGTTTCATTAGAGGAAGATCAGGAATCGATCATTGTACACAATGCAGGAATTGTGTTATTACAACCGTTTATTTCTACTTTGTTTAATGAACTGCATATACTAAGTGACGACAGGAAAACGATCATTGATAAAAACAAAGCTTGCGCCTTGCTTTCAGTTCTCGCTGGCGATGAAAAGCAGGATGAAATTTACTATCCTTTGTATAAACTGTTATGTGCTGTCCCAATATATGAAGTGATCGATAATAACGTGGAGCTAACTACTAAAGAGCGTGAAGAATGTTTTCATTTGTTACAACAGGTAATTGTTCATTGGTCTGCATTGAAGCAATCATCAGTACAGTCTCTGCAGCAAACATTTTTACAACGAACGGGTAAGTTGTCGCAGAAAGAACATAAGTGGCTGGTGCAGGTGGAGCAGCGGACAGAAGATGTGTTATTGCAATACTTGCCATGGTCTTATTCCATTATCAGGTACCCCTGGATGAAACAAGCTCTATTTGTTGAATGGACGTAGAAAAGAGGCAAAAGGCACAAGAGACAAGGAACAAGAAATAAGGAGCACGCATAACTTGTAACCCATAACTCTTAACTCATAACTAAAACTGAAGTATATGAAATACCCGGGCAGAATTATCAAAGAAGGTGAAAGCAATTCCGCTATTGTAAAAGCAATTCAAAAAAAGCTTACTGAACTCAATATTGGTGGCTTACAAGGCACAGGTGTATTTGGTATAAAAACCAAGAATACTGTAAAACTCTTTCAAGCCATGCATATGGATCAGAATGGTAATCCGTTGGAAGTAGATGGGCAGGTTGGTTCAGTTACGTGGGCAACATTGTTTGGTATTGATACAATTATTGTAACCGATACCGCACCAAATGGTTTACTTACGGAAGCAGTAAAGGCTGCCGTTAAACAATTGGGTGTTATGGAAGAACCTCCCGGTAGTAACAAAGGTCCAATGGTTGATCAATACCTTGCAAGTGTTGGATTGCCCCCCGGTTTGTTCTGGTGTGCTGCTTTTGTGTATTGGGTTTTTGATAAAGCAGCCGCAACATCGGGTAAAAAAAATCCATTGGTGAAAACTGGCCACGTGATGACGCACTGGAACAAAACAACTGGTAAAAAAATTACAATGGATGAAGCCATGAACAAGCCATCACTTATAAAGCCGGGACATATTTTTATTATGAATACGGGCGGTAGCTCAGGACACACGGGTATAGTTGAAAAAGTAGAAGGTGGATTTGTGCATACCATTGAAGGAAACAGTAATAACGTCGGAAGCAGAAATGGCATTGGTGTGTTTCGGTTGCAACGAAAAATTGCAAAAATCAACAGAGGTTTTATTGAATACAAATAGCTTAAATACACACAAATATGGAGCAACCAAACTCAAAAATGCCGATTGATCAGTCCCGTATTAGCAAGTTTATTGGTCTTGAATTTAAAACAAATGATGACAGTATGTGGCTAAGCCAAACGCAGGACACCTTGCGTAATACAATAGGAATATTGGGGATTTTATTACCAATACTTATTTATGCTGTACTGTTAATTGATTCTGATCACAGCAGGCCTCTTGAATCCATAAGTCATTATTTCTTAACCCGGGCAGGAAGTGTATTTGTTATTGTTATAAGCTTATTGTCTTTTTTTCTGCTCATATATAAGGGAAACCGGGAAATCGATTTCTGGATTTCAACCATTGCCGGCTTAAGTGCATTGATTGTAATTCTGTTTCCAACAGGTAATATCAGCCATAGCGAATGTGAAAAAAGTCATACGCTTGTGATGAGTGTAGTTAAAAACAGTGCAGTAAGAGAGAAAGTTCATCTGATAGCCGCTGCATTGTTTCTGGGAAGTTTGGCTTATATGTCATTTTTTCTCTTTCCTCATCCTAAGAATGGAGATCGTATACAGAAGAAGAAATTACGTAATAGTATTTACAAAACCTGTGCTGTATTCATGGTAGTGTTTTTAGCAATAATGTTAGTTTGTTTCATAACCGGCCAAACAAATGAGCTCTGGTATTTTAATAGAAAAATGACATTCTGGATGGAATCTCTGGCGGTTTGGAGTTTCGGTATTTCGTGGATGGTGAAAGGGTCAATTGTAAAACCGGTAACCGGATGAATTGAAAATTATGTTTACATCGGCTGAAAAAACATCCAAGCCTGCAAGTGCTGTAAAAGCAACTGCGGATAAAACTTCTTTCTTCAGGAAAGCAGGAGAGGATGCTTTTTTCAGTTCGAAAGCAACCCCATCTTTTTTCAATTCAACAATTCAGGCCAAATTAAATATCAGTCAGCCAAATGATCCCTTAGAAAAAGAAGCCGATGAAACAGCCGATAAAGTGATGCGTATGCCCGATGCTGCTGTAACAACAGCAACACCTGAAAAAAAAGAAGATGAATTGCAACGCAAAGAAGACGAGCAGGAAGAAATAGTTCAACCAAAAATGATGGTGAATGCAGGGGGCAGTTTAATTATGCGGAGTGAAGAAGAGGGTAAAGAAAAAGAAGAAACGGTTCAGCCGAAATTATACAGTACAGGATTGATGCGCAAAGAAGCAGAGGAAGAGCAAGAGGAAACAGTACAACGAAAGGAAGAAGAACAGGAAGAAACGATTCAACGATTTGCAGATACTAATTGCTGTGGTACAGCAGTTATCCAACGCAAAGATCGTGGCCCGCCGTCAACTCACACATCCACGTTCTCATCCCAATTACAACAAAGCAAAGGACAAGGTGCTCCTTTGAACCATAGTGTATTGCACACAATGCAACACAGGTTTGGTGCTGATTTCAGTTCGGTGCGTATTCATAACAATCACACATCGGCACAACTCAGCAGCAATATCAATGCACAGGCATTTACACATGGCAATGACATCTATTTTAATCACGGAAAGTATAATCCGCATACTTATTCCGGGGGAAATTTGCTTGCCCATGAATTAACACACACTATTCAACAAGGCGCAGCAACACTTCATCGCAAGGTAAAAAGCCCTGCCACAACTTCTTTTGTTCAAACCAAAACAGAACCACAACAACTTACTGCCGAACCACGACCTGAATTGATACGTGCAGTTCATCATGCAAAATCGCAGGTAGGAAAAGTAAATGCAGCCCAAACAACACCTGATGGATTACGTGTTGGTGCCGATAATCTGGTTGAATATTTTAAAACAGCCATGGGCGATGAAGCGATACTGGAAGGCAATCAACCCTACAAAACAGGAAGCGTTCACATTGACAATATCAGGTATAAAAAGGAAGCTGAGGGAATGAATCCTTTAGATCCAACCGGCCCGGCTGTAATGCGTGATGCAATGCCAAGCTGGTGCGGCATCTTTACGTTCTGGGCATTGAACAAAGGCGGCATACCGATGCGCAAATGGAAATTGGGACAAGCAGCTGTTGATCTCAAGTCTGCATACCCGCCCGGCTATACACCACGTGCCGGTGACATTGCATATAAAGGTCCGCCGTACCATCACTATGCAATTGTTGAAAACGCAACAGGTGGTACAAAATCAGCAACCGTAAACACAGTTGATGGTAACACAGCGGGTGAAGATAATTTAGGTGCACAGGTGCAGCAACGTTCACAATCGATGAGTTTGTGGAAAGCATTCTTCAATCCATTGTATGGATTGGAAGAGCAGTTAGCACAAAATTCTGAAGCAGTTACCCCGGAAGAGATCAATCGGATTATGGCAGAAGCAGGCGGATCATCTGCAGTTGCCATAACAGCTACTCCATCAACACCGGCTGAAATAGCAGAGTATACACCGGAAGTTCCTCAAACAGAAGCTGCACCAACTGAAGTTGCAAGCGAAGGGGAATTGCCCGCCGCACAACCTGCCGCAGAAGAAGAGGCGCCGATTGAAGAAATAGTTATTCCAACATCACCCAAAACTCCGGAAGAAGATCCTGCTTATCAGCAGATCATGCAGCAGGCAGGCAATGTAAAAGCAAAACAAAAAATACATGATACACCACAGAGCAAAGCTGCTGCAGCGCAGTTTGCTTCAAAAGTTCCGGAACAATTAGACAAAGACAGTCAGGCGCAGTTTCACCAGGTAGGTAAAATGGAAAAACAGGATAAGAAAGCATTTAATGCAGAATCATTCAAACAAAAATTAGCAGAACGTATTGAAAGTGCATTGCCAAAAGATGATAATGAAACAGTAGATCGCTATGAGCATCCGCATAAAGGAAAAGAAGCAATGACTGAAGCAAAGGGCGGCATGAAGAATGATGTGAAGGAAGAAAAGAAAAATGCGGGCAATGCAGTTGAAACAACTTCAACAGAAGCGCCGAATCAGCAATTAGCAGTTCCGAAGGTTTCAGCTGATATGCAGCCGGAAGATGCAGGTAAAAAACCTGCAATACCCAAAGCAGAAGCAGCCGCACCAAAGCCAAAGACGGATGAAGAAATTTCAATGGAGAAAGATGCACAGACGCTGGATGATCAAATGGCAGAGAGTGATGTTACAGAAGAACAATTAACGAATGCAAATGAGCCAACATTTACCAGTGCAGTAGAAAGTAAGAATGATGCACAAACAAAAGCAAGGAATGCACCGAATGATTACAGGGCCATCGAACAACCACAACTGGCAAAAGCAGAGGCGCAGGCAAAAGCAACAGTTGCGGGTAAGATGGATGAAATGCACGAAGGCAGGAAGAATGCGTTTGGAAAAGTGGACGAAGGAAAGAATACAACCAAAACAAAAGATGAAGAAAAACGGATTGAAATTGCAGGCAACCTGCAACGGATATACAATGGCACGAAAGATCAGGTAACAAAAATTTTAACTGATCTTGAAACAAATGTTACGAATGATTTTGATGCAGCAGCAAATGCAGCCAATACAGTATTTGAACGGAATGTGCATCGCCGTTTAGATGATCACTACGGAATTACAACAGTTGATGATACTGTAGGAGATTACATGCGTGGTGGTTTATCGCCTGAAATTGGAAAGATTTTCCGTGAGGAAAAGGCAACCTTCATGGGTTCAATGAACACGGCCATAAGTTCGATTGCCACAAAAGTTGAAACAGAACTCAATGCAGCTATTACGGCAATTGACGAAGGTAAAAAAGCAATTGATGAATACTGGAACAGCTTAACACCCGAAATGCAAAAGATCGGTGAAGAAGCAAAAACAGATATCAGCGGCAAGTTTGATGAACTGGAACAAAGTGTACACGAAAAACATGATGCGTTGGTGGAAAAACTTGGCGATCGTTATGTGAAGAGTGTAGAGAAGCTGCAGGAAACATTTGATAAGATCAAGAGTGAAAAACAAGGATGGTTAAGCAAAGCAGTTGATGCAATTGCAGGTGTGATCAAAGCCATACTCCGGTTAAAAGATATGCTGCTGGAAACACTGGCGAAAGTGGCACATGTTATAGGTAAGATCATTAAAGATCCAATTGGTTTCCTCAGCAATCTGATTGCGGCGGTGAAGATGGGGCTCGACAATTTTGTGAAGAACATCATGGATCACATGAAGAAGGGATTGATCGCCTGGTTGCTGGGCAATATGCCGCCGGGTTTGCAACTGCCTGATAAATGGGATCTGCCGGGCATCTTCCATTTTGTAATGCAGATCATTGGACTAACGTGGACGAATATTCGCCAACGTGCAGTTACGAAAATGGGTGAACCGGTTGTGGCTGCAATGGAAGAAGTGTTTGATATTTTCCAGATCATTATTAAAGAAGGTTTGCCGGGACTGTGGCGATACATCAAAGAAAAAGTGGGCAACCTGCAGGTAATGGTGATGGATGCCATTCAGGATTTCTTAGTCGAAAAAATTGTGAAAGCAGGTATTATGTGGGTGATTGGTTTAATGAACCCGGCCGGCGCATTTATTAAAGCATGTAAACTCATTTATGATATCGTCATGTTCTTTGTTGAACGTGGCAAACAGATCATGGATTTGGTAAATGCAGTGATCGATTCCGTTGCATTGATCGTTGAAGGAAGTTTAGGACAGGCAGCGAAGAAGGTAGAAGATGCATTGGCAAAAATGATCCCGGTTACATTGGGCTTCCTAGCTGCATTACTCGGACTGAACGGTATTACCGAAAAAGTGCAGAAGATTATTCAGGCTGTACAGGCGCCCATCAACAAAGCCATTGATTGGGTATTGGATAAAGCTATTGCGTTCTCTAAAAAACTCGGGCTTGATAAATTAGTGAAGAAAGTAAAGGGCGGTATAAACAATGCGAAAGATTGGGCGAAGGAGAAGGTGAAGCAGGGAGCTGATGCGATAATGAGTTTTATTGGTTTAAAAAAATCGTTTGCTACTAAAACCGGGGAAAGGCATACAATTTCGATCGAAGAGGTTGGTGGCGTTGCTCAGATAATGCTGGCAAGCCGGAAGGATACCTACGAAAAGAAAGTAAGAGCTATTGAAATTGATGTTTCAGATTCAACAAAAGTGACGGCCAAAAATAATGCAATAGGAGTAGCAGGTTCAATCGATAAAGTACTTCGAGACAGAAAAAAAGACAATGAGCAACAACGAAAGCAAACTGTAAAAACCTTAGATAAGTTGATTAGCGAGTTAACAACTCATACCGCTTTGTTTATGCCGGATGAGAATGCGCCAAGTATTGTTATTAATGCCAAAGATTTAATACAAGTGACATCAAAGAAAAAACTGGCTGTTGTGAAAGCAATAAGGGATGCAGGTGGAGTAACGATGATCGATTACGAATCGCATGAATCAGTGAAATCAAAATTCAGTGGCTCAGTTCAAATGGGAGAGTTGAACAGAACATGGTGGCGTGGAAGTGAGGATGCTACTCCATTATCAATGGAAGAATTACAGAAGTATAATGCGCATACGAATGATCAGCCTTGGCCTGATATGCGGATAGCAAGAGCAGTACTAAATTACAGACGTACGGATGGAGGCACACAGGTAAATGGTGATACTTCCAAACAATGGGAACATAAGATTGAGCAGAGTACAGGACTTCCGCAGGTTCATTCTGCTATAAACCTTTTCTGGACAGATGCAGATTTTAATAGCTGGCTTGGAACAGAACTTGGCCGGCCAAGACAGAAAGAAGTTGTAATTGGTGATTCTACAAAATGGGTAAGCTGGAGAGAATACCTGAATATACTTGGCTCTGATGATGCAAGGGTGGAAGTCAAAACAAGACTATATCAAAACCGGGGCTATAAAGAAGTTAATAATAGTAGTTCAAAAGGATTCTGGCGTTCGCTTGTAAAAAAATGATTGTATATGAAAACAACGAAAAGGAATAAAAGTGGAAAGCGGCAAAGTACAGCTAAAGTTGTAAAACTCATTTCAACACAATCAGCAACTAAAAGTTCTGAAGTTATTAGTTCGTCAGCAGTATTTTTTAAAGGAACGAATGAATATCATCTGCCAAATTCGACAAATTCTTTCTTTAAAGCACGTATGGGTCACGATTTTTCAAACGTAATAATTCATACTGATGAAGAAACATCACAAGTTGCCGGCGCATTAAATGCTGCAGCTTTTACAATTGATCATCATATTGGTTTCGCCGCAGGAATGTATAACCCGTTTTCAAATGAAGGCAAACAATTACTGGCGCATGAACTAACCCATGTAAAACAAAATACACAATCTGCTACGAATACAACAATTCACCGGCAGGAACGGGCAAGAGCAGTTCGGCCGAGAGAAAGGCAGGCGCTTATTGAAGCACTGATGAGCCCTGAATCACCTTTATGGAGGCAATTGAATCCTCATTCAGAATCCCCGATTAATTGTCCTGCTACAGCTGCTGCCGTTGCAGAGTATTTACGAACAGGACAAATTACTCCTGCTCCCGGAGGCGATAGCCTTAGCAGTTTTGAAATTGCAGCATCATCAAGAATGTCAGCAAGAATTGATTCATTTGATCGGGTCAGAGCAGGGCTGAGAGCTCCTAATAGTTTTGCAGTAGTTAGAGCCACAAGGGGAGCCGACTTTTTAAGAGCTAATCCGGGATTAACGCCATCACATTTTTTTACTGCTGTGAATTACAGAGGCAATATTGTTTTAATTGATGCATATGGTAATGGCGGGGTGATAAGGGATGTCGATACGTTCCTCCGTTCTGAAGGCTTTGAATACTACAATACATTTCATGGAGAATTCAGGGTGATACATCATGGTTTTGATGATTCGATTCTTCCCGAATAATTTTGTATTTTGTTATATGCTTTACAGCTTACATAAAAACATCCAAACTTCATCACTTGATTCAGTACTTGCAGATTTAAAGCTGATCATTTCTCAGCGCATGTTTGCTCATTTTAACGGCCAGCAATTTCCGTTCCATCAATGGCTGTTGCAACAGTTTAATGGTCAGTTAAAGAAGGAAGAAATCAGCAAATTCATTCCGCACTTCAACATCCGGATGAATGGATTATTCTGATGTTGGCCCTTGTGCCACATATCAGTCCTGATTTTTTTGAAAGTATCATCCGGGAACAACTGCCAGGTGGTGGCGATTTTGCAGAGTTTGGTGGTGTAAAGGCAACCAATCATCGTAGTATGTTGCCAACAGGTGAAACGGCCCAGTTTGTTATTGCAGGCACTTCAATTGAAGACCGGTTAAACGTGCATTTTTATTTTTCAGAAGACCATTTTTTTTTCCGTGAAAGTATTTTGTGGTTGGAGCCGGTGAAAGAAGGTGAACCGGTTATGAGTGGCCGTATTATTCTTGCACAGGATGTGGTTGATAAAATTTTATTGGGCAGAGAATCTGCTCCGCGGTTTGGACTGGATTTTCCGGCCAAACGCATTACAACGTTAATGAACTGGGATGATCTTGTGTTGCCTAACCGTACAACCCAACAGATCAATGATATCATTGTGTGGCTTACATATCATCACCAGCTTTCGGCCGATGAAAATTTAAAACGAAAAATTAAGCCCGGTTACAGAGTATTGTTTTACGGACCTTCCGGAACGGGAAAAACACTAACCGCCGGTTTAATTGGGAAACAGTTTCATAAGGAAGTGTACCGTATTGATCTGAGTCAGGTAGTGTCAAAATATATTGGTGAAACAGAAAAAAATTTAGAAAGCGTTTTTAAACGGGCCGAAAGTAAAGACTGGGTTTTATTTTTCGATGAAGCCGATGCGTTGTTTGGGAAACGCACCAATGTGCAATCATCGCACGATAAGTATGCTAACCAGGAAATATCATACCTCTTGCAACGTGTGGAAGATTACCCCGGCTTAATGATCCTTGCATCCAATTTCAGGCACAACCTCGACGATGCATTTGTACGCAGATTTCATGCAGTCATTCATTTTCCGGTGCCAAATGCACAGGAGCGTTATGCACTCTGGCAAAAATCGCTGCCCGACAGTTTATCATTGAGCAGTACAGTTGATCTTTATCATGTAGCCGAAAAGTATGAACTTACAGGTGCCTCAATCATCAATGCTGTTCAATTTGCAGTTTTACAATGTTTTTCCCGGAACCAATTACAATTGCAGCAAACGGATATCCTCGACGGGATACGTAAAGAGCTGATGAAAGAGGAAAAATCAGCATAAAACTTTCCGTTCATCAATTAACACGTTCAGCACACATTTTTTAAAGATATTTACAGCTCAAAATTGTGAGCATGTATAGAAAATTTTTAATGATTGCAGCCATTGTGAGTTCAGGATTTACAGTGGTTGCGCAACCCGATCGCTGGCAGCAACGGGTAAAGTATGAAATGGATATTGATGTGGACGTAACCACCAACCGCTACAGCGGTAAACAAAAACTGGAATACACAAACAATTCTCCCGATACATTGGACAAGCTGTTTTATCATTTGTACTGGAATGCATTTCAACCAAACAGCATGATGGATACCCGCAGCCGTGAGTTAGGTAAAACAAGAGTAGGCAACCGTCCCGATTGGGATGCACGTGTGCGTGATCGTATACTCAACCTCAACGAAAATGAGATTGGCTATCAGAAAATAAAATGGCTGAAGTTGAATGGCGTATTGCAGAAAACAATTGAACACGAAACCATTCTGGAAGTGCAGTTAAGCAAGCCCATTCTTCCCAAACAAAAAGTGATCCTTGAAATGGAGTGGGATGCACAGGTGCCGTTGCAGGTGCGTCGTAGTGGAAGAGATGCAGCCAATGGTGTAAAGCTGTCGATGGCACAATGGTATCCCAAATTATGTGAGTACGATAAAGATGGCTGGCATCCGAATCCATACATTGCCCGTGAGTTTTATGGCGTGTGGGGCGATTTTAATGTGAACATCAGTATCGATAAAAATTTCATCATTGGTGGTACCGGTTATTTAACCAACGCCAATCAAATTGGATATGGATACGAAGCCAAAGGCGCAAAAGTGGTACGACCTGCCGGTGAAAAACTTACCTGGAAATTTACTGCACCTAATGTGCACGATTTTGTGTGGGCGGCTGATGCTGAATACAAACACATTGTTCGTCAGGTGAAGAATGGGCCAACCATTCATGTGTTGTACAACCATGTGCCCGGCAATCAAAAAAATGAAGACGACTGGAAACGTGTAGCTGATGCGGCTGAACTGGTGTATCCGTATATCGCCAAAACATTTGGTGCGTATCCTTACAAGCAATATACATTTTTACAGGGCGGTGATGGTGGAATGGAATATCCCATGGCAACGTTGTTGAATGGCCCGGGACTTGGTACTGTGTTTCATGAATGGATGCACACCTGGTACCAGATGCTGATGGGTACCAACGAAAGTTTATATGCATGGATGGACGAAGGCTTTACTGATTATGCAACCGACCGTGTAGCCAATTATTATTTTACAGAAATGGCAAAGCGAAATGGAACAACGCATAACGATACCAAGCTGCCGAAATTTCATGGCGATAATTATAGCAGTTATTTCAACTTGGTGAAAAGCCAATTGGAAGAACCCATGACAACGCATGCCGATCATTTCAATACCAACTTTGCATATTCCATCGCATCCTATTCCAAGGGTGCTGTGTTCCTTTCGCAGTTGGGTTATATTACCGGTGGAGATGTGCGTGATAAAATTCTGCTGGAATATTACCGGCAGTGGCGGTACAAACATCCGGATGTAAACGATTTTTTACGCATCGCCGAAAAAGTAAGTGGATTGCAACTGGATTGGTACAAAGAGTATTGGGTGAATGGAACCAAAACGATTGACTACGGCATTGACAGTTTGTGGGAAGAAGGCGGTAAATCGAAAGTGCGCATCAAACGCCTCAATGAAATACCGATGCCCATTGACCTTGTGCTTACGTTCAAAGATGGTACACAGCAAATGCATTACATACCTGCGTATTTAATGTTTGGGCAAAAGCCTGCCGAAGATCAACTGCCACGTACGGTTTATCCTGCCTGGAAATGGACACACACCGTCGTATGTAATTGAATTTGATAAACGCTTAACAGAATTAACCACTGTTGAAATTGATCCATCGCACCGCATGGCGGATGTAGATCGGAGAAATAATAAGCTGGAGTTGAAGTGGTGATAACCGCAAAAATGGTTGAATAGTGATATTCAAAAATAGAAAGGTTGATAAGTTGGTTGGCGTTTGCCTGCTTACTTATCAACCTTTCTTTTATATAGTTTGTGAATTGGAATTTTATCGCCCGTAAAATTTATTCACCGCTTCCACACGATTATTAACGTGTAGCTTTTCGTAAATATGATACACGTGCTTGCGAACAGTTTCTGCACTGATGTTTAATTCTTTGCCGATCTCTTTATAAATTTTTCCTTGTGCCAGCCATTCAAGAATTTCTTTTTCACGGCGTGATAACATAGCGATGTCTTCTGCTTCAATATGTGCAGTGGGAGCAATGGCTTCCTGTACAGGAAGGTCTTTGAAAGCAGTTACCACTTTCATCGCAATCTGACTGCTCATAGGAGCACCACCATCAACCAACTCGCCGATGGCATCTAATAATTTGGCTGGTGATGATTTTTTCAGAATATATCCGTTGGCTCCGGCACGTAAGGCATCAAATATTTTTTCATCCTCTTCATAAATGGTACACATCATGTACAAAATTTCAGGGATCTGTGGTTTCAATTCTTTTACAATATCAATACCATTGGTAGAACCCAAACCAATATCCATCAACACGACATTTGGTTTCACCAACGGAATTTTTACCATCGCTTCTTCACCCGATGAAAACGACCCGGCCAGCGAACAGTTTTCACTCAACTCAATGATCTGCTCCAACGCCTGTCGGATATCCGTTACATCTTCTACAATACAAACCGAAATTTTACTCATACTGTAAAGTTGACGATTATCAGTAACATGAAAAATACCACGAAGCGGTAATAAGGACAAACGGTGGAACTGTAGTGGTGCTGAGGCAGTGTTGAATTAAGTCGGTAATAGCGCAACCAATGATGACTAAAACCATGCTGGCAATCAGCGTTTTACTGATAAAACATACTTCTCCTTAAAAAACTCTTCGGGGAACAACTGGTCAATTTCCCAAATAAGGGGACTGAGGCCACTTTCTTTGATCTCTTCTCTCAAATCGCCGCCTTTCAAACAAATCAATCCGCCATACACCGGTTCATCAAATGCATTGGCCGATTTTCCCTGTCCTTTTGCTTTGAGAATGGGCAGGCTCCAATGCCACAGATCCCGCAATGGAGCAACGGCACGGCTCACCACAAAGTCAAACTTGCGGTTTTCGATCTGCTCAGTGCGTGTGTGTTGTGTGGTAACGTTTTTTAAACCAATGGCTGTTGCCACTTCGTTCACCACTTTTAATTTTTTATTGATGCTGTCAGTCAAATGAAATTGTACTTCCGGAAAAAAAATCGCCAACGGAATTCCGGGAAAACCACCACCGGTTCCCAAGATCACAAATTTGTGTGCCAGGTTGAAAATCAAATACTGCAGCAATGGCCAGTGAATGCAGTACATGTTTTTCGTACAAGCTGTCAATGTCTTTGCGGGAAATCACATTGATCTTATCGTTCCATTCTTTATACACTGCTGCGAGTTGCTCAAATTGCTGCAACTGTTTCGGTGTAAACTCTGTAAAATATTTTTGGACTATTTCCAATTGGCTTTTGGTTTTTTGAATAATGCAGTTGCAAAGAAAAGATAATAAAACCATTGCCAGATATCCAGCAAGGGATACAACCAGAACAGATCTTTTTCATCGAGCTTGTTCATGGTACGGTAATAAATGATGCCTTGCACAATTAACCGCAATCCAAATACACTTAATGTGATCCACCAGTTAAAGAACAGTATACTGATTATCAATAAAGGATAAAACAATACATGCGACAATGAAAATAAACCCAGCAGTAATTTATGCGATGCTTTATAATATTTGCTGGTTGTGTAATGGCGTGCCTTTTGGCTACGCCATGTACTCCACTTTTTTTTTGGTTCCGATAGTGTAAACGCATTGGGATCAATAACGATGGCTGTATTTTTTTTAGTTGCTACTTTATTAATAAACAAATCATCATCGCCACTTGGTAATTGACCATGCGAAGAAAATCCTTTGTTCCGAAAAAATAATTCCTTTCTGTAAGCAAGATTTCGCCCCACACCCATGTATGGTTTACCAGCCAGTGCGTACGAGAAATATTGCAAGGCACTCAGGTATGTTTCAAAACGAATGAGTTTATTCAGCAAGCCCGGTTTTTTAAGGTAAGCACCATAACCTAATGCAATTTCTTTCCCGTTATAAAATGCATGTTGCATGTGCTCGATCCATTGTTTGCTGGCCGGTTTACAATCAGCATCGGTCAACAGTAATAATTCATGCTTGGCTTCTTTAATACCAACCGATAATGGAAATTTCTTTCCGTGAATATGCCGTGCTTCCTGTTTTAATTCAATGGGGCGAAGATTGCGGAAGGGTTTTGATAAATGTTCCAGTACATACTTGCTGTCGTCGAATGAATTATCATTCACCGCCACTACTTCAAACGTGGAAGGGTATTCCTGTTGCAATACATGTGGTAAATTCTCTGCCAGGTTTTGTGCCTCATCCCTTGCACAAACAATTACCGATACGGCATGTTGCATGGAGCTTTCCTGTTTGGGACTTTTGTAAAATGCCAAACGAATAAAAAAGTACAGGTAATAAAACAGCTGTACTGCAGTTATCAAACAAAAGCTGATAAATACGATTTCGGGCCAATACACACTCATAAGCAGCTGCGAAAATATTGTATTGTAAGGAAATGTGAAGGGAATATTGCAAAATAGGGGAAAAGCCGGTAGTAGTGAGTGGTTAGTAGGTAGTGGCTCGCAGCTCACAGCTAATAGCTCACCGCTTCTTCCATTATCTTTGCGCCTTATGGCGGCTTTACAGTTTCAGTTACAACATACAGATGAGCAATCGAAAGCAAGAGCAGGGGAGATCACGACCGATCATGGTACCATTCAAACGCCCATTTTTATGCCGGTGGGTACAGTGGGAAGTGTGAAGGCGCTTACCATTGAGCAATTGAAGCAGGAAGTAAAAGCTGAAATTATTCTCGGTAACACGTATCACCTGTACCTGCGGCCGGGTACTGAAGTGCTGGAAGCAGCGGGTGGTTTGCACAAATTCAATGGTTGGGATCGGCCGATCCTTACCGACAGTGGCGGCTATCAGGTGTTTTCATTAGCCGGTAACCGGAAGATCAAAGAAGAAGGCGTGGTATTTCAAAGTCATATTGACGGAAGCAAACATTTGTTTACACCCGAAAGCGTAATGGATATTCAGCGAAGCATTGGTGCTGATATTGTGATGGCGTTCGATGAATGTCCGCCTTACCCAAGCGATTATAATTATGCAAAAAAGTCGATGGAGTTAACACATCGTTGGTTGGATCGTTGCATCAAGCATTTCAACGAAACACCTGATAAATATGGATACACACAAAACCTGTTTCCGATTGTGCAGGGAAGTACGTATAAAGATTTGCGAACCGCATCATCACAATTTATGGCCAACGCAAATCTTACCGGTTGTGCCATTGGTGGATTGAGTGTGGGCGAGCCGGAAGAAATGATGTATGAATTTACCGAATTGTGCTGCGATGAATTACCTGTGCAGAAACCACGTTATTTAATGGGTGTGGGTACACCATGGAATATCCTGGAATGTATTTCACTGGGAGTGGATATGTTTGATTGTGTAATGCCCACACGCAACGGACGCAATGCGATGCTCTTTACCAGTAAAGGAGTCATCAATATCGATAATAAACGATGGGAAAAAGATTTTTCTCCCTTGGACGATGGCATCGATTGTGAGCTGAGCAATTATTACAGCAAAGCATACTTACGTCATCTTATCAAGGCAAAAGAAATTACAGGATTAACCATTGCGAGTACACACAATCTTGCGTTTTATTTATGGTTGGTGAAGCAGGCAAGGAAACATATTATTGCCGGCGATTTTGTAAGCTGGAAAAAAGAGATGGTGGAAGTGATGAAGACGAGGTTATAGGGTTTCGTTTCTCCAAGGCAAATCAGCCGTTCCTTTTTGCAGATCAGTTAATGGAATCGATTGGATCCATTTTTCCAATACAGGCATGTAATTTGAAAAGTTGTGCGGCAGCTCCAGATCAAATGTTGTTTTGATTTTTTCATTGAGCAGTTGATGATGGCAGAGGTAATACTTCAACGTGTTTGTATTTAGGTCGGAGAGGGGTAATAGTTTGGATGCCAACTGTACGATCGTTTGCGGTACTCTCACCGGAATGTTTTTTTTCGCTGCCAGCATTTCCCAGATATGCTCAATCACTTCTCCCAGTTGGTGAACAGGATCATCAGTAATATTGTAAATCTCATATTGCAATGCTTGTTTTGCCTTTATAATTGAATTTGTTGCCAGCAACAGGTTTTCAATATTTGTCAATGAAATCGTATAGTCTAATTTGGCAGGCAACACAAGAAAAGGACCTTTTTTCAAACGAAGAATACGTGGCATCAGTATCCGGTCGCCGGCACCATATACGCCTCGTGGACGAATGACCGTAATTTTTGTTGCAGTGGATGCCTGTTGTTGCAACCATTGTTCTGCTTTGAATTTCGAATAACCGTAGGCAGATAATTCTGTTTTATCAATCAGCTCATCTTCGGTATGCAGCAATTCATTGGGAGGATACACAGAAGCAGATGAGATATAAATAAAATGATCAGCTTTAATATTACTGAATACATTTATTGTGCCTTCTGTGTTTACCTGCAGTAAATTTTGAAGTGATTCTTTATCCGATGCTAAACCTGCACAATGGATGCAAACAGTTGCTTGCAACGATGGAACTGCAGCAGCAATATCTACCGATTGGTAGCTTGCATATCGCAACAAGTTTGAATGCGGTTCTTTGCTTCGGCCCAATGCCAACACCTTATATCCCAATGCTGAAAAGTAGCGGGAGTAGGCTGCGCCAATAAAGCCGGTAGCTCCTGTTATGATGATGTCGTAAGCGATGGTAATTGTTGTTTAATTTGTTCTGTTAATAATTGCTGATCAACTTTCTGTTGCCTGCCTGATTTTGGAATTGGCTGAAAAATAATATGATCGGGCAATGCATCTGAATCAATTGCATGTTTGCCATTTGTTAATTCCTTCATCAACGCTTTTTCAGTTAAGGTGCTGTCGGCATCCACAACAAGGATCACCCGTTCGTCATGAATCGATTCATCATACAAGCCCATCAGGCAAACATCATTCACGCCATTAATTTGTGCAATGGTTGTTTCATAAAGGCCGGGATAAATATTTTTATTTGCCCTGATGATCATATTCTTTTTTCGTCCTCTCATCACAAATCTCCCCTGCAGATCTGTTTCAACCAAATCGCCGGTGGCATGAAATTCATCGGCTTTCTGCAAATGAAAATAACGTTTGTATAAAAGCGGCGAGCGAATGAATAATTCGCCATCATCTGCAATTTTATATTGCATCGTTTCCAATGGCTTCCCTAACAAATCGCCTTTTCCTGCATAATTTATTTTTTCATCTCCATCTACGCTTGCCACAACCAGGTTCTCCGTCATTCCATACAAACAAGTGATTTTTGCATTGCTGAATTTTCGTAGCTCGATCAATAATGATTTTAGTACCGGTGCAGAACCGAGAATAAGATGGTTGAGACTTTCAGGAAACTGTTGATTGGTTTCTTTACAGTAATTCATCAAGTCACGGTATTCAGCAGGTGGTCCGAATAAGGTTGTTATCTGATGTTGTTTTATAAATGCAATCCGTTCTTTTGGTAATGTGCTTTCCTTCCAGAAATACGTTTTATACCCCGTCATCATACCAATTAATGCAAATTGAGGAAGATGTGTTACCATCGATGCCTGCTTGTTTGAGTCAAATAAACCGGCTACCGTTTTTAAGCTTTCAAATAAACTGTTCATGGTATGCACCACTGCTTTCGGCTCTGCTAAGGTGCCTGATGTGTACACCACAACCAGTTCATCATCTTTCTGTGATGGTATAAAATCAACTGATGTGCTTGTAGTATGTTTCAGTTTATAATGACGTTGCAATAACGGCAACCACATGCCAGTTGCAAATACGGTGTATTGGTTTGAATAAGGTATATAAAAAGCACCGGGTTTTTTCTTGCGATAGATAAACCTGACAATGGGGTGTTCCTGCAACAGTAATAACCTGCTATCGATAAATGCCCACTTTGGCTGAAACTGTTTCAGCTTGGATGCATATCGTTGATTGCCCATATGCGGATCAACCAAAGCAGTTTTTGTTCGTAAATGAATCAAGGCCATAAACAATGCTAAAAACTCTGTGTCCACATCGCATGCAAGTAATACATGATCGCCTTTCTTAATTCCTTTTTCAGCCAAGTATGCAGCAAGGTTTTTACTTTTCGAAATCAATTCTGCGGCCGTTAATGTGTTGTGTTGATGAATACATACCGCATAATTTGCCGGCAATTGTTCAAGCAGTTGTAAAAAAGGGGAGTGGTACAACATGCTATACTTTCATTAATTGAACTGAGATATTAATACCTGCCGCCATGCCTAACAGCATTACAATATTTCCCTTCTGTAACCGGCCTTCCAGCAACGCCTGTTGGTAAGCAATGGGAACTGAAGTAGCTGCTGTGTTACCAAAGAGATGAAATGTTTGCATGATCTTATTTACATCATACGAAAGCGTTTCAGCTACCATGCGGTACGTATCTTTCGAAACCTGGTGTGTGCAAATAAGATCAATATCATGTACAGTAAGCCCCGCTTCTTTTATGCAATCTTTTACAAAAGGCGGCGCAATTTCATAGATCACATTTTTTAAACCAAATGTGTCGCCGCTGAAAACGAGTTTACTTGCATCGTTCGGGAACATGGAGCCGCCACCATCAATACGGCACAGGTTCCAATGCTCACCAAATGTGCGGTGCCGCTGATAGAAGAAACCTTTGTCTTCTGTTGTTGTGGTCAACAACAGTGCTGCACCAGCATCGCCAAAAGTGTATGCTGCAAAATGATCTTTGATGGTCTCTTTTTCAAGATGGGTATACTTTACACTATCACTTGTTTTCTCTCCACTTACAATCAGTATGTTTTGATAATTGCCCTGTAACAAAAGAGCGCTTGCAATTTCAATGGCATTGGTTACACTATTGCAGGCATTTTTCAGATCAAACCCGGGGCATGTTAATCCGAGTTTTTGTTGTACAATGTTTACGGTAGCAGGTTCAATTAAATCGCCGGAAGCAGCAGCGAAAATCAACAGGTCGATTTTCCGGTTTGGAATTTTTTCGATGATCTTTTTTGCAGCAGCCATCGCTAAATCAGATGCCTGTTCGTTTTTTTCAGCATAATAGCGTATTTCACTCCCAATCATTTTTTCTAACAAACCTTCCTGTATTGCAAAACCACCGGCAAGTATTTTTTCTTCTACATCTTTATTTTGCATGCGCTGTTGTGGCAGGTACGATTCGATATATTCAATAAATACACGCTTCATATTTTTGCAGCAAGAATGCTTCTCCACAGGGGTTTTGTAATAAAATTGAAACCGTTGAATTCTTTTACAAATTCTATGATCTCATCCAGATAAAACCCGCCAAACTTTTGTTTGAGATGTTTACGGGCAATGGTTGCATACTTACCCGGATCATCTACGCCAATCGCTTCAAAATTTTCTTTCGTAACATACAGCGAACGCATATACCAGATATTGAGCAGCACTACAATGCTGAATGCAGTTCGTTTCAAGAAACCTGCATTATCTGTGTAATGCTTCATCCAAATCTTGGTGTAATGGATATGACGGCCTTCTTCAATATGATGCAGCTCCGATACTTTACGGATAGGTTCAAATACAGCCGGTGATTTACGGATCATCTTTCCATAAATATCCGTTACCAGTTCAACCGCCAGCACTGAAATAAACTGGTAAGAGGCCGGCATATACCTGCTGTGGAAACGTCCAACAAACTGGTGAAACTTCGACAGCTTGATCTTTTTGCCATTCAATAAGCGAATCGCTTTTGCAAACATATCCTGATGGCGAAATTCTTCAATCAGTTCTTTTACGAGATAACGGTATTCAACCGAGTCGGGCGAAATTTTCAACAATCGTTTGTTGAAAATAAAACAAGCCAAACCTTCGGCCCATGCATATGAATACATGACCTGTACAACTTCGTGTCGGCCCAATTCTCTTTTTTGTGTTGCTGAAAGTGTATCAAATAAAGGATGTCCCTGCAGTGATACAAGTTCTTCCGGCATTAATAATTCATCTTTCTCCTGCATCTGCCACGGAATAAACTCATCGGGCAAAACTGCATTGGTTTCGCTTAACCGGATCAGCCGTTCCACTTTTTCAATATCAACTGCTGTAATCATAGTTTTCCACTTTTTCTTTCATTTAACCCAAGCGTTATTTATTCGGCAGGTGTTGTAAGTTGGTTCATAAAAATAATCAAACTCGCATTGATTCAGCTTACTTTTTCATTTGTAACAGTATCAATCATTAGCAGAAACTGTTAAAATTTAAAACAGCATGATCTTGGTTTCGATGTCTGTTTAAGTTTATCGAAGGCTCTTGCATTGCATTCAACAGTTTAACAGGGCAGGGTAGTTTAAAAACAGGGCTATAGATATCAAAAAAAATAAAAGCAACAAAAAAACCGGCTTGAAAATTAGCCGGTTTTAGAAATTCAACGGAGTACCTGTTTAATTGACTTTTACTCGTTGAACCGGTTTAACCAAACCGTTCGTCTTGTGTATCTTTTCCGTAGGTTGTTGATTCAGATTGCCAATTTTTTCAAATGTAAATGTTTGCAGTGCGTCATAATCATGTGCATCCTGCCGTTGCTGTTGTTTTAAAATAAAGGGCTGGCCGTTACTGTTGTTGGTAATGCCCCCACTCAATTGTATAGGGCTTGCACTTTTCCCTTGTATTACCCAGCCAATATTAGAACGTTCGTTAGAATAGTAAATCCTCCATTTACAATAGTCATCATCATTGCAATCCCACTGAAAAATTGAAGTGCCATCGGCTTTACCACCACCAGCCATACTGATAGATTTATTGCTGTGCAGTGGCACTAATTTCATAATAGCCGTTTGCTTTCTTCGTTATTTTAAATTTATGATTCCCCTGATCAACATAATCCCACTGCACTAACCTTGCTCCATTGGCTGTGCTAATACCCTCTACAGCTAAGTATTTTCCTGTTTGATTTATTTTTATTTTATAAATACCATCTGTAATATCAGGTTGAGATTGGTATTGGTCTTTTGCTTTTATAATAGCACCAGTTGATTTGTTCGTTGGAGCTGCAGATTTTTCAGTAGGCGGATTTCTTACATCCAATATGCCTTTGTAATCTGCTTTTCCAACATCGGTATTGTACCAATAAACCGAGTTGATACCTGTGATATCTTTAGAGCTAAATATGTAATTGGACCCAAAATTACAATTACTGATTATGCTCCCGTTTTTACACTTAATAGTTGGCTTTGACTTGTCTTTAGCAAACGCATCAGCAGGGTAGTGCATAATAGACTCATAATCGTATGCAGAGGCAGGGCTGCCCGGTTCAATTTGAAAGTTATGTTTAAATTCTTCAGCTATATTGGTCATGTCAATAACAACATGGTTGTCTCTGTCGTATCTGCTTTGTTCATGCCAAAAACCCAGAGAGTGTAACAACTCATGTACAATCGTTTTAACACTCGACTGCCTGGTAATATAAATAATTTGCTCACCCCCTTTTTTGCCAATGGGTGAAATGCCGCCATATCCTGTATCGGTTGTGTATTTGATGCGGATGTAGTCTTTTTCGTTTGTATATGGTATTAATCTTATGTTGGTGTTATTGTTTAGAGCTTTAATGGCTTCAAGTGCATTATCGTACAAGAAAGGCATTGACCCATAAATGGTTCGGTTAGTTTTCATGTTTGCATCAATTACTACCGGTACATTTCCTTTGGGCCAGATAAATGCTCCATCGCTGTTATTACTTTGATATATGGCTAACTGCTGCAATGATGTGCCTACAATAATATCTCCGTTCAATACATAATTTGTACCGATCTGTTTTACGTAGTACGATTTTGCCTCAGTACTCATGGGTAATTGCAATTTTTTTTGAATATAGCCAGACTGGGCAAAAGATGTAAATTGCAACAGAGCGAATGCAACGACTTGAATTAGTTGTTTCAACATCTTGATAAGTTTTAAAGTGTAATTTTTATAAGCGATTTATTCAACTTCATTTTTCTTGAAGTCAAAAAGTAAATTCGGAACTGAAACATTATTTGTGAGAAAAAAGTAGGCACCATTTGCTGGTTGATTTGTGGAAGCCCCCCAATATTGTAGCGTAGCCATCATCTTATTTTGCAAACAACGGATTGTATAATATCTGCTGCCTGCTTGTTTCTGTATCAGCCATTTTTGATTGTCCTGATCAAGCCAGTCCCATTGAATCAGCTTTGCACCTCGCTTAGGCATACCTTCAGTACTTAGATATTTTCCGCTGTGTTTGGCCTGCAGACTGTACACATCATTTCCTAGATGCTGAATGATAAAGAGGAAGTGCCGCTTGTATTCGTTGTCCCATTGAACGAGCAAAGAGCCATTGTTGGGTGCTGCTCCGGCAATGGCCAGATATTTACCTGTTTGTTTTATTTTGATCATGTACTCCCCATTTGACAGTTCCTGAGCGTGAGAAAGTAAATGGCAGCATACGCTCACAAGTACGATGAATATTCGTTTGTTCATTTGATGAAAAGTTGTTCGGAATTTGTTTATTCAAATTGGCAGGCGGAGGGTAAGTCCCGTTCTGTCATCACCTGTCTTTAATGAATTAAGCGAATCTCATCCATCACTGTACCATTGGTTACCCGAAATGAAAACTCCGTGCTGGTAAGGGTAACAATCTGAAACTCCAGACGCTGACTACCTGCCGTAATTTCGATCGCCGATTCATTGTTGATAAATTTCCATTCAGCGAAATAGATAATCTGAGGATCGGCTGCATTGCATTTTGTAGCTCCTTCTGTATATTCATGCACACCAGATGTAGAGAACGTGTATTCATTATCTCTGGAACATGCCGGCGAAGATGTATAGTTATCATACGTAGCCCCGGTTGAAATGTTCGTTGATGTATAAGCGATAAAACGCCAACTGCCTGCTGTTAATAGTTTTGTTTTATCGGGTCCTTTGTCTTTTTTGCAGGATACAAGAGCAAAGATTGCCAGCCCTGCTGTAAGAAGTACATTCTTGAAGTTCATAAAAGCGGTTTATAGTTTTTGATACGTGATTGTTCCTTGTCCATCTGTGCCTACCCAAATCATTTTATTCCCCGAAACGGTAATTGAATAGGTTTGTCCAACCGAAAAATCTTTTTGCGTAGAGATGGTGATTTTGCCATTCAACACCCTCCACATTGTTTTGCTATATAATTTTTCCTGAATTTTCTTGTACCCTTCGTCGCAGCCACTGTTGGCAGCATTAAGCCGGTAGCTATTGTCGGCTTTGATTTCATAAAAAACTTTCCCTGCACAGGGCCGCTGTTTTAGCAGGGCTGCCTGGCTATCAAATTTTTGACCTTCGTATTCGGATATATGCGACACGACCTTCCATTTCCCTACCGGGTTTTGTGAAAATGCGGTTGCTGTAAATAGTAGGACCAAACATAGAAAAGATGCTTTTTTCATTTGAAGTTGTTTTATTTAGTTGTTATAGTGATGCAGTGAAGCGGCGCATGCCTTTGTATAATTTGATAAGATGCAGTCAGCAGCAAGCCATTACCCGGCAGTAAATTATTTTTTACCCCAGCCCTCTGGCCATTTTATAAAATTGTCTAAGCTTTGATATCCTTCAAATGTTGTGGCCAATTGACCGCTGCCTAAAACGTTACTTGTAAACTGCTCCCACCTGAAATATCTCCAGTTTTTAAAGTCTAAAAAGTAGAATCTTGTTCCCCCGCCACCCAGAATCTGTAAACCGGTACTCACATTTTTCCAATCATAATCCGGTGCCCCTCTGTAGAGTGAGCTGATTGGTTTTATTCGAATGGGAGATTCAAAGTTGTTCGCATCGTAACACAAGCCTTCGCTAAAATAGAAGACCGTTCTGTAGTGCAAATCGGTTTGTCCGTTTCCTACAGGCACTTTGTAACCGTCAAAATTGCTTTGACCGAATTTGCCTTTTAACGGGCCACTCAAATAATTCAGATAGTGATCATAATAATTACTCTGTGGGTTTCGTACAATCGTATCTTTTATATAACTGCCGCCACCGTTGGTTCGCAGTGTGTACAGTGGATTGGTCCATTGGTTTAAAAGACCAAAACCCGGATGATCGATGATTTCTGACGGAAAGCCGGTAGCCAGATTGTTGATCGATTGCGGCGCAACAACAATTTCAAACGAGTCTTTTGTCCCAACAAATTTCAATTGTGCTTTAAAGTATTTTTTGTTGGCTGTTTGCGGGCTGCTCAAGTCAAAAAAACTAACGAAGTAGGCATATGTTCCTCCAGTTGGTTCATAACTCATGTAGGCGCAAGTTGGGGTGTTCGGATTTTTTGGTGCAACGGCCGTTGTGGTATTTTCTTTTTTGCAGGCTGTAAAGCTGAACGTGCCAAGCAGTATAGCTGATAATAAAAATCTTGTTGTCATGGTGCGATGTTTAATTCAAGTCAAAACTAATTCGCAGGTTTTGTGCAGGGAACCACAACTCGATGAACAACGTATTGGATAGACAGATAACAGGTTTTTGGTTATATTTGAATTGCTTCAACCGCAGTTTTTTTTACATGAACCACGTTTATAGTTGCATTATTGCAGATGACCATGAAATAGACCGCCTCAGCGTAATTGCTGCTGTAAAAAGATATCCATTTATGCAGATAAGGGGTGTCTATACTTCTGCTGAGGAAGCTCTTGCTTCAGTCAACGCAACAATACCGGATATTGCTTTTTTTGATATTGATATGCCCGGTAAATCCGGACTTGATTTAAGGAAAGAACTTGCTGCGATTCCGGTTTGCGTTTTTATCACCTCTTATCCCGACTATGCGGTGGATAGTTTTGAACTGGCAGCTCTTGATTTTATTGTAAAACCATTGAAGGCAGAACGATTTGCAAAAACAGTAGAGCGAATTCAAACATATCTTGAAATAAGGCAGAAAGCAAGTTTGCTGGATGGCACGTTGGGTGCTGATACTTTTTTTATAAAGGAAGGACATGAACAGGTAAAATTATCTTTACACGAAGTGGTGTATCTGGAAGCATTAAAAGATTATACGCTTATTGTAACTGCTCAAAAAAAATATTCTGTGCTTTCTACTCTTGGGAACGTTTTAAAAGAAAAGCCTTTTGAGCAATTTGTACGCATACACCGTAGCTATGCTGTGCAAAAACATTTTATTGAGCGGATAAAAGCACAGGAAATTGTGGTAAACAATATAGTGCTGCCGGTAGGCAGAAACTATAAAGAAATTGTAAGTAAACTGAAACCGCAATTTTAGATGAAGCAATTATTTTTTTTAATTACCTTATTTGGTTGCTTTAGCAGCCACGCACAAAAAACAGGTCAGCAACTTGTAGATTCGTTAATTGCATCACTTCCGGAAATCAAAAACGATACACTAAAGGCAAGAACCTACAACCGGATTTTTAATGAGCTTACATTTATCAATATCGATGAAGCGATGCATTATGCAAACAAAGGGCTGCAATTTGCAAAAGCCATGAAATGGCAAAAAGGGGTATCCGTATTTCAGGATAATATTGGAAGAGCATACAGTGAGCAGGGAAATTACGACTCTGCTATTTTTTATTTTAAGTCATCGCTGATAACAAATAAAAATCTTGGAGAAAAACGAAACATGGCATCTACCTATAACAATATGGGAGTTGCCGCACAGAACGTTCGCTCTGATTACACCACCGCTGCTGATTATTATTTTAAGGCGCTTCAACTTGGAGAGGAGGTGAAAGACAGTGCACTTATATCCGATTTCTTAATTAATATTTCTACCACGTATAATCTTCAGCAAAATTTTGATAAGGCACTCGAGTTTGCAAAAAGAGCGTTGTTGTTATATGAAAAAACAGGAAATGCCGACGGAATGGCAAATGCTCTGTCAAATTTTGGAAATATTAAAACAGCCGGTAAAAAATTGAAGGAGGCAGAACAGTATTTTAATCAAGCGCAGATATTATATGAACAAACTGGTAATAATGAAGGATTGGCTTCAGTAACAGCTGCTTTAGCAAATGTATACGGAAACAATTACAGAAAAGCAATTGAAGCCCGAATAAAGGCAAGGGAATTATGGAACCAGATAAATCCGTTTAGTATTAAAGCCATTACAAACACCGGTAATATAGGTATTGTGTATCTTGATATTGTAAGATACGACACGGCGCATACCGTAAAGTATGGAGATATTATTCCTGATGATAAAAAGCTGTTGTTGCAAAAGGCTGAGTTGTATTTAAAGGAAGCCATTAGTTTTAGTGAGCAGGCAGGCGAAACTGACAACCGATCTTATTTTTTAGGCGCCTTATCCGAATTACAGGCATTTACTGGCGATTACAAAAAAGCATATTATAATTTTAAATTGTACAAGGAAATAGAAGATTCTATTTATTCGCAGGATAATAAAAATAAAATAGCTGCTACCGAGAGCCAGCGGGAAATAGATAAAAAGAACAGCGAATTAAAAATAAATCAGCTTGCGCTGTCTAATCAGCAAAAAAAGCTGTGGGGTTTAGCCGGGGCATTAATTCTATTTTCAGTTATTGGATTTTTATTGTATCGACAGGTACAGATCAAGAAAAGAAATAATTCCATATTACTGCAACTCAACAACGAACTGGATGAAGCGAATAAAGTAAAAGCAAAATTTTTTGGAATCCTCAGTCACGACCTGCGTAACCCTATAGCCAGGTTTGTAACGCTGCTTGATTTGCAAACTGATGAACCTGATTTATTCAGTGCAGCACAAGCTGCTGCACATCAAAAAGAAATCAGCCAATCCGCAGGGGCTTTGTTAGAAACCATGGAAGAAATGCTGCTGTGGAGCAAAGGACAAATGGAAAATTTTAAACCGAAACTAAGCGAAGCAGAAGTAAACACTCTTTTCAATCATATACAAAAGTCATTTGCATGGGCAAGTGGGGTTCATTTTAGTTTTATCAATCAACAGAACCTTGTTGTTGTAACCGACGAAAACTATCTGCAAACCATCATGTACAATCTTACCTCCAATGCAGTAAAAGCAGTTCATGAAACAACTGGTGCAAGAATTGAATGGAAAGCCTGGGAAGAGAACGGGAAAATCTTTTTATCAATAACAGATAATGGTCCGGGTATTAACGGTGAGCAGTTAAAGGCATTGTTCAGCGAAGCAGGTATAACAGGGGGAAGGTACGGTCTGGGGCTGCATATTATCAAAGATCTTGCGAAAGCCATTCAATGCAACATCACCGTGTTGCCGGCAGAAAGGGGATGCACATTTATGCTGAGCATGTAATACGAAGCATATTTTACGTTTGCCGGCTATCAGGTATTTTCCATTAACAGTTTCTTTTCCTCTTTCTACCTTTACTTTGCACAATTATTATATGAAAATCCTTGATTGGTACATATTAAAGTCGTTTTTAAAAACCTTCTTTTTCCTGCTGTTGATCTTTTCGTTGATTACGCTGGCCATTGATGCAAGTGAAAAAAGTGAAGATTTTGTACGGAGTGGTTTGGGGTTTAGCGATATTGTTACCAAGTACTACTATGGATTTCTTCCCCACATCATTGCCTTGTTGTTTCCGGTGTTTGTATTGATCGCTGTGGTGTTCTTTACATCAAAGCTTGCGTTACGTAGTGAAGTGGTGGCGATGTTGAGTGTAGGTATGAGTCTGGGTCGTTTCCTACGCCCGTATTGGGTAGGGGGTATTTTGCTGGCACTTATGCTGGGTTCAGCCAATCATTTTTTAATTCCGGAAGCTAATATTATCCGCACCAACTTTGAAAATAAGTATGTGGATATGGGAAATATATCCAAACAACAACGGCAATATCTCAACAATATTCATTTCAGGGTCGACACTTATACCTACGCAGGTATGAGGAATTATGATACCACCGCTAAAATCGGGAATGGATTTTTTCTGGAGAAAGTAAAAAATAATCAGGTGTATTACAACCTTCGTTCCGAAACCATCATCTGGGATACGGCAAAGAAGCAGTGGAAAATGGAATCGGCCATTGAACGAAAAATTGATGGGTTAAAGGAGGAGGTGAAATCGCTTTCGAACTATTATCTCAAAATGGGTTATTTACCTACCGATATTTCAGAAGATGATTTCAAGAAAGATAAGTTAAAAACGCCTTCGCTCAATCGGTTTATCAAACAGGAAGAAACACGTGGATCAGAAGGCATCAATGCCATCCGTTTTGAACGCTATCGCCGTGATGCAAGTGCAATATCGGTGATTGTTATGACCATGATCGCAGCTATACTGGCCTGTAGAAAAATCAGGGGCGGAAGTGGATTTCATCTGGCATTGGCCTTTATTATGGGTGTTTCGTTTATTATCATCGATAAGTTTTCGATGGTGTTTTCAACCAAAGGCAACCTGCCACCCATCATTGCTGCCTGGCTTCCCAATGTACTTTTTGCCATCGTAGCCATTTGGCTCTACAAGCGGGCTCCGAAATAGGGAAAGTTCATCAACTTTTCATCTTCTCTGTTGTTGTGAAACCTTGGATTGGCTACCTTTGGGAAATTCACTTGAAAGCAGACTATTGCAACGATAAACTTCAATTATAAAAGTACAATCATGGGCATTATTAAAGAGAGGTTCAAGGAAAAGGCAGATGCAGCTTCATCGGAGATTAAAAACCTGTTGAAAGAACATGGCAACAAAGTAGTGGGAGAGGTTACACTTTCTCAGATTTATCAGGGCATGCGTGGTATTACAGGTCTTGTTACCGAAACATCCTTACTGGATTCACAGGAAGGCATTCGTTTTCGTGGATTTACAATACCTGAATTACAACAAAAACTTCCGAAAGCCCCAAAGGGTGAACAACCCTTGCCAGAGGGACTGTTTTATTTGATGTTGACCGGTGATTTGCCGGATGATACGATGGTGAATTATGTGACGGATAACTGGCAGCGCCGCAGCCATGTACCGAATCATGTATTTGATGCTATTGATTCGTTACCGTTACATACGCATCCAATGACGATGTTTGTGGTGGGTGTAATGGCCTTGCAGACTGAAAGCATTTTCGCTAAAAAATATGGCGAAGGCATTAATAAGAAAGATTATTGGGAACCGGTGTTTGATGATGCAATGACGCTGATTGCCCGCTTGCCACGTATTGCTGCGTATATCTATCGCCGTAAGTATAAGAACAGTGAACATATACACCCAAATGGTTTGCTCGATTGGGCCGGTAACCTTGCACATATGCTGGGTTATGATGATGAAGGTTTCATGGAGCTGATGCGTTTGTATATGACCATCCATGCCGATCATGAAGGCGGCAATGTTTCCGCTCACACCACTCATCTTGTTGGTTCTGCTTTGAGCGATCCGTATTTGAGTTATGCAGCAGGGATGAATGGATTGGCTGGTCCGCTACATGGATTAGCAAATCAGGAAGTGATCAAATGGATTTTTGAAATGCAGGAAGCACTCGGAACAGATGCGCCTGATAAAGTTCAGATTGAAGAATATGTAAAGCAAACATTAAGCTCCGGTAAAGTGGTGCCGGGTTATGGACATGCGGTATTACGCAAAACCGATCCACGCTTTACCGCACAAATGGAGTTTGGTAAAAAACATATGCCCGATGATAAACTGGTGAATACTGTTTGGAATATTTATGAAGTGGTACCACCCATTTTGCAATCGTTGGGAAAGGTAAAAAATCCATGGCCGAATGTTGATTCGCACAGTGGTGCGTTACTGGTACACTACGGCATGAAGGAGTATGAATATTATACGGTATTGTTTGCAGTAAGTCGTGCATTGGGTGTAATGGCCAGTTTAATTTGGGACAGAGCATTGGGCTTCCCGTTAGAGCGTCCAAAATCTGTTACAACTGATTTGGTGAAACTATGGCTCGATGGAAAAGATAATATTTGGGGTGATTAAATTGCTCTTGTGTAAATAAGTAAAGCCGCTTTGTTTGAAGCGGCTTTTTTGTTGAAGTTCCTGTCATCCCGAGGAACGAGAGATCTCTTCAACTTTGATACAAATGCCCGGCAGATCCCTCGTGCCTCGGGATGATAACTTTATTTTGCTTTCTTTTTCTTTGCGTTTTTTTTCTTTGTATTGATCATTGATATCTTCAATCGTTTTGCTTCTTCCTGCCAGTTAGCTGCAGTGAGTATTACTTCCTGTATATTTTTTGCTTGAATTTCTTTTTTGTTGCGAATGATGACCGAAGCAACCATCACTCTGTTACGTAATTCAAGCTGTGGTAATACATCTATCAAATCTTTTCCACGGCACAAACCGAGATCAATTCCATCACTCACTTCGTTGAGATAACAAAACATACCATGATAATGATAGAAAGGTATTTTAAAACTGTGCTTTTCCTGTACATGTGGAACAACTGTATGAATCAGTTCACGAAGCTGTTCAGCTATTTCCCGTTTTTCATCGGGCAGGCTTTCAATGTATTCATCTACAAGGCGGTTCATAGAACAGGCGTACGATTATAATTTAAACTGTTTGATGAGTTTTTGTACAGATGCTTTTGTTGTTTTTAATTCTTCTACCTGTTGCAGGATAAATGAATTGTCACTCAGCTTTCCGGTAACGGTTTCCATTTCTTCCTCTGTTTCGTACACCATTTTTCGGAAAGGATTGCTGTAATCTTTTGCACGTGATTCTTTAATGCCGTTTACCATCCATTGCTTGGTGGAGAGATATTGCTGCAAAGCAGTTTTCAAGGTTGCTTTGGTCAATTGCTTTTCACCTGTCAACTCAAAATACGAAGCCAGTGCATGCACTAATTTTCGTGTACTGTAAGCCTCGCCTTGCGATTGATACCATTTATGGATCGCCTCCCAGTTTTTCAGTTTGTTTGTGGTGATCTTTTGTTTGAGTTGTTCGTATGCAGTTTCTTCTACTAATTGTCCGCCGATGTTGATCCAGCTGGTACGTTTTTGTTTTTTGGGAAGCTCTGCAAGCAATGCATCCACCGTTTTAATTTGATTTATTTTTACAAATTGCAACAACTGCTCCATTGCATAGTACACGATCAACTCTTTGAAAATCGTATAGCTGCGTTCAACTTTCAGTAACTGTACTTTTCGTTTGCTGTTTTCAAAACCATCAGCCAATATTTCCAATTGTGCAATGCGTTGATCATTTTTCTCCAACGCTTCTTTGCCAGCTTTACTGCATGCAATATCTGTTAATGAACTGTTGGTTTTCTGATCGGCTGGCAACGCTTTGCCCGTTGCCAGTTCCATGAAACGCAATGCGTCAAACAATTCATTCACACTATCGGGTGCAAGAAAATCATATTCCAACACCTGTGTTTTATCATTACGTTTATCACGGTCAATATATTTCCATGCGTTACGGGCTAATGCATACATGTTGTACATAAACCAATACCCGGGCATTACCTGCAACTGATTCGTTGATTCATCATTACTAACCAGTGAAAAAGGAATCGTGATATTCATTTCAACCGGATAATCACCTTTTGCCAATAATGTATAGGTTGCAAATTTTGAATTGTGTTTGATGCTTACACAAAGCCCCGGCCAAAAACCACGACCTGCGATCAGCTCACCATCGGCACTCCGGCTGTTGTGGTTACTTCCCAATGTAGCACCGGCTGCAATATTACTTTGCCCCATGATGGTGGCCGCACAGAGAAATGAATTGTTGTGATGCTGTTCATGCGCCGGGAAGATGAGTGAATTCAATACTTCGCAACAAGAGATGGTGGCATTGTTACCAAGATAAGAGTTGATCAACCTTGCTCCATATTTCAATTGCGAATGCGATGCCATGTAAAAACGTACAGCTTTTACGCCGTAAAAAGCTTTGCATCCTTCGCTCATAATACCATTCACCAATTCGCAACCTTCACCCACCTGCGAACTTGCGCCGGGATAAGAATTGATCGTAAGATTTTTTAATTTGGTAGCACCTTTTAAATATGCATCGCTGCCGATCCAAACATCTTTGATGATGGAACAACTTTTAATCACAGTGCGGTCGCCCACTTTTCCATAGTAACCCCGCAGTTTATCAAACTTCAGTTCTGTAAAATCTTTTAGTTTTTGCTGCAGCAACTTATTATCTCTGTTACGGCTCCAGATCCATGCATCACCGGGTAACATTCCATTGAATGGGATGATCTTTCGCCCTGCATTTTCATTACACACTTCCAGCCAGATGCGGATCTTTTCATCTTCACCCTGTTTTAAAATACCGTTACCGAATTTGGCATAATTGGTAGTGCCCATTTCATGCACATTGGTAATGATCACTTCATTACCAATGATGTAGTGGGAGAGATAGTGAACGTTATCGATCACAACATTGTCGCCAAAATCACAACTGATGATGGTACTGTTGTATAATCCTACCTGTAATTTTACAGAATGGAATTCAAGGTAGTAAGGTTCCAGTTTTCCAATACGTACCAAACCGAAAAACTTACAGTTTTTTACCAGTTCCGGGTTAAAAGCATCTGATACAAGAATCTTATTCCAGTCGTCTGATGCATTCCGGTTACGAACCAATACTTCTATTTCCAGCGCTGTTAACTTGCGGTAGTTGATACCACTCCGGTTTTGTTTATTGCGGAGATAATATTCATCTTTTCCTTTTGGAAGATGGGCTGCAGGAATAAAATTGTAACCAATACCGGAGATCGGTTGTTTGTTGATGGGGTTCATTCTTCAGTTTGTAGTTTTTAGTTTGTGGTTATGTAAGCTCAATCACTCTGAATAAATGTAGCATGCCGATATTATGCAGGTAACTGCACATAACTATCAACTAAAAACTACAAACTTATTCAACTGTTACACTCTTTGCTAAATTTCGTGGCTTATCTACATCTAACCCTTTTGCAACTCCAATATAGTACGAGAGGAGTTGTAATGGAATTACACTCAATATCGGTGCAACAATTTCATCTGCTTCCGGTACAAACATGATATCATTGCTCATGGTTGGAATCACTTCATCGTTTTCTGAAACTACGGCGATCACCTGGCCTTTTCTTGCTTTGATCTCCTGGATATTACTCACAATTTTTTCGTAATAAGGATCTTTTGTGGCAACAAAAACAACCGGTAATTTTTCATCCACCAATGCAATGGGCCCATGTTTCATTTCTGCAGCGGGATAACCTTCTGCATGAATGTAAGTAATCTCTTTCAGTTTCAATGCACCTTCAAGTGCTACTGGAAAATTGTATCCACGTCCGAGGTATAAAAAATCACCCGCATCTTTATACTTCAATCCAATTTCTTTTACTTTATCGGAATGCTCCAGCAGCAGTTTTACTTTATCCGGAATTTCATGCAGTTCATTCAACAGGTGCATATAACGATCATGTGTAATGGTTCCCTTTTCAAGAGCAATCTTTAAAGCCACCATTGTTAATACCACTAACTGTGCAGTAAATGCTTTGGTACTTGCTACACCAATCTCTGGGCCCGCATGTGTGTAAGCCCCTGCATGCGATAAACGGGCTATTGAACTGCCTACAGCGTTCACTACGCCAAATATAAAAGCACCTTGTTCTTTTGCTTTATCAATGGCAACAATAGTGTCAGCAGTTTCTCCACTTTGCGAAATAGCAATAATTACATCGCCTTTATTGATCACGGGATTACGGTAGCGAAATTCAGATGCATATTCCACTTCAACCGGAATGCGGCAGAGTTCTTCAAAAATATATTCAGCCACCAAACCTGCATGCCAGCTTGTACCACAGGCGATCATCACAATACGTTGTGCATTTTTCAATTGCTCCATATTGTTTTGCACCCCTGCCATGGTGATAGTGCCTGCAACCGGATCTAATCGTCCACGCAAACAATCATAGATCGTATGCGGTTGTTCATTGATCTCTTTGAGCATGAAATGATCGTAGCCGCCTTTTTCAATAGCTGCCAGTTCAAGATCAAGTTTCTGGATATAAGGAGTGATTTTTTCGTTCCCGAGATTTTTCAGGATCAGCTCATCTGCTTTTACAATGGCGAGTTCATAATCATTCACATACACCACTTCTTTGGTATATTCAATAATAGGAGAGGCGTCACTTGCAAGGAAATGTTCGTTCTTGCCAATGCCAATTACCAACGGACTTCCTTTACGTGCTGCAATAATGGTATCAGGAGTGTCTTCATCAATCAATAAGATCACATAAGCACCCACAACACGTTTTAATGCAATACGCACTGCTTCTTCTAATGTGCACTCGTTGTTGGTTTTAATATCTTCAATAAAGTTGAGTAGTACTTCTGTGTCGGTATCGCTTTTAAAGCTGTATCCTTTTTTCAGTAATTCATTTTTAATGGATACATAGTTTTCGATAATGCCATTATGGATCATTGCCAGTTTTCCATTGTTGGAGAGATGCGGATGTGCATTCCGATCGCTCGGCTCACCGTGTGTTGCCCAACGGGTATGCCCGATGCCTATGTGGGAGTGAAGGTCTTTGCCAATTACTTCTTCTTCGAGCTGCGATACTTTGCCCTTCTTCTTATACACATTCATTCCATTGTTCAGTAGTGCTACACCTGCACTATCGTAGCCACGGTATTCCAGTCGCTTTAATCCTTTCAGTATTACGGGATAGGCTTCCCGTGAACCGATATATCCAACGATTCCACACATAATGATCAGTAGTTTGTTTAAAGTGCAAAGATGCAAAAATATGCATAAGGGTTGCCGGGAAATATTCATACTGCAGTTTATACACAGATGCAGCTTTTTGCAGCTTTCACATTTCTTTATTAATCAGAAATACGATTGCAGCATCAATAGTATAGAGAATTGGAACAAACGAGGCGATTGGCTGATTTACTAAATGACTGGATCATGAATAACTACATTCACATTGCTGCTATACTTGACCGGCCCGATTTGCTGGAGAATATGGTAGAACAATTAGCATATCGTCACTACGATTTGGGGTATGGTCAACAGCGGGTACCCCTTAACAGTGAAGCTTTGGAAACATCGTCGTCTATCATTTATTTGAGTGGTGCCGTTTCGTTTGAAGAAAACGGCGAACACTTACAAATTCCTTTTATTACAAATTTTCTGTTTACCTGTGTTAAAGGGGCCGATGATATTTACAAATTAAGCTGGAGTACTTCGTTATCATGAAAAAGCCCGGTAAGAAGTACCGGGCTTTTTCATTAACTATTTTTCTTTTTAAACGGCCACCATTTTTTTTTGGTGCTGTCTTTTTTCGGGTCGTTTGTGGCAGCAGGTTTTGCAGGCTCTTTTTTGGTATCTGGTTTTTTCTCGTCCTGTTTTTTGGCTTCCTGCAATACTTTCTGCTCTTCTGTAATTTGCGATTCAGGGCCAAGCGTGGCATCAGGAGTAAGATTCAAATCACCATAGTCGGAGGAGGTGCCATTTCCGGCATCAGGGTTTTCTGCATCCGGTTCATTGCTGTAGCGATCTGCAAAGTTTTCATAATCCATAAACGATTCCACCTTCATACTTTCCGGTTGTACAAACTTTGCTTCTTTGGTAATGCCCAGTGTTTTATCGGCTAATACTTTTTCAAAGAAATAACCCCAGATTGGTAAAGCGGTTCGGTTACCTTCGCCCACCATTTTCAGAAAAGGATCATCACAACCAACCCAGCCACCGGCCAATAACTGTGGCGTATAACCGATAAACCATGTATCAGTATTACCATTCGTTGTTCCGGTTTTACCTGCAATTTCACCGGTAAGCCCCATGCCCCGCAAACGGCGGCCTGTACCAATATCTACTACGCCCTGCATCATTTTTACCATGGTAAAAGCGGCAGCTTCGCTCATCACTACTTTTTGTTCAGGTGCATAGGTTTGTAAAATATTTCCGTTACGGTCTTCAATACGTGTTACATAAATTGGTTGTGTACTCATGCCGTTTGTTGGGAACATGGTATAACTCTGCAGCATTTCATATACGCTGATGTCGGCACTTCCCAACGCAATGGATGGGTAAGGCGGCATTTCACTTTTAATACCAGTGCTCTGTGCAAAATTGATCACACTCTTTACACCAAACTGATTCATTAAGTATGCAGCTCCCGGATTTTTAGAAAAGGCGAGGCAAATAGCCATTGGTCCACCACCACCTGAAATCATTTTGCCTCCGAGGTTTATTGGACCAGCCGGTAAAGGTGTTTCGGGTGTGTAACCATTTTCAACAGCATAGGCATAGAGCAGTGGTTTAAATGTTGAACCCACTTGTCGCTTTGTATTGATATTAACGTGATCGAATTTAAAATTCTTAAAGTTTACACCACCCACCCATGCTTTTACTTCGCCTGTAAAAGGATCCATCACCATAAAACCTGTTTGGATGATCATTTTGTGATAGCGCACAGAATCATACGGCGTCATGGTTGTATCGGTTTCCCGTTTACTGTTCCATGCAAATACTTTCATCTTCGTTTTTGTATTGAACGCTTTTCGAATATCCTCATCGCTGATGCCGGCAGCAGCCATTTTACGCCAACGGTCGCTGTCTTTCATAGCACGTTCAATAATATTTTCATGGCCTTTCCAGATGCTGTTGTTTTTGATCCACGGCAACGTCCAGTAATTTTTTTGCAGTGCACTCATGTGTTTGGAAACAGCTTCTTCTGCATACAGCTGCATACGGGGATTGATGGTGGTATAAATTTTCAACCCATCCCGATAAATGTTATAACTCTCACCGTTCGACTTTTTGTGTTCTTTCGCCCACTTCTTCATTTGATCACGCAGCACATCACGGAAATATGGAGCGAGACCTGTGCTTTCATCCAGTTTTTTATATTTCAGATTAATTGGTTTGCTCTTTAGCTTTTCAGCTTCTTCCGCAGTTACAAAGTTATTCCGCACCATGTCGTTGATCACCACATTTCTCTTTTGCATGGCTCTTGGTGGAAAGATGCGTGGATTGTAAGCATACGGTGCATTCACCATCCCGATCAATAAAGCAGCTTCGTCAACTGTTACCAACGACGGCTCTTTCTGGAAAAATGTTTTGGAGGCGTTACGAATGCCAAAAACGTTATCACTATATTCAACTGTATTGAGATACAAGGCAATGATTTCATCTTTAGTAAAATTGCGTTCCAGTTTTACAGCAATGATCCATTCCTGAATTTTTTGAAATACACGCAGCACTTTATTTTTTGCACGGCCGCCAAACAGATTCAATGCCAACTGTTGTGTAATGGTACTTCCGCCACCGTCACTTCCAAGTTTCATTACGGCTCTGCCCAGTGCACGGCCATCGATACCGGAGTGGTTATAAAACCGCTCATCTTCTGCAGCAACAAGTGCATTTACAATGTTTTTTGAAATGTCTTTGTATTCCACATTGGTACGATCCTCCATGTAAAACTTCCCCATAAGTGTTCCGTCCGAAGCAATTACTTCGCTGGCTAAGGAGGCGGATGGGTTTTCGAGCTCTTCAAGCGAAGGCATTTTGCCGAGCAATCCGAAATTAGCGCCAATTACCAGCAGCACAAAAAGTCCGAAACCGATAAAAAAGGCACGCCACAAATATTTGATTGGTTTACGCATAAGAGATGTATAAGATGCTGAGTAAAGCAAATTCAATACCAGACAAATCTATAACAATTAAGGGAGTACAGTAAAGCAGGAAATCTTAAAATTTATCTTTGATGTGTTGGCGGAGGAAAAGCTTGTATTCCTCCATATTTTTTCTTGTTTTGAGCAATTCGAGGTTGCGGTCGGAAATAATGATGAAGCTGTATTTTAACTCAGGTAGCCAAGGCACAATTTGCCGGGCATTCTTTTTCCACTCCTCCATGTAGCCCAATGCGGTGGTTACATTTGAAAAAAGGCCCATTTCCATCCAGGTATTCTCCTTATCGCCGATATAGATTTTTAATGGAATGTCTTCGCCACTATGGGAGGATGAGTTGTAACGTTGATACGCTGTTCTTGCCTCGGTTACATACACTTCGTCCACTTCATCAAAATACATCACTACTGAATATGGATCGGTTGCATTATAGATGTAAACCATTTCAATTTTTCCTTCTTTTAATGGCTTTATCCTGCTTGTGTCCATTGCCGGCTTATTGCCAATGGTAACTTTTCCTGCGTTGTTACGATCCGTTTTTTCTGGTTCGGTTTTTTGAATCGGGGCTATTGGTCTTGTAATATTAGCGTTGTTTTGTGTTGGTTGATTGCCAAGACTAATTTTACTGGTTGTATCTGTTTTGCTGTTCTGTCCGATTTTATTCACCAATGGCCCTTCATCAAACGGTACTACAACACTATCTTCGGTTTGACGTACAATATTGGTGCGGGTAAGATAGTCTTCAATTTCTGTTCGACGGCTGATCACATCTTTCATTACAGTTGCTTTCTCAGCCATTGGTGTGCCGGGGAAATTCCGTTCAATATTGCTGAGCGTCAAAATAGCAACACTGTCATTCTTTTGTTTGATGTGATAAAGTGATTCCAGATAAAGTAGCTGTGGTGTCCAGTATGAATTTCCATAAATAGAATCAGCCCATTTTTTTTGTTGCTGTGCTTCATCAAATTTGCCGGAGAGAAACAGGTCATAAATGGTTTCATACGCAATTGTTTTTGCATCTTTTACAGGGGCTGTTGGATTTTTCGATGTATTGATTTTCTGCACGAAATCTCCGTTAGGATATTTTTTATTCAACTGGTCCAGAAAATAGTTTGCTTTTTCTTTGTTGCCGGTTTTGGTATAGCAGTAATAAAGTTCAAACAATACTTCCTGCTCTTTTTCATAGTTGCCAAAACGTTTCCATAGTTCCTCAAACACAATGGCAGCCTGCACATAGTCTTCCAGTTGATTTTTATAGACTTGTCCCTGCTCAAACAACGATTCAGCAATTCTTCTGTTTGAAGTAAGCATTTGCTCAACGGTTAAGGGTAGCCTCTTTTTTAATCCATCAACTGTTAGTTCATCTTCAGGAATTTTATCAGGTTCTATGCTTACCTCTTCAGTTGTAGTAGTAGCAGATTGAGGTGCCTGTGCTATTGGTTTTGCAACATCTATGGCCTCTTGCCTGCGCCAGTTATCTACATTCGGACGGTTGCCCCATCTTGCTTTAAATTCATTAAAGCCTTTTGCTTTTTGCGCCGCATTATAAAAATACCAGCTATTTCCGCTGCCGGCATTATTGAAAATGGGTGTATTGTCGTTTGTATTACTTGCTGTAAGAACAGGCGTATACGTTGCCTCATCTTTCAAACCACGTTGTTTGCGTAGCTTGCGTGCAAGTGCTTTCAGATACGCATCCATTTCTTTTTCCGGCATTTTTGCTACGGCCTGAAGGCTGTCCTGCTGCTGTAAAATGGTAATAAGACCTATCAGTTGCCTTAACATTTGCTGCTTCACTTCTAACTGTGCAGTTAGTTCTGTAAGAGCAGGGTCTTGCAGGTTTACACTATCGAGAGAGTTCGATGCAAGTGTATAATCTCTGCGGGCATATGCCAGATCAGATAGTTTTACAAAGGCTTTATTTTTAACCGAAGGGTTTTCTGTCGTATAAGAAACACTGCGTTTTAATAATGTGATGGCTTGTGTGGTATCGCCTTTCTGCAACGCCATATCAGCAGCAGCGTAAAACAATACGTCTTCGTATCCGTCAAACCGTTCTTTGCGTGAGAGCTTTAACAAATCGGCTAATGTTTCAGTAACTGCATCGCCCCCTTCCTTTTTTAATAATTGTGCTTCGTAAATACGTGCGTGAATATAGAGTACAGGGTCGGTGGTGTGCGATTTTGCTTTATTGAAGAAAGCAGAGGCGAGTTCAGGTTGATTGGTTTTGGCATACAGTTGTGCCAGTAAATATTCCCATCGGGCCAATTCTGTTTTATCGGCAGCTTCACTCAACGCATCTTTCAAATAAAAGGCAGTACTGTCCCATTGTTCCTGTTTGTAAAATGTATACGCCTGTACTTCATTCAACTTACTATGCAGTCGTTTTGGAAACAGCGGGTCTTTTCGTAACAGGTTGATCAAACTATAAGCTTCCGGATACAGGTTGTCTTCGGCATAGGTGCGTGTAAGCCAAATGAGTGCATCGTTTCTGCTTGGCTGATGTGAGAATGCTTTATGTACAATACCGTTTTTTTCTTTGGTGGCAATGTTCAAATCACCTTTTGTAGAGCGATCGTTCGACCCAACTACAATAATGAATTCATCTTTATCTTTTGGAAAGAAGTTATAATTGATGAATTGAAAAATGCGGTAGGCTGAGTCAAATTTTTGCCAGTAAAAATAACTTTGTCCGATGAGCAGATACATATTATCAATATAACTGTTCCGCAGATCGTGCAATACAATCCCCGCAGTTGCTTTCAGGATCACTGAATCCAGCTCCATTGAATCGGCCGCAGTAAATTTGGTTGAATAATTGTAGAAGGGAAGGAGTTGAGTGTAATCGTCCTGATGGCTCAGCTTTGCTTTTTCGAGGATGGCATTGATCTTATTGGCGGCGTTGTAATGAAAATTATATTGCGTTACCATACTTTGGTAAAGGCGCCGGGGCAATGTGAATTTTTTATCGTCGGTTTTTTCCGACCCCAGTGTCTTATTCTCATATTTTGCGGGTTTTACTAAGGGGAGGGTAAAATCCGGTTGCGCCGATGCGGAAATACAGCCCAGCAGAAAAATAAACAGGATCCGGTTGAATTTAGAAACAATATTTGGCTGCATGCAGGCGTTGGGTCGTTTTTCTTAATTAACTCAATACGGCCAAAAATATTTTAATTAACGGTAAAATCAGGAAGAAATAATTTTTTTACCCCTCTTAAACAGTAAATTTAGTCCTCATTTACAGTATGGCAAAACGAATTGATGCAGAAAGTACATTAAAGCGCTTACGCAACCGCTATCGTTTAGTGGTGATGAACGACGATACATATGAGGAAGTAGTGACGTTTAAATTATCCAGATTAAGCGTTTACATCACTCTTAGCACCATTTTTGTATTGTTGGTGGGGTTAACAGTAGCCCTGATCACATTTACCAATCTGAAATATTATTTACCGGGCTATGGTTCACAAAGTCAGCGGAAGGAATTGATTTTTTATAAGACTAAAATTGATTCCTTAGAGCGGTCGATGTACTATAAAGAACAATATCTTGACAATTTGAAAAAGGTGTTATCAGGCGATGTAAAAAACACAGCAATGGATACAGCCACCCTGAAAATGCCGGAAGTAGAACGTTCAACACAATAAAAACCACTGCATATGTTCAACAGTAAATCCAGTTCCCAGGAAAAAGAGTCTTCTACAGGGTTAGCAACGATTGTTGCATCCGGTACCGAAATCAAAGGAAACATTGAAAGTAAAGGCGACATCAGGGTGGATGGCATCCTGAAAGGAAACCTTACCACAACTTCCAAAATTTTAGTTGGGCCCTCCGGTAAAGTGTATGGAGATGTTATTGCACAGCAGGCCGATGTGTTGGGTCAGATCGATGGCACGATTAAGGTTACTGAACTATTGTACCTGAAAGGCAGCTCTAAAATCAACGGAAATATCTACGCAGGTCAGTTGCAGGTAGATGCTACGGCTTCGTTCAACGGCGAATGCCACATGGGCGCTGCTGCCGTTTCCAATGCGCCGCTTGCCAGTGTACTGGAGATCAGCAAAGAATCCTTAAATGCCGCAGCCAACGACCAATAAATCGTCCAAACCAACAAAGAGTAACAGAGCTTATCTGGCACAATATGCCGGGTTGGCTTTTCAATTAATTGCTGCCTTGGGACTTGCTGTTTTTGCAGGTTTAAAAGCAGATGGCTGGTTGAAGCTGAATTTTCCTTTACTTGCATGGTTGTTACCGGTAGTGGTGCTCAGCGCCATCTTTTACCGGATTTATAAAGACACATCTGCAAGGAAATGAAGAATCAAAATCAGAAATTGTATTTGCCTATTTTGGGGCTGTATGTTGCTTTAAGTAGTTTGTATCTGTTGGGTCAAAACTGGCTCAATAAATACGGACTTAGTTTTAATGTGCTGATGGCAGGTAACCTTATTTTATTTCTTGTTACCATTACCTCGCTCTACTTCCACGTAAAAGGTTTTTTGCACAAGAACATTCAGGTGTTTTTCAGAAGTGTGTATGGTGCACTTATGATCAAGATGTTGATATGTGCGGCAGCGGTGGTGATCTATGCATTGATCGCCAGGCCCAATATTAATAAGCCCGCATTGTATGTTTGCATGGCCTTGTATTTTGTGTATTCGTTTATGGAAGTACGGATGGTGTTTCGTTTGTTGAAGCAGAAACAAGACGAGAAAAAGCAATGAGTAAAAAGGAAGTTCCCTTACATGCATTGGCTGCTTATTTACCGGAAGGTTCGGTTGAGCCGGTGCTGGACTATCTCCACCAATATAAAATTCATTTAACTATTACCCGGGAACGGAACAGTATTCTTGGTGATTATCGGCATGCGATCCATCAAAAGAATCACCGTATCAGTGTAAACGGGAATCTCAATAAATATTCTTTCTTAGTAACGCTGTTGCATGAAATAGCACACCTGCTGGCATTTGAAAATTTCGGTCATCGCATTGCAGCGCATGGTAAAGAATGGAAGCATGAATATGGAAAAATACTTGCACAATTTTTACTCAAGAAAATTTTTCCCACAGATATTGAAAAGGTATTGATGAAATCGTTACAAAATCCATCTGCTACCAGTTGTGGTGAAGAACATTTGATGCGTGTACTCAAAAATTATGATGTTCGTAAGCAAGGCGAAGTATTGGTTGAACAATTGCAACATGATCAGCTCTTCAAAACAAAAGACGGTCGGGTGTTTCAGAAAAAAGAAAAACTACGCAAAAGACATAAAGCAGTTGATGTAAAAAGCGGGGCTGTGTATTTGTTTAGTGGAGTGTATGAGGTGGAGGTGATGAGGGATGAATGATGAGTGATGATCGTTTGACGAATAGTTCAATCAAGGCAAATAATCACTCATCACAGCTTCTTCAACATCCACCGATCACATCCAAAATGTCCGCTGTTGCCCATTGGTCCATCTAGATATTCAAAGCCAAACAGTTCATATACTTTTAATGCTTGTTTCAACTCCGGCATTGTTTCCAAATACACCTGCTCATAGCCGTTATCCTTAGCCCAGGTAAGACATTGTTCGATCATCCGTTTGCCCAATCCTTTTCCACGTGCATCTTTGTGGAGGTACATTTTTACCAATTCACAGGTTTTCGCTGGTAACCCTTCAGTAGGATAGATACCACCACCACCTAACAGCTTACCTTCTTCTTCAGCAACAAAATAATAACTGCCTTTGATTTGAAAGAGTTCATACAAAGCATCAGTGGTAGGATCGTAAAACACCGTGCCGGGTTTGTTGGCGCCAAACTCAGCTAAGGAATTACGTACAATCACAGCCAGTGCTGCATTATCAGCTTGTTGAATGGAACGAATGTGAACGGTTGAAGACATGCTTCAAAGCTAAAGGGAAATTTGTTTCTACGAATCACTCGAATCTGCACGAATAAATATTGACGAATCGGAGTTGTTACAATTATATTCGATCACAGCTAAAAGCTCGGGGCTCTCAGCTTCCTCAATACCTATCTTCTAAGGAATATTGTCCGCCGCCGAGAATGATGCCGAGTTTGATACCAAGATAATTATTATTGATATCACCAGTCTTTGCCACGAAGTTATATTCAACTGCTGCACGGAAATGCCATACTTCGATACCTACTCTTGCCATGCCGCCAAATTTTGTGGATGCAGGAACAGAAACGCTTCCACCATTTTGACTGTTAGCTTCAATGCTCAGGAAATTATAAATACCGGCGCCACCGCCAATGAATGGGCGAACGGTTCGGTTCGCAAAATAATATTCAGCTGTTGGAACAAACGAAATACCAACACCAGCTTCACCATTTGCATTTGGATTCATACCACTGATACCTGCATAGCCACGGGCCATGGCTGTTGCTTCCATCCGCAAGCCAACTGTTATACGATCCACTGCATTGAAACGTGGTTCCAATGCCAATAACACACCTGCCTTCGCACCCTTCCCTGCGGGTCGTGCATAACCTGCATCCAGTAAAACTTCAAACGGTTTAAAGTGATGTTGTGTTTCGAAACGAAGTTGTGCAGAAGCTGACTGAAGAAGAAACAAACTAACGAATAAGACGAAGCTGTTGCGGAGTAGTCCTTTCATGCGAATATTTTTATTGTTTTTGGGCCGCATAGTATATTTATAAAAAATAATCATCGCCACCTGGATAAATTGCTCGATTATTTTTTATAGATATTTCATGTGATAATTGGTTGATGGTTTATTGTTGCCGGATCGGGTTCAAAAAATAAGCCGACCAGCAAAGTGAATGGTTAAACTATTCACAAGGTATAAAAACGAATGCCATACGAAAATCGTATGGCACCGCCTGTTTATTTTTTGTTCAGTTTACGCTACAGCTTTCTTGACGAGTTCTGCTGCTTCGCTTAACTGAATAGCACTTTGTACTTTCAATCCGCTATCATCGATTAGTTTTTTTGCTTCTACTGCATTTGTACCTTGTAAACGTACGATGATAGGAACAGGAATATTACCAATTGTTTTGTAGGCTTCAATTACACCTGCCGCAACACGGTCGCAACGAACAATACCACCAAAGATGTTGATGAGGATTGCTTTTACATTCGGATCTTTCAAAATAATTTTGAAACCGGCTTCAACAGTTTGTGCATTGGCTGTACCGCCCACGTCAAGGAAGTTTGCCGGTTGCCCGCCACTCAGCTGGATCATATCCATGGTAGCCATTGCCAAACCTGCACCGTTCACCATACAACCTACGTTACCATCAAGCTTAATGAAGTTGAGGTTATGGTTGCCTGCTTCAACTTCTGTAGGATCTTCTTCACTCGTATCACGCATGTTTGCAACATCAGGATGACGCATCAATGCGTTATCATCAATGTTCATTTTACAATCCACTGCAATGATCTTGTTATCGGCTGCTTTGAACAATGGATTAATTTCTAACATACCACAATCCAATCCAACGTATGCATTGTAAAGATTCGTTACAAACTTCACACAGTTCTTAAATGCTTCACCACTTAAACCAAGATTGAATGCAATTTTTCTTGCCTGGAAACCTTGTAATGGTCCACCCGGGTTAACCCACTCTTTAAATATTTTTTCAGGAGTGTCATGTGCCACATCTTCAATGTTCATACCGCCTTCGGTACTGTACATGATCACGTTTTGTTTTTTTGTACGATCGAGGAGAATAGAGAGATAAAATTCTTTGCGCTCTGTTGGTCCATCGTAATACATATCCTGTGCAACAAGAATTTTGTTTACCACTTTACCGGCAGGTCCTGTTTGAATGGTCACCAACGTACCACCTAGAATACCTTTTGCAAATTCAGTGATCTGGTCAATATTTTTTGCAACTTTTACACCATTGATACCTGTTTCTTTCACGGTTCCCTTACCACGGCCACCCGCATGAATTTGCGCTTTTACAACTGCAAAGCTGCTGCCGCTTTGGTTCTTGATCTGGCGATAAGCTTCTTCGGCTTCATGTACTGTACTGCAGGCAAATCCTTCCTGCACAGGAACATTGTATTTCTTCAATAATTCCTTGGCTTGATATTCGTGGAGGTTCATATTGCAAAAATTTCGGCGAAGATAAGGAAAGAACAGGTGGAAATGAGGCAGAACGTAAAGCGTTTTACAATACCGGCATCATCTCTTTGGGCATCACCAGTTGTGCCTGTCTGCCGAAAGGCAGGTCGCAATCCTTTCATGGTTCGGGAATACTATTCAGCCTGTTTTTCACCGGCTCCAATTCTTTATCTTTCGTTTATGAACCGGCTTTACATATTGCTTTTGTTCATCTTTTTCAGTGCTTGTAAAAGCAATCAACTGCTTACAACAACGCAGCGGAAAGCCAATGCAGTAAAGGGTTCTGCGTTTTATCAACAGGCAGCAAAAATGAATTGGCAACAACGTGATTCCTTTGCGATTGCTGAATTGCTTGCCGGCAATATGCCCGATTTTTTGCGAACGTTTGTTCCTGTTTCAATCAGCATCACCGATTCGATAAACCATAAAAAAATTACGGCCATTCTTTATGTTACCCCCGATTATTTAAGTGTGGGAGCAAACGATGATTGGGCACGGATTCCTTTAACGCCCATGTCGGCACAACAAATTGCTGACAGTTTTCATTGCTTCCTACCCACAAAAAAAATGGTGGATGATATTTACAAAGCTGCAAACGTAAAATTAGAACCGGTGCCCCTGTTTGCTTTTCGTGACAGTACATCCACTATGTATCAGCATCATCTCATCATCGAGGGACAACGAAAGTTGCGGAAAGGATTGATTGCAGGTATTAAAAAGGATGTGGTACTTACCGAGCAATTAAAAACTGCAGGTAAGCAGAACAAAGTTGCGATCTATGGCTGGCATTATTTAACGGGCAAACCCATCCAACCTGTTTATACCGGACATGTAAACTGGTATGTTGATTACAGTCACGGCATCCGGTTAATTTATGAACGCATCAAAGTAAATGGCAAATGGATGCATTACAACGATGTAGCAAAGGATCCGATTCTGTTTCGATTATTAACCGACGAACCTTCATTTTCCTTTTTACGATACCCGTAAGAAAACAATATATTTGCCGCCTTACAAAAATTGAAGTAATGGGAGAATTATTGAAGAAAATCAACGAAACGGTGGCGTATATCCGAAGCCAGTATGCAGATGAATCAACAGTAGGTGTTGTGTTGGGCAGCGGTCTCGGTCATTTCACGGACGAACTGCAAATTGAAAAAGAGATCAGCTATAATGAGATACCGCATTTCCCTGTATCAACAGTGGAAGGACATAAAGGGAAATTAGTATTTGGTAAACTTGGCAATAAGGCTGTGGTGGTAATGGCTGGCCGCTTTCATTTTTACGAAGGTTATTCTATCCAGGAAGTTGTGTATCCTATTCGTGTAATGAAATATTTAGGTGTTCAATCGCTTGTGATCAGCAATGCAGCAGGTGGCGTAAATACATCGTTCAAAGTTGGTGATCTCATGGTCATCAACGATCATATCAGCCAGCTTACACCAAATCCGCTTATTGGTAAAAACATGAGCGAACTTGGTCCACGTTTTCCGGATATGAGTGAACCTTACAAAAAAGAGTTCATCAAAAAAGCAAAAGCTATTGCGGCCAATATGAACATTGAGGTGAAAGAAGGAGTGTATTGTGGTGTAACCGGCCCAACATTTGAAACACGTAGTGAATACAAAATGATACACATGCTTGGTGGTGATGCAGTGGGTATGAGTACCGTTGCTGAAGTTATTGCTGCCATTCACATGAGTATTCCTGTTTTTGCTATGAGTGTGATCACTGATATTGGTATTCGGGAAGAAGAAAATATCATCACCCATGAAGAAGTATTACAGGCGGCAAAGGAAGCTGAGCCAAAAATGACGTCAATTGTGAAACAGTTAATTCTTGAACTTTAAGTTGCTTTTAGTAAAGTGGCCATTCAATTCGTTTATTTTTGCACGGGCCGGTAAAGCCCGTTTTCCATTTATGACCCGTTTACTGCTGTTATTTTTTCTCATCATTTCAACGTATGCTGTGCAGGCGCAAAACCCGTTACAACGGATGCCCGGCGGAGCCTTGTTAGGAGGAAACAGAATGGGCAGCGGTGGAGGAGGCGGTGGCGGCCCTTTCAAAGATTCGCTGTTGCACCGTACGGGATTGGAAGATTCGCTCACGCTTATTTACCGTTATTTAGATACGGCCCGTTTTTATTCCCTTGATTCATCGGTCAACGATTTTAGCAAACGCTGGCATGTACCCTGGTCAAACATTGTGCTGGGGAATACAGGCGGTGCTACACGCTCTTTGTTGTTTTCGCCCAATATGAAAGCCGGTTGGGATCATGGATTCCATGCATACGATGAATACATTCCGAAAGTGGAGCAAATGAAATTCTATAACACCACAAGGCCCTACACTCAGCTTGATTATGTGCTTGGTCCAAACAATGAACAGAATATCGGCGTATTGCATACACAAAACATCCGTTATAACTGGAACTTTGCGTTCAATTCCAAACTCATTAATTCGCCCGGCATTTTCCGTAATCAGAAAAACAGTCATAGCAATCTCAACTTCAATACATGGTACACCTCACCGAAGCGGCGGTACACGATTTATTTTATTGCAGCGAATAATAAAATTGGTGCAACAGAAAATGGGGGTATTAAAAGCACCAGATTTTTAGACAGTCTTCCGTTTTTTTCGGAGCGTTTCAGTATCCCAACGAACTTAGGAGGCGTTGCACCCATTCAATCAAATTTTCTAAGCAATACAATTAACACAGGTAATCGCTACACGGTCACAAATTTTTTAGTGCGTCATCACTATGATCTTGGGAAAAAAGATTCGGTTGTTACCGATTCAAGTGTGGTGTATCTCTTTTATCCGCGGTTCCGATTTCAGCATACAATGCAGTTTGATCGTTATTCATTTCAATACCTTGATTCGAGGGTTGATACAGCAGGATACAAATTGTTGTATGGTTTAACCGGGCTGCCGGAAACATTCGGGATAAAAGATTACTGGCAAACTTTGACGAATGAAGCCGCTATCTATTCTTTTCCTGACATCAAAAATCAACAACAGTTTATTAAGGCAGCAGCCGGTTATCAATTTCTGGAAGGCGATTTTGGCAGCAATGAGCCATCGTTCACCAATATTTATTTGAACGGTGAGTATCGGAATAAAACAAAGAATAAAAAGTGGGATATGGAGCTGGCGGGTACTTTGTACATGGCTGGTTTTAATAGTGGTGATTACAGTGTAGTCGCTTCTTTAAAACGATTGATAGGACAGAAGCTCGGTTATCTTTCATTGGGGTTCAGGAATGTAAGCCGTACGCCTTCGTTTATTCATGATGACAGAAGCAACTTTAAAAAATTTAATCTTGGTAATACAAGCTTTGCAAAAGAAAATACAACCATTGCTTCGGCCACGTACGAGTTGCCGCAGCAGCGATTGAAATTAGGCGCCAACTATTTTCTTGCATCAAATTATATCTATTTTAAAAATTATACAGAAGCCGAACAGGAGGCAACTTTGTTTAACGTGCTTCAATTACAACTGGAAAAGCAATTCCGTTTGTGGAAGCATTGGAATTGGTACACCGAAGTACATGTACAACAGGCAACTGCCAATGCACCGGTAAACCTGCCGCTTGTATTTACACGAAACCGTTTTGCGTTTGAGGGGAAGTTTTTTAAAACACTAAACCTGAGCACGGGTGTTGAAATGCGTTATCATACAGCTTATAAAGCCGACAGTTTTTCACCGATCTTGGGTCAGTTTTTTCTGCAAAACACCGAAACCATCCGGAACCTGCCTGATATCGCTGCTTATGTTCAGTTCCGGATCAGAAGTTTAACAATGATTATCCGGGCCGAAAATCTCAATACCGTGCAAACAAGCCCTTCGTTCAGCTTCTTAAACAATAACTTAGCTACACCCCTGCATCCAACTCCCGGATTTTTTGTACGATTCGGCCTTTATTGGGGGTTTGTTAACTGATGAGAATCAGGTTTCTGTCAAATGAATCGTTTATCTTTGCAGCAATGTTTAAGAAACTCATTTTATCCATGATTGCAGTTTTTTACCTCGCCGCTACCAGCGGTATGGTGATCAATGTGCATTACTGTATGGGAAAGGTTTCTTCTATAACATTCAATGACGAAACAGATCACAACGATGGCGAATGTGATAAATGCGGCATGGTGAAAACAGAAAATCATTGCTGCAAGGATGAGATCACAACAGGAAAGATGAACGATTCTCATCAAACATCAACGGTAGCATTTGAATTAGCTGCTGCCAGTTCGGCCGCTCCCGTTCGTATAACTGTATTATCAGATCCTGAACAAGGACAATCTGCCATTCCTCTACTTACTTATTTTTCTCCCCCTCCCAGGGTACTCAACCGGGTATATCTGGATGTAAATGTTTTTCGTATTTAGATTCAATTGATTCGTAGTCTATTTCCTGCATTGATGCGGGAAGAGTATTTCTATTTATTCAATCAAAATCAATTACAATGAAATCATTTCAATTTATAGCCGCATTCATCTTTTTGTTTGCAGGCATTCAAACAAGCAACGCACAATCAAAAACAAGTGGTAAACAAGCTGCCGTAACAACTGCCGTATTTAAAGTATGGGGTAACTGTGGTATGTGTAAGAAAACGATCGAAGGTGCTGCCAAAACAAATGGTGCAACTTTTGCCGAGTGGAACGAAGACAGTAAAATGCTTACTGTAAAATATGCAGCCGCAAAATCATCAGATGATAAAATTCAGAAAGGAATTGCAGCCGCAGGTTACGACAATGAAAAGTATGTAGCACCCGATGACGTGTACAATAATTTACATGAGTGCTGCAAGTACGATCGTAAGACAGCAACTGCTACAACAAAAGAAGCAACAGCTTGTTGCATGAAAGATGGCAAATGCACTGGCGATAAACCCTGCTGTAAAAAAGTAGAAGGTAAATCCGTCTGCTGTGCAAATGGTACCTGTGCAAAAGAAGGCGGTTGCTGCTCAACTTGTGAAAAGGGTGGCGATTGCTGCAAAAAAGAAGGTACAGTTGCAAAAGCTGATTGCTGCAAAGATGGTAAGTGTACACATCACTAAAATGCCCAATGGCTGCTGATGGCAACAAACCATCAGCGGCTTTTTCTCAATCACCAAATATATTGATATGAAAAAGCTTTTTTTATTCATATGTCTGTTTGTTGGTGTAACAGCATCTGCACAATTCAAATCGGCAACGTTGCAAGCCAGTGGCTTAACCTGTGCCATGTGCAGTAATGCGATCAACAAATCATTAAAAACACTTTCGTTTGTTATAGGAGTGGAAGCTGATATTAAAACATCTTCTTTCATCATCAACTTTAAAGAAGGCGCTGATATCAATTTCGATCAGCTGCGTAAGAAAGTGGAAGATGCAGGATTTTCTGTGGCTAAATTGCAGATCGTTGCAGACTTTAAAAATGTGACCGTGCAGAACGATCAGCCACTTACTGTGGATGGAAAAGTATTGCATTTTCTGAATGTGAAAAGTCAACAGTTAAATGGCCAAAAAACTATTACGATCGTTGATAAGAATTTTCTGTCAGCAAAAGAATATAAAAAATACGCCGGGCTCACCAAAGCTGAAAGCTTTAAAACAGGTGAAGCAAAGGGAGTGCGTATTTATCATGTAACGATTTAAATTAACGGGAAGCAACAACTGCTTCCCTTTTTTCAATTATGTTTCGATTCCTACTATTCGCTCTTTTGCTGTTGACGGGTTCAATGGTAAGCGGGCAGGAGTTATATATTTTTTCAAATCCTGCTTCCAATATCCCGGCAAAAGCACTTGTTGCCAAGGCATCCATGAAAACCATGCGTGCATACCACAACAACGAACGGGAATACCGGTTTATGCCAGAGCTCCAGTTGGGCTTAACCAAAAACTGGATGCTGACAGGTAATGTAAGTTTTTCCAATATGTATTTTCAATCAAAGCAGCAATTTGAAAGTGCACGGCTTTATACCAAATACCGGTTCTACAGTAATGATGAAGTGCACAAACATTTTCGTGCAGCATTGTATGGTTCGGCTGCATGGAGCAATAATCCATTGGTGTATCAGGAGTTGAGTTTGGAAGGCGATAACAGCGGTTTGCAGTTGGGTGCTGTTGCTACACAATTAGTTGGCAAGTTTGCTGCTTCAGCAGGTGCATCGTATATCCGTCAATTAGAAAAAGATAATAAGGTTGATTTTGGAATTCCTTTTTCAAACGAAGCAATTCTGTATAATCTCTCAATGGGCTATTTGCTGTTCCCAAGAAACTATGATAATTACAAACAGACAAATGTCAACTTGTACTGTGAGTTTCTTGGTCAGCAGAGTACAGATGTGAAAGCCAGCTATATTGATATTGCTCCTGCTATTCAATTGATCTTTAACAGCAGCACACGGTTCAACGCTGGGATGCTCGATATCAACTGGCCGGTAATGCACACCGTATGGCTGAGCGATCGGTTTTCATTAGCCTTGAGCATTACTTTCTAAATGCGTTGAAATGAGTGTGATCAAATCTGCATTCTTATTTGTGCTTTCTTTTTTTCGAAAGAAAGATTGTTGCCGGTAAACAAAGCCTGTTCATTTTCGAACAGGCTTTTTGCTTACAGGCGATAGTATTTCCCGCAATTTAATTTGACTTTCTGTAACTATTTTCTATATTTGACTAAATATAAATTTAGACAAGTCTAAAAAATAGTTATGAGGGGTGTAATTTTTGTATGGATGATGTTAATAGGATCGGTTGTTACCGGTCAAGCCATCACCATACGTGGAGAGGTGATTGATCTTCGTTCGGAAGAACGGCTAAAACACGCAACTGTAGTAAATCTTCAAAGCAAACAATCTGTATTAACCGATCATCAGGGTGAGTTTGTTTTAGCAGCAACAGAAAGTGACAGCATTACTATTTCAGCAGTTGGTTATCTTACCGATACAGTTGTAATTTCTTCATCAAACAAGTTTATTTCTGTACAACTGAAACCTCTTACCAAATCATTGGAAGAAGTGGTGATCAGTGGAACCATGCGGGAGATCCGAAAATCAACCAGTCCGATTGCAGTTGAATCATACTCTGCAAAATTTTTCAAAAAGAATGTAAGTGCGTCAGTGTTTGAATCCTTATCGATCGTAAATGGTGTGCAGCCACAATTAAATTGTAACGTGTGTAACACAGGTGATATTCATATCAACGGAATGGAAGGCCCGTACACCATGGTGTTGATCGACGGGATGCCGGTGGTAAGTAATCTGGCAACAGTGTATGGTTTTTCCGGTATTCCTGCAAGCCTCATCAAACGGGTGGAAATTGTAAAAGGTCCTTCTTCAACATTGTACGGAAGTGAAGCGGTTGCGGGTTTGATCAATATCATCACCAAAGATCCTTCTTCAGCTGCTTTGTTTCATGCGGATGTGTACGGTACATCGTATGATGAGATCAATGCTGATGTAAGTGCGAAATTCAAATTCGGAAAAACAAATTCTTTGCTGGGATTGAACCTGTTCAATTTTGGCAAACGATACGATGTGAATGGCGATAATTTTACGGACGTTACGTTGCAAAAACGTGTTTCATTATTTAATAAGTGGGACTTTCATAGAAAGAATCAACTCCCTTTTCAATTGGGTATTCGTTTATTGGCCGAAGATCGCTGGGGTGGTGAAATGCAATGGAATGAAAGCTGGAGAGGAAGCGATAGTGTGTATGGCGAAAGTATTTACACAAAACGCCTGGAGGCAATTGGTAATTATGGCATCAATGCCGGTAGCGAAAAATTAATGCTGGAGTATTCATACAATTTTCATCACCAGGATTCATATTATGGCGCTACTCCTTATTTCGCCAAACAACATAGTGCATTTGTACAGTTAAGATGGAACAAGGAAATTGGAAAGCATACAATTGTTGCTGGCTTGCCCTACCGTTATATCTGGTACGATGATAATACACCTGTTACATCAAAACCGGATGGCGTTACAAACCAACCTGCTGTAAATAAACTGCAAGGTTTCTTTGTACAGGATGAAATGAAACTCAACAATCGATTTACAATACTGGGTGGTGTGCGATATGAATTAACGAATCAGCACGGTGGTATTCTGTCTCCAAGGTTAGCAATGAAGTGGGAGAGTGCCGATAATCAGATCATTCGTTTGAGTGCCGGTAATGGTTTCCGTGTGGTGAATTTGTTTACAGAAGATCATGCAGCATTGAGTGGAGCAAGAGAAGTGGTGATCGCCGAATCATTGAATCCTGAACGTAGCTGGAATGGTAATCTGAATTACACCGCTACGTTTACTCCGAAGTTTGGTTTCTTTACATTCGATGCTACGTTGTTCTATACGTACTTTACGAATAAGATCATTCCTGACTACGATACAGATCCGCAAAAGATCATCTATGAGAATATTGATGGTTATGCTGTATCAAGAGGCTTGACGGTAAATACAGATTTCTCATTTAAGAACCGGTTAAAGATCATTGCAGGTATTACGTTAATGGATGTATTTACCAAAGAGGAAAATCAATTTGGCATTAAGGAAAAGCAGCAACAATTATTTGCACCTGCATTCTCCGGCAATTATGCCATCAGTTATACAATTCCGCAATGGAAACTCGCCATTGATCTAACAGGTAAAGTATTCGGTCCGCAACGATTACCGGTTGTACCAAACGATTTTCGTCCGGAATATTCACCATGGTTTACATTGGCAAATCTGCAGTTGACACAGCGTGTCGGTAAGAAGATTGAAGTGTATGCAGGTGTAAAAAATCTGTTGAATTTTATGCCGAAGCATCCGATCCTTCGTGCAGAAGATCCATTCGATAAAAATGTAAACGATTCCGTGAATAATCCAAACGGTTATACTTTCGATCCATCCTACAACTATGCACCGTTAATGGGCAGAAGACTGATGGTAGGTATGCGTTTGAATATTGAAGGGAAGTAATAGATCTGCATTATTGTCTACATCCGCTCTGGTACCTTAATTCCCAACAACTGCATACCACTTGCAATTACATTTGCTGTTAATTCGCAAATGAGTAAACGTAATTGTTTCTTCTCTTCAGTTTCTGCATTCATCACCGAATGTTCGGTATAAAAGGAATTGAAGGTTTTTGCAATATTGTACACATAGTTGGCAAGGTGCGACGGATCATGTTCATTGCCTGATTGCTCAATAACAGTTGGAAAGTTTTCTAAGTCAATCAATAATTCTTTCTCAAGCTTTAGTAAGTTCGTTTGTTGTACCTTATCTGCCTTTGCTGTTTCTTTCCGAAGAATGGATTTGATCCTTGCATGCGTATATTGAATAAACGGTCCGGTGTAGCCATGGAAATCAATCGACTCTTCGGGATTGAAGATCATTTTCTTTTTTGGATCAACACGTAACAGGTAAAACTTCAGCGCACCAAGTCCGATCGTTTTGTATAATTCTTTCAACTCCTCAGCAGTAAAATCTTTTACTTTCCCGAGTTCTTCTGTTTTTTGCTGCCGGATTTGTACCGATTGATAGCGAGTTGTTTATCAGTCAAGACCGGCGCGCAAGGGCTGTATCAGCCGTTTTGTGATGCGCGCAGCGTGGCGGCAAAACGCTATCGCGTGGCACAGCAACAGACCAAGCCGGAAATGGCGGGCGCGATGATCAGGCGTGCGCAGCGCGCCGGGATTGACGCGGAATATCTGCTGGCTGATGCCTGGTTTGGCACCAAGGCGATGATACAGATGACCGAAAAGCAGTTGCTGACGCCGATTTTGCGGATGAAGAAAGGTACGATGAAGTATCGGTTGAGCGAATACAAGTCGGGGAGAAATACCTGCCGGGAAATGGATGCAAAAGCGCTGTATCAGTCCTGTATTCGCGGCCAGTGGCAGAAGATTTCCGGGCAACCCTATCAGGCGAAGGCGCTGGATGTTGAATTGAATTTGAACAAGCCGGACGAGGTTGAAAATTGGATCAAGGTGCGCTTGTTATTCGCTGACACGCCGCCTGGCATCGGGTTGTCGCAGCACGCGTCCCAGCAATTGCTCCACCGAAGTCGCCGAATGCAGTTCCGCCATGCTCACCAGAATGTAGGCGGAAGGGCAGTCCCAGCCCTCGGCCAGCGCCTGTTGCGTGATGACGTATTTCACCGGACAGGCTGCGTCGGCAATGCCGCGCAGATAATCGCTATCCACCTTTTCCAGCCCGCGTTCTTCGCCCGTGGCGATGACGATTCTTCCGGCGGCACGCGATGGTTCTCGATC
>CAWHOR010000007.1:0-154986 GCA_963830845.1 uncultured Bacteroidota bacterium | reverse complement strand
GAAAGTTTCTTCTTGAATGTGTTGTTGCCATAATTATTTGCTTTGTGATTTGGCTGCTAAATGAATTGCCTGGCGAATGCGCACATGTGTTCCGCATCTGCAAATGTTTCCTGACATCGCATTATCAATATCCTGATCGGTTGGTTTTGCAGTACGTTTTAATAAAGCAGCGGCACTCATGATCTGACCCGCCTGGCAATAACCGCATTGCGACACATCGAGTTCTTCCCATGCCTGCTGCAATGGATGATCGCCTGTTTCACTTAACCCTTCAATAGTTACAACCGCATTATTTTTTACAGATGAAACCGGTAATGAACAGGAACGCACTGCATTTCCGTTTAAATGAACCGTGCATGCACCGCATTGTGCTATGCCACAGCCAAATTTTGTTCCAACCAGATTTAAATGATCACGCAGCACCCATAACAATGGTGTTGCCGGATCAACATCAACCGATAGTGTTTTACCATTTACGTTCAAACTAATTGCGGCCATAAGGAATACTTTTCGGGAAGTTAGCTATTCCCGACGCATAAAAATGCAAAACCAACGACAATTATATGAATGCTTGTTTTAGGAAGATTAACGGAAATTGACAGAACGATTTCTCACCTGTTAGAACTGTGATACTCTTCATCCGTTACAGGCTGCAACCAAACCACTTCGCCTTTTTCTCTTCCCGTAATAGCAACCTGAACAAAGGCACTATCAGCACTTGCTCCGTGCCAATGTGCTGTATCAGGCGGGCATTTTACAGCATCTCCTTTGCGAAGTATTTTTTTGGGTTGCCCTTTTTCCTGGTAATAACCCACTCCATCGATCACCAATAAAATTTGTCCGCCGGGATGATAGTGCCAGTTTGTTCTTGCTCCCGGTTCAAAAGTTACATTACCTACGGAAGTTTGATTAACGCTGTCGCTTGCAATAAGCGGTTGCAAATAAGCTGTGCCGGTGAAGTTATTATTCGTTATTTTTTCTCCGGCAGGAAAAATAAGCTTAGAGAATTTGTTCTGCTTTGTTTGATGTGTAGCTACTGCAACCGGATTTTGTTTCAACAATGGCTGTAAAACTGCAATTGCTGCAATGCCTTCTTTTGCAGCTACTTTTGTTTGAATGATCGTAACCAGCTCAACAAGTTGAGCTTCCGTTAATCCATTGTAGATACCTACATTGAAATGTGCCCGCAACTGATTTTCGACGCCACCTAAAGCAGCCAATGCAGTAATAGTAGCGATCTCTCTTGTTTTCCAATCAAGATTATCCCGCCCGAAAATATCAGCAAACAAATGCTCTTTTAAAAACTGATCAATGGCTGGTGCAAATGCATATACTTCACCCTTTACAGGTTGCCCCACGAGTTTAGTTTGCATTTCTGTACCGAATTGCAATTTGCTTTTATCGGTTGGTAATGGTTGGGGGGCTTTGCCCTGCACATCGTTGATGCCTTTTTGTTTTCGTTCTTTAAGAACAGCTATAAGTGTATTGAGTGCATTTAAGCTGCGGGGAAATCCTGTGTAAGCATACAATTGTACCAATACTTCTTTCAATTCACTTACAGTTAAACCTGCATCTAATCCATCATGCAATGCGTTTTGCAATTGCAGCATATCTCCCTTAGCAGTAAAAGCTGAAATGAGCACAATGCTTTGCTGCTGCTTATCTAAATTTTCGCTTGTATGTATTGATTGCTGAGCACTCACTTTAATAAAACATGATGCAAACAATACCAAAACCAGGAAAGATTTTATTGTACTCATCCTTGCAGGTTATTTATTATTACCAGTCATTTTAACCGGCCTCATCAACTTTGAGAAAGTAAGTGAGCCCATTTACCATTTTCTTTGATATATACTTCAGTCACCATAAACGGATTAATGACTTCGTTACCACCAACCACCGCCAGCAGGTCGATATCGTTCAACAGTATGGCTGTATTACCAATGATGTTAACTGAAGCCGAATACACTTCGGCTTGCTTATACCAAATGCCTCCGCTTTTGATCACATTGATCTCCTGTTCTTTCCCCCAGCTTCCGCCCATATGCACAAACATGGATTTCGCATGAAACAGCGATGCCAGCGTATCTGCATTTTTCTCTGACATCCACTGCCATTTCTGTTTTGAGAGGTTGATAATTTCCTGTTCTGCAGCAGAAGGATTACTGACTGTTTGTTGTGCACTTGTTAACTGCACAGCAACAATTACAACTAACAGACTAAGCATTACTTTTTTCATATCACTTTTATTTACAAAGATGTTCGCTTTTACCGGCCCGGGTCGTATACAAATTACTGTTTTACCTACCAATTTTACTGATATCAATACAGTAACTGTTAACCTACACTTTGAATGTTTAAATTTGTATCACACAAAAAGACAGCAGTATGGAACAGGTTTTCAAGTTTGATACCGTGAATGAATACAATGCCCTGAATAATCATGAAACATTGCACCCGTTGGTGAGTGTGATCGATCTTTCAAAAGCAAAGCCACGTTCATGGGGCAACAGTAAAACTGTTAAGATCAATTATGGTCTGTATATTATTTTCCTGAAGGAAATAAAATGCGGCGATTTAAAGTACGGTTGTAATTACTACGACTACCAGGAAGGTACATTGGTATTTGTGTCGCCCGGTCAAGTGATGGAATTAGAAAATATGGGCGTGTATCAACCCAAGGGTCACGCATTGGTGTTTCATCCCGATCTGATCCATGGCACTGCACTTGCAAAGCATATCCAGGATTACAGTTTCTTCGGTTATCAATCGAATGAAGCACTTCATTTATCAGAACGTGAACGACAGATCGTTATGGACTGCTTATCAAAAATTCAATTTGAATTACAACAATCCGTTGACAAACACAGCAAGAAACTCATTGTCTCAAATATTGAATTGTTTCTGAATTATTGTGTTCGCTTTTATGATCGCCAGTTTATTACCCGTGATAATGTGCACAAAGGAATTTTAGAGCGCTTTGAAAATTTGTTGAATGATTTTTACCGGTCTGATAAACCACAAACAATTGGTTTGCCTTCTGTCGCATATTGTGCAGGTGAATTAAATTTATCGGCCAACTATTTTGGCGATCTCATTAAAAAAGAAACAGGCAAAACAGCGCAGGAATATATTCAAGCGAAGATGATCGATGTAGCGAAGGAACGGATATTTGATGCAAGTAAATCAGTAAGCGAAATAGCGTATGACTTAGGCTTTAAATATCCGCAGCATTTTACACGTTTGTTTAAGCAGAAGGTTGGTTACACGCCGAATGAATACAGAATGTTGAATTGAGAACATGGTTTAAGGCAAAGGTTTAAGGTGTTGCCTTAAACCTATTGCCCTATACTTGTTTCGTCTTTTTATTTATCTACCACTTGCATCTGCATTTCATTCATTCTCCCACCGTGAATTTTAATTTTGGAAGAGGCCGTGTTAAGTTCAAGAATTTCCGCAGATGTAAGTTCAACATCAATTGCACCTAAGTTCTCATGAAAATGTTCCATGTTTCTTGTTCCGGGAATTGGAACGATGAATGGTTTCTGTGCAAGCAACCACGCAAGCGCAATTTGTGAAGGAGTTGCATTTTTCTTTTTTGCAAAATCTTTCAATAGATCAACTATCGGCATATTTACTGAAATGTTTTGCGGAGAGAAACGGTCAAAACCAGAACGAAAGTCAGTTTTTGGATCAAGTGTTGTCTGCGTATTTATTTTGCCTGTTAAATAACCCATTCCTACAGGTCCCCAAGGAACAAAACCAATTCCAAGTTCCTCACAGGTACTAAGCACAGCATTTTTCTCTACATCTTTCTCCATAATTGAATATTCAGTTTGAACGGCTGTAACTGGTTGGATCATGTGTGCTTTACGGATTGTTTTTGCACTTGCTTCTGAAAGTCCAAAGTGTAATACTTTACCTTCTTTAATTAATTCTTTAATTGTGCCGGCTACATCTTCAATTGGCACTTTTGGATCAACCCGATGTTGGTAATAGAGATCAATGCGATCGGTTTTAAGTCGTTTAAGTGATTGCTCCACCACTTTCCTGATATGGTCAGGCTGGCTGTTAAGACCACCTGCTTCTATATCAAAACCAAATTTGGTTGCAATAATTACTTTGTCACGAATAGGTGCAAGTGCTTCCCCAACAAGTTCTTCATTTGTGTGGGGTCCGTATACTTCGGCTGTATCAAAAAATGTTACTCCTTTTTCATAAGCTTCACGAATTACTTTAATTCCCTGGCTCCTGTCAGCAGGCGGTCCATAGTTGGCACTAATACTCATACAGCCTGCGCCTAATGCAGAAACTTCTAAGTTTCCAAGTTTTCTTTTTTTCATTTTGGTTTTTCCTTTATTAATTATTTTACTCTCCGCAAAAAGTTGTGATGAACTGGCAAGTATGATTCCTGCACCTAACACAGCAGAGTGTTGAATAAATTTTCTTCTTGAATTATTTTCCTTCATGGTCATTTATTTAATTTAAGTTTTCCTGCAGGATAAACTTTGGTGACATTGCTGTTAAATTGAATACTTCTTTTAAATGTAATGGGTAGTTTTCAAGATCTCTGGCAATATCATTACGTCTGAATATGTCAAAGCAGTTATAACCTTCTACTATATCGTAACCACAAAATCGATAGTTGCTTGTAATGTTAAGGAAAAGGTCTGCTGTACTTTTTCCTTTCATTAGTTGTTGAGAAAGATTGTCAAATGCTTCGGCTGGCGCATTCCATGTGGCACTTATCATGAATTTCTTTCCTTTCAAATTTCCGCCTGTCCCGTATTGTCTTGTCGGGTCTTCTTTTGTTCTACCATCGCCTGTGAGAAATGATTTGCTGAATAGGGCGCTGTTAAATACCTCGTCAACATACTTTTTATAAATCCACGGTGCGCCAAACCAGTTTACAGGCATTTGTAAAATAACAATGTCAGCTTCTAAGTGTTTCTTTTCTTCTTCTTCAGCGTCATAACCGTCTTCAATGATTGTTTCTAAAACTTCAAATGATTGAGTTTCGAAAAAGTCTTTTGCAATTTGGTAAAATGAGTTGTTTAATTTACCCTCGGTCCAGTTCGGATAGGTTAAATGAGCATTGATGAGTAGTACCTTTTTTGTTTCCGCCATCTCTTTTGATTTAAAATGTCTTTTTTTGATAAGACAAAATTAGAAACCATTGGCAGGGAGTGAGGGTAGAAACTACCAGAAAGAAGGAAACAAATTACTGATAATAAAAAACGCCCGTTTAAAGGCGTTGATAATTCAAGTTCTTGTCTGCAACCTGCAATCTGTATTCCTTGGGAGTAAGGTTAACTTGCTTCTTGAAAAACTTAGCAAAGTAATTTGGATATTCAAATCCAAGTTCATAAGCAATTTCTGTATTGTTCAAATCACTTCTGTTTTCAAGCATCTCTTTTGCTTTTTTAATCACAAACTCATGAATGTTTTCAAGGGCAGACTTTTGTGTGAAGTGCTTAATAATGTCGCCCAAATAGTTTGCTGTTAAGCCTAATTTATCTGCAAAAAATTGTACTGTGGGAATTTGAGTAACAGGCTGATTGTAATAATCTACCAGTAGCTGTTGAAACCCGGTTAAAATCGGACTGTATTGTACAGGATTTGATGAAAACTGTCTTTTGTAAAAAGCCTCTACCAATGAAATTAAAACATGAACATAAGAAAGCAAGACCGTAAAGTTTTCCTTTCTGCTATCATAATATTTGAGCATAAGTTCATAAATGGTCCTGATCTCCTGCTCTTCATTTTCGGTGAGATACAACGCTTCATGCTCACCATAATCAAGGTAGTTTTTGAAAAGAAAGCGGTTTTCTTCAATCAGTTTTTTTGGAAATCTGCAAATAGATTCCATTGTATGTTGGTTCTACATCCCAGCCATTGGGGCGTCCTGGGCTGTTAAAAAAAACGGCCGTAACAGGTTTAGGATTCTTTGGGTCAAAGTCAGAAGCAGATTTATCAATGAAATTACTTTTAACGGAAATACGATAAAAGTCAACCGATACAGGTTCTGATTTTAATCGCATTTTTGAAACGTCGTAATAGCCAATATCAATATCGCTATCTAAGGGCGCTGGCAGTCCTATATACTTGTTAAATGATTCAAAGTCGTTAAACAATGTCATTGCGCAAAGATAAAGATTTCTGGATGCTATATGTTTGTTGAGTAGTCGTATGATATTGCGGCTATCGTATTCTGCCTCCTACTTTGCTTCTATCCGCCAATGCCAATCATACTTCTGTTATGAATTGCTTCTGCATTGATGTGTTCAAAATCGGCAGTGAATTGTCCGCCGAGCTCTTTTGCTTTCTCAGCAATATTTTGTTGGATGAGTTGTGTTACATCTTGCCCGCTTCGTAACGCAACTAACAGATCCATTTCTTTTTCAGCAAACAAACAGTTTTTCATTTTACCATCTGCTGTTAAACGCATGCGGTTGCAACTGTTGCAGAAAGGCGCACTCATGGTACTGATGACAGAAAATGTTCCTGCATGACCGGGAACGATATAACCTTTCGCTGTATCATGTTCTTCATTCTTTAATGGGAGAAAAGAATATTGTTGCTCGACTACTTGTAATATCTGTTGCCAGGTAAATACCTGGTTGCTTGTCCATTGGTTACCGCTGAAAGGCATGAATTCGATAAAGCGAACATGTACAGGTGTATGTTTTGTCCATGCAATAAAATCATTGATCTCACCATCGTTCAAACCCTTCATCACCACCACATTTACTTTTACATGAAAGTTACGGTTTATGAGCAGTTGAATATTATCGATCACCCGTTGAAACTGATCTCTTCTTGTAAGATGTTGAAAAGTGGCAGCCTGCAACGTATCAAGACTTATGTTGAGTGAACGTACACCTGCTTCTTCCAATACATCAACAAATTCATGCAGTCTTGTACCGTTGGTAGTGAGTGTGAGTTTCACAGGCAACTTTGCTAAGCGAAGAATAATATCGGCTGCATCTTTTCGTACTAATGGTTCACCACCGGTTAAACGGATCTTGTTTACACCCAGTTGTACAAATGTTTTTGCCAGCGATTCAATTTCATCTGCCTGCATCAGGTTTGCTTGCTTCGTAAACTCATAATCTTCTTCCGGCATGCAATAAAAACAACGCAGGTTACAGTTATCGGTCAACGATACCCGTAAATAATTATGTACACGATTATATTTGTCGATCAACATATTCTTCTTTTTACTCGTCATTGCGAGGAACGAAGCAATCTTTTAAATAACAGATTGCTTCGCGAAACAACAATGCTCGCAATGACGAATTCTTAATGACGTTCGTTAAATTAGTTCAACTGCAATGCTTCTTTTACCTGCACAACGTTCAACTCATCTCCCACTTTTATGATTCCTTGCTCTTTATATAAAATATTCTGTCCGAAATACACTTTGTTATTTCCTGTCCGGTACGATGCCAATGTTTTCAATGGTTCTTTTGCGGTAGCACCTGTTTCCTGATCGGTGGTTGTTACAACACATCTTGCACAGGGCTTTACTGCATACAGATCAATTCCGTTGATCTGAAAATGTTGCATGGTATCTTCTTCAAATACAGTTCCACCTGTAAACACAATGTTTGGACGAAAGCGATTCATCGGCACAGTACTTTCTAATCTTTTGTTGAGATCATCCAACGATGCCTGTCCGATCATTAACAAGCGGGTACGCATCAGAGAAACCGGTGATCTCATTATTCAACGCATACTCCATATCCACTTTTCGTATGCTTGCATCTGGCATATACATCAGCTTGCAGGACATATTCAGCTTTTTTGAAAACCACTCATTCGCTTCACTGCTGATTTCAATTGCATCGCACACATCATCCCATATTTGTACAGCGGTTAATTCGCTACCTGTAGGATACAAGGTAAGACTGATCTTGTCTGTTTCATTTCCCTTTTCATAAACGGTCAATTCATTTGCATGGATGGCGGTACGCAACAAGGCCATCTGCGGATACTCCCGTTGCGTTAAAAAGCGATTGTCCTCACCTACCAGCATCCATCGCCGGTCGTGTTCAATACCTCTGTCGGTTAAACGGGCCGAGTTGAGTTCAATTCCTCCCAATGATTTAATGGGATATACATATAAATGGCTGATCGAAAGCATTCCTAAAATTACAGTATTTGGTAACGCCTGCCAGCTTTGGTTTTGATGGAAAGAATAATTTTTAACAGACTAAAATAACAGTAATTTTATAGAGCTCTTTTATCCCTAACAATCAATCAGAAAAAATGAAACCCGTTATTACCATTGAATACTGTCCCAAATGTCATTGGCTGTTGCGTTCTGCTTACATTGCACAGGAGTTACTCACTACGTTTGAAAACGAATTAAAAGGTGTTACACTGCAACCCAGTGAAGTAAGCGGCGATTTTCATATTTCAATCGATGGGAAAGAAATCTTCAATCGTAAAACTTATGGCGGCTTTCCAGAGATCAAAGAATTGAAACAGGTGGTGAGAGATATTGTAAGTCCGGGTAAAAGCCTTGGACATGCTGATACAAAACCACATCATCAAAGTTCACTTTAAACTGTATGACCGGAATTATTTTATGCGGCGGACAAAGCTCACGGATGGGCAGTGATAAAGGGTTGTTGAAACTCGAAGCAAATACATGGGCGCAAACAGCAGTTGATAAACTCAGCATACTGGGCATTCCTGTAAAACTTTCGGTGAACAGGCAACAGTTGAATGATTATGCCGAAGTGTTTGCTGCAGATGATCTGTTTGTTGATGCAGCTTCCTTAGAATTGCACGGGCCTTTGCTTGGTGTATTGAGTGCTCATTTGCAATTGAACACAGAAGACCTGTTTGTATTTGCCTGCGATATGCCGTTGATGGAACCAATCTTGATCAAAGAACTTTCTGCTGCATATAAACAAAATCCCGGTTATGATGCCTATGTGTTTATGAATGATCATGAACCTGAACCATTGTGTGCGATCTATACTGCAAAGGGACTCGCCACTATTTTTGATATGCTGCAAAACGGTTCACTTAACAAGGCACAGCATGAAGTTTATGCTCGATCATTTAACGGTGTTCAGCATTCAATTGAACGATGCACAAAAAACCTGCTTCCGCAATTTTAATGCGCATGCTGAATTAAACGGCTTGTAAACCCAGTTTCGACTTTTCAATTTTTGTAAAGCTTTCTTTGCCTGCATCGCATAAAGGACAACAATAATCTGCAGGTAACGATTCAAACTTCACTCCTGCTGCAATATTGTTTTCAGGTTCGCCCACTGTTTCATCATACACGGTTAAGCAATCTGTACATTGATGAACATATTGTGCCACGGGTTTCTTCTCTACTTCTTTTTTTGCAGGTAATACTTTTTCAACAATAGCCATCTTTCCTTCACGGTTTTGGTAAAATGCATTTACTGAACGACGTAATTGTTCAGAGAGAAAAAATTTGGGATTGTTGCTGCTGAATACAAAGCCTGTACGTGCATTTGGATTGAAATCATTTGCACAAAGAATATCATACAGATACAAAAATTCAAAACCGAATAACCTGATCAGTGGTTTACGTTTTACAAGGATACTACTGAACACTTCGCTCTTGCTTCTTGTTTTAATACCAATGCAAAGACCGAATGTCCGTGTGTCTTCATTATTCAGTTGCCTAACAAGATAATTTTTCAACGCCAAGCCTTCACTGCAATCATCTTCCACCTGGAAATTTAATTCGTTTGCTGCATGACGCACATTGAGATGATATTTATCCAGCAACAAACTCCATTTACGTTTATCCTTCTCATCGATCCCTTTTACAATAATGCTCTTCCATGGAGTTGAACAAAGCTGACCGATCTTGGTTTCCAAACAAAGCTTGCATACTTCTTTCAGGAAATCAACACCAAACAATTCGTCTCTGCGGTACACACCCATCCAGTATTTGCTGTTGTTATACTTGTTGAATCCTTCGTAGTAAGGAAGATTGAATGCAGGCAACTGCACAGGCTTTTCAACGGGTTTGGTAATATAACGATCTGTATGCACCAGCTTCATCAATGTTTCACCTTGTGCTTCTGTATTATCAAAAAAGCGATCCCGATGATTGGCAATGATGTCTTCAATTTCTTTGGACACTCTTGCCACATCATTTGTATAGACAAGCTGGTTCCATTCATAGATGGTATTTGTTTTGGGAAAACGAATAAACAAATGCCAGAAATGTGCTGCATCACTGGCGGCTACCCAGTTGATATTACCGGTAAGCATCGGGGTAAAACTCTGGTTACTGTCGCTTACATTTATTTTTAGCGTTGGCTGATAATCGATGCCATCAAAAATGTCTTTGTACACACCTTCACTCAACCAGGTGTTGTTAATGAAAATTTCTTCAGCCGGATAAGAGCTCACAATGTTTGGATATTGTTCGTTGCCTGTTTCGTAAGCAATATCAAGCAATTCAAGTTCCTGTAACAACTCTGTCTTGGTATCGTTCCCTGCAATAATGAGCAATTGTTGTCGCAACCCAAAACTCACATGACGGATACCCACCTTTGTTGCAGCCACCAGTATATTATACAAATCACCAGGCGATATAATACCACCACGAAAATTGATCTTTATGGTTGTAGTGTTCTTCATTTTTCTACCAGTATAGTTTCTTTTACGTTTGACTGAAGATTGTTTTCTAAGATCGTTTTCACTTCAGGTCTGCAACTGCCGCAACCCATCCCCGCACCTGTTAATTGGCACAACTGCAAATGATCTTTACAACCTTCTTTTATTTTATTGATGAGATTTCCTTCGCCCACATTGTTACAACTGCACACCAGTTTACCAATCACTGGCTCAGGGGTTTTGCCTGAACGCAACAACTGCAAACGTTTTTCGCTCAACTCCATCTTTTGTTCAATGAGGTTTCGGTATTCAAGGAACTCGCTCTTATCGCCAATCAAAATAGCACCAATCAAACGATCATTGTGAATGATACATTTTTTGTAATAACGTTTGGCTTTATCAATAAACACCACTTCTTCATAGGCAGGATCATCAGGACATTCCACTTCACCCAATGAACAAAGCTCTGTGCCATGCATCTTTAGAATATTCATGAGCAATGAACCGTGAATAGTAATTCGAAATATCACCACCTAAATATCTTGCAACAACTTCTGCCTGTTGTTCTGCAGCAGCAGTAATGCCATATAAAAATCCTTTGAACTCAGCAATTTCTCCAATGGCAAAAATAGATGGATCATTTGTTTGCAGGTATTCATCAACCACAACACCTCGTTTACATTCAATACCGGCTGCTTTTACAATTTCAATATTCGGTACAGTACCAATTGCAATCACAATTGCCTGGCAATCGATCATCAAACCACTCTTTAAACGAATGCCGGTAACAGTTGTATCACCAAGGAAACGTTCGATCTCATCGTTGTAATAAATATCAACGCCTTTATCTGTTAACTCTTCATGCAACAATTGACTTCCCAACGGATCAAGCTGACGATCCATTAAACGGGAGATACGTTGTACAATCGTTACTTCCACTCCTACTTCACGAAGTGATGCTGCTAATTCAATACCCAGCAAACCACCACCAACAATCACTACTTTTCCCTTTGCTGCATCAACATGATATTTGAAATTATCTGCATCGATTCTGCTGCGCATGGTAAAGATGCCTTGCATGGCTGGCACATCACGCAACATCGCTGCACGGCTACCTGTTGCCAGCAATAACACATCATAGTGATGAATATGGCCTTTACTATCTGTTACCGTTTTTTGTTCACGGTTAATTTCTGTAATACTTACACCACGATGCAGTTTAATGTTGTAATCATATTCTTCTGCATCGCTCATCTTCACCAGGTTCTGCCATTGCAATGTGCCACTGATATAATCGGGCAACAATACACGGTTGTAAAAAGGAAAATCTTCTTTGCTGAAAATTTCAATTTCATCATCCACATTAATGGCCCGATAACTTTTTACAAAACCACAAGCACCTGCTCCTGCACCAACTACAATTATTTTTTGTTTTGCTTTTTTATAGAGCTTTACTTCAACAGCAGTAAATTTAAAATCGGGCTCTTTACTTTTTGGATCAACTAAATTATTGGTAAGATTATTCGCCCTGTTCAAATCGCTGTTCAACACTTTGCCCCAATGCATTGGCAAAAACACAACACCTTTTTTAATATCGGTAGTAAATTTTGCTTTCACCCTTACATTACCACGGCCATTAAAAATTTCAACCAGATCGTTTTCTTTAATGGAACGCTTTGCAGCATCATCAGGATGTATTTCCAAAAACGATTGTGCAATATGTTGATTGAGCTTATTTACTTTTCCTGTTTTGCTCATGGTATGCCATTGATCACGAATGCGACCTGTAGTTAAGATCAATGGGAAGATCAGCAGTTAATTTCTCTGATTGATTCTCATCATTAAACGAATGAATGATGGCTTTTTGTGAAGGCGTATAAAATTTATGATCAGTAAACAATCGTTTTGTACCATAACCTTCGTTCGACTGAAGTATAAGGCCATTGCACCGATCGTTTCTCTTTCAGAATTTCATAACTCAATCCACTCATGTCAATATTTGTACCGGCAGTGAGTGCTACATGTTCTGCAAAAATTTCACCAGAAGTTGTTATAATTAAAACCATTGATAACCCATCTTCTTTGCAAAGCGGCAAATGATCTCTGCATCGGGCAAGGCTTCACCAGGTGCATCTATAATTTTATTCAAGTAGCTGATGCGGCGCTCTGCATTCGTCATGGTACCTTCTTTCTCGGTCCATGATGCTGCAGGTAACACCACATCGGCATACCTGAGTGTCTCGGGGCGATTACTTACTTCCTGTACTACTACAAACTTTGCTTTCTTCAATCCTTCTTCTGCAACTCTTACATCAGGTAAACTGATGAGCGGATTGGTGCAAAGGATCCAGATGGCTTTTAATCGCCCATCATTCAACGCTTCAAACATTTCTGTAGCAGTAAGGCCTGGCTTCGCTGCAATTGTTCCTGGTGCAACGCCCCAGAATTTTTCTACTGCGGCACGGTGTGCCGGATTTAAGAGATCACGGTGAGCAGGTAATAAATTACTCAAGCCGCCTACTTCTCTTCCGCCCATTGCATTGGGCTGACCGGTTAATGATAACGGACCGGACCCGGGTTTTCCAATATGACCAGTAATTAAATTTAAGTTGATGAGTGAAAGATTTTTATTTACACCAATCACACTTTGATTCAAACCCATCGTCCACATGGTGATAAAACCTTTCGCTTTGCCAATATAAGTTGCTGCTAAACGAATATCTTTTTCATCAACGCCACAAATGATAGCGGCTTCTGCAACAGTACGTTCAAATACAGTGTCACGGTATTTTTCAAAACCTTCTGCATGATTGGTGATAAAATCGAGATCAACATTACCATTCTCGATCAACACTCTGCCAATTGCATGATGCAGTGTTACATCCGTTCCGGGATTTAATTGCAGATGCACATTTGCAATTGAACAGGTTTGTGTTTTACGTGGATCGCTGACAATAATTTTCAGATCAGGATTTTTTTCACGAGCCGCTTCTACTCTTCTCCACAAGATGGGATGACACCAGGCTGGATTTGCACCGGCAACAAAAATGCACATCTGCCAATTCAAGATCATCATAGCTCACCGGCACACTATCTTCACCCAAACTCATTTTATAACCAACTACCGCACTGCTCATGCAAAGACGGGAGTTGGTATCGATATTATTGCTGCCAATAAATCCTTTGATGAGTTTATTGACCACATAATATTCTTCTGTTAAACATTGACCCGATGCATAAAATGCAACAGAATCAGGACCATACTTTTCAATTAATGTTGCAAACACTTTTGCTGTACGTTCCAATGCAGTATCCCATGTAACTCGTTGACGGGGCTGGTTACGATTGTAACGCATCTCCGGATATAGTAAACGATCACTACGATCATTCACTGTGTAATGCAGGTTCATACCTTTGCTGCACAGCATGCCTTTGTTCACAGGATGATTCTTATCTCCTTCCACATGCAAACGACCAAGCTTATCCTTACTGGTAACAATGCCACAACCTACACCACAATAACAACAGGTTGTAAGTGAAATCTGTGATAATTCGTTTTCAGGTTTATGAACCATATGATTAATCGTTTCCTTCATTTTATTTAATATAGGCCAGCAATCGTTAACTTATATCATCAGGCAACAGGCTTCAATACTGCTGGTACATCTGCTGTTTCTTCTTTCTTTGAAAAACGAGTTACCAAAACAATTAACGACACAGCGATCGCAATAAATCCGATGTAGCTGAATGCCTGTAAATAAGTAATGCTGCTGCTTTTGAAAAGAAAGCCAAATAACATTCCACCTACATTTCCTCCTGCACCAACGATACCGCTAACCAATCCAACATTTTTTGTATTAACAAAAGGCGTAATGGCATACGTTGCTCCGTTAGCCATTTTTAAGAATAATGCAAACGTGATCATTGAAAAAATGGCCATCCCGAACGAACCTGCCTGTGCAAACATGATCAGGCCAAAACCTTCCAGCAATAACACGATCGCTAATAATAAACCTTTGCCACGCATTCCATATGTTTTGCCAACCCTGTCAGCAAAAATGCCACCCAATGCTCTTGCAAAAATGTTCATGAAGCCAAACACACCTGCCCAAAAACCGGCACTGCCCTGACTTAGTTTGTATTCCTGTACAAAATGTAATGCAGCCACATTATCGAATGTAATTTCCATTCCAAAACAAACGGCATACGCCAATGCAAGTGCCCACACTCTCCAATCTTTCAACACGGTGTAATCTGTCTTTTCTTTTGTTTTTACTTCACGTTCAATTTCATCGTAGTTACCTTCAGGTGTATCTTTTGTATATCGGAAATACAGGAATGCTGCGATCAACATCATTACACCGGGAACGATCATTGCATAACGCCATGCTTCACCTTTCGTATAACCAAAACCAACAATGGCTGCAAAGATCACCGGCATCACCATGTTGGTGATACCACCACCAAGATTACCCCAACCACCTGCAACTGCATTGGCAGTTCCTTTAATGTTTGGTGCAAACATCATAGATGTGTGAAACTGTGTGATCACAAATGATGCACCGATCACACTGATGGCTAAACGGAATAATAAAAACGAAGTGTACGATTGCGCAAGGCCAACACACATTACAGGTATAGCACCGATCAACAACAACGCCGTGTATGTTTTACGTGGGCCCCATGTATCGCACAAACGACCGATCAACAAACGGGCAATGATGGTACCTGATACAGATGCGATCACAATATTTCCGATCTGCGATTTATCTAATTGCAGATCTTCTTTAATGGTTGGCATCAACGGTGCAAGACCGAACCATCCGAAAAAGCAGACAAAGAAAGTAAGCCAGGTTACGTGAAATGTTTTCATTTGCACGCCCGACAATGAAAAAATGTTGAGTTTGGTTAATGGTTGATTAGTTACTGCCATAACTATTGTTTTTTAGGTGAAGAATATGTTTTAATAAGTTGTTCATTTACTAAAGAAATCCGGTTTGATATTGATTTGCAGATAAGCCCAGCTTGCGTTGAGTTTTGTGGTGCCGGGTGTTATTCCTTTTGCATACTCCATACTTTTTGTTGCTGCCATATAACTCAAACCCAGTTCTAATGCTGAGAATTTATTGAGTTGATAGGTACTCACACAATCGAATTCACTGCCGAGATATTTATCGATCGCATTACCTGCAATATCTTTCTGATCATTTGCCAATGCGAAATAGTGATAATCCAATCCAGTTGTGAAACGTTTGTTTTGAGAGGTGAATTTAATTTTTGCAAACAGATTGCTTAATCCTCCAACCGGTGCTCCTGTTCCTACATAGAAATAATCCATCAGGCCCCAGAATTTATGCGGTGTGCCGTACAGTGGATCAAAACGATGATTGGTAGTTGATGTACTGAATGCATCGTTACCAGATACATAATCCCAACCGATACTGTACGACCAGTTTTTCTTTGCGTAGGTTAAAGAAGCCGTGGTTGTGTAAGCAGAAAGTTTCAATCCCTCCTTATCTTTTCCGCCCTGGTAATAAGCGCCTGCCGTAAGCGTAAGTAATTTCTTTTTATCGAAGTGCACTGTTGAGAAGTAATCCTGCAGTATATCTTGCATTCGTTCCTGCTTTGTTATACCGGCGACCAAACACATATCCCGTATCTGTTCCGGCAATTGTTTTCACTGAATCGAGCCGGTATTTTGAAAACTGATCGCTTACAACCAACGCTGTAATTTTTGTTTGTCCGAATGTTTTAGCAGCATACAGAAATTGCAATGCTTTGTAATGTTGACCGATCGCATTGGTGCTGGGTGGATTTGCCATTGAAAGTGACCCTGTTTTTGCGCTTAGCCCACTTCCATTTACAATTGGAATTAATCCTGCAGGCGTCAACACAAGATTTCCTTTGCTGTCTTTTACATAAGGATTTACGTTTGCAGGAGTATAATAGGTTCCGTTATAATTGAACGCATCTGTATTTTGATTGAATGCAGCACCAAGATCGATCTGCCATCCTTTGTTCAACAATTTCAATACGAGTGCATCATGACGACGACCCTGCTGTAACCAATCAAGATTACCCAGCAAGCGACTGTCGTCGTATAATAATTCCTGTCGGCCAAGTTTGAAACCGAAGTAATCAACCTTTGCTTTTTTAAACGACGTATCTTTTTTGCTGGCCAATGTTATTTCGGCCCAAGCTTCATGTACCCCTAATTTGCTGCCATCGGCATTGCTGATGGATGATGCATCCTGTCCCCACACCCGTACATCCTGCACAGAAGTAAGAAACTGGATACGATTGTTTTTGTAACCAAAACTTAATCGTGTACGCTGTGAAGTAAAGAAAGCCGGCTGATTGTTGACCGGTCGCAAAGTACCCGTTCCATCACGATACTCAGAACGGGTACGTACCTGACCAGATAACGTAAACTGGGCCTTGAGTACATTGCAAAGCAGCAACAATACCCCCAACATTAGTCCACTTTTTGTGTTAACTTTTTTCATGTTACTTTTGGTTGATTTTAAGGTGAGAAATCCTGGAATCATTCGGCCCGGTTAGACTGCCATCTGCCGGGCTTTTTTATTTAACTCGTTATTCTTCTACTCCAATAAAAACAGTACCGTTCTCCACTTTCACTTCATAGGTTTTAATGGCGCACTCATCACCACTCAGGCATTCACCTGTAACCAATGAAAATGTTTTTTTGTGAAAAGGGCAGGCTACCTTCGGTTCATCGTTTTGTGTACCGATCATACCACGGCTCAACGCCATTTGCTGACGATGCGGACATTCATTCTGCGTGGCATACCACTCATCTCTTCTTGTAAAATGGAAAAGTGCAATTTGTGTGTCGTTGTATTTCACACACACGCCACCGTTAGCAGGAACATCTTCGGTTCTGCAGGCGGCAAACCAGGTAATTGTTTTTTCTGCGATCATATAGTTTAATACTTAAAGGACTTATTAAATACCTGTTGATGAAACAAGCGTTTACACAACAGGACAGAGCTTCCTTTTTTTATATGCAGGCAATCGCAGAAAAGTGGCCATTGGGGCCTTAGCAATCAATCATCGAAAATTCGTTTGGAGTATTATTCTGAGGTTAAAGAACAACTTTTCTATATGGCGGCAATCGTATTATTCAAAACCAAAAATTCTTATTTCCATTCTTTCGCCCGTTTCTGTTCACGCATTGGATCAAATTCTACCGTAGGATCTTTTTCTTCCGGTGCATTTACAAAGTGATTAAAGCGTTTTCTTAATTCAGGTGTTTCAATGGCAGCTTTCCATTCACATTCGTAAGTATTCACATGGTTTTCCATGGCTGCTTCCCATTCTGCATTCATACCCAATGCATCATTTACCACCACTGAACGTAAATAATCAATACCGCCTTCCATTTTATTTAACCAGGTTGCAGTACGTGTTAATGGATCAGCAGTTTTTACATAGAACATCAAGAAACGATCGAGATACTTCACACAGGTTTCTTCATCAATATCTGATGCGAGTAACAATGCATGTTGCGGTTTGCTACCACCATTTCCGCATACATAAAGATTCCATCCTTTTTCTGTAGCGATGATACCAAAATCTTTACTCTGTGCTTCAGCACATTCACGGATACAACCGCTTACACCACCTTTTAATTTATGTGGTGAACGAAGACCACGGTAACGTTCTTCAACTCTGATAGCAAAACTTACACTATCGTGCAAACCAAAACGACACCAGGTACTGCCTACACAACTTTTTACTGTACGTAAACTTTTACCGTATGCATGTCCGCTTTCAAAACCAGCTTCAATTAATTCTTCCCAGATATTTGGTAGATCACTTAAGTGTGCGCCAAACAAATCGATACGCTGACCACCGGTGATCTTTGTATAGAGATTATATTTCTTTGCAACCTGTCCAATTACAATTAATTTATCAGGTGTAATTTCTCCACCGGGAATGCGTGGCACTACAGAATAAGTTCCACCTTTTTGAATATTTGCCAAGAAACGATCATTGCTATCCTGTGCAGTATCATTTCCTTTTTTCAGGATCACTTCATTCCACAAACTTGCAAGAATCGATGCAACCGGAGGTTTACATAATTCACAACCATCACCTTTACCAAACATATCCAATACATCATCGTATGTTTTGAGTTGATTGATTTTTACCAAATCAAATAATTCCTGGCGACTGTAATCAAAATGTTCACACAATACATTGCGTACAACTTTACCTTGTGTTTTCATGGTATGCACCATCAGATCTTTCACCATCGGCACACAACCACCACAACCTGTTCCAGCCTTGGTACATTTTTTTATGCCATCAACTGTTTCATAACCTAATACCACTGCTTCGCAAATCGCACCCTTTGTTACAGCTTCGCAACTGCAGATCACTGCATCATCAGGTAAACTTGTAACACCTGCACCACCATCACCTTCACCACCTCTTGCTCCAAGAATTACATCTTCTGGATTGGGAGGCAACACCACTTTGTTTTTGCAGGTTTGCAATAACATATTGTATTGTTCTGCATCACCCACTAAAATTCCACCCAACAATTCTTTACCATCGGCACTTACATTAATACGTTTGTAAACACCTTTCATGCTATCATCAAACACAATGCTTCTAATGCCTTCACCACTTACAAACGGATCGCCAAAGCTGGCAACATCAACACCAATCAGTTTCAGCTTGGTGCTCATATCAAAACCTGTAAATGAAGCCCCCCCACCCCCCAAAGGGGGGATTTGTGAACTCTCTGTTTTGTTATCATGATTAATTTCTGATGCACTTAAAGTCCCTCCTTCGGAAGGATTTAGGGAGGCCAAATTTGTAGCAACCACTTCAGCCATTTCATAACCGGGTGCAACCAAACCATAGATCATTCCTTTATGTAAAGCACATTCACCAATAGCAAAAATAAAAGGGTCGGATGTTTGCAAGTTATCATTAACGGTTATTCCTCCACGTGGACCAACTTCTAATGCTGCATTTTTTGCCAGCTCATCTCTTGGTTTAATACCTGCAGAGATCACCAGCATATCAACATCAAAAGAACTGTCATCAGAAAAACTCATGCCGGTAATAGCTTCATCGCCGTTAATAGCCGTAGTATTTTTTGATGTATGAATTGTAAGACCAAGGTCTTCTAATTTCGATTGTAATAATCTTGAACCCGCATCATCGATCTGGCGGGGCATTAGACGTGGAGCAAATTCAATTACCTGTGTATCGGTAACACCAAGATCAAGCATTGCTTTGGCTGCTTCCAGACCCAACAAACCACCACCGATCACCGCACCTTTTTTTGATTTCTTTGCCCAACTGGTCATCAGTTCCAGATCTTCAATTGTTCTATAGATAAAGACACCTTCTTTTTCAACACCGGGAATTGGCGGTACAAACGCTGCCGAACCGGTAGCAAGAACCAGGTAATCGTATGTTTCGGTTATACCTGCATGTGAGTACACGGTTTTGTTTTCCCGGTCGATTGAAACCACGGGATCACAAAGATGCAAAACAATACCATTATCAGCTATACCATTCTTTAGGAGGCGAGGGAAAGATCGTCGGCAGACTTACCGGCGAAATACTCACTAAGATGAACCCTGTCGTAAGCAGGTCTTATTTCTTCTCCAAAAACCACGATGGAGATTTTGCCGGCACTATTCTTTTTTACAAGCTTTTCGCAGAACTTGTAACCAACCATGCCATTTCCTATTACTACCACTTTCATATCGTTACTGTTTTAAACGTAAACAATAAAGTGGCAAGCAATCGTATAAAGTTTTATTTCATATAATACTATAAGATCAATTTGTATGGCAAAACAAAGTATTAAATGATTTCTGTCATGAAATTAAGAATAAAATTTGTAATTTTATTAAACAAAGTCATGATATTAATCACATTTAATTTATTCTAATTTATATGTTACAGGGAAAATTGGCACTTATAGGAGCCGGACCCGGCGATCCGGAACTTATTACAATAAAAGCAATACGTATGCTGAAACAGGCAGATGTTATTTTATATGATGCCTTGGCAAACGACGAATTGCTGCAATACGCCACGATTTCCTGTATCAAGCGTTTTGTGGGGAAACGATATGGATGCCATGCCCTCTCGCAGGAAGAGATCAATACATTAATTGTCGAATACGGACAGCAGCATCAATTGGTTGTACGCTTAAAAGGTGGCGATCCATTTGTATTTGGTCGGGCCCAGGAAGAAATTGATACCGCAAGGCAAGCCGGTATGCAAGTTGAACTTGTGCCGGGCATTTCAAGTGCATTGGCTGTACCGGCGAGTCAACTCATTCCCCTCACCTGCCGTGGTATCAATGAAAGTTTTTGGGTAACAACAGGTACTACAAAAGAAGGTACGATTTCGCCCGATATTCAGTTAGCTGCACAATCATCTGCTACTGTTATTATTTTGATGGCGATGAGTAAACTGGAAGCCATCATGGATATTTTCAAACTCTATGGAAAACAACATACACCCGTTGCCATTATACAAAACGGCACAACGAAAGAAGAAAAAATGGTGACAGGAACTGTGAACGATATTTTTTTCAGAGCAGCTCATGCAGAGATCGCTAACCCTGCGATCATTATCGTTGGCGAAGTGGTACGCTTGCATCCTTCTTTTCTTCTTTCAACCGTAAAGCAGCAAACAACTGCTTATCTCTCCCAAACGAAAACATTGTAATTGCGGACAGGGCCGATTACCGTTACTTTGCAGCTGCACGAACGAAACCCCGGCCATGAAGCAAAACAAAAAGAACTGCGATCTCAAGAGCTGTGTGCTCTGCAAGCAATGTCTTCCCGACTGGTTGCCGGCATTGGATGCCAATCGAAAAAGTTTTCATGTAAAAAAAGGCGAATTACTTTTTAAAGAAGGTGAAGAAGTAAAAGGGATGTACTTCATCAACACCGGGCTTGTAAAAGTGCATAAGAAATGGGGAAATGATAAAGAACTGATTCTTCGTATTGCAAGTAATGGCGATATCGTTGGACATCGTGGATTAGGAAGTGATACGATCTATCCTGTTTCAGGAACAGCATTGGAACCAACCGAAGTTTGCTTTTTAAGTCTTGATTTTTTTAATGCTACGCTAAAAGTAAATCATGATTTTTTATACCAGTTGATGATGTTCTTTGCATCTGAATTAAAAGAATCGGAAAAACGAATGCGCAACCTGGCACATATGAATGTAAAAGGACGAATTGCCAATGCACTGCTTTACCTGAAGCAGAAATTCGGAACAGAGAGTAACGGATTTATTGATCTGTCGATCAGCCGGCAAGACCTTGCTTCGTATACCGGCACGACTTATGAATCATTGTTCCGTATTATGAATGAACTGGTTGCTGAAAATGCAATTTATACTGACGGAAAGAAGATCAGAATTCTGAAAGATAATTTGTTATTGAGTTATACCGAACAGGAATAAAATTACTCCAGCACTATTACAAAACCACCGGCCGGTTGTAAGGTAATGGTTTGTTTTTTTGTTGCATCAATCTGCTTTTCAGAAAACGATAAGTTTGTATCTCCTTCCGTAATCAATCTTGCTTTTGTTTTTTTGAAGAATACAGGATCGATCACAATATCTCTTGCTGTTTGTTCGCCATTGATGCCTGCGATATACCATTTCTGCTGATACCTTCTTGCAATGACCACATATTTACCGGGATACCCGTCAATGAATTTTACATCGTCCCAGGCAGTTGGTAATTCTTTTAAAAATTGCTGGATGTTGGACGGTACATGTTGCATCCCCTCGGGCGATTCAGCAAAATGCTGAATACCGGATAAGAATAAAACAGATGTTGCCAGTTCAAACGCACTGGTTGTTTTACGTACAACTTTGGTTTGAATTTTATACAAATTCATTGGTGTAAAATCCATCGGATCAAATGCATTGCGTGTAAATGGAAGCATAGCACAATGCGAAGCTTCTTTATCAGCGTCTCCTTGATTAAACGTGATCATTTCAAATCCACGTACTGCTTCTGCTGTCATTAAATGCGGATAGGTTCTGCTCCAGCCTCTTGGCAATGTAGCTCCGTGAAAATTTACCAGTAGTTGATAGTCGGCTGCATCATTCAAAATGGCATGATAATATTCCATTACAGATTGACCATCGCCTGCAAAAAAATCAATCTTCACACCTTTGATGCCCATATCTTTCAGGCGTTGAAATTCTTTGCTGCGGCTTTCGGTTGTAAGTAAATGATTTTTGGGTGTGTACTTTACCGTATTCCAATCACCGGCAGAATTATACCACAATAACAAACCTACATTCTTTTGCTTTGCATAGTCAGCAAGTTCTTTCACTTTTTCATAGCCGATCTTTCTGTCCCAATCAGCATCGATCAAACAGTATTGCCAATTCATGGCAGCAGCAAAGTCGATATATTTTTTCTGTTCATCGTACACAATAAAATCGTCTTTTGAATTGATCCAGCTCCATGATGCTTTGCCGGGTTTTACAAACGAAGTATTTTTTACTGCAGTTGGTTGTGCCAGATCAGTTCCCAATGTAGATTCTATGATGGTTGCAAGACTGCCAATGGTGATGATGCGCCATGGACTTGTATAAGGAAGCTTTACTTGTGGTAATAAATTTTTACCGGTGATGATCTCACGTGGATCGGGCAAGCCAATAAAATATTCACCATTGGGCGATGTTGCCTGCAATCGTGTGGCACAATCATTACTTCCTACAGAAGCTTCGGTGATCAACGCCCAGGTAGTTGTTATGTTGAAACAATGCCGGATACACCCAACCTGCTGCAGATGGAGAGCTTGTTCCAACCGGTATGTTTTGTTCATAATGTTCTTCATACGCAGGATTGGTTTGCTCCCATCCAGTTTTTGAAACCTGCATGGGTTGTAAAAATGCTTTGGCGGTTGGTGGAAAATGAAAAGAGGTATGCTCGGCCGTTAGTGTTTCAGTATTGATTGTTCTTTCCGGGAACTGCATAGCGAAATGCAACACCATCATCCGATACCTGAAAGATCAATTCCAGAAAAGCACCTGATTGATGTTGATAACGGATGGTTCGTTTGTTTGCTTTGTAACTGATCTGCTTTTTCTTGGCATAGATCATTGTGTACTGATCAGTAACCAATTGAGATGCGGATGCACGAACAAAGCGTAAGTTGTTTGAAAAATCAGTTGCACCGATCGTGATGCCCAGTTTGGACGGACGTAACAATTCTGTTTGTCCAACACTTGATCGTGTAAGTTGGTTTCCCATCGGTCAAGAGAAACAGTTGCCACAATCTTTTTATTGGGACTGCTGATGCTAACCTGTGCCGATAGTTGCACTTTGCAAATAATGAGCAAGCCAAACAGTGATGCTAAGCGAAGCGAAGAGTAATGCATACGATAGATTGATGCGTCTTGAGATCAATAGAAAATTAACGCAGGTAAAATACTTCTTTCAGCGGAATACTTACCGGTGAATTGTCCGGATTACTTTCCATAATATCTTTCATGTACGCCCACCATTTTTGCATGACCGGATGATTGGGTAGTGAATCAAGATGCAGCGGATTGTCGATATTTAATGTTGCAAACAGATCGCCGGTCGCTTCATCTAAAAAAATAAAGTATTCCGTGATCCCTGTTTTGCGGAGTAATTCTTCCAGCTCCGGCCATAGTTCATCGTGACGGCGTTTGTACTCTTCTTCCTGTCCTTTGAATATTTTCATGCGTGAAGCAATGCGTGGCATATCGATAAGTTTAGTGGTTAACTATTTTTTGATTATGTAACGGGTTAATTCACCGGGATGCTGTAAGATCAATTGTTGAATAACAACATCTGCATTGATCTTTGCACCATCAAGACTGGTATGCGTATGATCACCATGAAACAGTTTTATTACTTCCTGCTGCCCCATTTCATCGTACTTATCAGCGATCAGTTTATTGAGATCAACAAAATAAGCACCTTCTTCTTTTGCAATCTGCTCAGCCCACAATGCATAGTTATCAGTTGAGCGGTTTACTTTTCCGTTCTTCCAGTTATCACGTGGAATTAATGAACAAACAATGGGAACAGCACCTTTCTGTTTTGTTTCACGCACATATTTACGCATGTACCAGCCATAGCTGTACACCGTTTCATTAATCTTACGAATGGGATTATAAATAGCTGAACTATCGTTCCCAATGCCACGAATAGTTCCTCTTGCCCTCGCCGTATCATCCAACGGACTTGCATCATTATGTCCAAACTGCATGATCACATAATCACCTTTCTTTAAATTGGCAGTGATCTTTTCCCAACGACCTTCGGTGATAAACGTACGGCTGCTGCGTCCACCAATGGCATGGTTCTGTACAGAAATTTTTGATGTATCAAAATACTCCGGCCATAAAACTACCCCAACCCCACTGACCATTTCTTCCGCTACCATCACCATTTCGAACAGTTGAATCACCAATGATATAAAACACAGGCTTGGTTTGCATCATGGTGAATGAAACGATGCCAAGAACAACAACAACAAGTGCTAACAACTTACTTAATTTCATACTACATGTTTATATTGACTGTTATTTCTTTAAATAATTTGCCCGCCTTGGTCGGTGTCTCTACCGACCACAACGACGAAGTTATTTCTTTAGATAATTTACAAGTGGCAATTCACTACTCAAATTACGAATACCTTGCACAACCGATGCTGCATTGATCTTTGCACCATCCACATTGGTATGTGTATGATCACCATGAAAAAGATTCTTTACTTCATCCGGCCCAAGCACATCATACTTATCAGCAGTAATTGCATTTAAGTCGATAAAGAAAACGCCTTCACTTTCTGCAACGTCCTTTGCCCATTTACCAAAATCATTATTTGCTCGTTTTACTTTGCCATCAGCCCATTGATTTCGTGGAATCATCGAACAGATGATGGGTCTTGCTCCTTTACTCTTTGCTTCTTTAATAAACTTTTTCAGATACCAGCCATAGGTATGTACGGTTTCAACAGTAGCCATCTTTCCATGTCAGTTCAACCGTTTCATCACCGGTTCCTCTCAACACACCACGGTAGCCTGCACGTGACGTATCAGGTTTGCTTCCCTCATTATGTCCAAACTGCATAATTACATAATCACCTTCAGTGAGCGTTGACATTACTTTATCCCAACGTTTTTCTTTGATGAACGTTCTTGTACTTCTTCCAGCCATTGCCTGGTTGCTGATATTGATCTGTGTTGAATCAAAGAACTCGCCGATCATTTCACCCCAGCCGCATTGCGGACGATTTGTATTACGAACCGTTGAATCGCCAATGATATAGATGGTTGGTTTATTGTTGCTGAGAACAATAAACGAAGTCATCACAAAAAACAAAAACAGCAATCGATACCATCTGTGATTCATTTGTCTTTGATCCATTTCATGCGTTGGTCATTTTATTTTTTTGTAATGATAGCAATATTCGGTTTTGGCGGCGTTTTCATTCCTTCACCAATAAAATAACTTACATGCGGCGGTTGATTGTAAGCCACATTCTGCCAGGCAATACTTAAACGGTATTGCGGATTATGCATCAACGTATACAGTTTTATTTCTGTTGGAATAGATGTTGAATAAATGCGTAACTCTTTGCTATCGGCTGTACGACAAATAATTTCTTCTCTCCAGTCACCAAACAAATCTGCACTTAAACATGGATTTGCTTTTGTTCCGTTATTACTCACACAACCGAAATCCCGTCCATCAAATAATTTTATCATTGAACTGTTGATATAATCCCACTTGCTGATGTTTATGCCATTCAATATTTCACTCAATGCATCGCCATCCCAATAGATACCCATATTACATGGCGGTGTTTTATCGGCAATCTTAGTTCCTTTATTATCAAACAAACCGGTAATACCTGCACCTGCCACCCAACATTCAAAGCCGGGATAACGTGGATCAATATCCAACGCTAAACCACGACCGGGGCCTTCGCCATCTTCACCTGCTTTCACCGATGCTTTCTTCCAGATTACTTCACCCGTTTTTGCATCACGGAAATTTGCACCTGCATCACCAAAACGTTCCTGTATGCCGAACACTTCCAAACCCGGACGTTCAGGATCCATATCACTTGTATGCAATGCATCACCATGACCAATGCCTGTTGAATACAATCCTTTGCCATTATCATCAATCGTCATTTGTCCATAAATAATTTCATCTTTTCCATCGCCATCAACATCAGATACATTGATATTATGATTCCCCTGTCCTGCATATGTTTTATTGCCAGGTGTGTCACTATCAAAAACCCAACGTTTTACCAATTGATTTCCTTTTAAATCCCATGCAGCCAACACCGTTCTTGTATAATAACCACGACACATTACCAACGATGGATGCTTGCCATCGAGATATGCAATGGCTGCAATAAAACGATCCATACGATTGCCATAACCATCACCCCACATCGTTTTTAGTTCATCTCCGTTGGATTGAGAGATGATGGATAACGTGGAGGATCATAATTAACTGTTGAAATAGCAGCACCTGTTTGTCCGTTGAATACTGTGAGAAACTCAGGGCCACTTAAAATATAACCCCGTTGATTACGATAATCTTTTGTACTGTCGCCAATTACTGTTCCTTTTCCATCAATTGATTCCATCAGCCGTTTTCATAGCGATCTCTGCTTTGCCATCGCCATCCAGATCATACACCATGAACTGTGTGTAATGTGCACCTTCACGAATATTTTTTCCAAGATTGATCTCCCATAAAAACGTTCCATCCATTTTATAACATTGAATAATGGGAGGATCGGTAACACCTGCCTGTGAATTATCTTTTGCCTCTGCCTGTCATATGAATAAAGACTTCATACACACCATCACCATCCACATCACCCACACTGGCATCATTCGCTGAATAGCCTGTTGGTGTTTTTAATGGAATAGAAGTGTATGGTTTTGCATTTGCAGCAAGCGTAAATGATTCGCCTTTTATTTCTTCTTTTTTATTGATGATTGCTTTGACTGTGTAAATATTTACTGCATTTGTATCAACCGCTTCATCTGTAAAGCCTGTTGCTTTCAGCAATGGAGTTTTATTCAACTTATTTGTTTTGCCATTAACAGTTTTGTAGAGATTGAACGAAAGACTATTATCTTCTGTTCCCAGCAAACGCCAGCTCACAAATACTTTTCCATTACCTGCCGGCACTGCATGCACACCACGGGTGAGATATTCCATTTGATATTGTGCCTGTGAGGTAAGCATCGACATGAATGCGATAAGCACCAAAACAAAACGTGAATGGTGAATAGTGAATGGTGAATGACTGTCTGATGGTAAGTTTCTATTCATTGTAGATTTCAATTATCAATTTTCAAATTATTAACTATCAATTATCAACCTATCCTTTTAGACGTTCCTGTTCTTCAATTCCCGTGGGTTCTTTTTTCTTTTCAACAGGTTTTGTTGAAATATCGATCGTAGTATTGATGAACTTCCATCCTTTTGTGTATTCCATGGAACCAATTGTTCCTGCTGAAATAAATGAATTGATGAATTGGAAATTTTCAAGCAATGATTGTGGCAAACCGTTTATCTCAAATGCTTTTTGCGCATTGCTGATCTTTACATTCCGGATGAAAAAGTTTTTTGCATATGGTGTGCCTCTTTCGGCAGGTGTTACTTTTTGTAGCATTGATTTCCAATGCGGTGGAATTGTTTCCATGGTATACCCTTTCGGTAACTCGGAATAACTGTAAGCGGGATACCAGTTCAAATTGAATTGATAAGCATTGCGAACCGAATCCAACACAGAATTAACGAAGTACACATACTCAACAGTACCTCCACGTGTTGTTGCCGATTTAATACGCAATCCGTTGTCTGTATTTTTTGCATACAGGTCTGTACAATAAATATGACGGATTCCTCCGGACGTCTCACTACCCAGTGTAACAAGTCCAGCTCCTCTTCGTGCAATGGATTTTCGTATCACCACATATTCTGTTGGACGGTTTACACGGAGTCCATCCCAATCACGACCGGCCTTTAAACAAAAGTTATCATCGTTACAATCAATATCACAATTCTCGATCATTACCCAGCTTGATGAATCTACATCGATACCGTCAGTGCTTGGGCCGCTTCCATCTTCATTATTTTTGATCACAACACCGTCAACTGTTAAGTACGAAGAATACAAGAGTTGTACTGTCCAGAAACCGGCGTTCTTGAATGTTAATCCTTTGATTGAAACATCGGTTGAATTTTGCACCAATAAAGTTCGTACACGTTTTGCATCATAATCAACGATCCAGCGTAATCCTTTTGTGTCATAGTCTTTCCGCATCTCCCAATATTTATCCCAGCAAAATTTTCCTCTTGCATTGATGATACCTTCGCCCGTGATGGCCACATTTTTTACATTGAGTGCATTGATCAACGCAGCCGGCCATTTCATTTCCAAACCTGCAATACGTGTATCCATATCAGGATAGTCATCGAAGTTTTGTGAACCAAGGATCAGCACGCCTTTATCGATCCGTAAATGCACATTTGTTTTTAGGAAAATTGCACCCATTACATAGGTGCCCGATTTGAAGGCCACAATACCACCCCCTTTTGCAGCGCATGCATCGATGGCAGCCTGAATGGCTTTTGTATTAACAGTAACGGTATCACTTACTGCGCCAAAGCTGTTTACATAATAAGTTGTTTTAGCAGCCGGAAAACTTCTGGCGCCTACTTTCTTTGTCCAGGCAGGAGCTGTGAACGTTTGTGCTGCTGCTGTAAAAGAAAAAACAGATAACAGTAAACTGTAAATGCTGTGCTTGAAACTCATTGTATGTAGTGTGTTTGAGAATTTTTGTGAATGGAAATGTATAGTTGTTGAGATGCAATTGACCCCATAACCGTTGCTTTTGTACCAATAGCCTGTTCAACAAATACCGGTTTATGACGTTTCAATATGATAAAAATGGAACATATTTGCTGCAATGTTAACTGTTGATTCAATTGCCGTGAGTTGACAAGAGATACAAACACAGATAAACAGAATCGGAGATCCGGCAAACGCAGCATAGCAATCTTTTTAGCTCTGTAAAGTAGGTAGAGATGGAGCCCTGTCTATCCTGCTGCATCCTGTACAAACGTTTGCGAAAACGTTTACATGAGTTTATTGCAGCAATGCTTGGAAAACGAACCGTTTTTCAGGTAATTTCGCCTTTTAAATAAGCTATTGACCACTATTTCCACAGCAACCAATCACTACTCGAATTTGCAGATGCGCATTGCGGTATCTGTATTTTTTTTCTGCCAGGGAATTTGCTTTGCCAGTTGGGCCAGCCGCATCCCTGATATTAAAACAACCTTGCAATTATCGGAAGCAGCATTGGGCAGTATTTTGCTGGCATTACCCGCCGGACAATTAACCATGATGCCCTTTAGCGGAAAATTGGTAACCCGGTTTGGCAGCAAGTATGTTCTTCGTTTAGCGGCTGTAGGGTATGCGCTAACATTGATCACGATTGGTATGGCAAACACGCCTTGGTTGTTAGCTTTAAGTTTGTACGTGTTTGGATTAACGGGCAACCTCTGCAATATTTCAGTAAACACACAGGCAGTAAATGCAGAAGCTTTGTACGGACGATCCATTCTTGCATCGTTTCATGGGGTTTGGAGTACAGCCGGTTTTACCGGCGCTATGCTTGGTCTATTGATGATGCGGTTGGAATTAATGCCAATGTACCATTTCATGATCGTTGCTGCAATAGTGATTACACTGAACATTTTCTTTCAGAAATATCTCATCCTTACGCCCACCAGTCGTACAGCCTCGTCATTGAAACGATTCCAGATGCCGAAAGGATTGTTGTTGCAATTAGGATTGATCGCTTTCTGTTGTTTGAGTGCAGAAGGTTGTATGTTCGATTGGAGCGGTGTTTATTTTAAAGAAGTGGTGCAGGTAAAAGGCGAATTGGTATCGTTGGGATATGCTTCGTTTATGATCATGATGGCGACCGGACGATTTACAGGCGATAAACTCGCTGAACGTTTTGGGCGAACAAAAATGGTGCAGATAAGTGGTGTGTTGATCTTTACTGGTATGATGACGGCGGTTATATTTCCAAACATCATCATGTCAACTATCGGATTTCTGATCGTTGGTTTTGGTGTAAGCAGCATTATTCCTTTAGTATATAGTACAGCTGGAAAAGTAAAAGATGTAGCAAGTGGTATTGCCATTGCTACTGTATCAGGTGTTGGATTTCTTGGCTTTTTAATGGGACCGCCACTCATTGGTTATATTGCCGAACTGGCAGGACTGCGTTATTCGTTTGCAGTGATTGCTTTGCTTGGATTGGCTATAAGTTATATGATCAGTAAGATAAAGCTGGTATAGGTGCTATTCTTCGCTTTGCGTCCTTTGTGATTCCTTCGTGTACTTCGTGTAACAAAAACTGTAACAAAGAGAACGCAAAGAAGGCACAAAGAGCACAAAGAAATTTCATTAGACCATCATTTCGGCAACAACTCAAACTCTTTTCTGCTGATCGTAAAGATCGTTCCATGCCGAATTCCTTTCGGCATCGATAATTTATCTGAAACATCTGTCCAATTCCTCAGATCAGTTGATTGCACTGCACCGTATTTATGATCCCTGTATTTATCAAAGTAAACGATCCATGTGCCGTTGATCTGTAACGTGGTGGGCCCTTCTGCCCAATAATTACCGGTGATGGGTGCTGATGCATCGCTATAACCTTTGTTAAGTTTTTTGCTTGTTGCAATTTTCAAATTCTTTTGCACAGGCTCTCTTGTTTCATCTTTCAGGAACATTACAAATTGTTTTCCATTGGGAACAATCGATGCATCGATCACATTAAAACTTTTATCATACAGCATTTTTGTTTTGCTGAAGGTTGAAAAGTCTTTCGTCAGCACATAATACATCCGGTGATTGTAACCATTCTCAACTTTGGGATCAGCTTTGTACTTTCCTGCAATGGTGGTGGCCCAGTAGATCATGTATTGTTTCTTCTTTGCATCATACGTGATCTCAGGAGCCCAACAGTTACGTGCAGAATCTTCCTGCATCATCACCGGAATAAAACGTTGTTCACTCCAGTTGATCAAATCTTTTGAGTTAGCATAACCAATACCTTTATCATTCCAGCTAACTGTCCACACCATATGAAACAAACCATCTGCACCACGAATGATGCAAGGATCACGCATCAGTTTATCGTTTGCAACAGTTGGTTTGAGAAACGAACTGTCTTGCTTTAATGCACTCCATGTAAAACCATCAGTACTGTAAGCCAGGTGCAAACCATCCTGTCCATTGTTTTTGAAATAAGCAAACATGTAAACAGAATCAGATTGAGCATTTGCGCTCAACAATTGCATCAACACAACAACCAGCAAACTGATCTTCTTCATCATTCAATTATTTAAACATTGCTTTGTAACGGATCATGGCTTCTACGAAATAGTAATCAGCATAGGTTAATGGCACATCAATTTCTGTTTGCGCCGGGAAATGTCCTACGCTATGTTTCAACAGAAAACCACCGTTGGTTCCTGCGGCGGCTTTGTATTGTTCGGTTGACAAATTTTTCAGAATCGTTTCTGCTGTTTTGAAATACTTCACAGATAAATCCTTGTTTACATATTCGCTTAATTCAAGCAGTGCAGACGCCATGATGGTTGCTGCTGACACATCACGCAAAGCATTTGGAATATTCGGTGCATTAAAATCCCAGTACGGAATTTTGTCAGCCGGAAGATTGGGATGATTCAACATAAACGCAGCGATCTTATTCGCTTGCTCTAGGTATTTTGCATCTTTTGTTTCTCTGTATGTTTCGGTATAACCATACAAGCCCCATGCCTGTCCACGTGCCCATGCACTTTCATCAGCGAAACCTTGTGCTGTTTTCTTTTGTTGAATAGCGCCTGTTTCTGAATTGTAGTTGACTACATGATATGAACTGTTGTCGGCACGGAAATGATTTTTGATGGTTGTATTGGCATGTGTAACAGCGATCTTGTAAAAGGATGAATCACCTGTAACCTGTGTGGCCCAGAACAATAATTTCAGGTTCATCATATTATCGATGATCACGAGATATTCATTTGCTTTACCATCCCACGACTTGATACACTGTGTAACCGGACTGAAACGTGTTGACAATGATTTGGCACTCGTTACCAAAATATCTTTATATGCTGCTGATGGCTGAATGAGATTTGCATTTCCAAAACTGCAATACATCATAAAGCCCAGATCATGCGTACGGGTATTGAACTGTTCTTTTTTCAATACTTCAAGAATGCGTTGTGCTTCTTTGTAAAGCGCTTCGTCTTTTGTTTGCTGATACAGAAACAACAGTGTACCGGGATAAAACCCACTGCACCACCAACCTGAATTGCTGAATTCATATTTGTTGGTTGTTGGAAAAAAAGTTTTTGGAAATTTATCAGCAGGAAGGTTCTGCGTCAACACTTTGTATTGAGCATCTGCATCAATAAAATTCTGATCGATCGTTTTTAATAGTGCTTTATCAGGTCGCTGTTTTGTTTGTGCATTGCTCATGGAAACAAGGAACAGTGCAGCTATCGAAAAGAAAAAACGTTTTGCACGCAACATATCAAGTAGTTTATCAGGCAATTTAAGACTTAGATCAGTTATGTGAGCATTTTATCGAACCAATGTTACACTCATCAATCCAATTACTACATCGTTGGCGATCGTTTTCAGCATTAGGTTTTTCAATTGTTTATGTGGATTCAATGAAAGGTCGAGGAAAGTAGCCGCTCCCCCATCAATTGCATAGTTGGCAAATCCTTTGATGCTTGTGTACTTGTATTTTTCAGGAATCACTTCTCCGGTTTTTAATGATACACGAATTGGTTTCGGTGCTCCGGTAGCAAATGCATACTCATCAATAAAATAATCCTGTTCAATGGGCCACCAGTTCTCCGGGTTCTTTAATTCCAATACGGACGAACTGCCATCGGTATAATGAACCGTGATCGCTCCGTTCACCAAACGGCTCTGCATGGGATTGGTACTGCCTGCCATTAAGAAATAAGCATGTGCTGCTTTTCCGTTCAATGGAATAACAACCGAATCAGGATAATTGTCCCACATGGATGTAAACACGATATTCTTTTGTTCAGATGAAGGCGTTTTGATGGGAATCTTTTCTATTACAATTTCATTCTTGATACCTGCTTTTACACGCAGACCACTATCGGTAATATTTGCTGTCACTAACGGATACGCCCAGTTGCCGATACCCTGTGTCGGCAATTGCAATGTTGGAACTGCAGGACGAGGAGACAAATATTCATTCTTGAAAATGTTCGTTACTGCATCATTGAAATGATGTACTGATGTCAACGGTTTCGAATTTCGTTTCAGGAGTGATCGTTACTGTTTTAACGAACGGCTCATCTTCGACCAACGTCATATTCAATGGTTCAATCCAACTGAAATCGCCTTGTTTTAAATGCAAGTAAAGATTGTTCATTTCAGCATTGTTCAGGTTTCCTGATACGGTGCTGCTTGTATAATTTAAATTTCGGAGTACTTCAACCGGTTGATAGCGTGTTTGTGATAACAGCATTCTTAAAACTCACCTGAACGAGTTCCTTCCTGTTGTAAGATTCTTTATACAAAGATTTTTCAAAACTCGTTCACCTTTCCACTTAATAACTACATTATATGTTTTTGCAAGAGCTGCATCGATCTGCAACGACGGAACTCCAATAATACTATCAACACTTTCCATTTCACAACTTTACCATTCACCGTAACCGATTCAACAGATTCACGATAAGCAGGAAGAATGAATTGCAGTTTCAGTTGCTGATCTAAATTTCGGTGTAACGATGTATTCTTCTGTATTACCTGTGCGCTTAAATGCAAACTGAATATCAGGAGTAGTGATCGATGCATTGTTCCATTGTTTTGGCAAACCTGGTTTAATTATTAAACGACCATTCAATGCATCGGGCTGAATACCAAACAAGCCTTCTACCAAGGTTCGTCCTGCCATTGCAATTGGGTCAGCAAAATCACGATAGAGTTCACCACGTATGGCATCATAAAAACTCAACTGCTGAATACTTCCCGGGCTTGCACCGAGATACATACTTTCAACCAATGAACTTTTCCATAACAGGTAAGCTTCTTCTTTTTGTCCACCCTGCCAATATGCTAAAGATGTGTGTAACAACTCACCCAATGCAACATTGTTCAAACTCCAGGTATACGGTTGCCAGTTGGTGGTGGATAATGTGTACAGCGAAGAATCTTTCAATCCTTTTGCAAGAATGGGAATATGCGGAATGTAATCTTTTACATACTGCAACGATTGATACGCTTGAAACGGATCAGCAATGCCTTCATCAATGGCATGATAGATCGTCCACAGACCTGCAGATGGATGTAACAATTTATTTCCTAGCAAATCTTTGTATTCAGCATACCAACCTTTCTCCTTCATCCACAATTGCTGGTTGATGGCATTGAGAATTTTATTTGCCTCAGCTTGATATTTACTTCCATCAACACCAACAATCTTTGCAAGCTGTGCCGCCACTTTGTTTGAACGATAGTTGTATGCCGATGAATGTGTAACGCCTCCACCACTGTATTGCAATGCATCACTTGCCCAGATCGCAGCATACGAGTCATACAACCCATCGCCATCTACATCGAAGTTTCGTTTTTCCCAATCGAGATGACGAACCAACAACGGCCACATCTGTTTTACATAAGCTGTATCACCTGTCCAGTTAAAATGATTTAAAAGTTGATCAATGAACACAAGATTCATATCATAATGATGTGCACGAAGGTCACCACCGGGATTGCGGGAGATATATCCACTGCTGAATAAGGATGTTCCCAGTTTTTCCTGTTGACGACCTAAGTGCAATGCAGTATCTGCAACAACAGGGCCGGTCAATGGCGTTTTTACCTGCGACAATGCATAACCGTTAAAATGCTTTTTTGCCCGATCGTGCCAGCCAAATACATCAGCAACATACGCACCACGCCATCCATTCAAACGCATGCGCCATGCAACCGCACCATGCATAAACGAAGGATCTTCCCACACCGCATCGGCCGCAATACCTAACACCGGGCCAAGTGTATTGATGAGCGGATCAGGTGTTTGAATTTTGATCCGTTCGGCTAATTGTTTTCTTGCAGTTTCGGCTTCTTGAAACACAGTTGGCAATGAAGTATACGTAACCGTTTTATTTTCCGGTTTCTGCAAAACGAAATAGTACGGTTGTTTGTTCTGTATATTGATAGATGCTGTTATTAAAGGCGATGCTGCGGTACTTTCACTGTTCAACAACTGCAAAGGCGTTTGCTGATTGTTTGCATCACGGATTTTCAGTACAGCAGTTGATGAAAAAATACCAATGATCTCTTTTGCTTTTTCTGTTGCAGCCGTCTTGCTTTCAGCAGTTGGTAAATGCTGCACTTCGTATCGTTCTTCTTCGCTTAATGGTTTTGCAAAACCATACAATAATTGAAAACTGTTTTGATTGATACGATACAGATTGTCTTTACAGTATTCCGGTTTCAAATAGAAAGATGATTCAGGATCAGCACCAATATCACCATCACGTGAAAACTTTTTGCCTGTAGCTCCACCATAAGCAGCAACAACCTGTAAACCTGCAGGCGCATTACTCGTGTTTAGTTTTACAATCAATCCTTCGCTGTTATACAAAGCGATTGCATGCAGATAGATCACCCCATTATTCAATAACGGGTCTCTTATTTCATACAGCATCGAACCTGCACGATAAATGGCTTTAATGTTTTTTGCTTCGATGAGCCATTTGCTTTTTCCGTTGATTACAAAACCAAATTTAAAATTACCACCCATGCCCGGCATATACAATGCAAACTCAGGCAAATCGCCGGCTTCTGCACGAAACGCAGTATTGCCGCCATACAATGCACGGTTGAAACGCCGAGTTCCGTTTTCAATCACAATATCATTTCCTTCCGGACGATAACGAACCTGGCGTTCGATGCCATGCCAGAGTTTTTTCTCTTGTGAGAAGGAGAACTGTGCAAGCGTGATTATTAATGTAAGAAGTATAATTTGTTTCATGAGGCCTTTCCTCCCTTCCTCCTCTCCCGTAGAGAGGAGGCGGTGCTTTAGTTTTTTATTGATCTTTTTATCTACCACATCTGCTTTATATCACTATTCAACACAACAACCAGTCACATTTAATCAGCATTTTTGAAAAGCAAGGGCTGTGTGTTGAAAGCCCCTCTACTGGAGGGGTTTGGGGAGGCCGCTTTAAAACATCTTTTTCAACCCTTCCCACCTCACCTTCCACTCTTTCGGAAAGCCAATATTGATTCCCTTATCTGCATCAGCACCAGTACACATCAACGCCACCGCATTCAACACACCACCATTGCCGGGAAGATAGATCGTTAAACGATCATCCTGGAAATTATGCCCATTAATTAAATAGGTATTTGTTCTTACAGGCATCAGCAATGCATTCACTGCCTCTTCACCCATGTGCAAACGTGCTGCGGTCATGGCCATCAGCGGATAATCCCAACCCCATGTTTCGTTCCAATCCCACTTTTCCAATACGGTGAAATATGTTTTCTTCATCACAACAGTATCTAATCCATTTGCTGCTGGGATGGTACTGTAAGCACCCAACACGGCCGGATGATCTGTTAAATACTTTGAACCTTTATCATAACAATCAGGTGTATTGCCTGCAGCAAGATAAACACCATTCAATTGTGGCAATGGTGCAAGATTGTTGATGATCTCATCCCATTTTTTTTCTCTTGGTAAACCCGAACGCACTCTCCATTGCTGTGCTACTTCCAATGCCCAACTCCAATACGATAATTCGTAAGTTGGATTGAAGGTTGATACTGCATCAAAACATTCCTGCGCCGGAATCAATCCTTTACCGAGATTGTATTTTTTTGTTTCTTGATTATAAGATGGAAACGATGCCATGAAATCAGCAGTGGCAAATAACAACTCTTTGTACTTGTTTAAAGTTTTACTTGTCGGGTTGTGACGATACAACAACTCCGCCATATAAATAAAATGCGGTTGTTGCCAGATGAGAAATGCACCAACAGATGATGGTGCTTCATCACCATTGTTATCCGTCATCTTTTGCCAACGCAACCCTTCAAAACCTTGTCGCTTCGCAATCAGCTTTGCTTTTTCTGCAACAGTAAAATACCAGTCTAAACTTTTCTCCATCAGCTCCGGTCTTCCCCATTGTGCAAAATGTACGGCATGCCACCAATGCATCTCCAAATGTGGTTTGCCATACCAGCTGTTATACGTTAACCCTGTTTCCTGCGGAGGATAAGCAGCAGAGCATTGCACTTTGGTAAGATATTGCGATAACAGCACTCTGCGTTCCAATTCAAATGCACGTTTATCTGCTGTGCCGGAGAAATCAACTGCACCACCACTCAACCAGAATTTTTTCCAGTTTTGTTCACTGTTTTCTTTCACTGCTGCAAATGATGCAGCAAAACCTTTGCGATAGGTTGAGCTGAATTTTGTTGAGAGTTCAAACTGTGTTGTTCCGCTTTTCGGTTGAATCAGAAAATAATGTGCTGACTGTTGTTTGATCGATGCACTCCCATTCCATTTCAGTGAAGTATAATACACGGTTGTATCAAGCACACGTTTGATGGTTGTTTCTCCACCACTTTGCATCAAAACAGACTTGTGCTTGTCATCACTTTTAAAATTGTCCCCACCATCTTTGAACAGTGCATTCGGATAAGGAAAACGTACCCGTACAGCAATGCGATTTGTTTGTAACAACGGCGATTCAATTCGAAACGCAACAATATCCTGTTGCTGATGACCGGCCGTTATAACTTTTACCGGCACACCTTCAACAGTGAAGTTGCTGCTGATTACACCTGTCCATACATTCAACTCCTGGCTCACTGTTTGAATATCCTTTGCTGTTGCAAGCGAACCATCTTTCTTTTTTATTTCCAGTCCGATATTTCCCAACTGTAAACGATGCGGATTGACACGGAAATATTCTACTGCCTGCTTTTTGCGTTCGGGTTCTTTGGGTTGAACTGTATAAGAAATCATTCTTCCTTCCAGTTCGTAAGTTCGTTGCGCTTCTTCTACTTTGTAATTCCCTGTATTGGGAAAGCTATGCCATCCCCACACCGATTGTGTACCAAGCGGCACACCTTTAATGTAAGCATCCGGAAAACTCTGCATCCCTGTTGCATCAACCGTAAATGCAAAGTTGCCATTGCCAACTGTGAGTGATGAAAGCGAATCAACTTTGTTCACTTTTACATTGTGGCGTTTTACCACTGCTTCACGATTGATGTTTTGTGATTGAACCACAGAGGCACAAAGCACACAGAGAAGAAAAGAAAAATAATTTAGTTTCATTGTCATCATTATTTTAAATCATCACTAAAGCCACTTGCATTACACCCCTTTAGGGGATGGGGGTAAAAACATTATCAATTGCCGGCCTACTGTAATTCTCTTTTGAATCCGTTGTCTTCGGCAGTCCAAAATAGAATTGTAAGGTACGTTTCTTGTTTCCGGTTACATGATTCAACTCACTCATAGGCCCATACACTCTTGTATTGGTGGTTAAACCAAGTGCCAGCTTTGTACCAATGGGCGGAATGCAATCAAGAAACGAAATATTTCCAATCGGCACTTCCGGATGCGGCTTGTTGGCACTGCTCAATGCATAAAAATCAAAGAGCCGAACAAACAAACCGGTGTCAGGCGATGCAATATAAAATTTCCCTTCCACGGTACTCAGCTCCATCCAGCTCACTTCACCATAGTAGCCTTTGAATTCAGGATATACCACAGGAGAATATCCAGTATGCGTATTGTTGTATAAATTCTGCCACACATTTACCGGTGTGCCTGCAATGCGGTTTTTCCATTGACGAACAGGCCCTTTGCCTAACCAACGTGCTGCCAACACATAATTTTCCGGATAGTTAAAACTGATACCGGTAAACGGTTGATCTCCTGCTGTACTGTATTCATATTCCATCGTTGTCCAACCGCTGGCATTGATCTTCCAGCGAACATACTTCATATCGCCACTGTACAAAAATTCAACGACTGTATTGGAACCTTCTTGATAGGTTTTGGATGAAACAACAGTTGCTGTACCTTTTACCAATACCGGCCCGTTATTGAATGACAGTACATAATCATTAGCTGTATTTTTTGTTGTAACAAGATTTCCAGTTTTCTTATCCAGCACAACGGTTACATCACCACCGGTAATCGCATATACGGTATCTGTTTCTTTGATGCTGGTTGCATCATTTTTTACGGTTACAAATCCATTGAGCTGCTGATGCATTGCTTTTGATCTTCGATGTCCATTTGTACAACTCATTACCATTGTTATCCTTTGCAACAATCACGAGTGCATCATAGTTTTTATAATCAGCAGGCAGTGGAAGTTTCAAGGTTCCTTTTTGTGTAGCAGCAATATTCGGTGCTGTTGCTGTGCCTTTTTGTTTCACCACATATCCATCAAAACGATCGAATGGTTTGCTGAAATCAACCAATGCCCAGTAGAACGTACATTGATTGGTATTGAGAAAATGAAAGCGGTTCTCCACTTCTATTTCACCGTTAAAGGATGCAGGTAATGCATCAGGCAAATTCAATTGAACCGGTGAAAAGATTTCCCGTAAAGCATAAAAGCTTCCTTCTTTTTCCCGATGCGGGCCGAGAATACCATCATTGGCATTCAATCCATTTGCATCTAACACATTGTTGAGATCAGTCCGCATTACTGCTTCATCAGCCATCACCCAGATAAATACACCTCCACTCTTCTGCGATTTCCAATGCAGGTTCCAGAAATCTTCCATCGCTGCACCACCGCCGCCATCATCCTGTGCGTGCAACATTTCGGTTGGCATATAGATCAACGAGTCATTCAATATTTTTTGGGTACTGTAGTAATCTTCGTAATGATTACAATCAATACCGTTGATGGCATTACCCGGACGATGATGTGCATGAATAACCGTCCGCTTCGAAAAATCATATTTTGCATAATCATCATCCAGCTCTTTATTATGTCCGCCTTCGTTACCATTGCTCCACAAAACAATGGAAGGATGATTGAGATCACGCAACACCAGTTCCTTTACCAATGGTTCGCCTGCCTTGGTACTGTAGGCCTTTTGCCAGCCAGCCAATTCATTCAATACATAAATGCCCAATGAATCGCATAACTGCAGAAAATATTTATCAGGCGGATAATGACTGCAACGAACCGCATTCATGTTCATTTCTTTCAACAGCATTGCATCTTTTAATTCATTTTCTTTCGACAAGGATCGTGCAGTCTCCGGCCAGAAGCAATGTCGGTTAACGCCTTTAAACTTCACCTGTGTTCCGTTAATATAAATTCCCTGCCCGTGTTTTACTTCAATGGTTCTGAATCCAAATTTCTCACGCAGCTCATATAATTTCTTACCAGCCGCATCCTGTAATACAACAGTTGCAGTATACAGATTCGGCGTTTCGGAAGTCCATGCTTTGATATTATTTACCTGTGCCGATACAATGACGTTTTCAGCCGACTTTGCAACAGCAGTTTTTGTTGTTGCAATTACTTTCTTATTTACATCAGTGATAGTTGTTACAACAGTTGCATTTTGTGCAAGTCCTTTTGCCCATACCTGCATGGCAAACTTACCGTCATGCTTTGCATCGATGCCCACATAGTCGATGTATTGCTTTGGTGTTGCTTCTAAAAACACCGGACGGAAGATGCCGCCAAACACCCAGTAATCAGCAAGACGTTCTGCATTGTTCACACTGGCATCGCTGCTCATCTTGCTTACCGTTACTTCAAGTGTATTGGGCTTATCAAAATTCAACAACGAAGTAACATCATACTTGAACCGATAGAAAGCACCACGATGAGTATCACCTGCACTCTTACCGTTGATCTTTACTTCCGTATCCGTCATGCTGCCATCAAACACAATATTGATCTGCTTGCCTTTCCAAGCAGCAGGCACTTTGAATTGATACTTGTACATTCCCTTCTCATCATAGAAACGAAAATTCTTACCATTGGTTTTGTAATCACGACCATAGTTGTAATTACCAAAGCCCTGCTGCTCCCAGCAACTCGGCACCTGTATCTTTTTCCATTCGCCGCTGTTACGACCGGCTGTACAAAAGAAATCCCACTGCACGGTATGAGCAGCATCTGTGCCAGACAAATACTGAATTTGTTTTTGCTGCGCCCTTAAGGAGGTTATGAGTAATAAGTTAAGCGTTACGAGTAACCCAACTTTTAAAATCTTCATTATTATATATTTTTTTGTTATCAACTTTTGTTGTTATAAACCCACCCCAATCTGACTGTACTATGTGAAACATCTTGCCACCCCTCCCTAGAGGGGATAAGCATCTTACAACTTTAAAACATATTTACTTACACGGCGAATCCATTCACTTCTCTCACCAATCGTTCCTACGGAACGAACATCTGCCCTTTTATTATTCTACCGATCAGATGTTCCTACGGAACATAAACCCCAATTCTCATACAGCTTACCTTCTTTAATTCTTACTATTCTAAAACATTTTACCTACACGGAAACCCTTTCACTATTCACCATTGACTACTCACCTCTCTCGTTCATAAATCTTCAACTGATCGATCATCACTCCTTCATCAACTGCGGTAATTTTTATTACATGATTTCCAGGCTTACCCACAGCATGACGAGTTGTACGAATCGCCTGGTTGCTCAACACATTCTGTTTCCACTCTTCACTTCTTCCCTGTGTGGCATAATCAATTGTTTGTACAGGCCCATCATCTACCAGTATGCTGTAACGGATCTTTGTTCCTTCGGCAGGATGATTGGGTGCTAATGCCAATACTGCTTTTATAGAATCGCTGTTTGTTGTAAACGAAAATGAAACAGAACTTCCTTTCGTTACACTTATTGCTCCACGTTGGTAACCTAAGCCATGTGCCAATGGTTTTTGACCGGTATATGTTTTATATTCTGTTCCGTTGAAAACAAACAATGGCTTCACTGTTTGCAGCAATGGTTTATCAGTTGTTTGCTGAACCGCTTTATCATACACCGCCAGTTTTCGTGGTTTCATGTCCATCATATACTTCCACTTTCCATTCGCAAGATTGTTATACCTGTTTGTCAATGTAACGATAGTATCGTATGCTGCATCACTTAAGCTCCAAGCTGCTTTACCATGCCTTGCCAGTTGTGCATATAACAATTTCTGATTGATGGCTGCTGCGCCTCTTACAGGGTATTCAATCAACTGAAACCAGCTATCCTGTTTTGATGAAGGAATGCGTTTTGCAAGCTGCAGTATTTTTGCATTGATCGCTGCATAGTCTTTCAAACGTTGATTGATCTCTTCTTCACTCCAGGGAAGGTCGGCCACAATTTTATATTTCGGATCACTTTCTTCTGTTCGGGTAGCACCCATGAATTCCGGCTTGCGGATATACGCCAACCGATAGTATTCATTCATCACCGAAGCAATTTCTTTTGCATTCGTTGCTCCAAACTCTCTTGCAAGCCAATTCTGCAAATGTTGTTCTACTCCTTTTTGATTGTTGGCAATGGAATCAATATTCCATGCCATATCCAAAAACAATTCCGTTAAATATTCGCCGGGTTTCATATCGCCCACATTCACCACCCACATTTCTTTTGCTCCTTTTTCATAAGCCATGTGCATTTGCGTATAAACCTGCGCAGGATGAGTGCTGCTCAGCCAGAGATAATCATGCGGCCTTCCCCAATAAGAAATATGATAGTAGACACCGTTGCCGCCTTGTTGCATTCGTTCTTTTTCATTGGGAAAATGTTTGATATAACCATAGTTATCATCGCACCAAACCAATGTTACATCCTTCGGCACTTCAAAACCGGCATCATAAATATCCTGCACTTCTTTGTAAGGAATAAAAGCCTGTGGTATTTTTTCAATAGCAGGGTTAATATGCTTCGCCAACAGTTCCCGTTGTTCTTTCACTGCTTTACCCATCACTTCTTTTTGTTCCTGTAATGTAGTTGCCCCAAGCATTTTACTATCGTGTACGCCACGAATCCCCAAAGTATAAAATGCATTGAAGCCTTTGCTTTGCATCACCCGATCTTCCCAATAGCGGTAAATGGTATCATGATTGCTGATGAAATTGAATTCACCCATTGTTTTCTCTTTCCATTCATCCACATTATTACGCAACATCGGTTCGGCATGCGAACTGCCGATCACAATTTCATAATCAGTTGCCATTTGTGCATTACCGGGATAATGAAAAAATGCCTTGGTGGAAGGATGCATAGCAGGCCAGATAAGATTGGCCCTTAAGCGAAGCAATAACTCAAAGATCTTTGCATAGGTCTTCGGGCCAATATCTCCTGTTTCAGGTTCAAATGTTTTGGCTGCCCATGGTTGCAATCCCCAATCTTCATCATTCAAAAAGATACCACGATATTTTACAGAAGGAGCTGATGAAGTATAACTACCTGAAATAAACAGTTGCTTCTTTTTGTTCGGTACTGCATCGGCCCACCAAACCCAGGGCGAAACACCTAACAGTTTCGATACATGAAAAATACCATAAGCAGTTCCCCGAGGATCACTGCCTGCAATGATTAGTTTGCTCCCAACTACTTTGATGATGAAACGCTCCCATTTATTTTTAATGGAGCTAACATTGAGTTGATTTGATTTGATGTGGTCATCAATGAATTTTGACTGACCAATTGTGCCGGCAACAATGCTGAATCCCTTTGTAGGAACTGTATGCAACACCTGCATCTGCTTTCCACTAATTAAAAAAATATCATTTGCAAATGCATTCGCAGCAATGGTCACCACTTTTGCATCATGCTCATCGGTATAAATTGAAGCAACAGATGAAGGAGTAAATAAAGAGAAAGAAGAAGGCTTTTCAGAAACCGACAGTGTATTGGTTTGCGCCCTGCAAATAGTCACAAGAAAAAGCAGGGAACAGCAGAACAAGGGCTTGATCATCATCAGCATACAGCAATCGTTTAAACAGCATGTAAATTTAACGTACTGTGGAGGTAAGCTATCCTGCTGTGTCCTGCGATGAACAGTAGATTACTCCGTAACGCATTGCCCCAGACGAAGCGTCTTTGCGAGGAACGAAGCAATCTGCTCTGCTTTATTCATTCTCCGTAACGGGAGATTGCTTCGCCAAACAACAAGAGCTCGCAATGACGGGAAACGAGAAAGATCTTTCTTCGTAACACATTGCCCCAACCGGAGCCGTCTTTGCGAAGGGTGTGGGCTTTGTGCAAAGGGTATGTGCCGAAGCAATCTGCTGTGTATGATTCATTCTCCGTAACGGGAGATTGCTTCCTACGTCGCAATGACGATAACAAAGGAACGTTTTTGCGAGGGTGTGGGCTTTTCTGCTGTGCTTCATTCCTACGCTGTAATGGGAGATTGCTTCGCCAAACAACAAGGGCTCGCAATGACGGAAAACGAGAAAGAGTTTTCTTCGGAATGCAAAGCCTCACACGAAGACCGTCATGTCGACGAAAGGAGACATCTCTACATCCTCAAACTGCTCCATTGCAATCAAAACGACGAACCAACAACACCCAAAGAGCGTAGAGATCCCTCGTATCCTCGGGATGACGTTCTATTGAGCAACAGAACTAAACCTCATTAATAAGCAACCAACATCCCACCAAGCTTATCTTAGTGACTAATACCCGTACTGTTCTTTGTTTCATACACAGGATTGCCGCCGTTCACTGTTTTCACTGTTACAAACTTCACCTTCTCCGCATCATTGATCACTACTTTACTGTTTTCAGGAAGTGTGATGTTTGTAAACACAACATTCTTTAATTTATGTGCAGGATGGTTGAACCCGTTGATATTGATCACCGGTTCTTTCGTTTTGGCTTTTGAGAGATCAATATTCTTAAATACAAAATTTTCAAAGGTTGGTAATACTGGAGCAGCCTCACCATCGTTGTTATAATTCACCGCAGAGAAAATAGTGATCTTGAGTAACTGGCAATCGGTAACCGTTACATTCTTTACATAACCACCCCGCTCTTTTGTTCCCTTGATCTGCACACCATGCAGCAATGCACCTGCTTTACAATCCTGAATCAATACGCCGCTTACACCACCACTCATTTCACTGCCAATGGAAATACCATGACCACGTATAAAATCACAATCAGTGATGCGGACATTGGTTGTTGGTTTACCAACATAATAACCTTCCGGGTTTTTTCCTGATTTGATGGCAATACAATCATCACCAGTATCAAAAATGCAATTGAAAATATACGAATCGGTGGATGAGTCGGGATCAATCCCATCGCCATTATGAATGCCATGTGTTTTAATGGTAAGACCATGACAACTGATATTATCGCTGTACACATAATGCAATGTCCAGCAAGGCGGCTCAGTAAGTGTAAGGTTATCGATGCTCACATCCTGGCAGTTCATGAGTAAAATTAAACGTCCCCTGCTGCGGATGCCTCTTGCAGCTTTGCAGGCGAGTTCCAGTTTTTTACCCCCGCCTTTTATTGTGCCGCCACCTGTTATGCGCAGGTTCTTTACATTGTACGAACCATCACGGTTGATTGTACCGGCGTTGATGAGACTTGCATAGGTTTCCATCTCCCATCCTTCGAAACGGTTTTTGATCAGGGGCAGGTAATCTGTTGTATCAATGGAACCTTGCAAAGTGCGCCTTCTGCAATATGCAGCGTCATATTGCTTTTTAAAAACAATGCACCGGAAACAAATGTTCCTTTTGGGATATACACCGTGCCACCTGCAGCGCAGGCATCAATGGCTTTTTGAATTTGCTTTGTGTTGATGAATGTTGAATCGGCCTTTGCACCAAAGTCGAGGATATTAAACCGCTTGCCCTTTGCTCCTGTTTTGAATAATAATCTGTAAACTTCTATTATTGGCTCCTGTTGTTTTACTCGAACGGTTACGCTGTATGCAGTATTCGGTTTTAAGCCAGTGATGGTACAGTTTGTTTTGGTTGTTGTTGTTTTTACTTTTCCGCTGAACAACACTTCATACACAACGTTGTCACCGGTATATTGCTTATCCCACAACAATGTCACTGATGTTTCGGATAAAGTGCCGGGAGCGATCATCAGGTTGTATGCGTTGGAAGTAGCAGCAAAGGCTGGCAATACGAGGAAACACAAAACAATAACAGAGAGAAATTTTTTCATACAGCGTGCTTTAGCAATCGGATAAAAGTAAGTGGGATGAGGAAGAAAAACATCCTGTACTGTTACGGGAGAATGATTATGCAAACCGGAACGTTCTCAGATTCTGTGTTAAGAACCAAGTGATTTGAAATATATATTTTTGTGCTTTAGGCGGCTTTAGTCAGCCTGTTCAGGGAGCAGCATTTTGTTGCTCTCTGGTTTTTTAAGGTATTGTTTGTCATATTGTTTTTCTGTTTTATAAATAATGTAAATAAGTTCTAATAGTTTTCTTTGAACGGCTACAGCCGCTTTCATTTTTACTCCATGCTTAGATACTACCCTGGCAAAAACAGCTTTAAATCTTTCATCGTGCCTAATAGCCGCCAAAGCTGGTAAGTGCATTGATTTACGTAAAAACCTATTGCCTTTTTTTGATATTCTTGGTTTTCCGTTTACAGACGTGCCAGATTGCTTTTCTTTTACATCCAACCCCGCATAGCTGGTCAGCTGCTTTTTGTTTTTTATTAACTCAAAGCCATTAGTTTCGGCCAGAACGGTTACAGCTGTTAATGCACCCACACCTGGTATGGAAGTGATGAATTCTACTTTTTGCTTCACAGTTTCGTTTTGTTTTACCAGTGATGCCAATTCAACTTTTATTTCCTGTTCCTGTTTGTCGAAAAGTGCAATTTGTTTCTTTACTCTGGCTATTGTGGATTTGTTCGGTTCTGCTTCCGATTGTTCTGCATGCAATTGATTTTTTGCAATTGTACGGACCTGTACCAATTGGTCTCTTTCCCTGGTAAGCTGCCGTAGTCTTTTATACAACGGGTTGGCGGGCTTCCAGGTGTCTAATTTTCTTTCTATTCCAAAACGGGCTATTGCTTCACTGGCTGTTTTATCTGTTACAGTTTTAACTTCCAGCGTCCGTACATAGTTGCTGATTTTATTAGGCAGTACAATACTTACCTCCAAACCCTGCTTCTGCAGATAGTAAGCCAATGATTCATGATATACACCAGTAGCTTCCATTACATACCTTACTGGTAGCCCGGTATCTGATAACTTATTAACCCATTGAACAAAAGCATCAAAACCTTTTGCAGTATTGGCAAAAGTCTGGGATGCGAATAGTTGAGGAGTCCAGTCATCATACATTCTTCCTAAGCAAACAACTAATTCTTTTTTGGCTACATCAATTCCAGCAACCTGTTTTACAACTCTTTTCATACCATTGATTTTTAAATGAAAAGTGAAAAATCTCCCTTCGTTTTGTCTCCTTCTTGGATATTCTGGATGCCCCGCCTTGCGGAGTTCCTTACATTCTGTTCAAACTCAAAGAGATAAAAAAAAGTGAGGCTATTGCTGAGAATCAAAATACTTTTAAAGTTATTTAGGCAATGTTGTGCTCTCACTCTTTTTCACTTTAATAAGTCAAATCTATTGGTAGATAAGCAGTATCTTATAAAACCTTTTGTATGCTTTACAAACATAGGAGGCAATGTCTGGCGCAGCCGACTCGCCGTGATACGAAGCGAAGAAATAAATTTAGCTTTTGTTCCTTGATGACGGCGAGTGCCACAAGGCCAATGCACATTGCTATCTGACACATCGCCTGTGAAGTATGGGAGACTCGGCAGCGAAGGAAAGGAATTTAATTCCTATATCGCACAATCATTAACTTCCGGAGCGACCAGTTCTGCAAGTTTTGCAGCTAACTCAGCCATTGACTCTTCTGCAGTACTCAGTCCGCTTCTTGAACCGAGCAATGGACTTACGTCACGCAGTTCTTCATATGTTGTGTCATGTATAATAGGAACAAGTAAATCACGAGCTAAAAGTGCAGAGAGTTCTTTTTCTGCAATACCTGCCCCACCAAGACGTTTCAGAAAAGCAGGGGTAACAAGCACAATGCCAACTCGAGACTTCGCAAGCCCTTTATCGATTTCTCGAAGTAATGGAGAACCTAACAGAACATCTTTCTCGCTAAACCAAACTGAAACGCCTCGTGCCTCAAGCATGTCGTGTAATTCTTTAGCTGCACCTTTTCGGTCATCCCAAGCATGGCAAAGAAAAACGTCTCGAAGGTCGGGAATAGATATTCGCTTTTCAATGTTTTCCCTTACAGGTGTCAAGGTTCGAACCTCTGACAGAGTATAGAATACAGAAGAGCCGCCTCTCGACCACCGGGGTTTTACACTTCTGCTACCACCTCCACTGCTGCCTTTATTACTCGAACTACTTCCAGTCGATGAGTATGGAGAAGAATATGATGGGTAAGATGAGTAAGAATCGTATCTACTATAGCCGCTATATCGACTACCACATGCAGGACAAGCTGCTGCGCCGCTTGCTGTGCGATGTCCGTTCCTTGGTGCTGTACATCTTGCCATATACTATTTACTTGTATGGCAAATCTAATCAATTTAGCAATGGAATACTAAAATAATTACTATTGGTACAAGCTTGTTTTTGAGGCTTAGCTTGTTGGAGATTACTAAGGATAGCTGGGAAGGAAGGAATTGCGTTTAATACTTTTTCCATTCAAAACTTTTAAATCCACTTTCTGTCGCCCATTTACGCCAAACCGCTTCAAGGATTTCGTTGTCTCTTTGGCCTACTGGATACTTGTATGTTTGCAATTTATCGTTTTTATCTCTTTCGTGTGTTTCCAATATGTGTAGTTTGACAAACTGATTTTTCTTGTTTTTAATTGGTGTCAAACACAATGAAGGATTTGAGTTAAGTGCAGTTGGAATGTCCACATTGCTTGCTTTACAATACTGTCTTATTTTGTCAATTTCAGAACTACCAAAATAAAATTGATTATTTGTGCTTTTGTTTAAATACTCCAAATAACCGTCTGTGAAAATGTAAATATGATTATCGTAGTTGAGGTATGTTGTGTCTACACCGTCAGTTAAATAGGTGTCTTTCTTTACGATTGGTTCGTTTTCGATTTTTTCAATTAAGATGCTTATTAAATCCAAACCCTTATTTCTAATGTTTGTATAAGCGCCTTTTACTTTTAGTTCAAAATCATCTATTTGATAAGTCAACCCGCTATTCTGAAATTTGCCTGTTGAATTTATAAACTGTTGTTTTTCGCCCAAATTTTTGATTTTGTCAATGTCAATCGTGGCAATTACCTTGTCAGAAAACGAAGAAAAAGAAATGGAGGACTTGTCGCCAATTTTTTCTCCGGGCTTAACACATTCATTTTTGAAATACTGAACAATCTTGTGAATTTCCTCAATGTCTTTTGGTGGTTTGTTGTCAATACGACTTGACAAATCTGAAAGAATTACGATGTTTTGGTATGTCAGATGTTTGTTTTGTGGTTCTGAACCACAAGAAGAAAATAATACGATTGCCGAACAAACGATTAAAATATTTTTCATTCCTAACGTTAATTTATCAGATTGTTGTATCACTTGCTTGTTCAATAGCTTGCACTCTCTTTGCAACTTCGTCAGTCGCATAATATTCAGGAAGAAACTCAATAAAACCTGATTTATATGCAGAAATGACGCTACCAAAAATCACATCTGTAAATATTTTTCCACTCGAAATTCTCGCACTAAAGTCTTCATAAATTGCTTTTATCTGATTTTGTAGTTCGGCATACCTATTTTCAATTTGAGTTTGACGATTGTTGATTTCTGTTTCCAAATTTAGAACCTTTGTGTTCTCTTGGTTTATTACTTCTTCTTTTTCTTTTATCTTGTTTATCAGTGAGTCTTTTTCTGAATTGAGGTCTATCATTTCTTCATCTAAGAATTGGATTTTTCTATTTTTTTCAGCATCAACTAAATCTCTTTGTGAATTTTTGTAGGCATTAAATATTTTATCAATTACATAATGTGCAATAATCAAAGGTATCATTCCGAACATAAAAATCATCCAAAACTCACCTTGCTTCACTACTTCCCAAAATTCGAGTTGTGATTCTTTCCCTATTAACAAAGACTTTATTTCATCTGTATTTTTAGCAATCATAGCAGCAACAACGACATCAAATATTAATAAACCAACCCAAAACATAAGACCATTTATCCATTTATTCTTACTGCCAAATAGTTTTATATTCGATAATGCAAGAGGAAAGGCAAAGAATATTATACCGACAAATCCAAAGAATGCCCCTTTTTGTCTGAATATTTTGACGATAGCATTTGCATCAAATAGTTCAGGCAAACCTGGTCTTACACCAGCTTCCATAGAGGTTTGGATTACATTATACTCAAATAATACTTTGTAAACTGCTGATGCAAAAAAGAAAGAAAGATAAAAAGTAAGAATGACCAAAAATAAGGTTGATAAAGTAGTCCCTAAATTCCAAAACTTTTTTACAACAAATGATTGTTCTAATGTTTTTCTTTCAAGTTTGTTTTTCTCAATTTCTTTATTGATTTGCAAAAGACCTTTTTCACCTGTGTTTAGGTTGCCAGACTCTAAGATTGATTTTTCTTGTTTAATTTCAGAAATCTTATCAGTAACTTGTCTTTTCCCCAATTCATTACTTCGTCTTTCAATGCTTATTTTTTCCTGTTTTTCTATTTCCAAATTTGTTTTCGTGCTCTCATAAGCATTGGAAACATTAGAAGTCAAAATATTTTTCATATTTCCCAAACCTTCGTCTGTGGCGTAAGTTTTAATTCTTTCTTTTATGTTATTATATTCTGTTCGGAAAATATCAATACTGCCTTTGCTTTCTGTGGAATTATCATGACCCTGTTGTCTATATTTTGCTGTGTCAATTTGTGCTGCTGAATAAACAAGGTCGTGCAAACGTTTAGAAAAAGTGTCAATAATATTTATGGGTTGCACTTCTGGTGCTTCCATTTCTGATTTTGGGGTTTGTGTTGTTTCGTTCACAGCTATACGGTTATCAATGTTATATTTTAGTCGTTCAAATTCCGACTGCATTTGAGAATAAGATGTAAGATCGTCTGAAACTGTAATATTTTCAACATTGTTGGTGCTTGCGTTTAGAGAATAATTGTAGGAACCGTTAATTGAAATTCTGTTATCAATGAGGGCAAATTTATGGTGCATTATTCCCCGAGCATCTCCGGTTTCAAAAGCATGAACGCTAATGCCCGCACCTTTTAGCATTAACTTTACGGTTTCGTTTTGAGCGTTTGAGGAAAGTATAATATCAACTGTTACATTTCGATTTTTTGCTTCAACGATTGCCATTGTAATGTCTCTGTCCGTAAAATATGCCATTGCGACATAAATACATTTCTTTGCGCTGTTAAATTCGGAAATTATTCTCTGTTTAATTTCTGTTCCGTTCGTTATGAAGTCGTTCATATTATTTATTATTCAACATTTTTTATTGCTGTCAGTACAATTCATTCTTTCACTATCCGTATTCAATCGTTTTTAAGCGTTTAGACGCAGATACCTCATTAAAAAATCAATAAAATTTCTGGAGTAACCCGGCACGACATCTCTGCTCTTCTCCTGCGCAGCAATCAAAATAAAATTGTCCGGGGTAAAGCGTGGAGTTTGGGTTAGCTCTGGCTGTTCCGGTGGTTCACGGTTGCAGGTTCACTTGCTGGCACAGCTCTAAAATAAGGAAAAAAGGTTTAAGGCAAAGGGCTAAAGGCGGAAGGAAGAAAAAAGTTCATGGTAAAGCAGTCCACTACACCCGAATAGTTCGGTTTTGCTGGTTTACAGGTATAAGTTGACTGTAACGTGAGCACAAGTTCCCCAAAATAGTGTTAGGTTCTGGCAAAGAAACTCCGTAGGAAGTGCTTCCTTATGTATCATGTTACCCTTCCTTATACATCGGAAAGCCTTTCCTTATGTATCATGTTGCCCTTCTATATACATTGGTAAGCCCTTCCTTATTTATCATGTTATTCTTCCTTATAGATAGGGAAGCTCTTTCTTATGTATTATGTTACCCCTCCCTATACTTAGGGAAGCCCTAACTATGTATCATGTTACACTTCTTTATACATAGGGAAGACCTTTTTGTTGCTTGTTTTTACTGAATTCCTGTTGAAACAAGGAGAAAACAAGTTTAACTCCCGGGGTCGGTTAAGGCCAGACCCCGGGCGGACGTTAACTGTCAAATTTTAGTGTCCGATAAATTCTAATTCCCGGGGGTCGGCTGAGACCGGGTCGGGCAGACGAAACGTGATGTACATGATGTGTGTTTCTTAGCGGAGATTGCTTCGCCAAACAACAAAGGCTCGCAATGACGTTAAACGAGGGGCAGACGTTAAAAAGATGCTATGAAAACGGAACTATGAAACGAGCGTGGCAACAGAAGATGCCCGTAGCAATGTCGCTGGAAACATAATGCTTTTCTAATTGCCTTTACTTCGCTTTATACGCAGTACTAAACTCATATTTCCCCGAACCAACTTTCACCACCACATATTCTTTCTCCTTACCCACTACCTGTAGTTCTTTTACTAACGATAACGGCTGGCCGTTTTCCAACACATCGGTTGCAGCAGTTGCAGGAATATAAATGGTGGCAGTTGTATTGGCCGGAACTTCTGCATTGAGAATTAATTTTCCATCCTGAATTTTCCAACCACTGCTGAGTTTGCCATACTGTGTTTCGTAGGATGCAGATGCATGTGTAAACTTTCCACCCACATGCGGTTGAATACGGATCTTCTTATAACCAACAGCATCTTTGTCGGTATCAAGACCCACCATTACACGATACATCCAATCGCCAATGGCACCGTATGCATAATGGTTGAAGGAGTTCATGGTAATGGCCTGGAAATCGCCATTGGTGCGGATACCATCCCAACGTTCCCAAATAGTAGTGGCGCCTTTTGTTACAGGATACAACCACGATGGATATGTTTTTTGCAATAACAAGGTGTACGCAACATCAGAATAACCATAACGACTCAACACATGACACAAATAAGGCGTGCCCAAAAATCCTGTTGTTAAATGATTGCCGTATTGTTTGATGTTGTTCACCAAACGATCGGCTGCCTGCTGACGTAATTCTTCCGGAAACAGATCGAACTGCAAAGCCAGCACATACGATGTTTGTGTGTTACTCATGGTGGCACCATTGGGCGTTGTGTATTCTTTTAAGAAAGCAGTTTTTATTTTTTGCAGCAACGCTGTGTAGGTTGCCACATCATCTGTCTTTCCTAATTCCTTTGCTGCATTAATGAGCAATTGTGTGGAGTATGCATAAAAGCATTGTGCAATTAAATATTTATTGGTGATGGCTGCTCTACCATCATTATCATCGGCCATGGTGTAAAACAACCAATCGCCAAAGTGACTGCCTTTATTCCACAGATCGTTTGTGCTTTGGCTTTGCATATAACCTACCCATGCTTTCATGCTTGGGTATTGGTTTTCTAAAATGCGTTTATCGCCATACACCACATACATTTCCCATGGGATGATGGTTGATGCATCGGCCCAGCCTGCACTGCCGCCTGCAGCCCATCCCTGTTCGCCTAACGGATTTGGAATAACATGCGGCACACTGCCGGTCTTTAATTGATCGGCTGACAGATCTTTTAACCACTTGGTAAAGAAATTATTTACACCACGTAAAAATGTAGCTGTGCGAAAGAAAGCCTGTGCATCACCTGTCCAGCCCATACGTTCATCACGCTGCGGACAATCGGTTGGCACATCTAAAAAATTTCCTCTTAATCCCCATTCAATATTATGCTGCAATTGATTGATGAGTGTGTCAGATGAAGTGAAGCTTCCTGTTTGCTGCATATCAGAATACAACGCAATGGCTGTAAAATTCTCCGGCTGCAATTCACCGGCAATGCCTTCCACTTTTATATAACGGAAACCGAAAAAAGTAAAATGCGGTTCAAACAGTTCTTCGCCGTTTCCTTTCAGTACATATACAGCCTGCGCTTTTGCAGCACGCAGATTGTCGGTATAAAAATTTCCTTTCTTGTCTAACACTTCTGCATGCGAAACTCGTGATAGTATCACCTGCTTTGCCTTTTACTTTTATTTGTACCCAGCCCACAAGGTTTTGTCCAAAGTCAATCACCTTTTCTTTCTTTGGTGTGGTGATCACTTTAACGGATGTAAATGTTTCATGTTTTTTGATGGGCTCGTTATAGTTGGCTACTAAAATATTCTTTGGAGAAGTCGGCTGTCTTCACTGCAGTCCAGTTGTTATCATCATAACCTGCAACTGTCCATCCGTTCTTTTCCTGTCTTGCATCAATGGTTTCACCTAAATAAATACCGTTCGAACGGATTGCACCGGTGGAAGATTTCCAGCTTGCATCAGAAACAATGGTTGCAGTTGTTCCATCAGTATAAACAATTTCCAGTTGAAACAGCAGTGCAATATCTTTTCCGTAAATATTTCTTTTGTTATCGAAGGAGAAGTTTCCACGATACCAACCATCGCCCAATGTAACAGCAATGGCGTTGGCTCCCTGTTTCAACAGATCGGTTACATCATAGGCCTGGTATTGCAGACGTTTGTTATAACTCGTCCAGCCCGGAGTGAGATAGGCATCACCTACACGTTTGCCGTTGATCTGTGCTTCGTATAAACCATGTGCAGTAATGTAAGCCGTTGCTGATTTTATTTTTTTACCGTTGCTGAATTCTTTGCGCATCAATGGTGCTGCAAATACACTGTCTTCTTTATAACCCGGTTCGATCCATTGTGCTTTCCAGTCGGCTGGCTTGTAATAAACCCATTTGCCAATAAGCAACTGCTGCTCCATGCTGATGCTGTTCCTTTATTATCCCACACACGTACCTGCCAGTAATATTTTTTACCCGATGTCAATGCTGCACCTTTGTAGGGCACATGAATCGATTGATCGGAATTGATCTTTCCACTCTTCCAAATGCCTTCGCCTTTTACTAATGCTGCCGGATCTAGTACCTACTCTTATTTCATATGCTGATTGCTGCACATTCCGTTGATTGGAAATTAACTGCCAGCTGAAATATGGTTGCAGTACATCGAGCCCAATGGGGTTGGTTAAGTTTTCTGTTTTGAGATGATCGAGTTTTACCTGTGCGAACACCGATAAAACGATGCATTGAAAAGCGAGAAGGAGGAAGCTTATTTTTTTCATATGATTGATTTATTTAAATGTAGCTATTTTTTGGGCTAAAGCCCGTCTGAATGTTTTATTTGTTGCCCCAGCCTTAAGGCTGGGGCAAATGAAATTCATATCGTTTAGTCATACTAAAAAAATAATCAGGGCTAAAGCCCTTAGAGGCTTTGTTTTGACTTGCCCCGGGCTTAAGCCCGGGGCAATTCAAGTAAAACTCCTTATGCATGGGCTTTAGCCCAAAATAGTTTCAATCTTACTCAACTCTTCACTTGTAAACTTCAGGTTCTTTAAACAATCAACCGAATCAAGCAACTGAGCCGATGAACTTGCACCGATCAATACAGAAGTTACACGTTCATCTTTTAACAACCAGGCCAATGCCATTTGCGCCAATGATTGATTACGTTCTGTTGCAATGGCATTTAGTGCTTTTATTTTAGCTACCACTGTCTTCAGTGATCTGTTCCTGTTTCAACGAAACACCTCTTACTGCTCTTGACCCTTCAGGAATACCCTTTAAATATTTATTGGTTAACAGTCCTTGTGCCAATGGTGAAAAAGGAATACAACCAACACCGTTTGCTTCCAGCACATTCAGCAATCCATCTGTTTCCACCCAACGCTCAAACATGTGATACTTTGGTTGATGAATTAAACAAGGCGTTCCTAATTCTTTCAATAATGCAAATGCTTTTGTTGCATCTGCGCTTCTGTAATTGGAAAGACCAACATACAATGCTTTCCCCTGACGAACAATCAGATCCAAAGCCGTCATTGTTTCTTCCAACGGTGTATTTGGATCGGGACGATGATGATAAAAAATATCAACATAATCAAGTTGCATGCGTTTTAAACTCTGGTCAAGACTTGCAACAAGATATTTTTTTGATCCCCAATCGCCATAAGGGCCATCCCACATGGTATAGCCTGCTTTGGTGGAGATGATCATTTCATCACGATGAGCAGCAAAATCTTCTTTTAATATTCTGCCGAAATTTGTTTCTGCACTGCCGGGAGTTGGTCCGTAATTATTTGCAAGATCAAAATGTGTAATGCCACAATCAAATGCCGTGTGCAATGATTTTGCGATAAATGGTTTCATCATTTACATCGCCGAAGTTTTGCCAAAGCCCCAATGATAAAGCTGATAGCTTGATACCGCTTTTACCGCAGCGGCGGTAGTCCATTTGCTGATAACGTTGTTCGTTTGCTGAGTAAGCCATTTCTTTAAGATTATTTCGAGCTTGAAAGTTAAGGCATCATCGCATTAATGAGCTGTTTCTTCACAGTATATCATTTTTCTAGGCAAGTAAACGATCCGTTCACCATTACATTCTTAAATTGTATGCCGGTATACTTTGTTTTCAATGTAGCAGTTTCAGCTTTGGCTTTTATATTGCTGAACAGAATATTTGAAACTGTATCTGCAGGGTTTCCTTCCATTGTGCCAATGCTTTTACATTCTACATCAATATTGCGAAAAGCTGATATTACGAACAATAGCAAATGGTTTTTCTTTACTGCCGCCCATATCATAAAACTGCGTCCATGGTGCCATACTGATGATGGTCCCGCATTTACCGGTAATATTTTCAATGCGAACGTTTTCATACACCTGGTAGGTATCAGGCCGCATTTTCAAACGAAGGATCGAAGTATTATGTTCCATCTTACAATTACGCATGATGATGTTGCGTGCATGAATACTTTCGCTGCCAAATGTTAAGGTGCCATGCGATTCGCCAAACACACAATCTTCAATTAAAATATCTTCCACTATTCCATTCTCTCCACGCTTATGTGCATCGGGGCCCTTGCCACCTTTAATGCAAACAGCATCATCGTTCACGGAGATATAACATTTGCGGATGGTTACCCGTTTGCAAACATCAATATCAATTCCATCAGTGCTCGGTGCTTTCACCGGTTTGAATGGTGAACGGATATCACAGTTTTCGATCAGCACATCATTGCATTGATATAAATGTGTTGTCCAGAAACCGGAGTTGTGCAGTTTCACATCTTTGATGGTTACATTGTTGCTGCCCCAGATAAAGAGCAAACGTGGACGATGCACTTCGAGATTGGTTGCTGAACGTCCTGTCTTTTGTACTGAATCACGGTAGAACCAAAAATATTCCCAGTACTTCAATCCGTTACCATCAATCGTACCGGGTCCGTTGATCTGGAAACTATCTACATGATAGGCATTGATGAGTGCTGCATAATAGTAAATGCTTCTGCCTTCCATGCGTGAAGGAATCAACGGATAGTTGTCAATATGATCCGAGCCTTTCAGTTTTGCTCCTTCCTGCAACAATAATTTTGTTTTTGGTTTGAAGAACAATGCACCGGTGAGATAAACACCTTTTGGAATAACAATAGTGCCACCACCATTTGCTTCAGCCTTATCAATCACTTTTTGAATAGCGGCTGTTTGCAGCTTTGTACTGTCGTTGTTTACACCATATTTCGTGATGACGTATTCCTGTGCGAAAGCAACAGATGCAACAGCAAACAAACAGATCGATATAATTAATTTCTTCATAAGATCTTTACTCCTTTTTTGTGTCCTGTAATCGGTTCGTCCCGATCGCAAACAATTTCTCCGTTTACATATTTCAATTCTGCTACCTGAATCACACTTCGTTTATCATCGAACGATCCTCTTGCTGCAGGGTTTGCTTTGCTTCTACCGGGATGTGTGAAGTAATACACAAAAGCACGACCATTACTTACTACAACATCACAATGTCCGCCAATTGCCTGGTCGTCTTTTCCTTTGCCCGGCTCTTCCAATATTCTTGCTGCTTGTTTTTTCCATGTCAACAGATCATCACTTGAATACACTTCCATTCCTTTCCATGCATCAACGATCATAAAATATTTTCCTTGCCAGAAGAAGGTTTTCGGCCCTTCGCCTCTTGCTGCAATGGCTTTGCCTTTATCCACCCAGTTGTACAGGTCTTTGCTATCTGCATACCAGATACTTTTTCCATCACGTTCGTTGTTGTACCACATGCGGAATGTTGTATCGTTGAGCTTGTACACTGCCGCATCAATTACTTTTTCGTTGACAAGCTTTAGTGTTGATTGATAATTCCAGTTTTTTAAATCTTTGCTTGTTAAATGAACGATCACTCTGGGATGATTCCAGTCTTTGAATGTGCCGGGCACATAAGTGAGATACATGTGATAGATTCCCTTGTGTTCAATTACATCGGGTGCCCAATGTGTATAGCCAGCATCGGGACGATAATTAATATTGGCTGTATCAACATATTTCCAGTTAATACCATCTTTGCTTTCTGCAATACCGATTCGTGTGCCATGAACCCATTGCACGGTTGAATCCTTCTATGGATGCACGACGGTTGGTGTACAGCATCCACCATTTCTTTTTTGCTTTGTTGTAGATGATGACGGGATCGGCAGCACCATGATAGACGGGATCGTCGTACAATGGCTTGGGGACTGAGTTGTTTTGTGCGGATAGTTGAAAACTGAACAGCAGGATGAAAGCAAGTATGATATAGTTGAAGAATTTATTCATGTTGTTTGTTTACCCGTCTGACAAAGTTTGATCATCAATTTCTACCCACCCCTTTTTACCACTCTAATTTTGCAAGATGCTGCCACCCCTCCAAGGAGGGGATAGACATGCAGAATGTTCGGCACTCACCACTCACAAATCACTACTCACCACCTTCAATGCATTTGCATAAAACTCTGCAGCTCTGTTTTCAGGAAAGCTCACCAGTAATCCATCTGCTGTTTGTTCAAACGCAAGTGATTGCTTTGTACTCAGTAATTCAACCTTGTTAATTTTCTTTTTGTAGTGTTGACTGTTGCTGCTAAGATTTTTAATGAGCACCTTTCCATTCTCCGGCCAACCCATTACGGTTGCATACAATACTTCTCCTTTCACAACAAAGCGGATATCCTGCGCTTCCATTGGCTTACCTTTTCCTTCATTAAAACCTTGTGCTGATAAAGGCGCTACGTTTTCAAGTGCAGGTCCTTCGCCAAAAATTGTCCACGGTCTTGTATCGTAAATACTTTCGCTGTTGGCTTTCATCCAACGGCCGATCTCTTCTACAATGTTGCGTTCATCACTATCAATCGTACCATTACCTTTTACCGGTACACTCAACATTAAATTTCCGTTCTTACTCACTACATCGATCAAGGTATGGATCACTGTCTTTGCAGATTTATACCGATGATTATCGAACACAGGTTTGTTGTAATGCCAATTGCCGATGCAGGTATCGGTTTGCCAAGGCAATGGTTCAATGCTGTTGCTTTGTCCACGTTCAATATCCCACACCATGCATTTGCGTTGCTGCTCATTCAATATTTTCCCGTTGATAACAGCTTGCAATGATCCTTTGGTTTTAATGCTTTTGTTGTAGAGATGAGCAGCGATCTTTAAGCCCACATCACTGATAGGATATAAAGGCAATACTGTATCATCGAAATAAACTACATCCGGATCGTATTTGTCAATAAGATCAATGGTGCGTTTGAAAAACTTCTCACAATAGGCTTTATCCGGCACACTTACACCTGCACCCCAATCCCACTGTGCATGGATCACTGCATTATCATTACTCTCTTTACTTAACGGATGATTTTGTGCATAAAGTTCCTGCGGATCCAATCCTTGCCACCATTTTCCTTTACCATCTTTTATTGTGAGTTTACCATCGTAAGGAATACCCGCTTTCGATCCCTTTACATCGGAGCGTTGCGCAGGTTCGTACCAGCTCCATGCATGTGCAGCATGAACACTCACACCAAAATGCAAACCTTGATTACGTGTTGCTTTCGCCCAACCTGCGATCAGATCTTTCTTCGGTCCGATCTTCGTTGAATTCCATTTCTGATACTTACTGTTGTACAAATCGAAATTATCATGATGGTTAGCGAGTGCCATAAAATATTTGGCACCTGCATTTTTATACAATTCTAACAGCTCATCAGGATTCCACTGTTCAGCCTTCCATGCATTAATGACATCTTTAAAACCAAACTCTGAAGGATGACCGTACTTCTCTACATGGTATTTGTATTTGTTGTTTCCTTCCATGTACATTTCACGTGCATACCAATCGCCAAACTCCGGTTCGCACTGCGGTCCCCAATGTGCCCAAATGCCAAATTTTGCATTCCGATACCAATCAGGTGTTTTGTATCGCTGCAATGAATCCCAGTTGGGTTGAAAAGGTCCGTCTGCAATTTGCAGATCATCGGATGAAAAAAAAGCAGCAGCATCGGCATGTTGTGCCAACCAGATTGCCGGAACAGATGCAGCTAATTGTTTGATCAATTTTCTACGATGCATAAACTTATTTTAATGCGGTGATCGTTACAGGGCCAAGTAATCCCGAAGATAAAGGACTCCATGCAGCCGCAGTAAAGATTCCTTTCTTTGCATTCTCCGGTTTACGTGCAGGCATGTTGGTGTTATAAAATATCTTCCAGGGAAGATCATTCTTATCCATGTAAATAATACGGTTAGCCATTAAGTTGGCAACAACAATTTCAAGCTTATTGTTTTGTTGCATAGCAGATGCAGGGATGACACATTGAAACACCGGGCCGATCACTGTTGCTATTTTCTTTCCGTTGAGGATTACCTCTGCTGTTTCATCTACATTGCCCAGATCGAGTAACCATGATTTGTACATTGCCGGCAGGTTTTGCAAAAGAGATTGTATACTTCGCTGTGCCAGAGAAATTTTTCACATCTTCTCCGCCAAGTTCGGTCCATGATTTTAATACAGTCGTTTTGATCGCAGCAGGAATGGTTGGGCCTCCATCAAGGAAGTTGATCGTCCACTCTCCTTTTATTTCCTGTGGCTGAGCAATGCTTTCTTTATAAGGAAATGTTACACCTGTTTTCTTTGTGGCATACGATTGTACAATGATGGATTCGTACGATTGTAATTGCAGCAATACTTCTACTGCACCTTTGCTATTCTTCCGCCATTTGGCTAAACCTTTTTTGTTATTCATTGCATCAAACAACGCAATGGAAGCTGCATTGGTATTGAGTTCGATCCATTCTTCAAAGGGTTTATCGGTGCGGTTGTTGATAAGCCACATGGTTCCTTCGCTGTTCTTTCTGCGCAAGACCGATAATCCTTTTTCGGCATAGCTTTCTTTGCGTGCTTTCGCAACACTCAACAACGCTTCCATATCATCACTCACAACGAATTTGCCTTTGCCAATTATCGCTTGCTGTACATTATTTGCAGTAGAGAATTTCAACCGACTGATTAACTGCTGAAAAGTTTTTTGTCTTTTATCCAACTGATTAAAGCCTGGTACATCCTCTGGCATATTTTTATACACCAGAATGGTTGCTCCCTGCTGCGCCAGTTTCACCAATTGCTGGAAAGCTTTTTCAGTGATGAGTTTATTGGCAGGCAATAAGATTGTTCGATACACATTACCACTGCTGATGATATTCTTACCACTATTGGTAAACTTCTGCAACTGTCGTTCGCTAAAAAAATCAAAACTATAGCCTTTCTCAACCATCCACTTTGAGACATGTTCGAAATCGGTATTCACAAAATTCCGTTCCATACCATCGAAATGCTGTAACAACACATTGCCGGGTTCTGCATACCGATCAACGATCGGATAATACAGCAACACATCATTATCTGGCTTGCCCTTTTGTAAAAAACTTTGTGTACGGGTGATGTATGCGTTCAACACATGAAAATCTTTCCACTGCGGATTGGTTGGTTGAAAATGCACCGCTGCATAAAACAACCAGCCCGGCCATTTTGCTTCCTTGGGTGAATATTCAGTACCGTGATAAAAAATATGATTCACACCCCCGAGGAAATACAGATCGATGAGTTTCTTTACATCGCCCCAGGAAGAAAGAAAATGTTCATTCAACCAAGTAGCAGATTCAGATGATACTAATTGTTTGCCCGATACATTTGCTGCTGATGTTGCAAACTTGAAACGAAGAATATCTGTTCCTTCTGTTTCAGGAATATCAACCACGCTGTACAAGTCCAATGTGTTTGCAGGTGATCCATGCGATTGGTTACGCAGCATCTTTCCTTTTGTGCCTGCCCATTTTTTCCACGTTATGGTGAAATGTTCGAGCAACAGTTCATCAATGACCGAACGATAATCATAGATCACACGACTATATTTTTCAGGTGTATCTTTTCCAAAAAGTGCCGGTAATTGTGTGCGCAGATCGTATCCTTTCCGCTTTTTAAACTCAGCAAGAAAATCAGGTGTCCAGTTGCTTTGTCCTCTTGCATCATCTACTTCATACGAATCGTTGAAGAAAGAACGCAAGTAAGAAATATCATACCCTTTAAAGGAAGCATCAAACTTTTTGAAATAATTCGTTGCAGCATTTAATGAAAAGTGATCGATGGCGTATCCTTCGCCACCGGGTGCAGCACGTTCTACCATCTTTCCATGCAAGCCTTGAAACAAAGCGTACAATGTCCAACTGCCTGTCGGAGCAGTCCAGTTTAATTTTCCATTTGCATCAACTTTTGTAGTGAGATCGATGGTTTCATTCTTATCGGAATAAGCGATCAATGTTTGTAAGGGCAATTTACCTGGATATTGAATTTGATCCAATGCCAATGCCTGCAAGTTCTTGTTTGTCCACACGGGCTTCAACACCTGGTCGAATGTTGCAGGTTTGTTATTCGCTGTGCGGATGAATCCTTCCTGTTTGTATTCAACCGCTTCATTTAATTGTTCGCCGCCATTTACTTTATACGTTTTATAAAATATGCTTTTGCTTGCATCATCCTCTTTTACCCAAGGTCCGCCGAAAGGCCAGCCGGTTCCATTTGCTAAGTCAACACCCAATCCCAAACGTTTTGATTCGTTGAGTGTATACGAAAACATCTGCATCCATTTTGGTGATAGAAAATCGATGAATTGTTTTTCGGTTCCTTCCACACCGTAGATGGGTGTTAATTCAACTCCACCTAATCCTGCTTTTTGGTATTGCTCTAAGTTCCAGGTGAGATCAGCTTTGTTGACAGCGCTGCCTTCCCACCACCAGCGTGTCCACGGTTTGGTTACGTTAGTAACGGAAGGCCAGTTGAGTTGTGCGGTTGCAGCAAAAGCATTTACTACAATCGCAGATGCAAGAATTAATTTTCTCAATGTTGTTTGTTTAGGATTCATCTTGTTTGTTCTATCAAGCGTACCTACGGCACGCAATATGATTTATTATTTTTTTCTACCCGGCAATTGTCCCTACAGGACAGGATGTTGATATGGAAAGATTATTAGAATGGTTGCAATGTCACATTTTACCCACCCCAACCCCTCCAAGGAGGGAAAACCAACACACAGCCCTCCGTGAAGCGGAGCAGGCTTGCTATCAACCTCTACGCAATTAATTATACCGTTACGCTCTTCACTCACCATTCACTACTTACCACTCACTTCTGCCCTTCTATTTCCACCGCATACACATTCTCAATCCCTTCAAAGTTGGCCCGAAAGATTACCCATTTTCCATCGGGACTAAAATGCACATTCGGTTCCAAACGATAATTGTGATGCTTCATATTCACCAGACGTGTTGAAACGAATTTGTCACCTTCGGGTTTGAACAAATAGATCCACATCCCGTCTTTCGCTCGTGCTACCTGGCCTGAGTTGCCGCCATCACCACAAAATAAACTATTGTCTTTATTGCTGTTGAAATGAATGCTCCACTCATCACGCTGCAATTCGTATTTTGTTTTTTGTCCCGTATTGACGTTATGACCTTCCACATAAAATTTGGTACTACGTGGTTGTTGCAGATCGTACCAAATGATTTTTCCATCCACACTGGGCCACTCATGCCCCGCAATTTCCATATCCATGATACGCTTGTGGATCTGTGTGATCTTCTTCGTCTTTACATCAATTGTCCAGATGCGGTTGACTTTATGCCAGGGGCCTTCGTGACAAAACATTAATAAATTCGGATCGGTTGTAGAGAACTGCACATGATTGAGCCATGCACTGTCACTGTGTACTTTATCTAATTGTTTCGTCTTTACATTTATCGTGAACAACGTACGTGGCAACTTTGCTTCGTAAATAATATCGAAGTAGCTTGATTTATTAGGATATTTTTTAAAGAGTTCTTTTTCTTCATCGCTTGATTTTGCACCGCCGAGCAATGTACCATCGGCATTGATTGCTGTAACCGTTCCTTTAAAATCGGCAGGGAAAACAAATACCTGTTTTACTTCTTTTGTTTTTGGATTTACACTGAACACTGTATCCCTTATCTGGTAATAAACAATTCCTTTTTTGTTATCAACGATCTCACCATTCATTGGCAGGTGATGATAAGTTAATTGTTCGCTCTTTAATGTTTTGAGATCAAGTAAATGAATTTGGCGGTTACCGGAAACTACAGTGGAGATTTCCTGTTTGCGTACACTATCCACATTGTTTTTGTTACTGCTGTAAAACACCATCGAGTTACCGATGAAGGGATTGTTGTGAAAGTAGAAGCTGAGATTACTCCTGCCTTCCATTCTTGTTAATTTGACTACACGATGTTTGGTGTCTTTGTCGATCCATTCGTCCGGCATTTTTTTACCGCCGGTTTCAAGGACTTCCTGTGCATGGAGCGACAATACAGAAGCAATCAGCAGGGCAACCGTTGAGAACAATTTCATTTTTATACAGCTTTTAAACAGCCTTTAAAGTAAAGCCATAAAAGTATGCGGATTGTCCTGCACAATCCTGCTATTTCGGCTGTGCTTTATACGCTTTGTAGCGTCGGCGCACATCGGGGAAAAAGATAAAATTAAAGTAGAGGAAATTTACGACAATGATAACGTAAGCAACATTGAACGGCAGCTTTGAACGATACCAAACCATGATGCACTCAACTGCAATAATGGTCAGGGCCAGGATAAACAATTTCGGATTAATAACTTTTCGCATGCGAGTTTGCAGTAATTCTGTGCCGCAATATACTTATTTCACCGGTTTTACGCCTTCGCTTGTCATTTGCACCCGTTTCATTGTTCCATTTTTGTTGTAGTAGAGATAATCAATACAAACGGAGCGATGGAAACTGCCTGCATCGGGAACCAAGGCTCCGTTATGATAAATAAAATACCATTTGCCTTTAAATTCAATAATAGCCTGGTGATTGGTATTGCTGTTCCCTGCAATTTCGTTGAGGACGCCCTTGTATTCCCAAGGCCCGTTGATGTTACGACTCATAGCATAGGTGATCTTTTCGGGAAATTCATACGCATAAGAAAGATAATACCAGCCATTGCGTTTGTGTACCCACGGTGCTTCGGTAAACTTCGGCACATCGATCTTTTTAAACGCACCATCCATTTCAATCATGTTTGCTTTCAGCTTCACATAATGCAGGGTTGTGTTGCCCCAAAAGAGATAGGCCTGTCCGTCATCATCAAGAAACACAGATGGATCAATATCATCCCAACTGATCTTTACTTCGGTAGTCATATCATTGGTGATAAGAGCTTTACCAATCGCATCTGTAAATGGTCCTGTTGGACTATCACTCACTGCCACACCTATCGATTTACCATGAATGGTTGCATGTGAAATGGAAACGAACCAGTAAAATTTCCCATTACGTTCAATTACCTGGCTGGCCCATGCATCTCCTTTTGCCCAGCTGAATGCTTTTACATTAAGCGGCGATGAATGCTCAGTCCAGGTTTGCATATCGCTGGTGGAAAAACAGAGCCACTCATGCATCACATAGCGATTCTCTTTTGCAGGTGCTGCATCATGACCGGTGTAGATGTATAATTTATCCTTATGTATAATTGCAGCAGGATCGGCGCTGTATTTATGACGGATGATGGGATTGCCTTTCGATTGAAAGCTTGTATCTTTTGTTTGCGCAATAATCGTATTGAAAACAAGGGATGTTAAAAAGATTACCGGTAAATAAAATTTCATACAACTGTTTTATTGAGAGTGTAAAGAACCTGTTCCTGCAATAACTTAAAACTCAAACCACAACCTGCCACTTACTCTACCCGAAACCGGATCATTCTTCTGACTTTGCGGGCCCATTGTGTTTGCTGCCCTGAATTTTGTACCAATGGGTGCAATCGCATGTAAGAATCCAAAGTTTCCTTCAGGGAATGGCGGATTCACATGCGGAATAAATGTGGTTGATGCCTTGCGTGGCTTCAGCATCTGTACAAACAGATCTTCTTTATCGGTGTAAATGGTGAAGGATGATGTTGCTGTTTCAACAGTTACCCAGTACACATTTCCATGATAACCTGAAAATTCAGGGTAGCTGATCACTTCGCCTGTTACAGCTTGATTGTATTTCTTTTGCCACACATTCAAGGGCGCCCCTTTTAAGCGATTCTTCCAAACACGATACGGCCCGGCACCCAACCATTTCATTCCCTTTAGTTTTGTTTCATCAACATTGAATGTGATTCCGGAATAATCAGCAGCAGTTGATTGTGTGTAACTGTATTCAAGTTTTGCTGGAGAACCACTTGTGAACGTCCATTTAACATGTAGTGAAGCATCACCTGTGTATTCAGATTCTACTACATACGTATTGTTGCTTTGTTTGGCGTATGTAAACTTTTGCAGCGTTTGCTTTCCATCTGCTATAACAGGTCCATCACCAAACGGAATCAGTTGTTGATTCTTAGTAACGGAGGTCAAATAACCGGTGCTTATGTCAAATTGATAGTTGATCCCATCGCAAAGAATTGAAACTGCGTTTCCTTCAACAGATTCTTTTATTACTGTTACCGGCCTCTTCATTGCCGCTACATTTAGTTGAGCTATAGCTCCCGGGTTCTGAATGGGCCAGGTCCATGTGTATAATTCACGCCCGTATTGATCTGTTGCGGTAAATGATAACGCATCTGCATTTACCCAGTTTGCAGGAAGTGTTAGTTGAAGTGTACCGGTTTTTCCTGCCGCTAATGCAATCAATGCTTTACCAGATGTGATTACTGTTCGACCTGTTTTCTTCTCCTTTGCTAATGGAAACTTTACTAACTGCCAACTGAATTTGCAGGCAGAAAGATCTGTGTAGATATAATTATTTTCAATAGAAAGTTTTCCTGTAAAGTTTTTATCCAGCGTTGGTTTTGCAACTTGCACAGGGCTCCAGATTTCTTTGATGGTATAGTAGCTGCCTTCCTTTTCATGGTGAGGCCCCACAATACCATCAGGTGCATGGTTGCCATCGGTATCTAAACTGTCATTCAAATCTTTCCGTACAACAGCTTCGTCTGATAGTACCCAAAGGAAACCACCTGCATGTCGGGGGTTCTTCCGGAAGAGGTTCCAGTAATCATCCAGCCCCGCACCATGCCCGCCATCATACAAACCATGAATCATTTCTGTATGCAGCAACACATCATTCTTATCAGCGGCTTTTTGTACATAGGCATAATCAGGATAATGTTTGGTATCAACATTATTAAAATTACTCCATGGGTGCAACACAACTCTTTTTTGCGGGTCATACAACGCATAATCATCATCCAGGTCAGTATTCCAGCCACCTTCGTTACCATTACACCAAAATAAAATTGAAGGATGATTCACATCACGTGTCACGACTTCTTTTACCAATTTTTCACCAACAGGCGTTCCATATTTATTTTGCCAGCCTGTTAATTCATCTAATACAAATAGTCCTAACGAATCACATAGATCCAGAAATTCAGGATCGGGCGGATAGTGCGACATACGAACAGCATTCATGTTCATATCCTTGATCATTTCAATATCCTTCAAATGAATTTTACGGCTCAATGTTCTTCCACTCGCGGGCCAGATGCTGTGACGGTTCACACCCTTCATCATGATCTTAACGCCATTCACATAGATACCATCTCCTTTTCGTACTTCGACTGTTCTGAAACCAAAGCGCTGATGAAACTCGTGTACAACTTGTCCTTTCCGACGAATACTTACTTCTACTGTATACGAATTGGGAAATTCAGGGTTCCATTGTTTGGGATTGGTAAAACTGTTTGACAACTGAATTTTCTCTGCAGCATTTGTTATAGTTGCATTGAACATCTTTCCAAACGTTACGCCATTTAATGTTTTTACCTGTGCTGTTATTTCATCGCCTTCTTTTACCTGTTCAGCAAATACATCCATTGCAAACTTTCCATCGGCTTTGGCATCAATTGCCACACGTTGAATAAAAGAAGCAGGCAGAATTTTTAAATACACAGGACGGTAAATACCACCGAAGACCCAGAAATCACCTTCCCTTTCTGCATTGTTCACTGTATTGTCAGCACTTACTTTACTAACTGTTACTTCCAATAAATTCTCAACGCCGGGTTTTATAAAATTTGTGATGTTATATTGGAAGCGATAAAAACCGCCTTGGTGTATTGGTCCAACCAATTGTCCGTTCAGTTTCACTTCTGCATCTGTCATTACCCCTTCAAATACAAGTTCAATTTGTTTATTGGCCCATGCTTTATCTGCTATAAAACGATGTTTGTATAACCCTTTTTCAGTACTCTTCTTTTTTGTATTACCTTTTTCCTTTTCATCGTGTCCATAATTATACGCACCAAAGCCTTGCAGCTCCCAATTGGATGGAACAGGAATGGTGGTCCATTTGCCACTGTTCATACCGCTTGTACAAAAGAATTCCCAGGCAACCGTATGATCTTTATCTAAGCCAGACAGATAACGGATATCTGTTTGCTGTGCATACAATGCTCTGTTCATTAAAAAGAAACAACTTACTACAATTAATATACGGCAAATACTTCCTCTCATTGATTTATACTTTTCTATTTTACTTTCACAAAGGTTACATCATCAATATAACAAAACGCATTGGCTGCTCCTTCGGCAAGAAAACCGATTTCAACTTTTCCACTCCTCACTGCTACACGTTCAATGGCAATTGTTTTCCAGCTGCTGTTTTCTTCATTAATCGAATAGACCCTGCTTTTTCCCTTGCACAGTACATACATCTTCAGTGCTGTAAAACCACTGCTGTTTTTCAATTTAGCTGTTAATGTGTAATCACCATCCTCCAGTTTTACATATGTTGATGAAGTAATGATCTGATGCACTCTTCGGCTAAAGTTAACTTTATCACTAATGCATAAGCTTTTTTCACCAATCACTTTTTTACGGTCATTCATAGTATTGAAATAATTCAATACAGGCGAACTATTGCTGTCAAGCGAAACTTTGTTGCCTTCAATAACAGTCGTTGTCCAGCCCAATAAAAATTCCTGCACGGGTTTTACATGGCTCGGAATTCTTCTTCTGTCGGCTTCAAAGCTGCCGTTCATTACATAGTTATTATCAACGGCGACCTTCCACTGTCCTGTTTTTGCATTGATATTCCAGGAACTGAGTGAATTGAAATAAGGTTCTGTTCCATCAAATGAAAGCGGAAGCCATTGATTATAACCCAACCCATTTCCTGCAAAGTTGGCCCAGCGATCACCGCAATACATCACGGTCTCTTGTTTACTTCCTTTTACATTAAAGAAGAAACCTGTTTGTGTTACATGTGCGTAATCGTTTTCACTTCCTTTCATGGGCAACATTTTATTTGTTGGCAGATAAGGTCCACGAATGTCATCAGCCACTAAGTAATAAGCGTAGGATGCATCCCAACCATAAATGTTTGATGCGGCCATGTAATACTTGCCTTTGTATTTGAACATGCAGTTACCTTCCCTGCTTTCACCTTGAAAGATCTTTGTGCAGTCCAATAAATTTACCATACCATCTTTCACACCAATTTCTGAAACATAAATTTTATTTCTGCCGCTGCCGTAGGAATAGATGAGATAAGACTTTCCACTGTCTTCATCTGTAAATACTGTTTGATCGCCGGTATTGGTTGTGCCGATCATCTCTTTCATATTTATTCGCTGATGCTGTGTGAACTGACCTGTTGGTGAATCAGCAAGCGTGATCAACACCTGGTTTCCATGCTGCACAATCATTGAATATTTATTCAGTTCTTTAATGTAGGCAACACCCAGACGTCCCACCCATGTTTTGGGTACTGTTTTAAATGCTTCTTCTTTTGTAAACACATCTGCTTCAAAAGTCCAGTTAACAAGATCGGTAGAAGAATAGCATGTTACGGATTCAAACGTTGCATTCGGCAATGTGATAGAAGGATCTTTACGATAGATATCTGCTTCTTTGTATTGAACTCCGTACCAATAATATTTTTGTTTGCCTGCAGCATCTTTGAATTTAAAAATGCCTCCGCCCTGGCTGTAGATGGGCTTTCCATCTTTTGTATTCCAGAATACATCGTTCTTAATATTTAGCAATTGTGCGTTTACATTGCTGCATAACAACGCCACTACAACAGTATATGAAAGAAATCGTTTCATATCTTATTTATAAGTTCGTTTCAACCATGCTTCCGGCACAGGGATAATACAAATGTTCATTGATCTTCCGTCAGCAGATAACATTGCAGATTGAATTTGAATCTTTGTTCCATCAGGACTCATGGTTGGATGCGGATGATCAGCTGCTGTTGCTTTGTGACCTGCAGATAACAAGATCATTTCATTTGTATGCCTGTCGATTAAGTAAATATCACGTTTAAAATCATCACCAACAGCCCAGCGACCATCAGATGATCCGCTTACATGCCACAAACCACTTCCGCTTTTTGTTTGTCCTGCAATAATGGTTTCTCTTGTACGAAGATTCACAATTGCAAGACCCGTTGGTTTTTCTCTTGTGCCACTTGGCCCCCATGCAGCATCTTGTCCGGGATTAGCACCACCAACATCAGTTCCTGCTGCTACTTCTTTATTTGATCCTGGAATCTTACGGTGACCCATGATCGCTATTGCCACTTCATCTTTACCAATCACTGCTTCATGTGTTACCCATTCATATTCTGATTCAGGATACAACGGACGAAGACCTGTACCATCACGCATCACCGTCCATGTGCGTTGTGGTGATTTGCCACCTGTTTCCCAACAGAACACAATTTCACCAGCCACCCATGGATTGGTTTGTATGTGACCAATTTGAAACGGAACAGATATTACATATTTAACTTCGCCTGTAGATACATTCATTGCTGCAATACCAGTTGGGCCTGCACCCATATTGCGTGGCCCGAAATTGTTTTCCAGTTTTGTTCCTGCTGCAAGATTTTTTGCGGCTGCATTTTTACCCACACGGAAATAAGCCCACTCTTCATCAGCATCCAATGCCATATCACCACCACCCTCAAGTTCTAATGGAATAGTTCCGCAGATGCGTTGATAACTATCTGCCGATTTCATTTTCCCTGCTTTACTATCAGCAAATACTTTAGCCAGATCAACTTCTATAATTTGTAATGGAATTGGATTTCTTCTGCGTGTTGTATCACCGGGTGCTGCGTCGTAATGTATCCCTTTTTGATGAACGCATGAAATATAAGCTTCATGCTTTTACGTGCAACATTCAACATACCCATGTAACCTCCTTCAGTTACCTGTACAATGTCACCGGTTTTTTCATTCACAGCCAACGCTTCGTTTCTTGCACGGTTGCTGCGAAAGATGAGCCACTCCCCATCACTTGTCCATTGATTATGTGTTTGATAAATTTTTGAATCGCCTGCAGGAGTACTTGTTAAGAACAATAGCTTTGTTCCTGTAACAGGATCGATCACTTCTTTTCGTTCTGATGGAAAACGTTTGCCGATTTGTGCAGATGCACACATCGACATACAAACTGCTGCAATAATAAAAATCTCTTTCATGCTTTTTGTTTTATACATGAGTACATAGGCTAAAGTCCAAATTGTTTTTCTTCACTTGCCCTGCCCTTAAGGGCAGGGCAAGTCATAATACAATCTTAAAGGGCTTTAGCCCCATAAATATTTACCAATCTATCTTCAACAAGCTTACACCTTGTTGCGGTAATGATAGTTTTATGTTCAACACTCCATTTGTTACTTTCAATTTCTGTGATGCTCCCATTGTTTTTAACTGTCCTGATTTTTCCAGTATCGTTATTTGTTCTTTGGTTGGATTTTCAGGCGAGCCCATTTTCTTCCACACTTCATAAGAATTGCTGTGTTCATCATCAATACGATATTCAGTAAGAGTAACTGTTGTTGCAGTTAGTCCGTTGATGTTCACTGCAACCGGCAAGGCTGCATTCTTTACATCATCATCATGATAATTCCAAAGCATCACCGTTGCAGTACGTTTATCTTTTGCAGCAAGCCCGCCAACATCATTATACTTTCTTCTTACACTTGAATCAACCATTGTTTTCAGATCATACATCTGGCTACCTTGCACCAATACACGCTTTCCTTTCATCATGCCAAACATGCGGAACACATTCAGCACCGGCTTATCAACGCCGTTTGTTGCAAGATCACGAAAGCCATAGAACCAGGGCTGATCTTCAAATTCAAAAGCCCATGTAACAGCGCCCAGAAAATTTACCTTAAATGAATCAGCTAATAGATATTTACGTGCAAACGATGCAGCAGTATAACTGGAATACATGGTTCCGTTGCGGTATCCGTTTGAAGGATTTGTTTTCATGCCACAGGCAGCGCAACCTTCAGGATCACTTTCGCCAATAACGATCGGTAAATTTTTCAACTGCGGATAAGATGCCACAAACTTGAATCCCACATTGATGTCTCTTAATTGCGTTCCCATATTCATCTGCACATGACCATCAACAACACGTGGTGATCCTTTTGCATGAAACAAGATCATATCAACAGGCGAACCTATTTTCTTTGTTACATAGTTGGTATCGGAAAAACAATGCTTCACAAATGCATGCATCCAATCCTGTGCACCTTTACTTCCTGTTCCTGCAATATTGATTCCGCCAATTTTTGCAGTGGGTAAAGCCCTCTTCACTGCATCAGCAGTATAATCATATAGTTTGAAAAATTCCTGCTGTGTACCTTTCCAATAACCATTCGGTTCATTCCATAATTCCCACCACCAGCTTTCAACTTCTTTTTTTCCATAACGATCAACACTATGCTTCACCCATTGATAAATTAACTCGGCCCACTTATTATAATCTTTCGGCGGATAAGCCCAACCTGTAATGATCTTGAAATATGGATCACCCGGTTTCCAATCATGTTTATAAGGAACAGGATTAGTTGATAATGCTTCAGGCATAAAACCAATTTGTGCCAATGGTTTCATTCCACGTTGCACATAGGTATCAAAAATGCTGTCAATAATTTTCCAGTTGTATATAGGTTTACCATTTGTATCTTCTGTATAGGCATTGGTGCTGCCCCATTTTAAAGCAGCAACTCCATCACCTGTTACCAATAAACTATGTGCTCTCACATAAACAGGCACGGGACTTAATGCAGCGATCTCTGATAATAATTTCTTACCATCTTTCATGTAAGTATAGTTCGGTTCATCATAACCAAACCATGCCCACACTGGTGTCATGTCGCCTGTTTCTTTTTTCAGATCAACATTGATGGTTGCTGTTTGAGCAAAAGCTGACGAAGAGAATACCAAAGCAAGCATCAATAGTTTCATCGTATTTTTTTTAGAATTGAATAGCCTCAGAAAAGCCGGGAAGTGGAAGGAGCATGAATGTACGAACAGCGGAGCAACCGTTTGGAAGATTCTCATTTTTATACAGCATTTAAAACAGCTTATAAAGTAAAGGGTTAAAGACCGAACAGTTATCCTGTACAGTCCTGTGACTTTTCATTTTATTCTATATTTGTTTCGATGAGCAAAAAGGCAAAACTGGATGATATTGTTCGCTGTTGCGAAAACCGCTTTAACCGTGGCGCTTCCATTCATTGGAAGCATGGAGATTTTAGTGATCTTAGTCGTGAGATACTTCATGATACCAATGTAAACATCAGCCCGAGCACGTTGAAACGAATATTTGGCAAAGTGTCTGTCGATGATGACTATATTCCTCAACAGGCTACCGTTGATGCGTTGAAAAAATATGGTGAATATGTTGAGTCTCAAAAAACACAGGCACAGCCAGTTTTCGAGCAACCCACTACACACAATATTAAAGGCAATTTCAAGCAAAGGAAAATCTTACTCCCTATTCTGGCAATTGCTACAGTAATGATAGTTTTCTTCACCTGGCAGTATTGGAAACCCAAAAACATTTCAGGAACCATCAACATTACACGTACAGAAGGACTTTTACCTGCTACCGTTGCGTTTGACTTTCAATTACCAGACACGGAGGATAGCCTGTTTATCAACTTCGGTGATAAATCGCCATTGATCTATATTAAACCCGGTGAAAAAACTGCAGCACATATTTATTATATACCGGGTGTTTTTAACGTTACTCTTCAAACCCGGGAGCAAACCTTGGCAACTACCAGCGCTTATATAAAGTCTGACAACTGGATCGCTTTTGGATGTCATCGGCAAGATGATATCCCGGTTCATTTTTATGCGCTTCCTGTTGTTAAAACCGGCAGCGACAGTTTGTTCAATGTTACCAACAACCAATTGTTTCAACTTGGACTTGATACGACCGGACCTGTTTTAACCAGGCTTTCGAATTACACGCCGGTTAATCAAACTGCTGACGATTTCATCTTCGAAACAAGCTTTAAAAACCATATACAGGAAAAAGGTATTTTCTGCCGCAGCACACAGTTTCAAATTTCCGGCAGCAACAGTATGATCAGGTTCAGATGGGTGAATGCAGGTTGCACTCAACGTGTTTTGAATATAGTGAGTGAACAAATATTCAAAGGCTCAACAAACGACCTTTCACAATTTGTGCTTGACCTTAGCCAATGGAATACGGTGAAACTTGTAAATCATAACAAACAAGTAACCTTGTATGTGAATGGCAAACAAATCTTCACCGGCTCCTACCAAAAATCATTAGGCGACATCCGGGGTTTATTCCTTGAATTTGAAGGAACGGGTGTTGTGAAAAGTTGCGAACTTAAATCGTACGATGGGAAGATGATCTATCGTTTTTAAAAGAACTTGTATTCAATAACGTCAAAAACCCGCTGTTTCGATTTGTTCATTCTTCTTGTTCACTTATGATTTGCAGGCACTTATACTGTTCACCACTTTGAACAGGTTTTGATAAGGTAAATTCATGGTTTTTGTATTGGCGAAATCTACCTTTCGGAAAATCATTCCGAAAATGAAATTACTGTCAACGATTATCGCCATTTGCTTCGCCACACTCCTCTTTGGGCAAAACAACAATGAGCCTGTAAGAATAAATCAACTTTTCAACTTTGGTTGGAAATTCAAAGCTGGCGATGTTCCAAATGCTTCAAATCTCACATTCGATGATAGTGAATGGCGCAAGCTTGATCTGCCACACGATTTTCAAATTGAACAACCCTGGGATTCAACAGCAAATCGGGGCCGTGGATTTAAAACAAATGGCATTGGTTGGTATCGGAAAACCTTTAAGGCTGATGCAACATGGAAAGGCAAAAGAGTATTGTTGGATTTTGAAGGCATCATGCTGCATGGTGATGTGTGGGTGAATGGAAAGAAGATTGGCGGAACCTCTTACGGTTATCTTGGTTTTGAAGCAGACATCGCAACGATTATTAAATACGATGCTGACAATGTGGTCGCTGTTCGTTCTTCTACCGAAGGTGGTTCACGCTGGTACACAGGTGGCGGACTTTTCAGAGATGTACATCTGGTAGTAACAGACACGATCTCTATTGCACGTCATGGCATTTTCATAACTACTCCAACCATTTCTGAAAAGAATGCAGAAGTGAGCGTTCAGGTAGAAGTGGCAGGTGTAAAATTCAAACAATATCAACTGGAGATCATTGCAAAGATATTTTCACCTGAAGGCAAACTGGTAGGCGAAACAAAAACAATAGCACCGCAAAAATATTATCTTACTTCGGTAGAAGTTCCGTTACCAAAATTGAATGTACCCGATCCCCAGCTTTGGAGTTGTGAAACACCTAACCTTTATTCAGCAGAAATTTCATTGCTGTTAAACGGAAAACTAATTGATAAGCTCACCGAAAAATTCGGTATACGCACCATTGAATTCTCCAAAGAATTTGGTCTGAAATTAAATGGCAAAAAAGTTTTTTTGAAAGGTGTGGCCAATCATCATGATCTTGGAGCTGTGGGTGCTGCTGCTCATGAAACTTCCATTGCAAGAATGATGGATCAGATAAAAGCTTTTGGCTTTAATCATATCCGCACTTCACACAATCCTTATTCAGAAGCGTTCTTTAAACTGGCTGATGAAAAAGGAATTTTGGTTGTAGATGAATTGTACGACAAATGGGGAAGTATCCAGGCATGGGCTGGCAGTGCAGCATGGAATGATATATGGTTCAATAATGTAAAAGAATGGATCAAGAGAGACCGCAATCATCCATCAGTTATCATGTGGAGTTTTGGAAATGAATTACAGTTCCAGGAGGAACGCTGGAATTTTGCATCCGGCGATGGAGGTGTAACTACTTACCGTATCATGGATGTGGTAGCAAAACGTTACGACCCTACCCGTAAAACAACAGTGGCGATGTATCCTGCACGTGCCGGTGGCATTATCAGGGCCAACCCGGATTTTCGTATCAAAGAAAATATTGTTCCACCTGAATTGTCAACAGTAACTGATGTTGCCAGTTTCAATTATACCTGGGAGGATTACCAGGAGTATTTAAAACATGCACCCGATATGATCGTTTATCAAAGTGAAGCTGTAACGAATGAACTGGCCGCTCCTTACTTTGGTATGGACAGAGATAAGATGGTTGGTCTTGCTTATTGGGGAGCTATTGAATATTGGGGCGAATCGGATAAATGGCCGAAGAAAGGTTGGAACTATTCTTTCTTCAATCATGCAATGGAGCCTTTTCCGCAAGCATGGTTAACCAAAAGCATTTTTACAAACGAACCGTTGGTGCATATTGGCATTGTAGATAATGAAGGTGATACAAAGATGTGGAACGATCAGGTAGTGGGACAAAAAGTAATCTCCTCGCATTGGAACAGGCAGGAAGGGAAAAAGTATAATCTCTATACCTATACGAATGCCGATGAAGTAGAATTATTCATCAATGGAAAATCAATCGGCTTGCAGAAAAATAGTACAGACGTAAGAAAACGCAATACGATCTATTGGAAAGATATTACCTATATAGCAGGTAAGATCACTGCAGTTGCAAGAACAGCCGGTAAAGTTGTTGCACAACACGAATTGCAGACTACAGGCAAAGCTGTTGCATTAATCATAGAAACAGAAAATGCAAACTGGAAAGCGAATGGAATGGATCTGCAACATGTAAAAGTATATGCAGTGGATAGTAAAGGAAATAAAGTGCCGACTGAAACTGCTGAACTTAGTTTTGATATAAGCGGAGTAGCTACTTTAATTGCAGTTGACAATGGCAATCATTTAAGTGATGATCTGTTTGCAGGAAATAAAAAGAGATTACACAATGGTTTTGCAATGGCTATACTGCGTTCAACGCAAACAGCCGGGACTGTAAAGTTGAGAGTAACTGCTGAAGGATTGAAACCGGCAGAGAAAACATTTAACTTAAAATAATTTTCAGCCACATCAGTTTCCATCAGGCTTTATAGCTGTCACAAACGAACTCAGCGGCCAATAGAATTGTTCAAACGGTAATGGCTTAGCTGGATCAAATACAGGAATATCTTTACGCAACAATTTTGCTAAAGGCAGATTCTGGTCTTTGATGCTTTTCACAATACATCTTGCTAATTCATATGCGCCATAAGTACTGAAATGTGTATTGTCTTCCAGCTTGGTTGTTTGCCCTGGAAAAGTATTGGCTGGGAAATGTACAAATGCTTTGATCGATTTCGTTGGCCCCCATGCTTCGTATAATACTTTGCTCATTGCATTGAGATCGATCACTGTAACATTTTCTTCTTTACCAGTTAACCGAACTGCATCGGGATACTCTTCTAATGTATTTACAATATTCCCGGTTGAATCAAATCTTCTTCGATGCATGGAAGTTACAAGAACAGGAATACCGCCTTTCTTTCGCACTTGGCTGATGTATTGCTGCAACCTTTTTTTATAAGAAGTAAAAGGCCCAATGCCCTCTCCTTTTTGTTTCATATCGTTATGACCAAACTCAATGAATAAATAATCGCCGGGCTTCATTACACTCAATATCTTTTCCAAGCGTTTAGCGCTCATGAACGAATTCAATGCTTCTCCACTTTCTGCATAATTAGCAACTGATGCTGTTCCCGGAGCAAAGAACCGTGGGATCATTTGTCCCCATGCTGCCCATGGTTCACGACCTTGATCAACTACAGTTGAATTGCCTGCTAAGAAGATAGTTGTCGCAGTTTTGTTGGGAGTAATTTCTATTGCACAAACTTTCGGCAGCGAATCATTAAACTCAATGGTGAGTAAATTATCCCAATGCAGGTATTCCGATTCTCTAGGCTTTAAACGCACCTGGTTAATGACAGTTCCCGAAGCATCACGGATCATACTGTCTTTCACATATACCGTAAATGTTTCTGTTGCAAACTGTCCGTTTGTTGTTCTGATATTTTCCAGCATCAAACGTCTGCATTCGGTTCTCACTGTTGTGGCAGAACTTCCTTTTGCATCGCCTAAGACCAACTTTACATCATAATTGCCATCCGGTAGTTTTACAGAAAAATAAAATGGCTTGTCGGAAGTAATATAGTCGCCGGTCAATCGATTGCCACTACGCTCAACAGCGGTAACTGTTGAACCGTTGGTAAACCCATAACCTCTCTTCTCATCAAACTTGCAATCAGCCGTGATGGCTGTATAACCTTTTTGCGTACGCTTTGTACCAAAGTCGAACTTATAACTTGTTTGTTGTGCCTTTGTTGAAAAGCCAAGTAGTATAACGGCAATTAAAACAGCAGAACGTTTCATCGTTTATTTTTTCGAAAGTTGCAATGAGCTATCGTTGATCTCAAATTTGAATTGATTAACTAATTGATACATTTCAGCACCTGCCAAAATCACCGGACCATATCCATGTGCAGCAAACACATTTACCGGACGGAAATAATAAAACGCCGGATCAAAAGCCATCCCTGTGCCAACGCAGGTACCTTCTACTTGTCCTTGTGCATTTACTTTTGTGGTTACTGCATTCCATGCAAGTATTGCGGTTGGTGCATAGGTCATTGCATCGATCCATCCTTTGTTGATGGCATGTGTAATGCAATAGGCATAGATTGCTGTTGCTGATGTTTCAAGATAAGAATCGCTTCTGTCCAGCAACTGATGCCAGAAGCCGGTACCATCCTGATATTGCATCAACCCATTTACATGTGCTTTGAATTGCTGCAACACAAATGCACGGCCGGGATGTGTTTCAGGTAGTGCATCCAACATTTCACTCATTGTCATTAATGCCCAACCATTTGCTCTTGCCCAACGAAACTCCGGATGATGTTCCATGCTTTCTACCCAGCCATGCATATACACGCCTTTTTCTTTATTGAACATACGTTTGGTATAAAGCTGCAACTGGTTCACTGCATCATCATAATATTTTACATCGCCAGTAAGTTTACCCATGAATGCCATTGTTGGTACACCCATATACAGATCATCGAGCCAAAGTGTATTTGCCTGCGGACGCATACGTGCAAGTGTGCCATCTTTCAAACGATATTCTTTATTTACTACATAATTCGACAAATGATCAATAATGGGACGAAGATTAGTACTCAATCCGCTATTTTGTGCTTTGATCATGGATGCACAAACGGCACCACCATCATCTAATGCATGCGGATTGATGGGCTGTGATAACAATCCTTTTTTACGAATGTACTCCCACTGGAATTTACTTTGAATAGCTGGGATCCACTTCGCCAGGAAATCAAATCTTGTTTTTACATACGCTGCATATTTTTTATCACCAGTTGTTTCAGCTGCCCGTTGAAACGCAGAATAAGTAACGCCCCACTCATAACTGGTTAAACGGAAATCGCCTTGCTTCAATACCGTGTTTGTATCCAACGCATTTACATCGGTTACTGCAGCGCCGGTTTTTTTATTCATCATCTCGGCAGGTGTAACTGCATTGAGATAGTTATAGACTTTATCAACTACTGCTTTTACACTTTCTTTCGAAGGAGCGCCATATGGACTTGGATAATCCACCTTCATAGCATGTAACGGAGTAGTTACATCATTTTGTTTTGGCTTAGGTTTAACCTGTGCATTGGCTACTGTTACTGCAAACAAAGCCGCAGCTATCATTATTTTTTGCATGGCAATTTGGTTTCTTGTTAATATGCTAAATATATCATGTCTTTCCCGAATGAAACCGGGTATTCAACTTAATCGATTTCGTGATCAGTTGTACAAGATCGTTCAAATGAAAAAGACAGGTATTTTACCTCCTGCCCTTTTCGATCGATTGCTTGCCTAAAACTTTTTACCACTTAAACGGCAGATAATAATTGCCGGCCATCAGCTTCGCTCTTGCTGCAGCAGCTGAGCCGGATGAAATACCTGATTTAATTAATTTATCGTACACTTTATCTGCAATAAACGAAGGGTCATTTCTGCGTAACGTTACCCGTAACAGATCGGCCCATCTTGTTCCCTCAAACGCATTTTCCAAGGCTGTTTCTTTAATTAAACCAGCTTCAATTGCACTTAAACTATCGCCGGATGGGATTTCAACATTCACAAGATTTGCTCTTGCACGGATACCAATATTCCGATACCAGTCAGCACGATAGTAAGGAACACCTGTGCCTCCGCTATTTCTTGCATCGAAATTAAAAGGTGCCGGTTCGCTTAATGTGTTATGATACGCAGTTACATCAGTTACACCAGTAGGTGGAGCATATGCTCCAGCAAAACCACTGTTAAACAGGCCCCAAGCCAGCCTGTGTTTGCCGGCACGATTGGCAGCTTCTGCAAAACGCATGTGTAAATGTGTTTGACGGAATAAAAACCATTTGCCATTTTTAATCAATGGGTTTGTAGCTACTCTCGTTTGCCAGTTAATGTAATTATACAGGTATTTCATGGCGACTGGCTTTCCGGCAATCTCCATGGTACTCAACAATTTTCTTGCATCGTACGGAATGGATCCGCCGAGTACAGGGCGTTGTGTTTCACCATCCCAAAGATCATAGATCTGTTGCGATGGTCGCACCAAATAATCGCCGCCAACAGGAGAAAATAATTTAATGAGAGAATTGTCGGGTTTGAATTTACTATCAAATGGCAAGGTCCATACCCACTCTCTGTCGAAACCACTTGTACCAAATGCCTGTTCAAACATAATACGCCATTGTGTATTATACACCAATGTTGACGCATCACCACCTCTTGAATAGCTTATGTAATGATCAATATCTCCATTACTATCCCATCCGAGTTTATAAAATGTATAGTACCTGCCGTCAATAACTCCCTGTGTGCCCGTTTCCATTACTTGACGGTAGTAATCGGCCGATTTTACATAATTGCCTTTCCACAAATAGAGATCACCCAGAATTACTTTTTTATTGACGAAGAATTTCTGAGTTTGATAACCATCTACTGAAATATTCAGATTTGTTCCGGTTGGATATTGATCTTTAAAAGGCAATGCTTCTGTGAAATTGATCAAACTATCCAGGAGTACATTAAACGAAACACGTGGAAAACTACCGGCATTCTTAACCTCATCTACAGTTTTCAACGAGCTGGTTACGTACGGCACTGCGCCAAAATGAATACCCAACTGCAAATAAAGAAAGGAACGCAGCGCACCAATATCTGAATAGCGTTGATTGAATTGGTCAATGTTCATTTTGTTCTCAGCCACCATTTTCTGAAAATTCTCTAACACATCATTGCAATTAATGATCAGCTCATAGAATGGTTTCGGGCTTGCATAAGGGTTTGCTTCCGTAACAGTATGTGTACTGAGCTGACGAAGATTTTCATCTGCATTTTCGGTAACATCCAGCAGGTCGCCACGCAGTTCATTCAACAACACATACCTGTCGGCAAGTCCCATAAATTTTCCATAGATACCAATTACAGCAGCATCGGCATCAAATACGTTCTGGTAAGCATTTGTTTCATCCAACTGATCCTGTGGAGCAATATCAAACACTTTCTTACATCCCGCTAAACTGATCAGCAACAGCGCAAATGAAAGAGTTCTGATGATCGTTATTTTCTTCATATCTGAAGTTCTGTTTAAGATTCGTATAATTAGTTAACCGTTCGTTTTTGATTACAACCCTATTCTTGCTCCCAGTGTAATCGTCCGGAAGATCGGATCGAGGCCCGTATCAATTCCCTGCGAAAACAATGAAGGACTTGCACTGAATTCAGGATCGTACCCTGTGTACTTTGTAAGTGTGAACAGGTTGGTACCACTTACATAAATTGATGCGTTCTTCAAAAAACTTTCTTTAAATGGAACACTGTAACTGAGGGATGCACTACGTAAACGGAAGTACGAACCATCTTCGATCCAGCGTGTGCTGAAACGGTTGTTACCCATCGGGTCGCCAAAGGTTGCTTTCGGCATTGTTGTTTGCTGCCCTTCTGCTCTCCATCTGTTGACTACACTGTTCAATTGATTTTCAACTGTACTGGCAGATTCAAGTTTGTAACGCAGGTAGTTGAACACATCATTCCCTTGTGAAAATGTAAACAACGCATCCAATGCAAAACGTCCATACTCCAAATGTGTATTCACACTTCCAAAAAATTCAGGCGTTGGAATACCAATGATGCCCATATCCTTCTCATCAATGATATTGTCATTATTGATATCGTGGAAACGTACATCACCTGCTTTAAAGTTGCTGTAGCTGCCATCAAAATTTTTCTTTTTCAAACCGGAAGTGACCGCTTCGCTGGCTGTACTGAAAACACCTTTTGCTACATAGCCATAAAACATGGTGGCCGGGCTCCCTGTCTGTGTAACAATATTTGCACCTGAATAATTTGTGGTAATTCTTCCATCAGGCACTGCTAATACTTTATTATCGTTTGAAGCGATCATTACACCTACATCCCACTTCAATTTGCGATAGTTGAGCACCCGTACATTCACGTTTGCCTCAATGCCGGTGTTTTGCATGCTGCCAGCATTGGTGAGCACATTATCAAACCCTGTTGCAGAAGGAACAGATTGATATACGAGCATGTTCAATGTTTTGTTTTTGTACACATCCACACTCAGGTTTACACGCTCATTCCAAAAAGCCATATCCACACCTGCATTGAATTTCCGGTTGGTTTCCCATTGGATGGCAGGATTTGGAATACCACTGCGTACCAACCCCTGCATGCCCAATAAATTTTGAGATGAATAGGTTTGACGATGGGTATAATTGCCAATATCATCATTACCGGTAATACTGTAATTCGCACGGATCTTTAAGAGATCGAGTTTGGAATTATTCATGAAATTTTCAGAAGAAATGATCCAGGCTGCTCCAATAGAAGGCATTACCGCAAAACGTGCACCACCCAGCGTGATACCATCTTTTGCCTGACTTCCAAAGCGTGACGAGCCGTCGAATGCTGCATTAAACGAGAAGAATAATTTTTCTTTGAAATCATAATCTGCATTGAAATAAGCGTTCATCCAGTTCCATTCCTGGATACCACCGCCCACCTGACGTAGTGCAGGTACACCATTCTGAACACTGATCAATTCATCTGTTGCAGAGTTATAACCCAGTGTAAAATCCTGCTCTACATCATTTTTCTGATAACGCAAACCAAGTCGTGAGGCTACGTTGTGATTTTGTGCAAACGTTTTTTTGTATTCCAGTTTCGTGTCTGAATAAATGGAGAACAAACGTTTTACCTGTGAACCAAGTCGGCTGTCGATAATCGCATTACTGGTAGTATCATTTGCCACACCTTTACGTGGTACAAAAATATTTTCACGCACTTTATCGTACACTACACCAAATAAACTGGATGCAGAAAACGATTTGCTGATGTTATAGTTAAAGGTATAAGAGCCGAGAAAGCGATAGTACCTGTTATACGCCTGCATATTATTGATAAGTACCGACGGGTTACTGATACCCAGTATATCCGTGTCTTCAAAATTGGGCGACAGAATCCCTTTCTCATTTACTTCGTTTGGTCCAAGGAACGGCGACTTTGTAAGCGCTAAATATACCGGAGCCGTTTTGTCAACCACACCCTGGTATTTCAAATTGCTTTCGTTGTAAGTAAAGGCGAGGTTGGCGATACCGGTAAGTTTTTTAGAGAAATTAAAGTTTGCATTGAATCTCGTGTTATACCGTGTCATATCGGTATTACGGATCACACCTTCATTTTTGGTGTACCCAACACTCAATGCATAGGTTGCGATATTATCACCACCTGTTACTTTCAGATAATAATTCTGATTCATACTGTTCCGGAAAATATTCCGTTGCCAGTTGGTATTGTTGTGATATCTGAAATAGTCGGGGTTTGAAGCAGTATCATCATTCATATAAGGCAGTGCCGCAATATCAACAGCCGACATGCCTTTGCTTTGCAACATTTCGTTCAGATAAATCCGGTATTGATATGCATTCATTACCGGCATCAATGGTGGTGCTTCATTAAAACTTGAATACATCCCAAAATCGATGCTGGTAGCCTGCTCTTTTACTCTAGTAGTGGAAATAATAATCGCTCCGTTGGCACCTTTTGTTCCGTAAATGGAAGATGCATCTTTTAATACAGTGTAATTATCAATATCCTGTATATTAACGAGCGCAAGCGGGTTGGTGAAATTATTGGCAATGATGCTGGTTCCATAATCATTGGCATCATAAATAATTCCATCCAGCACCAGCAATGGTGCATTTGTTCCGTACAGCGAGTTGAAACCTCTTAAAAACAAATTGGCTCCAACACCCGGTGTACCTGATCTTCTGATCACATTCAATCCACTCACCTTGCCCTGCAACGCAGCATCAGGTGTTTCAAACGGACGACGCCATTCGCTGTTTGCATCATAACCCACAACAGCTGCAGTTGTATTTCTTTTCTTTACAGCACCAAAAGGCAGAATCACTTCTTCCTGAAATGAAGCGGCCGACTCAGTGAGTAATGAAACATTGATGGTCGTATTGCCCTTCAAGGAAACCTGTTTGGTTTCATGGCCTTCTGCGCTGATCAGCACATCAATGTTGTAGGATGGCACCTTGAGGGTAAATGCACCCTGATCATCAGTAATAGCAGCAGAAAAATCTTTTACAGAAAGTTTTACACCCGCCAAACCTTTTTTTGTTGCAGCATCGGTGATGGTCCCTTTTACCTGCAAACCCGGCGCTTTTGTTACTGCAGAATCGGCAGTAGTGATAGCAGTTTGTGCTGCTACATCCTGAAACGTGAAACCTGCAAATAATAGCAACAAAGTAAGAAGCAGGCTATGTAAGTTAGTTTTTGTCATTACGAATATCTTTTAAATTTCTCTCAGTTATAAGCTTGGAACCAGTTTGATATAATCGCACACGATTGGGTTTACAGCTACTGCTGTGCTGTTGGCTGCTGTTAAATAGATGGGATACACCGGCTCATATTTTGCCATTGTAAATTCACCGATATACACTTCATTATAATTTTGCAACGGAATAAGTGTGTAGCCAAATGTGGTAGATATCGCAGTACCAATACCTAGTTTTTGGGAGAACGTTGCTGTTTGAAAATCATTGACAGCGACCCAATAAGCTTTGTATTTAATGGATGGTACCTCAGAAATATTATACCGGATATTAAAGAGTGATACACCATGATTCTGTACCAATACATCTGTAAAATCAGATTGTGTAACCGTACTGAAACGTTCTCTGAAATAGGTATTTCCTCTCCTGTCGTGACTGGTTGATGTATATCGTTCAGCTTCGATCAGATAGGGTTTAAACTTGCTGGCAGGCTGCACATTCATCTTGTTCATGATGTACACAATACCATTACTTGTTTTAATTGTTTTTACAATCGCTGATCGTTCAACCGGCAGCTTGGTACCAAATTCAGATACAATTGTATCGGGAATTGAAGCAGGATTGTACACTGTATCAACTGCAAATTCTTTTACCACATTCCAGCTTGTTACCAGTGTATTACTGTCGGCAGTGTTTGTTACAAAGTAAGGAGTGAATTTAGCTACTTCTGCATCCCACGCAGCATCAGTCAACATGAACAATGTATATTGTTTATCTTCCTGTTGCAGATCATGTACTCTGTTCCAGAAAAGATTGGTGAAAACGGAATCTGTGCCGGGTGAATAGATTGGTTCTCCTGTAACCGGATTAATTCCTACAACTACTGCATTAGTGAGGTCAAATACATTACGGAAAAGCGAAAGCATAAACGTTTTTTGCTTTACAGGAGCATCCGCACTGTTTAGGAATTCCCAACTGTTATTCAGCGCAGGTAAAAACCTGTCAACTATCTGCAATAAACCATTGGATGCATATTTATCTGCGTTTGTAATTACTGCTTCTTCAATTCTTGTTGCCAGCATATTATTATACTTGCCATTCAGCATGGCAATACGTGTTGTTGTTACAACATCGTGTGTACTGAAAAGCTGGTTGGCAATATGGTTACCTACAAACAGTTTTAGTTTTACCGGATCGCCTGTTACGCCTGCGCTTAAAGTTGCTAAAGCACTGTTTACAGGTGCAAAAACAGTATAGTTTTTTGAAGAGCTGATTACTTTATCATAGCCGGTTTGTTTCAGAAAACCTGCAAATGTGCTGAGCTGCGGGTTTGCATTGATCATTTCAAACAAATTCACTTGTAGTGCTTCATCTGAAATTGCATTACGGTCATCTTTTAATTTATTACAGCCTGAAAAGATCAGCAACAAAAAGCTGAACGAAAACAGAAGTAAATTTTTATACCTACACTTCATTTCTGATAATTTATTTTTTGTCGTTTGGGGGTCAGTCTTACGTTAGTCATTAGAAATAAATCATTTCACCACTTGGTCTAAAGCGTGGCAGTACCTGCTCCTGGTCGATGGGAATAAAATGAATCATATCCAGGTTGTTATTATTCTGTGTACCCACCAATGGTGTAATACGTACTACCTGCTGTTGGGTAGTTGTAAATTCAATTACACCTACTTGTCTCGATGCCCACACATTTCCGGTATTCTCTGTGTAGCGTTTCCAGCCAATTGCTTCCAGTTCAGCATCTGTACCGGCAGGTCTTGTTTCTGTAAAATTCATTGTACGTTGCATGATCACACCGTTCACTGATACCTGGCATAACATATTGGAACTGCTGGATTGTTTCTGTTGTCTGTAACAGATCCACACTTTGTATTTACCTTTTACAATCGGCGGTGTTTGCAATTCCCACCAAACAGGTCGTGCGGGCAAGCCCATTGGCAACATACTGATGTCGTTATTGTAAGCGGCATTGGAAATAGAACTGGCGGCTGAATACAGGTAAGAATATGTATTTGTACCGGCATTTGAGCCCCAACCCCAAGGCTGACTTTTAATTGGTTGATCCGCTTCAGTAGGACGTGTAAAATTGTAGTTTGCTTTTTTATAGTAAGCAGGTAGTTTTTTGATTTCATCAAATGATGAAACGTCCCAATACAAAGCTGTAGGCTTTCTAAACTTTACCATGTAGTGACCCGTTGCATCATGATACACACCATTGGTAGCGGCATTATCACTTTTGGCACGGTTTAATGTAATACCAAGTTCCAATACACCATTAAATTCATCCTGATTGAGAATTACATTTTGGTCAATGAGTTTTACACTCAACACCTCCTGCGGCAGTAATGTTTCATGTGTTGGAGAAGAGATAATATCACCCAAAAACTTAAGCCCATCGCTGATATGATAAGCCACATACATATTGAGGCTGTCATTTGCATTGGCAGGATTTCCTGTTTGTGAATACTTTGCTTTTAACGCAGCATAGCTTGTGTAACCACTATCAGCCAACGCCTGATTATTTTCAGCAAATACGGTCACCCAGCGCTTTGTAATGTCAGGATTTACTGTATTGAGTGCTGTAAAAAAACCTGTTTCTTTCATGGCTTGTACAAAAATCGAGTAGTCAGGATTTTCTTCCAGTTGTTTCGCAATGGTTTTTACAGCCGGCAACAATACGTTGTCTACAACATGTATTACACCGTTGCCCACTCTTATATTCGAACGTTGCACAATGGCCTGCCGGTTTATAAAGTAACTTGACGCACCGTCTTTATTTGTAACGGATGTTACAAGATATTGTCCATACATGGTTACAACCGGTAATTTCCCGTCAGTAAACGAGTTGGTATAGATGGTATCTTCCAGCAAGTGAAGACGCACCATATCTTTTAATGTATTTACATCAGCCACATCAACAGATGCAGCGCCAATTTTTGTAAGATATGTTTTTACACCACCGTTGGTGGGTGCAAACACAGTGTATGCACCATACGCATTCAAAAAAGCTGCATTCCCTGTTTTCTCCAGAATCTGACGAAACAAGGAAAAGGAATCCAGATTTTTATCCAGGTATCCAACAATGTTTACATCATCAGTAGTAGCTTCTTCAATTTTTAACTTTCTGCAACCGGGTACAGAAAACATGAATGCTACGATGGCGAGTAACCCTGCGGCAAGAATCAATTTTCTTTTCATAAAACTTGTTTCTGTTATTTATAAAACGGGTTTTGTACTAAAAGTTTATTCGTCTGGATTTCATAGAGGAAAATCGGCAGGTAGTGACTGTTAAAGTCTCTCAACTTTGCCTGTGCAGATTGTTGTGAATTAGATGGCGCACTAAGGGTTACCATATTCAACAGTATTTCCAAACGGGCATAGTTGTTTCGTTTCGCATTTCGTAACACATCGTACCAACGTTTTCCTTCAAAACAAAATTCCCTTGCACGTTCTTCAATTATAAAATCCTGGATCAGGTTCTTATCCGATGCATCTGGCTGCAAATCGGTGGCATCCAGTGCATTTGCCCGTGCACGTATCATGTAAATCAGATCAAGTGCATCTTGTCCCCTGTTCAATTCATTTAATGCTTCTGCTTTTATCAACAGAATATCTGCATAGCGGTAAAAGAACCAATGAGCAAAGCTTTGATCGAGTGAACGAAGTGCAGTACTTGTGGCTCCTACATATTTCCAAACAGTAGAGGTAGCTGCCCGAACAGAAGCGCCATCGCCACGGATATCATAATTCTGATCGTTGGTAAAATCAACGGTAAACACCCGGTCCATCAAATCAGCAGTAGCTGTCCATCTTCTTACACTAATGCTGGAAGAGAAAATAGGAAAGTAGGGATTCAACCGTTGCTGACTGTATTGCAATTCAAAAATGCCTTCATTCGAATTGCCATTGTAGTAAAGTGTGTTGAACCAATCTTCGTTGTACTCTACGATCGGACCGTTAGGAGTAGCACCTCTGATCAATCCAAACTTATTGGAGTTAATGATTTTGTCGCACTCAGCAACTGCTTCCGTATATTTTTCCATCCACAGGTACACATCTGCAAGAATGGCGTTGATGGTATAAACGGTTACTCTTCCTTTATCAGACGCTACATCACCGTAAGATTTAACCGCTTTTGTTTCTGCCAGTTTCAGATCAGTAACGATCTGGTTCAAAACATCTGCACTTGGAGTTTTTGGAATGGGTGTAATATTTTCATCGCTCAATGTCGCATCGAGTTTCAACGGCACATCGCCAAACGTACGCACCAGGTAGAAATACATGAGTGCACGAATCGTAAGTGCTTCACTTAAATAGTTATCCAGTTGCGTTTGCGTAAATGTGTTATCGTTAGCAAGTACTTCCGGCGACTTTTCAATGACTGTATTACAGAAGTTGATGGTGCGGTAAAACGGGCGCCAGTTTGCATTTACATTAGTCGGCTGAATATTTACATTGATCAATGCAATATCATCGGCACTGGAAACGGTAGCGTTGGCAACATGATCGGCCCGGCCTTCGCCCCAAACAAACAGCAACTCCGCCATAGACGGCACATAGTTGGCATTATTGTAAGTACCCGTTGAATACTCCATCATGGACGAATAAATTCCAATCACAGAAGCCTTCACCTGTTCTTTTGTTTTCCAGAACTCTTCCTTCACAATTCCATCGAGCGGTTTTAACTCCAGCCACTTTTTGCAGCCGGTAAATGCCAGCACTGCAACCACCAGTAGTAAACACGATAATAATCTATACTTTTTCATCTGCTGTTTTTATAATGTATAAAGGCTTCTTAAAGACCTTGTTTAAATTAAAATCCTACTTGCAAACCCAGCGTTATGTTTTTTGCCGGAGGCGTCATTGAATTATCGTACGATACCCTGAACGGATCAGCACCACGGAAGGATACCTCAGGATCCTGACCCAGGTAATTGGTGATCGTAAATAAATTCTCAGCGGTTACAAACACACTCATTGATCTCAGTTTCATCTTTGTGAGTGTTTTTTTATCGAAGTTGTAACGGGCAGTGATGGTTCTGAAACGGATATAAGAAGCATCTTCTACATACCGGTCGCTGCCCAACCAGTTAAACCCACCGCTGATTAATGCACGTGGCATATCTGTTACATCCCCTTCTTTTTTCCAGCGGTTTAATACAGCTGTACTTTGGTTATCGAAGTTGAACATGTTGGTCGTGTTCATTTTTGTACCATTAATTACATCATATCCCCAACGGAAACTGAAAAACGAAGTGATACGTAAATTTTTCCATGTAATAGAAGGTCCGAATCCACCGGTAAGCTTTGGATTACTGTTACCGAGGTACACCACATCCATATAATTGATGTTACCATCGTTGTTGATGTCTTCATACATCGCATCGCCCGGCTGAAACACATAATCTGTTTGCGGATAATTGAAACGCATGTAAATGATCTGACCATTTGGTCCAACGATGGGGTTGCCTTTGTTATCGGATGCAATGGTGGATGATTTATCAGTATAAACTCCTTTGTAACGGTAACCGTAGAATGAACCGAACGGATTATTGATCTGCAACAAACGGAGATACTCCCCATTCTTTGTTACATCACCACGTTGGTTTGGATAGAACTCCGAAATTTCACGGATCACGTTTTGATTCGCAGCAATATTAAAATCAAAACCAATCGTCAGGTCTTTCGATTTGTAAGGTTGTGTCCACACCGCTAATTCCCAACCCTGGTTATCCATTGTACCCACATTCATGAATAATGAATTGTAACCGGTGTAAGAAGCAATCTGTAAACCATCAAAGAACAGATCTTTTGTTCGGTTTCTGTATATTTCTCCATCCATACGGAAACGCCCTTTGAATAAACTTACATTATAACCAATGTTTGTTCCACGAAGTGTTTGCCAGCGAAGGTTTTTCAACTCCATACGGGAGGGATAAATACCTGCCTGATCGAGATACGAATAATCGTATGTATTATAAGTATTGTAAAACAGGTAATCGTAACGGGGTACTTCACCCGCAATACCATAGCTTGCTCTGAAACTGATATCATCAATCTTTTCAATATTTTTCAGGAACCCTTCTTCCGAAATTCTCCAGCGGAATGACAGTGATGGAAATAAACCATAACGGTAATTCGGTCCAAAGCGTGAGTTACCATCGCCACGGATTGTAGCATTGAACAGATACTTATCCATGAAGCTGTATTGCGCTCCTATCAATGCACCTACTGAACGGGTTTGTGTTACACCTGATACAGCACGTAACTCACTGTTTTGTGTACGTGATGCAATAGAAGGATCAACCAACAAAGAAGAAGCGGTGTTCGACGTCATTGATTCCTGGAACACAGCTTTGTAATCGTTGGTAAGAATATTCATGTACGCCTGTACATCGTGCTTGTCATTTTTAAATGTAGGTGTGTAGATCAAACTTGCTTTTGTACCAACACTGAATGCATCAATATCTCCATCATACGCCCGGTTTACAACCGTTTCTGTATTGGGACGACCTGTTGCAATTTGCGGCAGGAAGCTTTTGTTCTTTGTATTATTAATGTCGAACTGTATATCGAAAGTTGCTTTCAACACTCGTTTTACAATGTCGTAATCCACCTGAAAACGTGGAATGATACGATCGCCCAACACGCCGTAATTTGCTTCGGCTGCCATTGCTACCGGGTTGTAAATACGGCTGTATTGTCCCTGCACGTTACCGGCAGGTGAAAAATAGTTTTGTGAAAGATTACCCTGTGCATCATATTCAAACACACTCATATTCGGCATCTTGATAAAGGCCTGTCCACGAATGGTTGCTTCCCCACTTGCTGAGTTTGAACCAAGATAGTTTCTTGACTGATCGTAATGGGTATATGCAAAGCTGGTAAAGAATTTTATTTTTTCTGATACGGTATAGTCAAGGTTGATCCTTGTGTTGATCCGTTGCAGATCGGTTCCAATGGTAATCCCTTTTTGATCGAAGAAGCCAACCGATGCAAAGTATTTTGCTTTTTCACCACCACCGCTTAAACTCACGGTATGATCCTGCAGATAACCTGTTCTTGAAATAGCATCGATCCAGTTTGTATTGTTACTGTAGTTGTTGAACCAATACGGATCGTTTGGATCGTAGTTGAACTCACGGAATGTAGTTGAATTCAATGTACTACCGATCCTGTTCATAAATGCTTCGGGAATCAAAGTTGAGTACTGATCACCATTCAGTAATGGAATTGGTTTTGGTACCAACGAAACAGATCCTTTAAACGCATAGTTGATCACCGGCTTACCGATTGAACCACGTTTTGTTGTAATCACCAATACACCATTCGCCGCTTTTGCACCCCAGATTGCAGTGGCAGCAGCATCTTTCAACACTGTAATATCTTTAATATCGGCCGGTGAAATATTTAATAATTGCGCATAGCCTTGTTCATCTGCCGTACCAAAATTGAAATCGCTTGGTATCTCTGTTTCATACGGCATACCATCCAATACGATCATGGGAATACCGGTTGAGTTGATCGATGATACACCTCTGATACGGATATTCATGGCCGCACCGGGATCGCCACTCGAAGCTGTAATATCTACCCCGCTTAAACGACCTTGTAATGCCTGATCGATACTTGGTGCCTGCATTTCTTCCAGCTCTTTACCACTGATCTTTGAAACAGCGGTGGTAAGATTTTTTTCCGGCATGTTGACCATCCCGTTTGAAGAAGAAGGCCGGCCAATGATCACTACCTCACCAAGATCCGATTGCGAATCTTCCATTTTGAAATTAATGGAAGTGCGACCGTTAATACGTTGTGTGATGGTTTTGTATCCGATATTGGACAGCGATATTCTGTTTTTTGAATTTACATTCTTCAACACAAAATTCCCTTCGATATCTGATTGCGTACCTTTTACAATACGATTGTCGTTATCCATTTCTGAAACAGATACCCCCTGAACAGGTTTACCATCCTTGTCAGTAATTTTTCCTCTTAACACTTCCTGTGCCGATGCAGCAAAACCGATGAAAAGAAGAAATGCTGTAAAGGAAAAGATGGTTTTTATTTTATTCCACATACGTTGCATTGTTTGATAGTTAGTTTAGTTAAATCTCAGGTAGTTATCAATAAGGTGAATGGTACAACGGTTACTCAGTTGATTGCTTTGTGTTACAAGCACATTTGCACTGCGGGTCATCATATCATTCAGCAACATATTGTTGGGTGTTGTATTGTTTACAAAAATGGTGGAAGGATCACCATTCGAAAACTTGTAAATGGTTTCAAATGATCCGCTCTCCTCCCCATCTGTTGCCACATTTTTCTTGTTGAGTATGTGGTAGTAAAGGAAATTATCAATCTGCTCCCGCTCAGCAGGTACAGTGGTAATAAACTTGGGCACTTTATTTGGCGCTGTTCCAGTACCGGGTAAATAACCGGCATTAACTGCAGCTAAAATGGCTGCTTTGTTTGGAATAAAAAAGCTGTAGAAAGAACCGGCAGCTACCTGTAATATTTCGCCGGTAGTTGCATTATAAATAGGTGAGTTGCGAAGGTAAAGCCAGAAAGAATTATACTCAGAGGCTGCGGGTACACCAAGTTTTTCAATATGCTTACCGATTGTTACTTCGCTAAACTGAAGCAGTTTATCCAGATAATAAACCGTACCGTTCTTTGCTGTTTTTGTATCTACAATATTGGCAACCGTTCCTGCATCTCCATTACCCGAAGCTGCAATCGTATTATTTCCAAATTTTAAAAATTCACCTGAGTATGAAAGCCCAACTCCCGGTGCAACCAACGATGTAATATCTCTTCCCGGAATTACATGCATATTTAAAATACGCTGCAAGCGTACCAATGCCGATGAACCTGTTAATTGTGTGCCACCACCTGGCGGAATATAGCGCCATTGTTCGTTTACATTATTACTTACCGTAGCATCAGCAAAATAGCCTGCATCATTAAATGCCTGGTTACTGATGAGGAACAAGGTGTACTTCTGTTTAATATTTGAAATCTGGAACTTGAGATCAAGGTTCAACAGGTTGGTCATGATCGAGTAGTTCGGATCCAGGTATGCTTTCCCATACACACTGCTGAACACGTTTGCTTCCTGCACTTTATTGGTACCATAAAAGATACCGTTACTCAATACTTTTTTATCGGTAATGTTCGTTGAAGGATCAAACCTTGCTTCTTCTCCCACAGCACTGAAGGTTGATGCAAATTTTGAAGGCCATACCGCCGTACGCCACATATGTGCATTCATAAAATCGTAGATCACATTTACAGGTAATGCTTCTACACTTGGATAATGTTCGAGCAATACGTCATTGATAAAACTCAGCAACGCAGCGTTCTCCGGAACAAATATGGTGTAGGTGTCCGACTGTCCATCGTTATCCTGCAACTTCAGGAAGTTTTCATTGTTCAACGAAAACGCAAGATTTGAATTGTACACTTTTGTGTAGATATCGGCAGACGTACCGTAAATATTTTTATAATTCTGTGATACAGTTGCATTCAACACATACTGTACAAGAAACTTATCCAACAGTTTTTTAAACTCACTGTACTTAGGATTTTCGCCAATGTATTGATCAATACTTGGTAAAGCAGTAATTACTCTGTCAACAACATGAATCACACCATTCTCTGCAGGGATATCTTTCTCCACCACTTTTGCATCTGCTACATTAAAACCGGAATAAACAGAGTTAGGATAGAAGTAATTGTAATCAGATCCTGATAAAGATTTTCCGGTCATAAAACCGGTTTCAAAAATGGGGAGATGCTTATTGTTATTATCTGCATCTACATAAAAAAATGTGCCTGTGTTATTTCGGTTGGATGCAATCGCTTTAATATCTGCTCCGGCTGTATTTTTTGTTTCATAAATACCGGTATAGTTGGCAGTTCTTCTTTTGAATGCAGAATTCTCCACCCATCCCAGATTACTTTGAAAGTCGGATATGCGCTCCTGCTTAAATGCATTGTACACGAGGCAGTAGGTGACTATTTTACGACAGGCATTTGAATCAAGTGCATCTACACTGGTTAAACTGTTTTGGGTGAGATACACCGTAAACGCAGAATCATGTGGTGCAAACAAGGTCCAGTAACCGGCGTTTGACAACGTGTTTTTATAACCCGCTTTATCAATTACTTTCAGCAGTTGTGTAAACTTTCCCTTTGCCTGCAGTTGCTGGTAGATCGGATCTTCCAATGTATCAGGACGAGCATAAAATTCATCAAATTTCCTGCTACACGAAAACAGGATTGTGGTGACAGTTAATAAAAGAAAAATCTGTTTCATAAATGTGATTATTTCCCGGCAGATTGATTAAAGTTTCTTTTTGACGTATACAGCACTTGCAAACGGCCTGAACCGAAGCGATAATGTTGAATGAAAGCGGTAATGAAAAAGGATTGATGAAAAGGAATGATGTAGATAATACAACTCCCAACAAGCAATAATGATAGTAGTAAAAGGATCATATACAGCAGCAATCTTTCGTTAAGCAATCAGTTCTGTTGTGAAACCGTACTCAGCAATACCATTTCACGATAACAGGACTAAATTACCTTAGTGATAACTCCCAACCGTCATGTGCTATCCTGAAAAAGCAGAGTTTTTATGCAAACGTTCCCGAAGATGAATATAAGATACAAAAAAGAAGCTGTATCAAAGAGTTGACACAGCTTCTTTTTCAATGCTACAGCCTGGTTATTAATAGCCCGGATTTTGATAAGCCGCCATATCGGCCTGCGACATAGGCTGGCCATTTACCGTTTGAGCAATCATTTGCAGCAAAGGAATAGGGCGCAGTTTATGGAACTGTGCGAACGATGGGCTTACATCGAGGTTATATAATTTAGTTCTGTCATATAAGGTTTCTGTACGTACTAAGTCTTCCCAACGATAAAATTCGCCACATAATTCACGAGTACGCTCATTTAAAATGAAATGAATGAAACGTTGTGCGGTAGAAGTTACTGTTGGAGGATATTGTTCGCTTGGTGCGTTGGTTGTAAACAGCGTAAGATCGGCGAGATTGTTGGCAGAAGTATTTGCCAATGTATTTGGCCCTCCCATAAATTGCCAGATCTGCGGACTGCGTGCCTCATTGGCTTTATAAGCGGCACGGTTACGCAACACGTTTACATAAAACAGTGCATTGGTATAATCGTTGTTACGTCCGTACGCTTCTGCGAGCATCAGGTAAGTATCAGCCAACCGTGCAAACGTACCGTTTCGAATACCTCTTGCTTCGTTATTGGTAGTTGTTAAACGGATGGCATCTCCAAATTTCAAAAGTGTCAGGTATTTGTTGCCTGTGAAATCAGTTGAAATGGCACCACCCGGTGTTGCTTGTTTATACCTCGCAAACGTAGCGTAATAACGCATGTTTGCAATGGTGGATGTAAGCAGCGGCATATTGATCGGATTCACGATATAAATAGCTGCTGTATCGCCTACTCCCACACGTGGTTTGCCCACCAGACTTGGGTCAGGAGCATTGGCAACCGTAAATACGGGAAGCCCTGCATTTGAAGCTACATTTCTGTGGAAAGCTGTTTGGAAACTTTTAAAGAAACGTGAATCGTTGATCTTGTCGTAAATATCAATGGTATAATCAGTAGGACGTAATCTTCTGAAAGGTCTTCCATTGAAGAAATCCCTTACCATGCCCGGAATACCCGCATCGTAAGCTGACGGGTAGAACATATGTGTTTGATTATTTGTACCGGCAAGGTTCAGGTTTGAGCTGAACTGGGCAGCATAAATAATTTCATTGCTTGCATTATTGGCGTCGATCTTTGCTTTGCTGCTTGTAGGAACAGAGCCGTTTTGTCCAAGCGAAGGAATTGTTCCATCGGGGTAAGCTGAATTGAACAAGTTGCCGTAATCTGCTTCTAATGCATGACCGCTGTTGGCAATTACATCATTGGCAAAAAAGATCACACTATCCATATCGGTGGGCTTTTGTCCACGCTGATCGGCTACTGCACTGCCTCTTGTGAGATATGCTTTTGCCAGAAAATGATAGGCCATTGCACGGGTGGCACGACCACGATCGGCACCTGCATAACGCCAAGGTAAACCTGGTCCTGCCGCTTTAAAATCGCTGATGATTTGGTTATAAACTTCTGCTACGGTAGCACGTGGAAATTCATACTGTGGTTCTTTGGGTACCGATGTAACCAAGGGCACTCCTCCAAACTGTGTTACCATCTGCAAATAAAACAAGCCACGTAATGCTCTTAATTCTGCAATACGCAAATCTTTTTGGGCCTGTGTTCCCAATACACGTGATGATGGATCGTTAAACGCTGAGATCATTTCAATTCCCTGGTTACAACGGCGGATACCTGCATAGTTATTCGTCCACAAGCCATTTACAAACGCATCATTGGAATTCAGATTCGCATCATAATCATTGTAGCGAACGTTGTTGAACTGATCACCTTCACGAAACTCATCGGTTCCGAAATTAGTCATACAATACGATTGCTCGCCGGTAAAACGCCATTGCAAGGGTGTATATGCCGATTTTACAAGATCTTCCAATCCTGCATCGGTTTTATAGTAATCTTCAGTAAGTGTAGTTACCAGTTCTTCTTCAATAAATTTCTTACAGGACGAAACAACCATTACACTTGTAAGGGCCAGCATTACTCCTGTTTGTTTGAAATATTTATACATATCAACTGTTTTTTTGTTAGAATAATGTTTTTACAAATCAAGACGCACCCCTACTACATAACTTCTGAAACTGTAAGAGGTAGGTCCAACCTGGTTAGTAGTACTTCCCGGAAATTCACGATAAGGAACAGTTTCCGGATCGTAATCGGAATGTTTGTGTATGAGGATCGGGTTTACTGCACTTGCATAAATTGCAAAGCCGGCCATGTGAAGTTTATCAGTAATGCTTCTTGGCACACGATACGTAAGCGTGATGTTTTTAAAACGTGCAAAAGTGGCTGTACGATACGTAAGTGCTTCCCAGTTAAGTGGAATATCGCTTGTTTGTGTAGGCTGTTGATATTCATTACTAGGATTTGTTGGCGTCCAGTAATTTACTTTGTTTGATTGATAACGGCCTACCAGTCCCGGACGTGGAACACGATACATTCCACCAACCTGGAAATACACCATAAAGTTCAATTCGAAATTTTTGTAGGTGAATGTATTGGTGATGCTTCCAATAAAGTTAGGGTTATGTGAACCTAATACAATTCTGTCGGCAGGACTGAATGCAGAATCTTTATTTGCATCAATGATCTTGATACGGCCTGGTTGATAGTTCACATTATTACGCCCATTTTTTGGCCAGTAATAAGTAGCAAGAATTCCTTTCCCTGCAACGGTATCTTCATATTGGAAAATACCATCTTTCTGAAAACCCCAGTACACTGAAAGTGGTTGATCCAGCAACCAAAGGTTGGCAAAGTTGCTGTTGTTGCTACCATCGATGTCAACAATTTTTTCTCTGTTCAATGTGAACATGAAATCGGTTGTCCATTTGAAATCTTTTTTGTCAACATTCATGGTACTCATAGTGATCTCCACACCTTTGTTGTTCACTTCTCCAAGGTTAAAATAAACAAAGTCTACTCCATTGGCAGAAGGAATTGAACGGCGTTGCAACTGATCGGTTGTACTTGAATTATACAAATCAATTACACCGGTAATTCTGTTTTTAAACAACCCGAATTCAAGACCAATATTGGTTGTGGTTGTTTTTTCCCAACTCAAATTTGGCGTTTGGAAAGTAGTAGGTGCAGAACCAATAGCTGCCACTCCGTTACCCCAGTTGTAGTTTGTAAAGCCTAAAGGCCCTGCTGTTTGATATGGAGGAATGGACGCATTTCCCACTGTACCATAACCGGCTCTTAATTTAGCACGGCTGATGAAAGACAGGTTGGTCATGAAATCTTCATTATCAATTTGCCAGCCAAGTGAAATGGCAGGGAACCATGCCCCTTTATTTCCTTCTGCTAACACGGAAGAATTATCGTAACGGTTACTGATCGCAAGCAAATATTTATTTTTGAAACCATACTCTACCCTACCCATATACGACATGTATTGCGTAGCAGAGAACGAACCTGACCCTGTTACAGTTGCATCGGTATTGCGTTGTAACGAATACCATTTTTGTGCCTCGAAAATGAGATTATTCGCCGACATGGATAACGATGAAGCACGGTTTAAGCTTTGTAACTCCTGTAACAACGTTACATTGATGGAGTGATCGGATTTTATTCGGGTGCTGTACGTAAGTATATTATCGTACACCCATGAAGAAGAATTATTGGTTGTTTGTGTTGCATTGGCAGGGCTTCCTAAACGGATCGATGATTGCGCCCCGTTAAACTGTCCTCGTACAGAGTTGCGGCTATCAAGGCCAAACATGGTACGGAACTTTAATCCTTTGAGCAATGTAATTTCTGCAAACACATTTCCAAAAAAACGATTGGCTTTTGTTTCATCGAACACCGTGTTACGGTCATTAACAGCGTTAATGATCTGTTGATCTCTGTTGGGCGATAATATCCAGTTCCCTGCTGTATCGTAAGGAACCGTCATTGGTATCATACCGGAAGCATTTGCATACGAGCTTGTGCTGCTGTTGGTAATGGCATGAATATAATTGATGGTGGTACCAAACGATAAAAACTTTACCGGTTTAAACTCTACTGAATTACCAATTGAGTAACGGGTATAATCCTGTGCATATTCAATACCCTTTTGTTTAAAGTAACCGGCATTGAACGATGCTTTGAACTTTTCGCTTCCGGCAGTCACAGATATGTTGTGGTTATCTGTTCTTCCCAAACGAAGACCTACTTCATTTTGCCAATCGAAGCTGTTGATCTTTGACGGATCGTACATGTCAACACTATCTACTTGTGAAAGCCCGAGGTTCATCATCACCTGTCTTTCTTCCGGTGTGGCTAGTCTTCGCATTGCAACGAAAACATTATTGGCCGGATCATAATGTCTCCAGGTATAAGCATTCCTGATAGCATCCCATTGTGCTTCGCTACCGAACCGGCTTCTGAACAAAGCCACATCCGCAATAGCAGTTGGGTAATAAAATAATGGATTGGAACCCGATGCAGTACCTCTGTCACGTGTATATTGACGATCAGCAAAAAATGCCTGACGCCATGAATCAGCCAATTCTGCTGAATTAAAAATCGGTAATTGACGGATGATGCTTTCAAATGAAGTACTACCCTGGTAGTTAACGGAAATTTTTCCAGTTTTTCCTTTCCGTGTAGTAATCTGTATTACACCATTTGCACCACGTACACCATATACAGCCGTTGCAGATGCATCTTTCAACACATCGATGGTTTCGATATCAGCAGGATTGATGTCATCAATTGTATAGCTTACCGGAAATCCATCAACTACAACCAATGGTTCGTTCGAAGCACTGAGCGAACGGTTACCCCTGATGCGGATCGAACTACCACCGCCGGGGCGGAAGGAGTTTTGTGTAACAGTAGCACCCGCAATCTGACCTTGCATGGCAGTAGAGATATTGGCTGTTTGCACATTCCGTAATCTCTCACCAGATACAGATGATGTAGCACCTGTTACTTCCACCCGCTTGCGGGTACCGTAACCAACAACAACTACATCCTGAAGATTTGAAGCACCTGAAACCAACGATACATTGACGGTTCCTTGATTATTTACATCTACTTCTCTGTCTGTAAATCCTACAGACGAAATGATTAACACAGATTTGCCGGAGGGCGCATTCAATTGAAAGCTGCCATCGGCAATAGTGGTAGTACCAATGTTGGTTCCTTTTACCAGTACGCTGGCACCGGCAACAGGATTACCTCCGTCGTCCGTTACTTTACCAGTTACTTTAAATGTGTTTTGTGAAAAAGCGATGGAAGAGAAAATAAAACACAGGACGACCATCATACCCCTGTGCAGAGCAGTTTTTTTTGTCATATAGCAGCAATTAGGTTTTAAGAGACCTCATAAAATTATAATACGTATATTCTTTATCCATCCTGTGCTATGCTGTTTCAGCTTTTCAACGAGATCACACTTCAGAAAGCAAGACGACCTCATTCAGCTTGTTGAAACTTTGACGGAGCAAAACATTAACTCAGGATACAACAGGACGCCACCCAAGCAGAATTTCACTAACATTGAGTTTAAATATTTTAACATTGCTGCTATTATGAAAAGAATATTAAGTGTTCTTCTGTTGATTGCTATTGCCACATCTTCCAATGCGCAAAAAATTCCTTCTAAAAAGAAAGTTTTAAAAACGCTCCGGCTCACCAACCAGTATTTTATGGACAAGTGGCCCGATGCCGGTAAATCTATTTTTACCAACATCGAACGTCCCAGCAATATCTGGACAAGAGCGGTGTATTACGAAGGCTTGATTGCACTGTACAAAACCGACAGGCAACAGGCGTATTATGATTATGCAAAGCAGTGGGGCGAAAAACACAAATGGGGGTTACGTGGTGGCATCAGAACAAGAAATGCGGACAACCAATGTTGCGGACAAACGTATATCGATATGTACCTGATCGATAACAAGCAAAACCCGGAGCGTGTAAAAGATATTAAAGCTTCCATCGACTCCATGATGATCACAAAAAAAGTAGACGACTGGAACTGGATCGATGCTTTGCAAATGGCGATGCCGGTGTTTGTGAAACTCGGCAACCTGTATAACGATACAAACTATTTCAACCGCATGTATGAAATGTATGCATTCACCAAATACAAACATGGTGGCAATGGCTTGTACAACCAGGCAGAAAAACTTTGGTGGAGAGATAAAGACTTTGTTCCACCTTATAAAGAACCAAATGGTGACGATTGTTACTGGAGCCGTGGTAATGGTTGGGTTGTTGCTGCATTAGCAAAAACATTGGAAGAATTACCGAAAACAGATCCGCACTACAATGAATACCTGCAGGACTTTAAAGACATGTGTGCTGCTTTGTTACCATTGCAACGTGCAGATGGTTATTGGAATGTAAGTTTGAACGATCCAACTAATTTTGGCGGCAAAGAAGTTTCAGGCACATCATTATTCATCTATGGTTTTGCATGGGGCATTAACAATGGCATTCTTGATAAAAAAACATACAGGTCTTCCATTGCCAAAGCATGGAATGCGATGTGTAAAGAAGCGGTCCATCCCAATGGAAAATTAGGTTACGTGCAAGGCACAGGTAAAGAACCAAAAGATGGACAACCTGTATCGTACACAAGCACTCCTGATTTTGAAGATTATGGCTTAGGTTGTTTTCTGTTAGCCGGTACAGAGATCTATAAGTTAAAATAACAACAAGAAGAATGAAAAAAATCATATTGATTGCAGCAATGATTGTTGCTGCAATCACTGTATTTGCGCAACGTACCCGGTATAATTTCAATCCTCAGTGGAAAGTATTTGTTGGTGACGATTCCGCAGCCATTACTACATCGTATAATGACAGCAAATGGAAACAGGTAACACTTCCCTATGCCTGGAATGAAGATGAAGCCTTTAAAAAAGATATTGTTGATCTTTCAACAGGCATTGCCTGGTACCGAAAGAAATTTAAACTACCCCTATCAGCAAAAGGACAAAAAGTATTTATTGAATTTGAAGGTGTACGACAAGCTGCTGCCATTTACGTAAATGGACAATATGTTGGGTTGCATGAAAATGGTGTAATGGCTTTTGGTTACGACATCAGCAAACTGCTGAAGTATGGTACGGAAGAAAATGTAATTGCTGTACGTACCGATAACAGTTGGGAGTACCGTGAAAAAGCAACGAACACAAAGTTTCAATGGATTGATCGGAATTTCAATGCAAACTATGGTGGTTTAAGTAAAAATGTATTCCTGCATGTTATGGGAAACGTTTATCAAACATTACCCCTGTATAGCAATCTGGGTACCACTGGCACTTATATCTATGCCACAGACTTTGATATTAAAAACAGGAAGGCAACCATTGTTGCATCATCGGAAATAAAGAATGAATCGGGTAAAGTTCAAACTGTATCATACGCAGTTACCGTAAAAGACATGAATGGTCTTTTGGTGAAAACATTTTCATCTGCCCCTATGATTATTCAACCAAATGAAACAAAAACAATCAGTTCATCGGCCGTTACATCCAATCTTCATTTCTGGAGTTGGGGTTATGGTTATTTGTATGATGTGGAAACAAAATTGCTGATCAATGGAAAAGTGGCAGATATTGTTGTAACAAAAACAGGATTTCGCAAAACGGCATTTAAAAATGGAATGATCTATCTAAACGATCGTGTGATACAGGTACATGGTTATGCACAACGTACATCAAACGAATGGCCTGCCATTGGTATGAGTGTGCCTGCATGGTTAAGCGATTACAGCAATCAACTGATGGTGGAGAGCAATGGTAATCTTGTACGCTGGATGCATATCACTCCCTGGAAACAGGATGTGGAAAGTTGTGATCGTGTTGGGTTGATGCAGGCAATGCCGGCAGGCGATGCTGAAAGAGATGTAACCGGTACACGTTGGGAACAACGCAAAACAGTAATGCGTGATGCAATTATTTACAACCGTAACAATCCCAGCATTATTTTTTACGAATGTGGCAACGAAAGCATCAGTGAGCAACACATGATCGAAATGAAAGCCATACGTGAAGCATACGATCCTTTTGGTGGCCGTGCAATCGGCAGCAGGGAAATGCTCGATAGTAAAACCGCAGAGTATGGAGGCGAAATGTTATACGTCAATAAAAGCGCAACCATTCCTGTATGGGCAATGGAGTATTCAAGAGATGAAGGCTTGCGTAAATATTGGGATGATTATTCGCCACCCTATCACAAAGATGGCGATGGCCCTTTGCATAAAGGTGAACCTGCCAGAGTTTACAATCGTAACATGGAATCGCATGCATTGGAAAATATTGCACGTTGGTATGATTTCTGGAAAGAACGTCCCGGTACCGGTAAACGTGTAAGTTCCGGAGGTGTGAATATTGTTTTCTCTGAAACAAACACACATCATCGTGGTGCAGAAAATTACAGAAGAAGTGGTGAAGTGGATGCATTGCGTATCATTAAAGAAAACTTTTACGCACATAAAATTATGTGGGATGGTTGGGTTGATGTAGAAAAACCGGGCATCCACATTATTGGTCATTGGAATTACAGTGATACAACGGTGAAGGATCTGTTTGTGATCTCATCGGCCGACAAAGTGGAGCTGTTTGTGAATGGAAAATCTTTAGGTTATGGTGTACAAAACAATCGTTTCCAATTTACGTTCAAACAAGTGCGTTGGCAAAAAGGAACGATTAAAGCTATTGGCTACGATGCAAATGGTAAACAGCTCTGCACAGCACAAAAAACAACAGCAGGAAAACCTGTTGCAATTCGTTTAAAGTCGATCACCCATCCGAAAGGCATACAGGCCAACGGGCATGATCTAGCATTAGTAGAAGTGGAAGTAGTTGATGCAAACGGTCAGCGTTGCCCCATTGCAATGAATATGATCAACTTTAAATTGGAAGGCGAAGCAGAATGGAGAGGCGGAATGGCACAAGGGCCAGACAACTATATCCTTTCAAAACAACTTCCTGTTGAAAATGGTGTGAACAGAGTGCTCATCCGTTCAACAACAAAACCCGGACAAATAAAATTAATGGCAACAGCCGATGGATTAAAGACAGCTTCACTGCAATTGCAGTCAACAGCTGTAGCGGTGAACAATGGGCTGAGTGCTCAATTGCCTTCCTTCGGACTAAAAGGTAATCTGCAACGTGGCCCCACTCCTTCTACGCCATCATTTGTACAAAAAAGAAAAGCACTAACAATTATAAAAGCAACAGCCGGTTCAAAATCTGACAGTGCCTTTGCAAGTTTTGATGATAATGAATTAACTGATTGGTATAACGACGGCAATCTATCTACAGCATGGATCGAATACGAACTGCAACAACCTGCAACCATTAGTGAAGTAACGTTGAAACTTAACAATTTCCGTTCACGCAGCTATCCAATACGCATTTCAGTTGACGGGCAGGAAGTATTTAACGGTAACACGCCAACAAGCCTGGGCTACTGTACCATTTTGTGCAAACGATTGACCGGCAAGAAGCTGAGAATTGAATTGATAAAATCGGCTAACTTAACCGGCGAAACTTCGACAGAGGTATCTGGTAAAAAACTGGATGATGGCGTAACACGCAATGACGCTAACAGCAAAGGAAGGTTAAGTATAATCGAAGTTGAAATATATGAGCCGGTGAAATAAGTTACCGGCCAATTTGTAACAGATCATTTAGAAATAGCCGGTTATTTTTATGAAGCCAGCTATTCTTTTAATTATGAACTACTATCGACTGCTTACCATATTCATTGTGTTTTGTTGCAAGATCAGTACTGCACAAAAAATACAATACAGTAAGAGTGTTTTAAAAACACCTGTCGGCGGTGATATTCGATTAGTTGCAGACGTGAACGGCTTTCATCATCTTATTCACTTTAGCAGTGCTAAAAAACCCGTCATTCATATCTTTACTGATCACTTACAGCTACAGGCTACAAAGGAATTGAACATCAGGCTTACAGAAAATTCGAATATCCGACTCCTTAAAGTGAACGATTATTATGTGTTGTATGCCCACACAGAACAACCATTACAGCATCAACTTTTAAAGATACATGGGAACGGTACCATGATCGACATTTCGTATCTTTTAAGTGATCCTGCCGATTCTTCCTGGAATAAGAGCAAAGCAACGTTTCAATTATTTACTGTAGACAATAATTTCTTTTTGGTTTCGCACTCGTATTATAATAACATCAAACGAATTAAAAGCACAATTGTAAAAATGGATGTTGAACGAAAAGCAGAAGTAGTTTCAAAACTGCTGTTTCCTTTCAACACAGATACTGATTATTTAAGGGAAGTAACCTTGAGCAACAATAATTTGTTTATTTTGAAAACTTCGCAGGATGAAGCAGGAGAAAGCATCTTAACACTCCTAAAGATCAATCGTGCATCCGGCGATATTTTGTCAAAACAATTTGAAAGTGGAAAATATCTGCACAGTTCACCCACCGTACGTTACAACATCGCTGATTCAAGTGTTTTTATCTATTCATTACTCCAAACACCTTCCGGTTACAGAGGTGCAAGACCAGGTGCGTTTATGGTTCGTTTGAATGATTCTCTTAATGAGATAGCACCGATCAGTATTGTTCCGGATATTTTTAAAGACAATACAGCATCCAGTTTTATTGTTGAAAAAAATAAAACCACTGGCTGGCTTCATTTTTCGCCGGCTCCAACTGACAGAAAAACAGGAATAACTGTGACCAAAGATATTTTTTCCAGCATTGATCCCAATTTCATTTCTACGCAGACATACAATTATTCTTATTATACTTCAGCACCAACAGCCGTGCGAATGACATTACTCAACAACAAATTGGAAAGAGAAAAAGAAAACCTTGTAAAAAATAATCGAAGGTATTACAACCTTCATCCTTGGTCGCATGCGCAGTTTGTGTTGCAAAACAAAGCATATCTGTTAATGATTCATGAGCTTACAGCAAAACGCAAAGGACTGATCCTGATGTATCCCACCGAACAAGGAGAAATTGGATCACTTCCTGTGCGTGTACATCATCAGTTCAATTTCATACTACAGTTAGTTCAAACAGCAAACGACTACTTTATTGTTCCGTTTACCAACAAAAAAGAAATCGGCTTGATGAAAGTAACTTTAAACAATTAACTTCAGTATTGTTCAACTATCAGTGTTAAGACATGAAAACTATTCTCTCTTTATTATTATTCATTACTGTTTTTACCAGCTCATCAACTGTTGCTCAACAACCGAATATCATTTTCATTTTTGCTGATGATCTGGGTTATGGCGAAGTGGGTTGTTACGGTCAGCAGAAAATTGAAACACCGAATCTTGATGCTTTGGCAGCGAAAGGAAAAAAGTTTACTTCGTTTTATGCCGGCACATCGGTATGTGCTCCTTCACGAGCTTCGTTGATGACGGGTTTACACACAGGCCACACACCTATTCGTGGCAACAAGCAATTTGCGCCAGAAGGGCAAACGCCATTACCTGAGTCAACGAAAACTTTTGCCAACTACTTACAGCAAAATGGATACGCTACAGCAACCTTCGGCAAATGGGGAATGGGCTTCAATCAAAACAGTGGCGATCCGAATAAGAAAGGGTTTGATCTGTTTTATGGATATAATGATCAGGCATTGGCACATGATTTTTTTCCACCGTATTTATGGAAGAATCATGAGAAAGTTGACCTTTCAATCAATAAACAATACGACTCTGTTTATTCTGCCGCACTAATTCATCAACAGGCAGTGCAATACATTAAAGAAGCGAACAGTAAACCTTTCTTCATGTATCTCTCCTACACCTTGCCACATGGTGATGTAATTGGTCCACATGATAGTTTGTACAATTATTATAAACAAAAATTTAATGAACAACCTCTTTCAGGTAATGCTTTAAAAACGAGACCACATAACATGAAGCCTGAGCCTTATCCGCATGCACAGTTTGCTGCAATGGTTGGCCGGCTAGATTTGTATGTGGGAGAAATTGTAAAAGCCATTGAAGCAAAAGGATTAGCAGAAAATACACTCATCATTTTTACAAGCGATAACGGGCCTCACCGTGAAAACGGCGGCGATCCTGCATTTTTCAACAGCAGTGGTATTTATCGTGGTATTAAACGTGATCTGTATGAAGGAGGTATGCGTGTTCCATTCATTGCCTACTGGCCAACGAAAATAAAACCAGCGGTAGTTACACAGCCAGCAGCTTTGTGGGATATATATCCAACTTTTTTAGAGTTGGCAAAAGTTCCAGTAACAGAAAAGATCGATGGCATATCGATTGTTCCGTTACTTACCAAAAGTAAAAGCAAGCAAAAACTTCATCCGCATTTCTATTGGGAGTTTCATGAAAACGACGGACGACAATCGGTGCGTTGGGGCAAATGGAAGGGCGTTCGCTTGGGTGTAAGTAAAAATGAAAATGCAGCAATTGAATTGTATAATCTTGAATAATGATCCTCGGCGAACAGACAAATGTTGCTGCAAAATATCCATCGAGTAGTAAAAGTAATTGAGCAGATTATGAAACAGGAACACGTGTATAATCCCGATTGGCCATTACTTTCCTCAGAAAAAAATAAGTAGGATTTCTTAATCGTTGAGAATATACACGATCAAACTTCTTGCACCATGTGCACCAATCACCAGGCTTTGTTCAATGTCGGCTGTTTTAGATGGGCCTGCTAAGAAAAACACCAAAGCCTTCTTTGGCAGTGTCAATTTGCTGATAGGCATGATGCATCGTCGGCACAATATTTTTCTTATGAACGACAATTACTAAATGCTGGCAAATAAATGGCAACAAACGATTACCCATCTGGCTTTCGTGTAACCAGATAGCGCCATTCTCCGCAACAGCAAGAGTTCCTTCCAGATAAGCTATATCAACAGCCGCAAGATCAGTTGCTGTTAATTGATCAAGTGAATTGTTTATTTCGCCCAACGCTGTAATTCTGTTCACCACAAATTCACCGTTAGCTTTTTTTGCTTGCAGTTCTTCTTGTAAGGAGTTGATGTTTTGCAATTCAACTGTGCCACCACCGATGCTTTGCAATACAGTTTTGTATTGCTGCAAGAGATCATTGTACTGAATTACTTCAGCCAAATTAATAACAGGCAATTCTGTCAACGCCGGTTTGTTTGCTGTAATAGCTTTTAATATCGTATCTCTTGCGCTCATTGTTGTTTGTTCTTGATGTACCAATCACGGAAACTTTCTTTCGGAGGAGCAGGCATTTCCCGTTGTTTGTACCACGGGTTAAGTTTGTTGTTAAGCAACCAAGGGAACATCCGCATCATTGCTCTTCCTGCTTTACCTGCAAAGCGATAAAGACCCGGTCTTGCCAATACAAAAGCCATTCCTTTCAAACCAATTTTCTTTGCTTGTATCAACATAACCTTCTGCAACCAATACCTGTCGCCATTTCCATAGCTGATCATGTATATCAATTTTCACCGGACAAACATTACTGCAGCTACCGCACAGTGTAGATGCAAACGGAAGATCGGCGTTTGCACGCATATCAATATTCGGATTGAGAATAGAACCAATTGGACCTGCAACCGCTGTATGATAACTATGTCCGCCGCTTCTTCTGTAAACCGGGCAAGTATTAAAACATGCTGCACAACGAATGCACTTTAATGAGTTTCTGAAATCAGCACGCCCTAATTGTCTGCTCCGTCCATTATCAACAATGATAATATGCATCTCCTGCCCTTCTCTTGGTTTATGAAAATGACTGGAGTAAGTTGTAATGGGTTGCCCTGTTGCACTTCTTGCAAGCAAACGAAGAAATACAGAAAGATGTTCTGCTTTCGGAATCATCTTTTCAAAACCCATACAGGCAATATGAATTTTTGCAGCATGTGCACCCATATCGGCATTGCCTTCATTGGTACAAACCACAAAGCCACCTGTTTCTGCAACTAGCAAAATTTACACCTGTAATTGCCAGTTCTGATTCAATAAATTTTTCACGCAAATGCTGACGTGCAGCTTCGGTTAAATATTGCGGATCGTTATTTCCTTTTTCGGTATGTAGATGTTCATGAAATGTATCACTTACATCCTGTTTCTTTAAATGAATAGCAGGTAATACGATATGACTTGGTGCTTCATTTCTGAACTGCACAATACGTTCACCAAGATCGGTATCAACTGTTTCAATTCCTTTTGCATGCAGAAATTCATTCAGCCCACATTCTTCCGTAAGCATGCTCTTACTCTTCACGATCTTCTGAATGTTATTTTTCTGAATGATATCGAAAATGATGCGATTGTGATCTGCACCGTCTGCTGCCCAATGCACAGTAATACCGTTTGCATTTGCATTGCGTTCAAACTCCAGTAAATAATGATCGAGATTGGAAAGAGTATGATCTTTTATTTGTGAAGCCCATTCTCTCAGTTGTTCCCATTCGGGTAAACCATGAGCGGCTTTATCTCTTTTCTGGCGAACGAACCAAAGTGTTTCATCGTGCCAATCGGTTCTTGGCTCATCTTTGATGAACTGTTCTGCAGCTTCTGCATGCGAAAGTTTGCTTGTACTCATGCGTTGCTGTTTAAAATTTCTGCAATATGAACGGTCTTCACGTTGCTGCCGTTGCGTTTTAAAATCCCTTCCAGATGCATCAGGCAACTTACATCACCACCGGTAATATATTCAACATCGTTGGTTGAATGGTCTGCAATACGATCCTTTCCCATCTTCACACTCACTGCTTCTTCAAATACACAAAACGTACCACCAAAGCCGCAACATTCATCACTTCGAACAGGCAGTGTGAGTTCTAAACCATTTACCATGTTCAGTAATTGTTGTGGTTTTGAAAACGCTGGCAACATGCGTTCACTCATCGATGAAAGATGCAAGCCACGCTGACCATGACAACTGTTATGCAAGCCCACTTTATGTGGAAAGGATGCATTGAGTTTTTCTACTTTGAGAATATCAACTAAAAATTCAGTGAGTTCGTACACATGCTTGCGGATATGTTCTGCTTCACCGGAATGTTGCTCATCGTGCAAATGTTCTTTTAAATGCAACACACAACTTCCCGATGGCCCAACGATATAATCGAAGCCACGAAAATTGGCAACAAAATTTTTATCACAATTTTTACTGAGGGCTGCAAAACCGCTGTTGGCCATTGGCTGACCGCAGCATGTTTGATTGAGAGGGAAGGAAACATTGCATCCCAGCTTTTCCAACAATTGTAATGTAGCAATACCTACCTGCGGATAAAACTGATCGATATAACAGGGAATAAATAATCCAACTTTCATACGTTTCAACACTTCATCGTTTCTGTTGTTCAGAATAATATTTCAATTCGATGATGTCGGTTGGTAATACTTTTTTATTCCAATGCTCATGCATCACCAATGCAGCTCCCAATGCTGAAGCCTGTGCTACCGATGCTGCATATACTTCAATACCGGTAAACACATCCGCCATCATATGCATAAAGATGGGATTTTTTCCAAAACCACCATCAACAAAAATTCGTTTTACCGGAGTTCCTTTCAATACAAGATTGGTACTATATAATTGCTGTGTAATGATATCGGCAATTAATTGATGGTACGCCTGCTCATAATTTTCGAACTTTTTCAAATCCCGTTTGGCAAAAACTGATTGCTGAATCATCACATCATCAGCACCTTTTTTTGTGAATGCTTTACCTAGCTCCAGTTGATCAATGATCTTTTGATCGCACTCAACTGTTTTATAATGATCGTCCGGAAGTTTAAAAAATGCTGCTAATCGTTTTGTTTGTTGTTCGTGTTCGTAACCTGCAAACAAACGGGATGCTTTCACAGGATTACCTTCGTATGAAAGATAACAGAGACAATCCTGGTGCAATTCCAGATCACTTAACTGTGAATGATTGAACGGATTTAACGTGATGCACCATGTACCTGTTGACAACAGGATAAACGGTTCGTGAAACGATGCGAGGTAAGGGATCAATGCTGATGAGCTATCGTGCAAACCTCCACCTACCGGAATCTTTTTATTTGTATGACCTGCAATCAGCATTGCTTTTTAAAACAGGTGCAAATTTTTCAGCAATACCTTCCTGCTTTACCCAATCATGATACTGCTTTTCCTGAAAGTCCCACAGATTTGTATGACAACCGATACTTGTAAGATCGGTATGCAGCTTACCAGAAAGAATAAAACATAAATACTGTGGCAGATGCAGTGCGTATTTAATTTCAGCAAATACTTCCGGCTTTTCATATTTCAACCGGTACAACTGCATGCCTGAATTAAGATTACCTAAAACGGGTGATGCCGTTTCTTTCGAAACACGGCTTTCACCACCATAGTCTTTATAAAATTTTTTCTGTAATGCAGGTGCAATAAGGTTTCAGGTAATTATATAACGGCGGAATAACCTTGAGGTCTTTATCCAGATAAACAAAGCTTGCACCGTAAGCGGAAAAATTAACCGCTTTAATTTGAAAGCGATCATCTTTCAACAAACTTTCAAATGAATCAGTTACCCATTGTGTAAGCAGCTCCACATCTTCACATGCAAAACCATCTTCATCTTTTGTTTCATCTAACTGCCTGCTTTCTTCATGAACAACTTTATAATGTTCATCAAACAACAACAGTTTTTTGTTGGTTTTGCCAATGTCGAAAATTGCTATAACAGCCTCACCCCTCGTTCCCCTCTCCAAAGGAGAAGGGAGGTCGAGCTTTGTTTCTTCTGTTATTTTTTTATTTGAACCCATCAGCATTTAATCTTTTATCGACTATGACACTTCAATCAGTTTCACTAATAAAACTATTTTGACAGGTTAGGTTTTGTGCGTGGTTGGCCTCCTCCTTCGGGGGAGGTCGGGAGGGGGCTTTTTATAATCCTGTTGCAACAGTCTTACTGCCTCTTTCTTTGATCAATTGCTCCCTCAGTTTTTGCTCACGGAAAAATTGCAGAGGATACAATGCTGCTCCACTTCTTAATCTTGCTTCAGCAACCAATGCACGCAGATCGGTACGGAATGTATTTTGCAACAGTTCCTGTGCAGCTACCACATCATTTGCTTCCTGTGCTGCATTTAATTTTTTACGATCAACCGTTAATGCCTGTGCATAAGCAATCATGATCGCTTCTACAGATTGTAACAGATCTTCTAACGGATCTTTTACATTATGGCTTGCATCAATCATCCAACCGAGATCAGTTGCATGATCCATACCTCTTGCATCCATCCCTTCAACCAATTCATTAAAAATTAAAAACAATTGATAAGGTTTGATGCTGCCTACTGTTAAATCATCATCACCATATTTACTATCGTTGAAATGGAAACCGGCCAGTTTGCCTTCCATCAACAACAAAGAAACGATCTGTTCAATATTTGCATTTGGTAAATGATGACCAAGATCAACCAATGTATAAGCTTTTGGTCCAAGTTTGTTTGCATACAATAATGATTGTCCCCAATCTCCTACTGTCATTGAATAGAAGTTTGGTTCAAATGCTTTGTATTCAACAAACACTTTCCAATCTGCAGGTAAAGCTGCATAAATTTCCTGCAAACTTTCCAATGTATTTTGAAATGCTTTTCTGAAATTCAATTGACCGGGAAAACAACTGCCATCGCTCAACCAAACAGTTAATGCAGTTGAACCAAGTTCAACACCATGTTTAATTACTTCAATATTATGTTCAATGGCTTGTTTGCGTACTGCTTTGTTTACATGTTGCAATGAACCAAATTTATAACTCAGTTCCTGATCTTTTTGATCCTGAAATGTATTTGAGTTAACGGCATCAAATTTCAAACCCAGTTGCGCCGCAGATGCTTTGATAGAAGCATAGTTGTCAGGAATATCCCATGGAATATGTAATGAAATGGCACCACTTGACTGGTTGAGTGCATGCAGCAAACCAACATCTTCTAATTTTTGTTCCAGACTGCCCGGCTCACCTGCACCTGCAAAGCGACCAAAGCGTGTACCACCTGTGCCCAATGCCCAACTTGGAATTGCTACCTGGAAGTCGATGAGTTTTTGTAATACCTCTTCAACATCAGGAATATCTGCTGCAATGAAATCGAATTTTCGTTTGTGATCTGCGGTATGCAATCCGTTAAACTCTGCAATCCTGTTTTTTTCTATACGCATACATTCAATTTATAACTGTTAAGTTAATCAATTTAAAAAAGAGGGTCGAATGAGAGCAGACAACCCGTATTTAATAACTATTGATTATGAGAAAAAGATTGACTACCGTACAAAAGCTGTAGCAACTCCACCATCAACGTTCAACACATTTCCGGTTGATTTATGTAACAGCCCGCCTGCAAATGCAAAACATGCATTGGCAATATCTTCCGGTAATATAATTTCATTTAATAAAGTTCGTCCTGCATAATAAGCCGGTAACTCTTCAATACTGATGCCGTATGCTTTGGCTCTGCCTTCGGCCCATCCGCCGCTCCAGATATTACTGCCTGCAATGACTGCATCAGGATTCACCACATTTACACGAATCTTATCTTTTCCTAATTCAGCTGCATTCAATCGGCTCAAATGCATTTGTGCTGCTTTGGCTGAACCATAGCCTGCATTATTTGGTCCACTTACCAGTGCGTTCTTACTAACAATGTTCAACACATCGCCACCCAATCCCTGTTTACGCATTACTTCAACAGCCTTTTGCGTAACCATGAATTGACCTTTCACCAAAACATCATACAACAGATCCCAATCTTTTTCTGTATGCTCTTCAATTGGTTTTGAAATAGACAGACCGGCATTGTTGACAATAATATCTACACCACCAAACGCAAGTGCAGAGGTAGCTAATGTTGTATTGATTGTACCGGCATCGGTAACATCTAAAATATCAGCAGCAACAGTATCTTTACCAAATTGCTTAATGAATTCTTCTTTTGCTTCCGACAAACGTTCAGGATTCATATCGTTCAAGATCACACAAGCACCTTCTTCAGCAAACTTTTTTGCAATGGCTTTTCCGATTCCGCCAGCGCTTCCTGTTACCAATGCAATTTTTCCACTCAATGCTTTTGGCTTTGGCATGCGTTGCAATTTCGCTTCTTCCAGTAACCAGTATTCAATATTAAATGCTTCCTGGCGTGGTAATGAAGTGTATTCAGAAATTGCTTCTGCACCTTTCATTACATTGATGGCATTGATATAAAACTCTGCGGCTACCCGTGCTGTTTGTTTGTCTTTTGCAAACGTGAACATACCAACACCGGGATACAAGATCACCACAGGATTTGGATCACGCATGGCCGGACTGTTTGCATGCTTGCAAGTAGTATAATAATCTGCATACATGTTGCGGTATGCTTCAAATAACGGTGCAATTTTTTCTTTGATCTTTTTTACATCACTCAAATCTTCACCTGCTTCAAGATTCAACACAAGTGGAGAAATTTTTGTACGAAGAAAATGATCGGGACAACTTGTACCAAGCGGTGCCAAGCGGTCAAGATCATTGGAGTTGATGTATTCCAACACTCTTGCATCATCAGTAAAATGACCGATCATTCGATTTTGTGAAGAACAGAAACCACGTAACACAGGTGCCAATACAGCCGCCTGTTGTTTACGATCTTCTTCGGTAATGAGCTCAACTTTGAACCACCAAATACAGCTGTTTGTTTCTTGATATTATCTTCCAAATAATCAGCACAACGCTCAATTACTTCCAGAGTGTTGATATAAGTTTCGTATGCAGTATCGCCCCAGGTAAACAAACCATGTGAGCCGAACATGATTCCACGAATGCCGGGATTTTCATCCAAACATTGTTTTAATTGTAAACCCAGATCAAAACCCGGTTTTTGCCATTCTACCCAACCAATAGTTCCGTTAAATAATTCTTTGGTGATCTTCTTTCCATCTTTTGCAGCAGCAATCGCAATGGCTGCATCGGGGTGTAAGTGATCAATATGTTTAAACGGAAGAAATCCATGCAATGGTGTATCGATAGATGGAGCTTTTGAAGCCAGATCGTAAATACAATGATTGAACAATTCAACCATTTCATCTTCATGTTCCATTCCACGATAAATATTTTTTAAACTGCGTAAACGATCTACATATAAGGCCGCTAATCCGCTGCGCTTCATCGTGCCAAGATCGCCACCGCTACCTTTTACCCACATCACTTCCACTTCGTTGCCAGTCAATGGATCTTTTGCCATTGCTTTACACGATGTGTTTCCACCACCATAATTGGTGAATCGTAAATCGGCGCCCAATAAATTGGAACGATACACTAATAACGCTACTTCGTCGCCTGCTAATGCTGCTGCTTTGGCATCATCCCACAAATAGCTTACGTGTTTGTACTTTTTTGTTTCTACTGACATAACATACCTCTTTTATATTTTTAATGCAGGCTATTTCCATATCCTACCAGTAACACTGAAAGAATAATAATGATAATACCTGTTGTAACGGTCATGATTGTTTTTTTACTTACGCCTTTCCATTCTTTTAACAGCAATCCCCACATATTGGCAACAAGAATAATGAACGCCATGTGCAGAATCCATGAACTGGGTCCATTTCCTAATTTACTTTCGCCCATACCATAAAAGAAAAACTGAAGAAACCAGGTGGTACCAGCCAATGCTGCAAACAGATAGTTCTTGAACAAAGGCGTTTTTTTATTGGTATAATCGCCAAACGATTTATTACGTGCATTTAAAATCATACACCAGATAAAATTGGTGGTTAATCCACCCCATAACAACACTACATAAATAACATTGTTGCGGTATAAAAATTCTCCTTCGCCGGGATTGGCTGCCACCCAAATATCATTGGCAACAGTAGCAAGTGATTGTCCTGCCTCTAATCCAAAATTAAAACAGGCACTGAGTACACCTGATACAATGGATACAAACATTCCCAATGCAAACTTGTATTCTGTTTTCACTTCCCCACCATGCGGATCGGTACCGGCAACATTTAATTCTTTTTCCTTCATCATACCGGCCTTACCGCTGATGATGATACCAATTACACAAACGAGCAATCCTGCAAGAATGGTTAAGCCCCAAGTAGAACCAACCATCATACTGAACGTATCCTTTGCCGCTACCGGATTGAAATCGTAATAAATGGCCGGAATGATGGCACCAAACACCATACATAAACCGAGGATGATACTGCTACCCAGCGATACGCCGAGATAACGTACTCCAAGACCATACGTTAATCCGCCAATACCCCATAAGATGCCAAACATATACGTAGCCGCCAATACAGGACCTGCTTCGCCTTTTATAATGTCAACAAAACCGGGAATGGTAAGATAAGCTGCTAAGGGAGGAACAATCAGCCAGGAGAACAATCCGCCAATGATCCAATAACTCTCCCAATGCCATCCTTTTACTTTTTTGTAAGGGATATAAAAGCTTCCGGAAGCAAAGCCGCCGATGAAGTGAAAGATCACACCTAATAAAACCTGCATTCGTTAGTATTTTTTTATAAAGCAAGGATGATAGGGATAAAATTACCTCCTCCCTACCCGTTTACTGTCATGCACTATCATGTTAATATACAATCCATTTGCGCACGGATCCATTGTTTTTAAGAAATTACTTACCTTTTGCCCCTCATATAACCCCGGAACATCCGGATTGCCATCATTTGAAAACGAACTGCAAGCATGTCAAGCGACAATATATACCGGCATATACTGATTGATGAACAATCCATCACTCCAAAATATGTACAACTCATCAACTCCATTTTAAAAGGTGTTGAACAGGGAAATATCGGAAAAGATTATCAGCTTCCTTCCATTAACGATCTTAGTTATGAACTGGATATTTCCAGAGATACAGCTGAAAAGGCATACCGTCAGTTGAAGCAGTTGGGCGTGGTTGGTTCAGTGCCAGGCAAAGGTTATTTTATTTCAAAGACCGATGTAAAACAAAGCATTCGTGTGTTCCTCATATTCAATAAGCTGAGTACACACAAAAAACTCATTTACGATTCGTTTGTAAAAACATTGGGCGAACAAGCAGCCATCGACTTTTATATTTACAATAATGATTTCAGTTTATTTAAAAAACTGCTGCAAAACCGCAGGGAAGGTTATACGCATTATGTGGTGATCCCTCATTTTCTGGAGGGCGGCGACAATGCTGCTGAAGTGATCAATGAGATCAATGAAGGTGAACTTATTTTGCTGGACAAACTGATACCCGGTGTAAAAGGTGACTATGGCGCTGTATATGAAAATTTTGAGAAAGATATTTTTAATGCACTCAAAGAAGCATTGCCCAGCCTCAGTAATTACCATACACTGAAACTGGTATTCCCGTCTTATACCTACTTCCCCAACGAAATATTGAAAGGCTTTGAAAGCTTTTGTATGGAGTATGCGTTCCAGCACAAAGTAGTACACAAGATCAAAGATGAAACGATTGCTGAAGGAGATGTATATATCAATTTGATGGAAGATGATCTGTTGATCCTGTTAGATAAAATACAATCCACCAAATTAGAAGTGGGAAAAGATATTGGCATCATCTCGTACAACGAAACGCCCTGGAAACGATTTATGCTGGATGGTATTACCACCATCTCCACCGATTTTAAACAAATGGGCGAAATGGTCGCCAATATGATTTTGCAAAATGAACGGAAACATTTGGAGGTACCGTTTGCGTTGACGTTGCGGAAGTCGTTGTAGGAAAGATCATCATCGAAATACTCGACATGCTGTTTGAAAAGCAACAAGTTTAGTTACGCTATACTAATTTTTTTTACGATTCTTTAAAGTTGATACCCTCTCAAACAACATCTCCGGCTCATTAGTAGTAATAAACTCAAATCCATTTTCAAGCAGCCAGTCCATGGTAGCCGCATCATTCACCGTCCATGCATTTAAAATAATGTGATGTTGTTTGGCTTCTGCAATCCATCCCGGATTTTTTTGAAAGACCGTAAAATGATAATCAGCTCCATCGATCTTATCGGCTTTTAATTGTGCAGGCGATTTATTGCCTTCGAGGTATTGCAACGAAGCAGTTGCATCCAGTTCTCTTATCTTCAACAGAATATCATAATCAAAACTGATATACACGATCATTGCTTCTGCTTTTAAACGTTTTACCAGTTGCACCGCTTTTTCCGCACTTTGCTTTGCACGCTCTTTACTGATGCCGGATGGTTTTAATTCCAACACCAAGCGTGTTGTGCTGTTGTTTTGCAAACCTGCTTCCAGATATTGTTGCAACGTTGGCAACGGTTCGCCATTTGAAAGTGCAAACTGCTGTAACTGTGCAAAAGTTGATTTCTCCACTTCCAATTTGTTGAAATGCGGATCATGATTGATGATCAGAGAATCATCGGCCGTCATCCGCACATCAAATTCAGAACCGGTACATTTCAAACGGATAGCCTCCTTTAATCCGGCAATAGAGTTTTCGGGCAGTTTGTTTTTCTTGAATGCACCTCGGTGGGCCACAACAGGGTTTTGAGCAAATTGCATAACAATCGTTTTTTGTGAAGCAACCGAACAAGCAGTGGCCAAAAACAGCAAGAACAGAATTTTATTCATGATCAATTAATAATGGAAAGCGAAAGCAGCAATTTACTGAGAAAACAAACGGGTGCCGTTGTGTTTGTATTAAGATTGAATGATGAATAAAAAAAGTCCCCCGTTATCCGGGGGACTTTTATGCTGCTTCAATTTGTTCTGTTTCATTTGTCCGTTCTCTTAGGTACAGAAGCCAGCGTAGTTTGGTTCATAGGGCCATGATTCAAAAACAGGCCTTCATTGGATTTTAAGCGGCTTTCGCCATTTGGTTTTTTTGGATATTCGGATCAATCTGTTGGTGATACAAGGTTACAGCAGTTAAATTATAATTCAACCATTTGATTGTGTTTATAATCAAAAATTCGTGCTTACCTAACAAAGTCATAAGGGAATGTACTTAGCAGCCTTCTAAAATGGGTGATTATACGAAGTAAAAACAAGTCATCCACATCGTTGTGAACAACTTTTTCAAGATATGTTGTACAGTTTTTGCAATTTAAATTCCAGATTAAAGCATCTTAGCATCGAAACTGTATTAATGGAACAAACGAAAGAAATATCAGCATTACTTCACCTCATTGACGACCCCGACGATGAAGTGTATAATACGGTGAGTGAGAAGATCATTTCATTGGGGAAAGAGATCATTCCCAACCTGGAGCATTTATGGGAAACCACAGCAGATGAATATACGCAGGAGCGTATTGAAATGCTGATCCATGGCTTGCATTTTCGTGAGTTGCAGGAAGATGTAAATGCATGGGCCAATGACAAAGAACACGATCTGTTTACGGGCGCACTGCTGGTTAGCCGCTATCAATACCCCGATCTGAATTTATTATCACATTACCAGGAGCTGGAAAAAGTAAGACGGAATGTATGGCTGGAGCTGAACAGCTTTCTTACCTCGTTGGAGAAAGTAAATGTGCTCAATAATATCCTGTTCAATTATTATAAGATCAAAGGGACGGAGATCAACTATAACCAAGGCGATGAATTTCTGGTTCATAAACTCATTGAATCCAAAAAAGGAAACGCCATTTCAATTGGTATACTATTGCTTTCACTGGCCAACCTGCTGGATATTAATCTGCACATGATCAATATACCAAGGCAGTTCATTCTCGGTTATTTTGACAGTGATCCTGAAAACAGTACTGATGCAGATTTTCCGCCGGAGCATATATTATTTTATATGGATGGGGCCAGTGGCCAAATATTTTCACACAAAGATGTAGAAACTTATTTCAAACGCATCAGCGTATCTCCCACTGCTTCGTATTTTAAACCAATGAGCAATAAACGCATCATCCAACGCTTGCTCGAAGAATATGCAAAGTGTTTTGACAATGAAAAGAGTGCATATAAGAAGAAAGATCTGCTTGCACTTGCTTCGCAATTAAAAGATATGGAGGATGAGTGAACCGATCTCGTGGGGCGAATTTGAAAAAATAAATATCTCTGCAGGAACTATTATTGAAGCAGCCGATTTTCCCAATGCACGAAAGCCTGCCTATCAACTTTCGATCGATTTTGGTCCGCTTGGTATCAAACGTTCTTCAGCACAAATCACCCATCATTACAACAAAGAAGAATTGATCGGCAAACAGGTAGTAGCAGTACTCAACTTTCCGGTAAAACAGATCGCTACGTTTTTCAGTGAGTGCCTGGTGTTAGGGGTGTATGATACTAACGGACAGGTTGTATTATTGAAACCAGATAAAGAAGTGCAAAACGGAGGTAAAATTGGCTGACCATTTGATCCATACCGCATTCTATCATTCGCCACTTGGCATCTTGCTGTTGCAAGCAGAGGAAGAGCAATTGACTGTTGCCGGTTTTAAGGACGAAGCTGTTGTTACAGCAACGGAAGCAACTTCATCATCTGTATTACAAAAAACAATTCTGCAACTCGATGAATATTTTACAGGCACCCGACAACAATTTGATCTGCCGCTCAATCCTGCCGGCACAGCTTTTCAACAAAAAGTATGGCAGCAATTAATTCAAATCCCTTTCGGTGAAACAATAACTTATCTGCACATGGCCAAACGTTTGGGAAACGTAAAAAGCATCCGTGCGGCTGCATCAGCAAATGGAAAAAATCCACTGGCTATAATTATTCCTTGTCACAGAGTTGTGGGAGCTGATGGGAAATTAACCGGCTATGCAGGAGGTCTGCATCGCAAACAATGGTTGCTCGAGCACGAAGCAAAAATGGCAGGCAAACAATCGAAATTGTTCTAATTACTTCATATCATCACTGGTAAACGAAAGAGGCAACAGCATTCCTGCATCGGGAATGATAAATACTTTTCCGTTCATACCTCCGAGAATCAAACGAATTGGGGTACTTGTTTTTTGACGAAACTCCTGTAACGCCTGCCTGCAAATACCGCAAGGAGAAATCGGATGACTGCTCTCCCCATTATTATTGTTGTAGCTGATGGCAATTGTTTCAATCGGCATTTTTGGATAGAGTGATGACACAGATGCCAGCACTACACGTTCCGCACACAAGCCAGCTGGGAACGAGGCATTTTCCTGATTGCTTCCTGCAACAATTTCTCCATTACTGAGTTTTGCAACAGCACCTACCTGGAAGCGTGAATAAGGAGCATATGCGTGCTGGGTAACTTCTCTGGCTTCATCCAGCAACCATTTATCATCTTCAGTCAGATCATCAATGGAATCGTAGATCTCATATTCGAAATGAATTTCCTGTTTATTCATAGTATACTTATTTTGACAAAAAATCCCCCGAACATGTCGGAGGATCCATCATAAAAGCTCGATATCAAATATACGGTATTATTTGATTGAACGGAAAATCCGGTTCCATCGTGGACCTTTCTCCCAACTAAAGAAAATAAGGGAAGCCTTACCCACCACATGATCTTCCGGAACAAAGCCCCAATACCTGCTGTCCAATGAATTGTGACGGTTATCGCCCATCAGCCAAAAATAATCCAGTTTGAATGTATAGCGATCTGTGGCTTTTCCATTCACAAAGAATTTACCATCTTTCATTTCAAAATCATTGCCTTCGTAGGTGCGTATTACACGCTCATAACGGCTGTAAAGCTCCGGTGTAAGTTGAATGGTGGTTCCTTTTTGGGGAATATAAAGCGGGCCGTAGTTGTCAATGGTCCACTTTGTATAAAGAGTATCATTCGGGAATACGTCCACACCACCAATTCCCCTCGTATCACGCTCGTAAGTATAATTCACTGGTGTAAGCGATTCAACAAACGACAACTTACTGAAAATGGAAACCTGTTCTTTGGTCAGAAAGATTTCATACAGGTTGTTGCCAATATCCCTCACCTCTCCTGCTTCAGAACGGATACCATAACTTTCTTCCAGCGTTGCATAATCCAACGGCTGTCCTTTTGTTTTCAATACATAGTTTGTTTCTGCGCCTGGAGGAATATCACCGATCTTTCCATTAATAAAGATCACACCATTTTTTATTTCAAGTGTATCACCTGCAATGGCTACACAACGCTTAATAAAGTTTTCACGCTTATCAACCGGTCTTGTAATAATGATATCGCCATAGTTATCCCATACACGTTGACGATCGCCGCCAAACTGCCGGATGGCTTCGTAGTACGTTACTTTCGAACCGAAGTTTTCTTCATCATTAATAACGGTATCACCTACCGGCAAATTGAAAACTACTACATCATTCCTCTTTACCGGTTTAGCAAACCAACGACGGTAATCAAGCTTGATCCATTCGAGATATGATTTTGTTTTCGTTACAGGAAACGTATGATGCACCAATGGAAATGCCAATGGTGTATTCGGAACACGTGAACCGTAAGCGGTTTTGCTTACAAACAAAAAGTCGTTCACCAGCAACGAACGCTCCATGGATGGTGTTGGAATTACATAGGCTTCAAATAAAAACATACGGATGAGTCCCGCAGCAACAATTGCAAAAATGGCCGCATCGACCCACTCACGTACTGCTGATTTTTTATGACGGATCACTGAATCAGCGCCGAGATATTTGTCTGTTTTATTAAACCCGATATAAATAAAATAAACGAGTGGCATCAGCACCGTTAATATGTGCTCCCAAAAAGCAAACTTGCCAAACGTTTTTACAAAATCAATTAAAATGGCAACAGTAATGAACCAACCAACAATCGGAATGAATTGAAGAAAAAACCAGTAACGTTTCATACCGGCGAGTTCCACCATTACCCAAACATTATAAAAAGGAACCAACGCCTTCCACGCAGGAACGCCTGCCTTTTTAAACATGCCGTATAAACCAATGGCAGGCAGTACTACTAAAAGCAGATTGATGATGAAAATCCAAAGAATCTCGTTTGTCGACATGCGTTCATTTTTTAATGCTCACAAAAGTAAGGGTTTCAGTTTTGCAGCCCGAATTGCCGCTTTAAATATTCCGTTTCATTTAACAGCCTCCAATTCATCACAGAGAATACGGCTAATCTCCTCAGCCCTGTTGTACACCATAAAATGACCTCCACCTTTGATCTTGTAGTGAGCGTTTACATTACGGAGAGGAAATAATTTATCGGATGTACCGTGAATATGTAGGACATTATCAGGTATTGTTACATTTGAATATGTTACAATATTGTGAATGGCCCATTGCAGATAATCCTTGTCAACTGTTTTACGGAAATGGATCGCCAATCCCACTTCATCTTTTTCCTTTACACCCAGAAAATAATTCTCGATGGGATAGAGCAAAGGATGAGGCCTTGCCCGTACCAGTTGATGGAGTTTTAGTTTTCCGGCTGCCTGCATCCACCATGGCTGTTCGGTTTTTATTTTGACGGATGAGATAAGGATGAGTTTTTTAACCGGAAACTGTTTGGCGATCTCAATACCCAACATGCCGCCGAACGATACACCCAACAGTATGGGATTGGTATCTTTCATTTGCGCATACATCCGTTTGGCATAATCAGCGAATAACTCCTGAGGGGCAGGTTGCAGCCATTTCAGGCACACTAATTCGTAACCCGGTACTTGCAGGTTGGAAAATATCTGTTCATCAGCACCTAACCCGCTGATGCAATAGATCGTTTGACTCATGAACGGGGAATCACAAAATTGAACACATCATCTTCGCTTATGATTTTGCCCGATAAGATCACCAGTCGCTCCATTACATTCCTGAACTCACGGATATTTCCACTCCAATTATGTTTTTGTAAAGCATCCACTGCTTTTTTATCAATGTCCTTCTTTGCTTGCCCGTAATCGTCAGCAATCTGTTGTAAAAAATGATCCGCCAACAATGGAATATCTTCTTTGCGCTCATTTAATGACGGTACATGAATGATGATCACACTTAAACGATGATACAGATCGAGACGAAAGTTCTTTGCTTCCACTTCTTTCAACAGATCTTTGTTGGTAGCAGCGATGACCCGCACATCAACTGTAATATCTTTTTCACCACCTACACGGGTGATCTTGCTTTCCTGTAAGGCACGCAACACTTTTGCCTGGGCCGTTAAACTCATGTCACCAATTTCATCCAGAAACAATGTGCCACCGCTTGCCTGTTCAAATTTGCCGATGCGTTGTTTGATTGCTGAGGTGAAAGAGCCTTTCTCATGACCAAACAATTCACTCTCGATCAGTTCGCCGGGAATAGCTGCACAGTTTACTTCAATGATGGGGCCGTTTACACGGTTGCTTTTTTCGTGCATCCACCGGGCAACGAGTTCTTTTCCTGAACCATTTTCACCGGTAATCAATACACGTGCATCCGTAGGCGCCACTTTTTCAATGGTGTCTTTGATCTTTTTTAATGCTGTGCTTTCACCGATCATCTCCTGTACTTTACTCACTTTACGTTTCAACACTTTGGTTTCCGTTACCAGCGTTTGTTTATCCATCGCATTGCGGATGGTGATGAGCAGTCGGTTGAGATCAGGTGGCTTGGCCACATAATCGAACGCACCTTTCTTTACTGCTTCTACTGCCGTTTCAATGGTACCATGACCGGAGATCATAATAATCGGCACATCGGGATTGATCTCTTTTGCTTTTTCTAAGAACTCCAGACCATCCACTTTCGGCATTTTGATGTCGCACAATATCACATCATAACTTTTCTCTTTGATCTTTTTTAATCCCTCTTCCCCATTTTCAGCATCATCGATCTTATAGCCTTCGTATGATAGAATTTCACTTAACGTTTTACGAATAGCCTTTTCATCATCAATAATTAAAATCTGACTCATATGGTTTAACAAATTCTTTTGTGGAAAATAATTTGAATTGCTTCAAAGCTAACCAAAAACCATGCAAGTATGAATGCCGTTGCTTTTTTCTTTGCATCAAGTTGTATTCTTCTTTTGAATACCAATAAAACAGATCCAAACTCATCAACATCAATCAGCTACCCCAAACAAATCAATGAAATAAACCTGCCACAGGGGTATGAACGAATTAAACTTCCTTCTGAAAGTTTTGGATCGTTCCTGCGCAAACAACCGTTGAAAAAAGAAACCACTGTGTATCTCTACAATGGACAGCCAAAGTATAATCAAACAGCTCAGTATGCAGTTCTCGACGTTTCGGTAGGAAAACGTGACCTGCAACAATGTGCTGATGCCGTAATGCGATTACGTGCTGAATATCTCAAGCAGCAACAACAATCGATTTGCTTTGCCGATAATGCCGGCAAGAAATACTGTTGGCAGCAATACAAAAACCGGAGCTGGCAAAGCTACCTGGAAACGGTATTTGGCATGTGCGGCACGTTGTCGCTGGAAAAAGAATTGAAACGGAGATCATGGGATCAGCTTATGGCGGGTGATGTGCTGATCAAAGGCGGTTCACCGGGTCATGCAGTAATAATCATAGACATAGCAAGGCATCGGCAAACAGGTGAACTTATCTTTTTGCTGGCCCAAAGTTATATGCCGGCGCAGGATATTCATGTACTTAAAAATAAGAATGAAAAAATTCTAAGTCCTTGGTATCGAGCTCCTAAAGATAATATCATCAATACGCCTGAATGGACATTCTACGCAAATCAATTACGTAGCTGGTGATAAAAATTCGTCGGTAATTACCATTTCAAAATACAGGTTTTCTCCGATTGTTTGAGAAACAAATGATGACTACATTTGATACATATCAAAACCAATCCCTATGAAGTTAAGTTCAATCTCTACGCAGCCGACCTGGAAGATCGCAATGAAGATCTCAGCTCTGGGTCTTTCGCTTGTATTTATTACTTATGGATTTGTGTGGTTGTTATTAAGCACACTGCGCTTGTTCGTGGAAGGATTAATGCCTTAGTAGCTACTATCGTTAAATGAATTGTTCCGCACAGCGGCGGGGATTGCTATGTAAAAAGAAAGCCGGATAGAAATCCAGCTTCGTTTAAAATCCAATATCCTATGAAAAACCGTGGCAAATATGCTTCAATTCTTTTGAATAAAAAATTTAATGGGCACTTATTTGTCTAAAATGCAAAAAAGCCGATCAAATGACCGGCTTTCATGCTTATAACCAAGGCTTTATTTTTTCATGTACATTACTTCTTTCACCAGTTTTACCGTACGTGGCACGTCAGGTAAATAAGCACCTACCAATGATGGTGCATAGTGCATCGGCGCATCGGCACTTGTAATACGGCGGATTGGTGCGTCCAGGTAATCAAACCCTTCTTTCTGAATACGGTACGTAATTTCAGACGAAACAGAAGCAAATGGCCATTGTTCTTCAACAATCACCAAACGATTGGTCTTTTTCACACTTTCCAGTATTGTGAACCAATCCAATGGACGAATCGTGCGCAGATCAATTACTTCGGCTTCAATTCCTTCCTTCGACAGTTCTTCAGCAGCTCCGAGAGCCACTTTCATCATCTTGTTGAACGAAACGATGGTTACATCACGACCGGGACGCTTAATGTCAGCTTTACCGATCTCAATGATGTATTCACCTTCCGGTACTTCGCCTTTATCGCCATACATCACCTCACTTTCCATAAACACCACCGGATCATTATCACGGATGGCCGCTTTCAACAATCCTTTTGAATCGTATGGAGTATAAGGAGATACCACTTTTAAACCGGGAATGTTTGCATAGTAGCTTTCAAAAGCAGTTGAGTGTTGCGCTCCTAATTGACCGGCAGAGCCATTGGCTCCGCGGAAAACGATTGGGCAACCAACCTGTCCGCCACTCATTGCCAGCATTTTTGATGCGGTGTTCAATATCTGATCCAATGCCAACACAGCAAAGTTCCAGGTCATAAACTCAACAATCGGACGTAAGCCGTTTTGAGCAGCACCTACGGCAACAGCGGTAAAGCCAAGTTCAGAAATGGGCGTGTCGATCACACGTTTTTCGCCAAACTCATCCAGCATACCCTGGCTCACCTTGTAAGCACCATTGTATTCTGCAACCTCCTCACCCATCAAAAATACTTTCTCATCTCTACGCATTTCTTCCTGCATCGCCTCACGCAGGGCTTCACGCATTGCAATTGTTCTCATTGAAATAACTTTGTTTTAAAGTGGGGCAAATTTATTGATAGATGCGCAAACACCCAAAACTGATTCGCAAAGGAGATTGCCCATTGTAAATTGCAAATTCTCACCTTACTTTATCGCTTTAAAACAATTTTGATTGAAAACGATTCTTGTATTCGGTGCAGGCAAATCTGCCACAGTATTGATCGATTATCTCAAAACCACAGTTGCAGAAAAAAACTGGACACTGATCGTGGCCGATGCAAACCCGGAACTGGCAAAAGCAAAACTTGGTGAAGCCATCAATACTGAAGCAGTTGAAGTGAATGTTACCAATGCTGATGAACGCCGGATATTGATTGAAGCTGCCGATATTGTGATTTCACTCCTCCCTCCTTTTTTACATATTCATGTACTCAACGACTGTGTAGCGATTGGTAGAAATTTATTGAACGCCTCTTATGTGGATGATGCCATCAAAAACCTCGAAGCAGAGATCAGGAGTAAAGAGCTTTTGTTTTTATGTGAGATGGGCCTGGACCCCGGTATTGATCATATGAGTGCCATGCAGTTGTTTGATGAGATCAGAGCAAAAGGCGGCAGCATTACTTCGTTTCAATCGCATTGCGGCGGATTGGTAGCACCTGAGAGTGATGATAATCCGTGGCATTATAAAATTAGCTGGAACCCACGCAACATTGTAATGGCGGGACAAGCAGGTGCGGCCTATAAAGAAAACGGACAAGTAGTAAAAAAAGAATACACGCAGGTATTTGAAAATTGTAAAGAAGTGCAGGTTGAAAACTTACCAACACTTGCCTGGTATGCCAACCGTGATTCATTAAGCTATATGCCGTTGTATCATTTACAGGAGGCAACAACTTTTATACGCACAACGTTGCGGTATGCAGATTTTTGTAAAGGCTGGGATGTACTTGTAGATCTTGATTTGACCAATGAAACCGACACTGCACATGTAGCCCAATGCCACACGTTCAATGAATGGTTTTCTGCCAAACTGAAAAAAATAGAAGGCAGAGATTTGAGCCTGCGCATGTATCTTGAACTTTATGTTGCCGAAGCGGCGCATGATATTATACTCGAGCAAATTGCTTTTCTTGATCTTGAAAGCAATGAACCTTTGCCTTCTGCTCTTTGCTCCAGTGCAGATATTTTGCAATACTGTGTTGAACGAAAACTTGCGTTACAACCAACAGATAAAGACATGATTGTAATGTTGCATGAAATTGAATATTCACTGAACGGAAAAACATCAACCATCAACAGCAGCTTAGTAGTAAAAGGTGAAGATAGTTTACGTACAGCCATGGCAAAAACAGTTGGTTTGCCATTGGGCATTGCCGCTAAATTAATACTGGAAGAAAAAATTAAATTGAAAGGATTACATATTCCAACACGCAAAGAAATTTACGAACCGGTGCTGGAAGAATTAAAACAGTATGGCATTGTATTTAACGAAACACGTTCGTAAATTAAATACGAGCTGATGAATAAAATTCATCAGCCGTTTTAATACTTGTTCAATTGTTTGTTATCGTACATCTACCAGAAAACTTCCAAGGTCCACCATATCACCCTCTCCCATTTTAAACTGTTGCAAATCTTCAAGACTCAAATCTTCCAATACTTTGGTGGTGTAAACATTTTTCCCTTCTTTCATGATCATAAAATAAAAGTCGGGTTTTGCTTCTTTAAAAGCAGCATCGTTTACAAACGCATCATGCGCAAATGCAATGCGGATATGCCCTTCTTCATCCAGACGGCTTTCACCTAAAAAATCATCATCCGCTATATCCCTGTCGTATAGCCGAACAGTATAATCACTGCCAGATAAAGCTTTGTCTTCGCCCTTTTCAATGAAACGGGCCGTAACGATCAGATCGGGCTCTTTATTCAATGTAAAATCGCTCATAGTGATTGTTTAAGTGAATATGGGTATTTGTAATTGAATTTACATAAACTTACTACAATAAAAAAGCACAAAGATTTTTCTTTGTGCTTTAAATATCTACTCAGCAGATCCTTTATACTTAAGGATGAAGGATTGCATTATCTTAATCATCCAGCTTCAACACAGCAAGAAATGCTTCCTGCGGCACTTCTACGTTACCGATCTGGCGCATCCGCTTCTTACCTTCTTTCTGCTTTTCCAACAGTTTACGTTTACGGCTGATATCACCACCATAACATTTGGCTGTTACATCTTTCCGCATGGCAGAGATGGTTTCACTTGCCACTACTTTTGCACCAATAGCTGCCTGTATAGCGATCTGGAATTGCTGACGGGGAACCAGTTCTTTTAATTTCTCACACAACTTTCGGCCAAAATCCTGTCCACGGCTCCGGTGAATCAATGCACTCAATGCATCCACTTTATCACCGTTCAACAAAATATCCATCTTTACGATATCTGCATCACGATAACCAATCGGATGATAATCGAACGACGCATATCCACGTGTTTGTGATTTCAGTTTATCATAAAAATCAAATACAATTTCCGTCAATGGCATTTCAAAAATCAACTCCACACGTGTTGGTGTGAGATAACTCTGATTCATCAGAATACCACGTTTGCCAAAACAAAGCGTCATGATATTGCCAATATAATCCGGCTTGGTAATGATCTGTGCTTTGATAAAAGGCTCTTCAATCCTGTCGGTCTTTACCGTTGGATCAGGAATTTCCGTAGGATTGTTTACAATATTTTTTCCCCACGTGTAGTATAAGCAATAAAACTTACGTTGGGTACGGTAGTGATCACCGTCTGATTAAATTCCCTTTCCAAACGTTCCTGAATAATTTCCATGTGCAGCAAGCCAAGGAAGCCGCAACGGAAACCAAATCCCAAGGCCTGTGATGTTTCCAGTTCAAATGTCAGTGATGCATCATTCAACTGCAGTTTATCCATGCAATCACGTAACTCTTCAAAATCTTCTGTCGCTACCGGGAAGATACCGGCAAACACCATCGGCTTTACTTCCTGAAAACCTTGAATGAGTTCTTGTGTAGGATTAGCAGCCAGCGTAATGGTATCACCTACTTTTACTTCTTTGGCATTTTTAATACCGGTAATAATATAACCCACATCGCCACAGGTCACTTCTTTCTTCTCCGTCATCTTCATTTTCAAAATACCCACTTCATCTGCTTCATATTCCTGACCGGTGCTGACAAATTTTACTTTGTCTCCTTTTTTAATTCGATCCATTTCGTATCCGGTAATAAATAATTACACCACGAAAACTATTAAACACACTGTCAAAAATCAACGCCTGTAAAGGTGCATCCGGTTTGCCAACAGGAGCCGGAATTCGGTTAACAATTGCATCTAATATTTCTTCGACACCAATACCTGTACGACCGCTGGCCAATAAAATTTCTTCCGTTTTACAACCGATCAGTTCAATGATCTGGTCTTCCACTTCTTCGATCATTGCACCATCCATATCAATTTTATTGATCACGGGAATGATCTCGAGGTCATTATCAATCGCTAAGTATAAATTGCTGAAATGGTTTGCGCCTGAATACCCTGCGTGGCATCCACCAACAGCAACGCACCTTCGCAGGCAGCAAGTGCACGGCTCACTTCATAACTGAAATCCACATGACCGGGTGTATCGATCAGGTTCAGGATATATTCCTGCCCGTCTTTGTGTTTGTAATTGATCTGGATGGCATGGCTCTTAATGGTGATGCCTTTTTCACTTTCCAGGTCCATATCGTCAAGTACCTGGTCCATCATATCACGGTCGCTGATGGTGCCGGTAGTTTGTAACAAACGATCAGCCAGGGTACTTTTTCCGTGGTCAATATGGGCAATGATGCAAAAATTTCTGATATTCTTCATTCAAATCTCCTTGATTTTCAAGGCGGCAAAGATAGGTGAATTAGGCGTGCGGAAAGTAGTGTGTTGGAGCTGGGGAGAAGATACCGGCAAGCTATCCTAAATACAGCGGGTGGCCCACCGATAAACGCAAACAATACTGTTATTGAAATAACATGTTTTATATTCGTAAGATTCATTAAATCTCCAACTAAATGACATGGTTCTATAATATTTTAATTGGCTTATTTGGACTGGTTATTGCCTCGTTAACTTTTGCGGATGAGATAGCTTCTAAAATCATCCATTTAAAAGCAATAAAATCTCTCATATTTAAAATACCAGTCTTTGTTTTTGCATCTATTGTCGTCATTTGGGCTACTGTTGAAAAAGATAATGAAAATGAAAAAAGTGCAAAAAATGAGCTATCGTCTCTTAAAGCAGAAATTGCCAGAAGAGATAGCATTTACAGTTCTGAGAAAAAAATTGCAGACAGTACTAACCAAAAAAAGATCATGGATGCTCTGGACAGTAGCTATGCAAAAAGTATCCGAGAGTCTAATAATGCGTTGGCAAAATACAATTTGATACTCGTAGATTCTCTGAATAGAGTGAGTAATAAAATTAATTTAAAATCTTCGAACGCACAACTAGCTGTTAGAGCATCAACAAAAGATGAACAACCAATTTATACATTTATGAACGGGAACAGAAAGGAGCTGCGTATTAAAATCGAATCACTAAATGGGACCTGTTACAATCCTATAATTAATTGCTATTACATTAAACTTGTCGATAACGGATTTCGAATTCTACATTACGAGTTACAAAATACAGATGGAGATTTTCTTGCTGAAAACAGATTCCGAACACTAAAGTATAGTACTAGCTACTTGGTTAACAAAGAATCGCAAGTAATAGTTTTATTACTTGGTTCTTTTTCTCGAGACGTCGAGAATAAACAAATTATCCCCTACCGTGAAGCATTTGAGTATTCATTTGTTGAAGATAAATTTTTAGCAAAAATTGGCGGGCGTGCTCTATATGAAATATCAACATTTATCCTTAATAATAAACTTGACAAGTAATCAAAAGTCGGCATTTCGTTTGAATGGAAAGACTTGCTGGCCTACGTTGCAGGAATAGCCATCGTCATCCTGCTTGAAATGAGAAAAAAAAATTCTTAAGGTGTCTGACATCTTCGATGTCCCGACACCCGTTGCTTTCCAAAATTTCGAAGGGCAGTGTCAGGACGCCGCAAGCGTCAGACACCTATACAAAACAGAAGAAAAAGTACAAGCTGCTAAAAAAAATCAAAGAAAATTTCTAACTTCCTGCAAAACTTGCCATCAATGGATACTGCCCAAATGCAGGATGTATTTCTGCGTATCACCTCACTCAAACAACAAGGCCTTAGCTCCGAAGAAATTCTTCAACGCTTACTTGAAACAGGTTTGCCCGGCGATGCAGCACAGCAATATTTTTCCGAATGGAAAAAAGCACGGGACGAAAAGAAACGCAACGCTGCTTTTGTTTACTGTGGCATTGGCGTGTTCCTGCTCACGACAGGCTTTCTTTTTACACTCCTGCTGTTCAACAGTGAGAGCAATTTTAATTTTGCGTTGTATGGCCTCACCATCATCGGTCTTATATTAGTTTTTAAAGGCATGATCGATCTGATGAGTTAAATATCCCCACTCCGTCCGTTATTTAGTGTTTGCTTCTTATCTTCCCTCCTTCCAAAAAAAATCAAATAAGCATGAGAAGCGTTTTATTAGCGACAGCCTTGTTTCTGTTTTCATTTGCAAAGGCGCAAAAGAAATCAACGGTTACCAAAGATGATCAGTTGAAAACACAGGCGTCAACATCCATCCAATCGAATTACGATCAATACAAAAACATGGCATTCCAGATATGGGATTATGCGGAAGTTGGTTATAAAGAAGTAAAAAGCAGTGCTCTTTTACAACAAACGCTAAAAGAAAATGGTTTTACGGTTGAAACAGGTGTTGCCGGTATTCCAACTGCTTTTGTTGCCACTTACGGCAGCGGACAACCGGTGATTGCCATCCTTGCTGAGTTTGATGCATTGCCCGGCTTATCGCAAACAAATGCGCCTGAAAAAACAAGTGCAGGTAAAGATGCTGGTCATGCATGTGGTCATCATTTGTTTGGTGTGGCATCTGTTGCATCAGGTATCGCTATCAAAAAATTAATCGAAGAAAAAAAGTTTACGCGGTACCATTAAAGTATTTGGTTGTCCGGCCGAAGAAGGTGGCAGCGGCAAAGTGTATTTGGTAAGAGCAGGTTTATTTAAAGATGTGGATGTAGCCATTCACTGGCATCCCGGCAATGAAAACGGCATTACCATGACAAGTGCATTGGCAAACATGAGTGCCAAGTTTCGCTTTCGTGGTATTTCTGCACATGCAGCCGCTTCACCTGAACGTGGTCGTTCTGCACTCGATGGTGTGGAAGCCATGAACAATATGGTAAATATGATGCGTGAACATATTCCACAGGAAACACGCATTCATTATGTAATTACAAATGGCGGCAAAGCGCCCAATGTAATTCCTGATTTTGCAGAAGTATATTATTATGTACGTCATCCCAAACGTGACCATGTACAAAGTATTTTCAACCGTGTGGTCAACACAGCTAATGGCGCTGCGATCGGCACCGATACCAAAATGGAATTTGAAATGATCGGGGGCACACATGATCTGTTACTCAACAGAACATTGGCTGAAGTGATGCAGAAAAATCTCGACAAAACCGGCGGTGTACAATACACGGCTGCAGAAGTTGACTTCGGAAATAAACTGCAGTCAACATTTGGTTTTCCTGCACCTCCTGTTGCGAATGCAGGCACTGTAAAGCCATTGAAAATTGAAATGGATGCAGGCGGCGGCAGTACCGATGTGGGCGATGTGAGTTATGCCGTACCAACGGTGGGATTACGTTCTGCAACCTGGGTTCCGGGAACGGCAGCACATAGTTGGCAGGCAGTGGCTTGCGGCGGCACTGAGATCGGAACAAAAGGGATGATGGTATCAGCCAAAACAATGGCGCTTACTGCAATTGATCTGTTTCTTCATCCCGAATTAATTGAAAAAGCGAAAGCAGAATTTAAACAACAGATCGGAGATTATCAATACAAAGCATTACTGGGCGATCGTAAACCGGCACTGAATTACAGAGATTGATCATCACATTTCACAAAGCCCTCCCTTCAGTGAGGGCTTTTGTTTTTGCAGAGATACTGCAAGCAACTAATTTTGATTCAAAGAAAAAAAAGGAATGATCGAACTTGCCACCATAGCTGATGCGAAACAAATCGAACAACTGCTTAACAGTGCTTACAGAGGCGAATCATCACGCAAAGGCTGGACAACGGAGGCTGATTTGATTGCCGGCGATCGTCGCACCGACGAAGCTTCAGTGATTGAAGTAATGAATCAACCCGGTAGTGTGATTTTAAAATACACTAACGAGCAAAGATCGATTGTTGGAACAGTCAATCTTCAAAAACACGTCAACCGGCTTTACCTCGGCATGTTCAGTGTTTCCCCTACCGAGCAAGGCAGTGGCATTGGGAAACAGCTACTCAAAGCAGCTGAGGAGCACGCCCATAAAGTGCAATGCAGCAGTATCTATATGTCGGTAATTTCAGTACGAAAAGAACTGATCGACTGGTACAAACGAAACGGATATGTTGAAACGGGTGAGCGGAAGGCCTTTGTGGAAGACAACCTTACCGGCAAGCATCTGCAACCACTTGAATTTTTAATACTGGAGAAATTTATTTAACGGGATTCCCTATTTTCGTTGAAACTTACAACTTATGGATTTGCATCAACAATTTGAACAGGCTGTAGCCGACAGTAAAGAGCTGAGCGAAAAGCCGAGCAACGATACACTTCTCCAACTATACTCTCTCTACAAACAAAGCAGTGAAGGTGATGTAAATATTGACTCACCATCGAATCCATTTGACTTTGTAGCGAAAGCAAAATATGAAGCTTGGGCTGCCTTAAAAGGGAAAACGAAAGATGCAGCAATGAATGAATACATTGAATTGGTTTCCAAACTGAAAAATTAAGTTCTGCTAACTACCATTTTGTAACAATCAGCAATTTCTTTTCCGATCGTTTTGTACTGAAACTGTGTAACAGCATTTGCACTGATCGTTTCCCGATCAAATGCAGCAGTCTGTTTCAGATAGATGTATAAAGCATTTGCTAATGCATACATATTTCCTTCCTCTACCAGTATTCCATTCGCTGGATTTATCAACTCTGCAATACCTCCAACATTAGATGAAAGAACAGGCAAACCACAACAAAGTGCTTCATTTACCACGCAGGGAAGATTTTCGTACTTACTGAAATGTACCAGTGCATCTGCTTGACGCATTTCGTTTGCAACCTCTGCATACGTTAAAGTTCCTTTCCATGCTATTTGCTGTGTTAATCCTAACTCACCTGCAAGTTTTAAATCAGCCGTTGATGCAGGCCCGATGAAATTCATTTGCCAATCGGTTGTTTTCTGATTCAATTCAGCCAATGCCCGCAAAATTCCCGTTACGTTTTTTAATGGATGCATGAGCGACACGTGAATGAATCGCTTTTTGCTATTCGTTGAAGCAGTATAATGAAACAAGTCTGTATTAACTGCATTGTGGATCAGTTTAACCTGTTGAATATTGAATAATTCCTGCAAGCGATCTAATAACCAGTTGGAAACCGAGCTAACAACCACGGCTTGCTCAAACGTTGTTTTGGTAACATGTTTGAAATAACGGTTCCGATGAAAATAATTCTCCGGAATATGCTCGTAATAAGCTGAACTATGTTCTGTAACTACAAAGGGAATTCCATACCTGCTTTTCAGTTTAACAGCAGCTGCACCTGCTTTTACCGGCACATGTACATGAATCAGATCGGGCTTACCATTCTGTTCTATATATGCATCGAGTAATTGCTGATAAAAAAGCTGGTACCGCTGATTGAAGAATAATTTTTGTAAAAAAGAAATGCCAATTTCAGGTAGTGGAAGAAAATAAACAGAAGCTGAGAGGCGCCCATCCTTTCGATGTTCAACACGCTGTTGTTTCTCTGCTTTCAAAAAATGAAAATTCTGTACAACATGTATCACCTCCACATCATGATACATTGACAGTGCCTTTGCCTGACGTTCGATAAAATCGCCATCGAACGGATCAACAGAATGCGGATACCAACTGCAAAGCCAAAGGATATTCATGCCTCATCTGTTTTACGTGAACTGATTTTTTCCAGCAGCAATTTGTAAAACAGAATGCCGTCCTTTTTACGGAACACCAGAAAGTCGGCAAAGCGGCTCTTGTATTCGTTGCGATGCATAAGCAAAATAAAAATCATGTAGCTGATATAACCAATGCTGCTAACGGCTGCAGCACCTGTAATTCCAAAACGGGGAATCACTATTACATCGCCAACAATAATAATGATCAACGCAAGCAGGTTACCTCTGAAAATGACACGCAATACTTTTTTTCCACTGTAGTAAGCTGCCAATAAATGTATAACAGAGTACGACAGAATTGCCGGCACAAGCAGAACAAAAGGCATGTACATGTTATTAAATGATTGTCCGAAAACAAACGGGAACAACCAATACCCGACTCCGATCAATCCAATACAGGCAACGCCGTAAAACAAGATCAATCCACGGGAAAGCAATTGCATTTTTTCATTCATTTCTTCCCGTCGGCCGGATGCTGTCATTGGAAAAACAACGGCTGCAAGAATGGAGGGCAATACAAAAAATAATTGTGCCAATTTACAAGCCTGTATGTAATTCCCAAGATCGGCAGCACTGCAATACTTGTTTACAAACCAATAATCGATCCGGTACATTAAAAACGTCATTGAGTTTGTTACAACCGCAATGAAAGCGAATGACAAAAACGGTTTCACCAACTCTGCGGGAATCAATTTCAGATCGCTCCATTTAAAATAGCGGAATAAAAAAAAACTCATCAACAAAAAACCTTGTGCAGCAAATCCAAGAAAATAAAGCTGCATATATTTTTCATTACTGATGAAACCAGTTACCCACTCATTATTGGGAACAAGAACAATAAGTAACAGATTAACAGCTACCAATAACAGGTTCGGCACCACAAAATCCATCTTTGCATAAAACAAAGCAACAAAAAAAGTGATCAACAAATTACCTGTTAAAAATGCTGTGGCTGAAAAATGAAAGCCTGCCAATTGCAATACCCCTTCTTTTGGTATTTCCAACGTCCGTATGATAAACCAACATGGCAACATGATCAGCATAGTCCAGCCTGCCGAAAGCACTGCCAGTTGTGTTTCATTCAGTTTTTTTTGGGAGAGATAATAACCCATTGGTGCTTCTAAACAAAAACTGATAAGAATTATGACAAACGCAAAAATATTTGTGAGATAGTATATCTGCCCACTGCCATCAGCTTTAAAGTGGCGGGCAACAAGAATAGCTAAAAGAAGCACAGATAGAAAATAAATTCCCCGCCATAAAATACTGGTAGATAATGCTGTGGCTAACTTCATGCAAATTCAAATATAAAAGGAAGAACTTGGTTTTAAAAGATTATTTAAAAAATTGCGTCAATCACGGTTACCATTTCACCTTTATTCACCGTATGGATGGCCTTATAAGGAACACTTACACCGGGCAGGTATTGCACCACCACTTTTTCCTGGTACATCGTTTCTGTCAGTACTTCTATTTCATTGATACATATTCCATACCCATATTGAAAAGAGGCATTATTTTGTGCAGGACGATAGAGTTTTCCGTTCTGTTCAAACACCCTTCCTGCCGGACGACAGTTGGCAATATTCGTTACAACTGGATTTTTCGGATGCGCCAACCATTTCCCCGTCATTAGCTCATCCGTAAAATATAGCAATAGCTGATCATTTGTACTGCATGCTGGGTGATGCCTCGTTACCCCAAACATCCACCACTTATTTTGATAAAAGAAAACTGTTGCATCAATCAACACAGAATCGGAAAGCAACTCTTTTGCGAATTCCCATTGTGCTGGAAAATGTTTACAACGATATAGCTGAACATTTTTCGCTTCTGCAGTTTCCGGAATCATGAAGTAGTTGTCATTCCATTTAAAAACAAACGGATACGAAAGATGAAATGGTTTCTGCAGTACCGTTAGAATTGATTTATCCGGCTTTAAGACAGATATAATCCCTCGCCCTGTTTCCTCTGCATAATTCTCAAAGAAAATATAAGGCATTTTATCGTGTTCAATTAAAAACGGATCGGCAAAGAACGAATTGGGAGGAAGGGGCATTTTTTCAAACGAACTAAAGTCAGGCTTTAGCATATCAAAATATTCACTTGTAAATGCAATTGTAAAACGCTTTTGGTTTTTCAAGCCCAGCTTATACAGAATGTATCGAAAAACATTGCGAACGAACAGGAATAGCATGTACAGATTACCAGGCTGCTTTTTTATTGCATGTTCATCTACTTCCAAAGGCGGACTGTGCTTAAAAAAAACACTTTCCCCTGTTTCTGCCAATTCATTTAAGCGATAAGCAAGAAACGAGGAGGATTTCCATGCTACAGAGTTGTAGTTGTTTTTTACCGAAAATGGAACTGTTGCCGTACTGCAATAGTAAACATCTGCTGGTGGGGCATCCTTTCGGTATACGACTAAATGGCTTCCTGTTACAGGTGAATTATTCATAACTTCCCAAAACGCACGGAGCTTAGAAGCTAAATATTCTTTTTCGCCAAATACCAACTTCCACATTCCATATTTTGCAAAGCTTTTAAAATGTTCTTCAAAAAAGCAATCAGCAGAACTGTAAATTATATCTAACTGCATATCAGCCAAACCAGTAAAGCTGTCAGCATCAATAAATTCATGCACCCAGCTACAAGCTCGTACAGAAACTTTATTGGCAGCATCTTCTTGATTCGCAAACCAATACCGCTCAAAACGATCAAACAAGCTTAGCGAAAAGTTTTTTTCAGGCCAAAGACCCTGATGCTTTTGTTCAAGTACAATTATTTTCGCAGCAAGCCCCTTTTCTATACAAGCCTGCAGCATTGCAATCTCCCATGCTTGCAAAGTACATTGCCGATCAACCAATACTCCAATGGAAAAACCACGTTGCATACGAAATTAATTTACCATGTATCAAAATCAGCTCCAGTCCAAATCATTCGTTTAAAATGAAGTTCAGGATCAAACACTTGATAACAAGCTGCATCTTTTGAAAAAGCCGTAAACTCGTTAAAAGCATCCGGAAGCGGTATACTTTCATTGAGGTGTATAACAATTGTATTGTATCCGAGTTTGAAGGCCAGTCTTTTCAGCTTTTGAATTATCCCAAAATTTACTTTATCATAATGATCGATATCTCCTATCCAAATCACATCGGCAAGCTTTATCCAGAATGTAACTTCATCAATTTTTATAAACAGTTTATTCGAATCAGATCTATAGTTAAGATGGGCTTTGTTTCGATAAACCCTTGGATCATCAGAAGGAAGTTTATTTGTAAATTCATCAGGAGCTTCAACAATAAACTTCTTCAAAATTCTTTTTGCATAGAATAGGTATTGGCGAAATAGAAACTTACTTTTTAAACTGATCTTTGGCAGTGGAAATGTTTTCACTTTCAACTTAAGATCGTATCGAATTATATCTTCAAGATGCATCCATTTTGAAGAATGAACAAGTCCATGATACGACAGTTGATTAGGTGAACTATAAAGCAAATGAAATCCATTTTCTTTACAAAGTTGACAAGTTAATGCTGACAATTTAGTAAACAAACCTTTTTTTCTGTGTTTGCTGTGAGTCATCACATCAGCGTTTTGTCCAGCGATTAAAATTTTGCCTTTCGAAATTATTTTAAGAGTGAGAATCCCAAAATGAGCCGCAGGCTCTCCGCTTTCAGCATCAATCGCAATAAATCCAATCTGAGGTTTTCCAAGCTCCGTTGTAGTATACCTTCTCTCAATTTCCTCAAGGAGTATAGATTGATGAAAAGCATTTAAAAAAAGTTTTTGCAACAAAGGATAATGCGCACTTGTAACCTGTTCAAAACGATATTCAGTCAGTCCATTCATGAGAAGCTGTACCAATTTGCATTTAAACCACCAATATGGCTGAGCAAAATAACCTTTTTCCAGTACAGCACAAAGGCAGCCAAATCAATGTTTTCATTAGATTTACAAATATTTTATTTTAAGGCGTAACCACGCAGTATGACTAACAGGAAAGCGAAAGAAAATAAAGAAACCGGGCTGAGTGTAAACAGCAAGCAAAGCGGAGGTCGCTTTTTTCAAAAAGACGGCCGGCCAAATGTCCGTTTCAGGGGCATTAGCTATCTGGAACGATTCAGCATTTTTCAGTATATGCTCAAATTGCCATCATGGAAATTCGTATCGCTGATTGCTTTTGCATACATTATCGTCAATCTGTTTTTTGCTACCATTTATTTTTTTGTCGGTGTTCATCAGCTTGGCGGCATGGAAGAAAATACTGTTCTCGGAAAATATTGGGAAGCATTTTTCTTCAGTGCACAAACACTTTCTACAGTTGGTTACGGCCATGTATATCCTGATACGTTAACAGCAAACAGTATTGCCGCTATTGAATCATTCATGGGCATATTGATGCTTGCGTTAGCAACGGGTTTAATCTATGGACGATTTTCGCAACCAAAATCATACGTCAAATTCAGCAGCATTGCTTTATTTGCACCATACGAAGGCGGCAATGCTCTAATGTTTCGTTTTGCGCCTTATAAACAACATTTTCTTACAGAAGTTGAAGTAAGGGTAACGATGATTCTGAAATACAATTCAACATCCGGAGAGCGGAAAAATGAATTTTATAACCTTGACCTGGAAGTGTCAAAAGCCAACACCTTGATTAGTAACTGGACGATTGTACATCCTGTAAATGAAGCCAGTCCCATTTATAAACTCACCCGAAAAGAAATTGAAGAGGCCGAAGCTGAACTGCTTGTTTTTGTAAAGGGGTATGATGAAGAATATGCAAATACTGTTGTTGCACGGAGCTCGTATACTTACAATGAATTTGTTTATGGTGCCAGATTTGATATGATGTATGAACCAAGTGATGATAAAACCACCACAATCGTTTACCTGGATAAAATTGACAACTACCATGAAGTAAAACTTCCTGTAAATATTTAAGATGAGGACGGAAATTGGTATTGATATTAAAACAGCAGCACACTTTTTAGCGAATGGTGATTTGGCGGCCATCCCAACCGAAACTGTGTACGGACTTGCCGCCAACGCTTTGAACGAAGATGCTGTATTGAAAATTTATGCAGCAAAGAACCGTCCGCAATTCAATCCACTGATCTTACATGTTGCTTCATTTGAACAGGCAAAGAAATTTATAGCAGATCTATCGTCAGAAGCCGAGCAACTGGCTGCGGCTTTTTGGCCGGGTCCGTTAACCATGTTGTTTACGAAACAACCAACTGTTCCTGATCTAGTTACCGCAGGAAGTAAACGGGTGGCTATTCGTGTCCCCAACCACCCCTTAACATTGCAACTGCTTTCACAACTCGATTTTCCTGTTGCAGCGCCGAGTGCAAACCCATCGGGTTATGTGAGCCCCACAACCGCTCAACATGTGTATGAAGGATTACATGACAAGATTCCCTACATACTGGATGGAGGCGCTTGTGGTGTTGGTGTTGAATCCACCATTGTTGGATGGAATGATGAAGGTGAAATTGAATTATACCGCCTGGGGGGCATTGCTGTTGAACAGATCGAAGCGGTGATTGGCAAGAACATCAAACATCATAAAAAGGTCACCGATAACCCTTCTGCACCGGGACAATTGAAAAGTCATTATGCTACGCATACCCCGTTGTACCTGGGCGAAATCGATGATCTGTTGCCAACATTCACAGGCAAAAAAATCGTTCTTATAAACTTCAAAAAATACCATGCAGCGGTATCAAACGATCAACAGTTGATATTATCGGCAAACGGGAGTACAAATGAAGCTGCTAAAAATTTATTTCGCATTCTACGTGAAGCAGACACTATGAACGCCGATGTTATTGTTGCAGAATTATTACCGGATGAAGGTTTGGGAAGAGCTGTGAATGATCGATTGGAACGGGCGCAGCATAGTATGAAAAGCAACAAATGAATGATGAGTAATCAGTGATGAGTAGCGTCTCGACTACGCTCGATTGGCTTGCAACATGCTTCGACTTCGCTCAGCATTGCCAACTCATCATTCATCACTCATTATTCATCTTTCTTCACTTTCTCATCTGCGATCAAACTATCTTCATCCCAACCCTGATCTTTTTCAAGATGAAGTTGTTTTGTATCTGACTTAATGATCTCTTCCAGTTCTTCAATATACTCTCTTGCCTGGTTAATGTATTCTTTTTCATTATCCCGCACCTTTGACAGATCTTTCAACTTCTGCTCATCGTAACGGAAAAATGTTCGTGCAGCACGTTGCGCTGTATAGGCCCGGTGTCCTAAAATTTTCATTGCATCAACACCCATTCGTAAAGATGTATCAATTGTTTCACGGTAAATATGCAGAATACCTGCATTCATCTGATCGTAGGTATCTTCTCTTGTACTGCTGCGCACCAACATCTGCAAATCGGGAAAATGCTTTTTGATCGTTTCAATCATTTCAAGCCGTTTTTCCGAATCATCCACTGCAATAATGATCATCTTTGCTTCGGCCGCACCTGCCGCCAATAAAATATCGTATCGGCTTGCATCGCCATAATACACTTTAAAGCCCATCTTCCGCAGAAATTCCACCCGGTTGCTGTCGATATCCAATACGGTTGTTTTTACACCATGTGCCCGTAAAAAGCGACCGATGGTATTTCCAAAATGTCCGAACCCCGCAATGATCACCGGATTTTTTTCATCCATTGCATCAGCTTCTTTCACCTTTTTTGTTGCCGATAGTTTTTTATCAACAAACGGCAACACAATTTTTTCATTCAGAAAAAATGCAATGGGTGTAAGTGACATACTGATTGCCACAACTGCCATCAACACTTCTACATAATTTTTTTCGACAATTCCTTCCGTTAATGAAAAACTCAACAGCACAAATGCAAACTCTCCAACCTGCGAAAGAGAAGAAGAGAAAATAATATTCTGATCGATCCGTAATTCAAATATTTTACCGAGTATCAGTAACACCACAGCCTTTACAAACATCAATGCCAGCACTAAACCAAAGATCAACAAAGGCTGCTCAATGATCAATTCAAAATTAATGGACGCTCCTACTGCAATAAAGAATAAACCTAGCAGCAATCCTTTAAACGGTTCGATATCACTTTCCAGTTCGTGTTTGTATTCACTATTGGCAAGCACAACACCACTCAGGAATGTTCCCAGCGCCGGACTCAATCCAACTGAAGACATTAATACCGCAATACCAACCACCAGCAACAATGCTGTGGCCGTAAACATTTCACGTAGTTTTGTTCCTGCTACCAACCGAAAAACAGGAGGAATCAAATAACGCCCGCCCACAATTATAAATGCAATAGCACCTGTTACAATTAATGCACGCATCCATCCTGCCTGACCTTCTATCCAACCCTCGGCCCCATTCACATGTCCGTTACCGGTAGTTAATCCGGCAATAGCAAGTAATGGAAAAAATGCCAGCATTGGGATTACAGCAATATCCTGAAATAATAAAACGGCAAATGCACTTCTTCCTGCAGTTGTGCGGTTAATTCCTTTTTCAGCGAGTGTTTGTAATACCAGTGCAGTTGAACTCAATGCAAGTGCCATTCCGATCGCTAACGAAGATTGCCAGGGAAGGTTTAAGAAATAAGCAATACCTGAAATAATAACCGATGTAATTAATACCTGCAGTCCGCCTAACCCGAGAATTGCTTTGCGTAATTTCCAAAGTAATGCGGGCTCCAGTTCAAGACCAATCAGAAACAACATCATCACCACACCAAACTCTGCTGAATGCATTACACTCTCACCTTCATTGCCAATAAATTTCAATACTGCCGGACCAATTAAGATACCAGCCAGCAAATAACCCAGTACCGATCCAAGACCTAACCGCTTGGCAAGCGGCACCATTACAACGGCGGCTGCCAAATAAACCATTGCCTGAAAAAGAAATGAATTACTGTCCATGGTTTATGATTGTATAGCGTTTGGAATCGGAACGAGATCGTTCATGTACACACAACTTTCGATCTCCGGTTTACTGATGCGATCCTGCACAAGTGCCAACAACATTTGCTCATACTGTAGTGCATGCAAATCCATATCCGTTTCTGAAAGACGATGTGTACCATGTATTACAAATGGCGGTAAATACTCAATGCCGCAGAGGTTTGCTGTTTGTTGAAAGGGCAAGAGATAATCAGACACAGGAAATTTATTCCGGCCTGCTTCACTGTAAGAATTTTTAGAACCTCCGGTTGAAATCGCATTCATCATTTTTTTCCCGGTGAGGGCTCGGCCATCAGTACCATAAGCCCAGCCATGTTCCAATACAAGATCGATCCATTGCTTGATTATTGCGGGTGAGCTATACCAATAAAAAGGATGCTGTAAAATGATCACATCATGCTGCAACAATAAACGTTGTTCATAAATTACATCAATATCAAAATCGGGATAGCGTTCATACAAATCATGAAAGCGTATATCGGCCGACTTTGGAATGTGCTCTGCAAGACGTGTATGTACCCTCGACTTTTCCATTGCAGGATGCGCAAAGAGAATAAGAACTTTTGCCATAAGCAACGGTATTTTAAAAATGATCAACGCATTATTCCCAAAATTTTACCGGGTAGTCAGAGCAGGCTTTACTTTCAAGCTGCTGTAAATTCCTGCCAAGTTCATGCAACTGTTCCGGTTGTATTTGTTCTTCAATAAACGGGAACAGCTCCCGTTCTTCAAAACGGATATGTTTTTCAAGTAACGTATAAAACTCAGTAATAAGCGCCGTACCTGAACCGCCATTACGGATCGCATCAACAACATGTCTGATCTGGTGATGCTCCGTTTTCATTTGCTCATATTTTTCCATGAGCGATGAAATCTGCAACACATGCGGATGCAGATATACTTCTTCTTTAATAAAATGATTTCGTAATTCCGTATTCCATACAGACAGAATAAAATCATCCATTACAGTTGTAGCTGCCTGCTTTTCCACTCCTTTTTTGAGTAGCAACACGGCCATCAACCCATTGTGGTGTTGATGAGAAAGTGGCTGTAGCTGTTCTTCCCGCTTCATACCTCTTTTATTTTAATGCTTGAATAATTTGTACAAACTCATCTGCTTTTAAAGATGCACCACCAACGAGTCCACCATCAACATCCGGCTGACCGAAAATTTCTTTTGCATTGGAACCTTTTACACTACCACCATAGAGAATCGGAATATCGTTGGCAACATCATCACCATATTGTGCAGCCAGCACACTACGTAAATGCGCATGCATTTCCTGCGCCTGTTCCGAGGTGGCTGTTTTTCCTGTTCCAATCGCCCAGATCGGCTCATAAGCAATGATGATTTTTTTCAAATCATCAGCCGATAAATGAAACAGACTTTCTTCCAATTGTTTTCCTACATAATCATTCTGCGTGCCAACCTCACGAATATGCAAGGCTTCGCCACAACAGAAGATCGGCGTAATGCCTGTTGCCAATGCAATATTTACTTTCTCAGCCAGCATATCGTTGCTTTCATTAAAATACTCACGACGCTCACTATGCCCAAGTACAACATAACCAACGTTGATCGATTTCAACATTTCAACCGATGTTTCACCGGTATAAGCGCCTGAAGGTTTTGTGTAACAGTTTTGTGCGGCCACGCCTGCATTTGTGCGACCTTTTAATTTTTCTACGACCATCGTGAGATAAGGAAACGGCACCGCAAATACTGCATGCTGATGTGCAGCTAATGTATGCGGTGTGTTGATAATGCCCGTAATTAATTCTTCAGCCTGTTGATACGTTAAATTCATTTTCCAATTAGCGGCTGCTACCTGTTGTCTCATAAAAGTTATTGTTTTAAGTAGTTTACGATTGCTGGCCGTAATGCCGTAAAAACAACACATCGTTCAAGTATTGTTTGCTTCGGCGTAACAGCATCTAAGACTTACTTGTTCGTTGAACTTCGTAATGCAAGATGCTGTAAATATATTCCAGTATCTGCTTATCGTTGTTAGTTAATGAATGATTCTTTAACTGCATCCAGTTTTCAATATCATGGATTGCTTTTTCGAAGATATAGGTTTCACCTGTATGAATATTCCAGGTAAAATCTTTGATGTACTTAGGCGACAATCCCGTTGTAAGAATATTACTGCAAATACCACTCACCATTCCTGTTGTAAGTGATGCATTGATCGACACTTTTGAGTAATCACCAACATAACCCCACATTTTATTCCCGCACTGATCCATTGATGCATCATCGGGTTCCATATTTTCACCTCGCCTGCGGTGTTTTTGATATTGGAACAGGAAGCACCAGCACCAACATTACACCAGGAACCGACTACTGCATCACCCAAATAACCATCATGTGCTTTGTTGGAGTAATCAAAGAACACCGTGTTTTTTATTTCACCACCAACGGTACATTGTTGTCCAATGGTTGTAGCGCCATAAATTTTACTTCCCATTTTTATAACAGAAGCATCCAATGCTGCAAAGGGACCACGAATCGTACTGCCTTCCATGATTAAACAGTTTCGACCAATATAAATTGGACCAGTGGACGCATTCAATGTGCAGAGTTCAACAACTGCACCTTCTTCAACAAAAATATTTTCGGGAGCAATAATATTATTGCTGGACGAAAGCTGCGCCGATATCTGCTGATGTGCAATCAATGAAAAATCAAGACGAAGTAAACGATCATTCAACGTAACAAGATCAAATGGATATTGCAAAAAATCAACCGGCGATTTCAACTCAACTGGATTGCAATGTTGGTATTCTTCAATCGCAACAGGAAACCGAAGTTTGTTTTTTGTATGAATGGCGATAGCTGATTCGTTTTGTAACAAAACCGATTCAGCAGGCAGTGCATGTATTTCCTGCAACAATTCTTGTGAACACACGGCCGCAGCGTTGATATACAAGTAATCAGCTTCTTCGTTTGGGGCGAATGGATATTTGGCAGACAGGTAATCTTCAGTAAGTGTAAACAACTCCTGTTTCAATACAAACTCCCACCGTTCTTTCGTTGTAAAAATGCCACAGCGGAAATAAGCCAACGGCCGTGTAAGCGAAAAAGGATAAAACTGTTTTCTGGCGGCTGTATCAAACAAAATAATCTGCATCCGTATAATTCGTTTGGCTCATTGTAAAAATACAGGAAACCTTTTGAATGATTGCGTAAACGAAAACTGCCCCTGCAAGAGGGGCAGTTGAAAAAATATATTCAAAGCAATTACTGCGGAAGTAATACCTGATTGATCTTAAAGAAAACACCATTTACAGCCATACGGTCAACTTGCGGATTTGCAGGTGAAGCTCCGGCAGCAGTTGCGGCTGTAGCATTCCCAACTCCTTTAACAGAAAGACCAACACCAAGGCCAGTAACCAATGTGGATGAAACTCCCACACCCGGATGGGTTGGAATACTTCCATTTACTAATGTTGGATAATTAGCTGCAGTTGCACCGAAGTTTACAGAAAAGGCTCTTGTGCCCATAACATGATAAGCAACAATACCTCTTACCACAGCAGCGGTAAGCACAGGATAAAGTGCCGGAGTTGAAAAAACAGCAGGCGTTGAAGCAAGTGCAGCAGCCTGTGCTTGTGCCGTTGCAAGTGGTACCCCTTGTAATACTAATGCCTGTGTAATAGCTCCGGTTAATGTTGCCTGAAAAGCAGCATTGGTAGGAGCGAATACTGTAAGATTTGCAAAAGGCTGCGCCAATGCGTATTGAAGACTTGAGGTGGATGTTGCAAGCAATCCCGAATCTGCACGTATAACTGCTGCAACTAAATATGCAAAATCAGGATCACGTGCAATTGTATCCAGTAATACTCTTGTAGGAGGTGCAATTGCTGTGGCTACCCGATGAACAATACCGTTTGAGCCGGTAATTGCATCAGCACCGGTAACAGGCACATTGTTTGCCCATGCAGCCGATCCCCTTCTTGAAGGGAAGATCGACATTTTGATAGGAATGGCAGTTGTAGGAATAGACGGAACAAACGCTGTTGTTGCAATATCCAGCTTCGATTTTTTCTCAACGTTTGGGAATGTTTCCGGTATTTGTGCTGCAGCAATCCGCTCACCCGGAATGATATGATAATTTAATAACGAAGTGAGGCTTGCTACGGGTAATGCATTTACTACCGTAAGACTTAATCCTGATGCTGTCATTGCTGTATTATCAGGAGCAAACACAGTAAAATTTGCGTTAGCAACATCGAGCGTGGTATTTAAGCCTGCTCTTACAAGAGCCGTATTAAAAATCGAATAGTTCGTGTTTGCTGCAATTTTTTTTGCCAACGTATTTGCTACGTCCCCTTCGCTGTATGGCGTATAAGGAACGGGTTCATTTAATTTATTACAAGCCCCTACCGCCAATACTGCAATAGCGATGAGCGATAAGCGACCTGCATTTAAAATTATATTCGACATAGTTTTTTCTTTAAAGGATTTAATTAAAAAATGTTGTACCCGATACTTACATAATATAAGCCTCCGATTGCCGGGTTACCAGGCGCCTGTACATAATACTGATTGCCAATATTACTTCCGCCCAATTTGAACATATACTTACTGGAAGGAAGACGGTAACTTACCTGCGCATCAAGTGTATGAATAGCGGGAACAGTACCATTAATAAAATCACTTTCAAATTGATATTCACTCATCCACTTATAAACAACACTGAATGCAAAGCTTTTGCCTTTTCCAAAACCGGTGTTGGAGAGTTTCAGGTTTGTTTTATACTTCGGTGTGTTGAAGCCTGCCTGAAAACCTGCCGGAACATCTGTTAATTCATCACTGGCAAAATTTACACCCACCAAAAAGTTTGCAGGTAAGCGGTAATCAAGACTGATACCATAGCCAAAACTCTTCACTTCATTTTCAGTGTTATAAGGAATTGAGAATTTCCTGTTTGTTGCGGTCTGCATCACCAACCTGCGGGTAAGAAAATCTTTGTACATACCATAGTAACCATATACATCGATCAACAATTTGTTTGCAACCAACCCTTTGTACCCCAATTCAATTGAGCTTACAGATTCCGGTTTCAAATCGGTTACTGTTACTACCTGATTTGTTACTACATCGTTTTGAATTGCATAAACAGGACTTCCGTTCAGGTTATAAAATGTTCTGAAATCCTTCACCCCACCAATCAGCAAATAATCGTTTCCAACAAACAGGTTGATCCACTGCATTTGCGTGCTGGGGAAACGGTAAGCTGTTTGATATGAAATCCGCAGATTGTTATTCGGTGCAAGACGAATAAGCGCTGTTGCTCTGGGTGTAAAACGGCCCGCAAAATTCTGATTTTTATCATAACGTCCACTTACAGTTAAGCGAACTTTTTCGTTGAACAATTCTTTTGCAATTTGAACATAAGCACCGCCTTCATTAATACCAATGGGGCCGGTACTGTCTGCAAACAATGTTCCTTGTGAGTTCAACACAAAACGCCTGAAATTTCCACCCACCAAGATGTCGGCAAATCCTTTTGTTAAGTGCGATAAGTTGTACTGGCCTTCAACTGCATAAAGGTCTGTTTTGTCAAGAAATCGGCCCCCACCCAATGGAGCACCTGGTGCAGGCTTTCCAATAGGAACACCTTTAATAAAGTTGAACAGATTATTGAACTGTGTTGTTCCCGGAACAGGACGTCCCTGATCAGCAAATGCTCTTGCGGCAATATGTGCCTGCTGATCGTTAAGTCCCTGCGAAACACGTGCATTCATATAACCGGCAATATATTCAGGTAACCAAACCTGTGTTGGCTTCCATGCTTCATTAAAATAGGAAGTAGTGGCAGTAAGGTTATAGGAGTTACCGGAATTTTCCTGTGTTGTGTAAGCTCTGATCAACCATTTTTCGCTATTCACTTCGAGTTTGAACTGTGCCATTCTCAAATCCTGTAAGCTATAACGATCGCTGCCGGTATAAACTGTATTACCGGTACCAATATAACCGGTTAAACTTGCTTCAGTTTTTGAATTGAGCTTATAATTTAAAGAACCGCCAAACTTAAAGTTCACAGTATTCGGATCAATCAGTTCCTTTTCAGTATACCCTGTTCTTGATACAGGCATGCTTGAAGGTAGTGTTGCGATAATAGATGCATATCCGGGAATAGCTGCAAAGTTGTTGATAATAGGACGAATATCCCTGGCAATTTCATCACCATATACATTTATACCATTGTAACCAGGATTCGTAATACGGTCGCCACCGGTAGGCTGACCGGTTGCACGGCTGTAATTCCTGTAATCGGCAGCTACCCAGTCTTTGGCCTGAATTAATTCAGATGTTATTTTAAACGCAAACCGCTCAGTCACTTTTTTGGCATAGCGAACTGTCCAGTTTGTATAACCGGACGGATCTCTGAACCGACCATCGGTGTGCATGATACCCTGCTTTACCTGAAATGAAAGTCCCTGGTATTTGAACGGGTTCTTGCTGTTGATCAATAAAGTACCATTCATACCACCCGGTCCATACAATGCTGAAGATGCACCCGGCAACAGTTCAATGTTATCTACATCTAATTCAGACAACCCTATTACACCACCTACCGAGAAATTGAGACCGGGCGCCTGATTATCCATTCCATCAACCAATTGATTGAAACGAACATTACCACTACCTAAAAAGCCTCTGGTAGTAGGTGTTTTAAATGTTAATGATGAAGAAAGCATATCAACACCTTTGAAATTGGTGATGATATCGTAATAGGAAGCCGCCGGAGTGTTTTGGATTGTAACCGCACTAACCCGCTCAATTGAAACCGGTGATTCCAGAATTTTTGTTGCAACCCTTGTTGCAGACACTACAATTTCCTGCCCCAATGAAGAAGCGATATTCAGTGAAATTTCAACCGGTTGCGCTGTTGAAGCAACCGTTACTTCTTTGGTTTCAAAACCAACCGAAGAAACAATCAATGTAACCGGAAGAGATGGAACGGTTAAGCTAAACTCACCCCGATCATTTGTAAAAACACCGGTGGAAGAACCTTTTACTGTTACTGAAACAGCAGGAGCGTGCTCGTCGCGACCATCGCCGGAGCGGCGGATCCCCACGGGACCGCCGTCGGTCGTGCGGCGCTCGAAGGGTGTGAGACGGCTCGGCGGTCCGACGACGCGGGCGCCCTGGATCGGGCGGTCGAACAGGCAGAGGCGGCCGTCCGCGCCGTTCCGGACGATCCCCTCGCGCACTTCGCGCTCTTCTGCTCGCTCGGTGAGCGGATGCGAATGCGCGGTACCTCCCTCCGGAGTCTCTTCGAGCTCCGCCGGCTCCGGTCCGCCATCGACCGGACCATCGATCTCGCACCCGAGTTCCCCGACGCCCTCGTCGGGAAGGCGAATCTGTTGCTGGATGCGCCTCGTATCCTCGGCGGGGACGCGCATGAGTCGGAACGGCTCTTGAGGCGAGCGCTCAGCATCGACAGCGGCTACCTTCGCGGACGACGAGACCTGGCCCGCGTCCTCGCGAGGCTTGGGGAGCATGCCGGCGCCCGCCAGGAGGCGCTGCGGGCGTTGGCGGATGCCGAACGTGAGGGAGATTCGGACGACGTGGCGGCCGCGCAGGTCGATCGCTGCTGTCGTCTCTCGAGGAATGACATGCGGGGCGTCGGCGTTGCGTGGGCCGACTCCCGAGGTAGGGTGCGGAAAATTCGGACGACCCAAGGGAGGCCACATGGAGCAGATTCGATTCGATGACATCGAACAGATGAAGACGAAGATTACCGACGAGTTCGGCGGCTGGAGCGAGTCCATCGACGTTACGCAGGACATGATCAACGCCTTCGCCGATCTGACCGGCGACCATCAGTGGATCCACGTCGATGTCGAGCGGGCCAACAAGGAGAGTCCTTTCGGGCGCACGATCGCGCATGGGTTTCTCACGCTCAGTCTCTTGCCCGCGATGAAGCGTGAGCCGGAGTGGATCCTTACTGGCTTCGGCAATGCGACGAACTACGGTGCGAACAAACTCCGTTTCGTCTCCCCGGTCCCCGCTGGGGCGAAGATTCACTCACGCGCGCGGCTCCTCGACGTTCGTGCCCACAAGAGTGGCACGCAAGTCACGCAGGAGATTCGCGTGAACGTCGTGGGTAACGACAAGCCGGCGCTGATCTACGAGATGGTCGTGCTCTATCACCCGCCGATGGGCTGACGGTTCGTTCAGCTCGGAGTCGTCGGGGCCGGAGCGACGGTCAACGCTTGGTCATGCTGGTTCGCCGCGCATGATCGAGAAGTCGGTCGAGCGCGACGAGCCGGTTCGCGACGGCCGGTGTCGCGAGCATCGCGGTGACGTTGCGGGTCTGGTCTACCCGTCCCGGAATCACGGCGACGACTGGGACCTTCTCGTCTTGCGGGAGTCGTGCGACCAGATCGAGGCCGCCCTTCGGAAGCAAGTCGAGGTCGATGACGACGACCTCCGGGCTCACCATGCCGAGGAGGTCTGCCCCCTGCTTGCCGTCCCATGCCATCGATACCGAGGCGCCTGATCGCGAGAGCGCCTGCCGGAGGCTGATGAAGACGTCGGCATCGGAACCCGCCATCAGTACCCGGGTGCCCCGGTTGAGAAACGGGCCAAGCATCGAAAGCACCTGATCAGTGTCTACGGGAACTGGGGCGACTTCGACGAAGCCGAGGGGTAGGGCACGGTCGCCCTTCGGCCCAATGA
>CAWHOR010000006.1:0-93595 GCA_963830845.1 uncultured Bacteroidota bacterium | reverse complement strand
GTACCTCTTTTAATTGTCCGGGCATGTTTTTATACGTTTAATTTCAGGGCGCAAAGGTAATGGAAACAGGGTTACAACCACAAGCCCCATTTGAATTTGTGGAAAAGCAAAATCTGAATTATTGGCGCCCGTTGGGCGAAGAATGCCGAACCGGAAGCAGGGGAGATGAAGTATTTTATTATTTTCACCAAAGCCAAATCTGCTTATGCATTCAACCAACTGTTTAAATTGTGGTGCAGCACTGGAGCCCGAAGTGCTTTTTTGTCCGAAATGCGGGCAAAAAGCCGATACGCATCGTCTGAATTTCAGCCATATCTGGCACGACCTGATCCATGCGTTTACCCATGCTGATAAAGGAATATTTTCACTTGTCCGGCATTTGGCTGTCCGTCCGGGAATAGTGGCACGTGAATATGTGGATGGCAAACGGAAAAAATATTTCAACCCGTTTACGTTTGTGATACTGATCGTAGGTTTTGCTTCCGTGATCCTCATCAGTTCAGGCTTTACCAGCTTTTCAGGAAATTCGGCGATGCCCAACAACCCGATCTCTCCTTTCCTTGGACAAGCACATCAACCTGCTGATTTTTCTGAACATACCGCTGCTTGCGCTTTTTAACCGGTTGCTGTTTCGTCGTGCAAATACAAACTATTCAGAAAACCTGGTGCTGGCAGCATTTACATCGGGTGAACGTTCCATCTTTTTCAGTTTGATCGTTGCGCCCATTTGGTTACTGTTTCATCCGCCTTATTATGCATTCCTTGCGTTTTATCTGCTTTGCTGGAGTTGTTATTATGGGTGGGCTTGCTCACAATTTTATAGCGGACGAAAACCCATCTCTTTCCTCAAAGGGTTTCTCTCAACCATACTTACGCAGGTAACAAGCATGATCATCATTACCGGTACTTACTTTATCTACTTCTATTTTTTTCATGCAAAAAAATAAAGCAGCCTTTCGGGACTGCTTTATTTACGAACTGGAAATATAGGTTGATTAATTATCGTTCATCATCATTGTTCTGCCACCCATTCTACGCATATTGTTTTCCTGTTGCGGTTGTTGGGCTCCTTTGAATTTATTCAAACGATAGGTAAAGCTGAGCATGAAATACTGTGTAAGCCGGTTGGTTCTTGTATCAGTAATAAAGTTGGTACTGATGTTACGGCTAACGCTGGTGTTTTGTTTGAAGATGTCGAAACCAGCCAGACGGAAGATGCCATTCTTGTTTTTAAACACTTCTTTTTCCAACGATGCATTCAGCAAGGCAACGTTCTGCTGCACACCTGCTGCCAATCCCTGGTTTAACAGGTAATCAAAATCCCAACGGAAAATAAAGCCTTTACCAAGGTCAAAACGTGCATCACTGCTCAGGGTCCAGGTGCTTTGGCGGGTGATGGATTGCCCTGCATCTCTAAAGTCGGCATAGTTCAGGTTATAACGTACACCTGTCACTAATTCAAGCCAGGGAATATTGAATTCGAAATTAGCTCCCTGACTGTACAACCAGTTACGGCCAATGGTACGCTCATTATCAACCAGACTGATGTTGTTGTTGTAGTTAACCAAGCTGTTGGTGCTGATCACATATTTCCTGTTTTTGAAAGGCTGTGCATAGGTAACAAACAAGTTGGTATTGTAATAACCATCTACATTTTCAGGACGGGTCAACTGCTGACCTGTAAGTTTATCGTTTGCGTCTTTAAACCGAATTACATTGTTTACGATCTGGTTATCTACAAAATTGAATCCTAAGTTAATCAGGAAAATACGACCGGTACCAAAATTAAAATTGTTGAAGTTGGTATTGAAGTTATGACTGGTTGATGGACGTAACAAGGGGTTGCCCTCTGTTAAGTACTGCGGATTACTCTGGTCAATTACCGGTTGCAACTGTTCAAAGTCGGGCTGTCGTGCATTACCATTATAGTTGAAGTTGAGTGATTTTGTACGGGCGAAATTATACGTAAACCTTGCTACCGGGAACCAGTTGAAATTGGTAATGGGTTTATATGCACTGTCTTTCGTTAAGCTATAACCATTTAAAACAACCGGTTGGAAAATAACACCAAGCGTATAATTGTACTTTTTCTTAACGGTACGTACGCTGGCACCAATACGGTTAAAATTAAAATTGTTTTCGTAAGCATTACTCAGCGAATCAATAAACGTATAATCGCCATTGTTTGGCAACTGGATCAAATTGCGGCGATCGTTGCTGCCAAAATTCTTATTGAAGTTATAGCTCAGATCCAGGAAACGCTCAGTTGAAAGCGGCTCGGTATAAGTAGCTCGTATGTTTACATTGCGGGTAACGTTATCCTGCAGAATATTTTGGTTCAGTATTGAATCTTTTGTTCCGTTCAAAATATAAAACACCGACTCGTTATTGGTAAATTGATCACTGAGACTTGATGAAAAATTAAAATCACTGTTGAACGAAAAGTTACGGCCACGCTTTTTGAAGCGGTGGTTGTAAAGCAGGTTGCTCCTGAAATTAGGACGATCAGATAAAGATGAGTTTCTGTTAATACCGTCTTGAATTACATTACTGGTACTATCCCTGGAAATAATAAAATCGTTTAATGAACGGTTGTTGCCATTTGAGTAGGTAAAATTGGGGCTGAACTTGATATAATTAAAAGAATCAATCCAAAGTTCAAGATTGGCAAATGCACGGTGAGTACCATTTTTATTTAGAGAGTTCTGATCAGAGTTGGTTAAGATGATGCTTCTATCTGTTGTGGTACCATTATTCTGTTGGGTACTAAACTGCTCAATGGATGTATTACGATTTGTATACGTATAGCTGCCATAAAATGAGTTACGTTTTCCAAAGTCGTTCCGGTAGTTTAAGCCGATGGAGTTTAGTTTTGTAATACCATTCTGGTTGGCGTTGTTATTATTATTACCGCCGCCAAAACTCATACCGCCACCTCCGCGGCCACCACCTGCGCCACCAAAACTTGCACCACCACCACCACTGCTTGCTTCCTGTTGAAAGGTGGACGTATTGATATTGTTACTATTGGCTATGAGAGAAAGTTGTTTGCTGTTATTAAACCGGTTAACGGTAAGGGCGCCCATGTAACGGTCGTTGGTGCCGTAGCCTGCCTGTGCACGGCCAAACACACCCTTGTTCTTATCTTTTTTCAGTTGAAGATTAATTACTTTTTCCGGTTCCCCGTCTCGAATCCCTGAAACACTGGATTGATCACCATAATCATCAATCACCTGTACTTTATCGATCATGTCGGCTGGAATTTCTTTCGTGGCTGTTTTTGGATCACCAGTAAAGAAGTCTTTTCCGTTTACCTTGATACGTGTTACAGCTTTACCCTGTGCGGTAACATTTCCATCCCGGTCAACCTGAACCCCTGGTAATTTTTTTAAGAGATCTTCAGTTGCAGCATTTGGCTTTGTTTGAAAAGCGCTTGCACGGAATTCAACTGTATCTTCTTTCATGGTAACGGCAGGTGCTTCGATCACGATCTCCTGCAAATCAAGGTATGAATTAATGAGAATCAGTTCTCCAAGGTCGATGTTGGATACCCCTTCCGATGGTTTGAAGAACTCTTTTACCATTGGCTTGTAACCGCTGTAGCTGATCACGATCGAATAAGCCGACGATGGAATTTTTGCAAAGCTGAACTCACCTTTTTCATTGGTACTGGTGCGTAGAGTATCAGCTGGTGTAGCTTTCTCTACCAGTTTAACGGTGGCTTTGTCTAAGCCCTTGGAACCGGTTGAGTCGGTCACTTTTCCGGAAATGCCATTTGTTTGCGCTAGGGCGGGTAATGTTGCAGTGATGATAAGGACAATGAGTAGTAAATGCTTCATAAACTTGTTTGAAATGCGAAATACGAATTTTTTCGTCAATGTTTTGATTTTCGAAATGTTAATTGTTCAGACGGCAAAGCTGCGAAAAGATTGCTCTCCCCAGCAGAATCATTATAAAAGGTAAAACTATTGGTTCAATGGAAAAGCGTTGTCCGTGTTTAAGGGTATATCTCAACTGGCAGCTTGAATTGTGATTCGGTTAACAGCTCTTTGAAACTTATAAGTTCTTCGTTCTGAATGAACTGAACGATGGCAGATGCAATGTTTTAAAGAGATACATGTCTTCAAAATTCAGCCTGCAGTCTACAACATAGAGCAGCGAAAGCATTACCTTTGTCGGCCTTCCTGAAAAGTGGGCAAAGCTGTCAAATTGGCTTGAATAAAAACTTGCATTGTATTTGACATGTTGAGGCATCAATCAAAATAATTGACTTATTAATCTATAAATATGTTAGGATTCTTATCGAAACTGTTTGGTGGAAGTAAAAGTGAAAAGGATGTGCAGAAACTTGCTCCCATCGTTGAAAAGATCAATCAATACTTTCAGCAATATCAAAGCCTTTCAAACGATGAACTCCGTAATAAAACGCAGGAGTTTCGGGTACGCATCAAAGAATACCTCGCTGTAATTGATAAAGAAATTTCGGTGCTTACTGCACAAGCCGATGCGTATGGCGAAGATCAGATCCAGGACAAAGACCTTACTTACCAGGAAATTGATAAGCTGAAAAAAGAGCGTGACCGTAAGATCGAAGAGATACTGGAGCAAATTCAACCCGAAGCGTTTGCTGTAGTAAAAGAAGCGGCCCGTCGTTTCACCAACAATGAAGAGTTACAGGCAACAGCTACGCAACTCGATAAAGACCTTGTGGTAAAACGTGCGCATATGCGAATTGAAGGCGATCAGGTGTTTTATAAAAAAGCATGGCTAGCAGGTGGATCGGAAGTAGTGTGGAACATGGTGCATTACGATGTGCAGTTGATTGGTGGTAGTGTGTTGCATCAGGGAAAAATTGCGGAGATGGCTACCGGTGAAGGTAAAACGCTTGTATCAACATTGCCTGCTTACTTAAATGCATTGCCTGGTGAAGGTGTGCATCTTGTAACAGTGAATGATTATCTCGCCCGTCGTGATAGTGAATGGAACGGAACCCTGTTTGAATTTTTAGGATTAACAGTTGATTGTATTGATAAACATCAACCAAACAGTGAAGATCGTCGCAAAGCATATTTAGCAGATATCGTTTACGGAACCAACAACGAATTTGGTTTTGATTATCTCCGTGATAACATGGTGGTGAACACAACCGAGAAAGTGCAACGCAAACTGCATTTTGCCATGGTGGATGAGGTGGATAGTATCTTGATCGATGAAGCACGTACGCCATTGATCATTGCAGGTCCTGTTGGAACAGGCAGCAACGAGCAGCAGTTTCAGAACATGAAACCACGGATTGAAAAATTAATTGATGCACAAAAACGGTTGGCGCAGCAATACTTAAATGAGGCAAAGAAAGCCATTGCCGATGGTGATGATGATCCAAAAAGTGGTGGCCTTGCATTGATGCGTGCATGGAGAGGTTTACCGAAGTATGGTCCATTGATCAAATACTTAAGTGAGCCTGGTATTAAAGTGAAGTTGCAGAAAGCAGAAAACTATTACCTCGCTGATCAGCAAAAAGAAATGCCGAAGGTGGACGAAGGTTTGCTGTTTCACATAGATGAGAAAAGTAACTCAGTTGATCTGACTGATAAGGGGTTGAGCATGATCACAAAGGACAATGAAGATCCAAATTTCTTTGTGTTGCCCGACATCAGCACCGCATTAGCAGCTATTGATAAAAGCGATACTCCTGCCGAAGAAAAATTACAAAAGAAAGAAAGCTTCTTAACTGAATATTCAGCCAAAGCAGATCGTATCCATACCATCCTGCAAATGCTGAAAGCCTATTCGTTGTTTGAGAAAGACATTGAGTATGTAGTATTAGATGGACAAGTGAAAATTGTGGATGAACAAACAGGTCGTATTCTCGATGGCCGACGTTACAGCGATGGATTGCATCAGGCCATTGAAGCAAAAGAAAATGTGCACATTGAAGCGGCCACGCAAACCTATGCCACCATCACGTTACAAAACTACTTCCGGATGTATCACAAACTTTGTGGTATGACGGGTACTGCCGAAACAGAAGCAGGTGAGTTCTGGGATATTTACAAACTCGATGTGGTAAAGATTCCTACCAACCTGAATTTGGTACGTGATGATAAGCAGGATCTTGTTTACAAAACCAAGCGTGAAAAGTATAAGGCAGTTATTGATGAAATTGAAATACTGCGTGCAGCCGGTCGTCCGGTACTGGTTGGTACAACATCAGTTGAGGTGAGTGAGTTGTTAGGTAAGATGCTGCAGGTGAAAAAAATTCCACACAATGTATTGAATGCAAAACAACATGCCCGTGAAGCGCAGGTAGTTGCCGAAGCAGGTCTTGCAGGAATGATAACTATTGCAACTAACATGGCTGGTCGTGGTACGGATATTAAATTGGGAGCCGGTGTAAAAGAATCAGGTGGTCTGGCCATTCTTGGTACAGAGCGTCACGATAGCCGTCGAGTTGACCGTCAGTTACGTGGTCGTGCCGGTCGTCAGGGCGATCCTGGTTCATCACAATTCTATGTTTCGTTGGAAGATGATCTGATGCGTATGTTCGGCAGTGATCGTATTGCCGGTATGATGGATAAACTCGGTTACAAAGAAGGTGAAGTGATCCAGCATAGCATGATCACGAAATCCATTGAACGTGCACAAAAGAAAGTAGAAGAAAACAACTTCGGTATCCGGAAGCGTTTGCTGGAATATGATGATGTGATGAACAAACAACGTTCGGCTGTTTACACACGTCGTAACCATGCATTAAGTGGAGAACGTTTGGCATTGGATATCGATAACGCTTATTATACAGTGGCCGATGGTTTGATCGCTTCGTTCAAAGAACAAAACGATCATGAAGGATTTAAAATGGCTTGTATCATCAGCTTTGGTATTGATACAGAAATTACAGCCGAGCAATTGGATAAAACCGATAGCAATACATTGGCACAGGCGCTTTATACAGAAGCGAAAACCGCTTACCTGCGCAAAGCTGATGCATTGAAAAAAGATGCCATGCCGGTATTCCAGAATATCAAAGCCACGCAAGGCGCACATATTGAAAATGTGTTTGTACCGTTCAGTGATGGCAAACGTGGATTGCAGGTGTTAACACCCATGCAGAAAACACTTGAGACAAACGGAACGGAATTGGTGAATGCATTGGAACGAACATCTACATTGGCGTTTATTGATGAAGCATGGAAAGAACATCTGCGTGCAATGGATGATTTGCGTACATCGGTACAGAATGCTACGTATGAACAAAAAGATCCGTTGGTAATTTATAAAGTGGAAGCTTACACGTTGTTTGAGCAATTGAATAACGAGATCAATAAAAACATTGTTTCCTTCCTTTCGCATGCAGGGTTGCCGGTGGAAGAATCATCCAACGTGCAGATCCGTGAAGGTCGTCAGCAAAAAACAGACATGAGCAAAATGCGCCAGCGCAAAGAAGATATGGTTGCTGCAGGTGCCGGTTCTGAACTGATGGAAACACCGGATTATTATGATCCATCTGAGAATGTAAAGCAAGAGCCAATCATCGCCGGTCCAAAAATTGGACGAAACGATCCTTGTCCTTGTGGAAGTGGAAAGAAATACAAACAGTGCCACGGTAAAGATTTATAAGAGAGAACCTCCTTCGGGAGGTTTTTTTAGCTTTTTTTGGAAATTGGCAGGGTAGCTAAGCCAGGCTGCTACAAAGCGGCCAGACGGGAAATTGAAAACAACCGCAATTCAACTTGTTTCTACCCAGTAAAAAAATACATTTGCGTCATGAATATTGCGTCTTATATTGATCATACTATTCTCAAGCCAACAACACTTATCAGTGATATTGAGCAATTATGTACCGAAGCAACCATGTACAATTTTGCAGCGGTATGCGTACCACCGCCTTTTACAAAATTTGCAAAAGGATTACTGGGTGGAACGAATGTAAAAACAGCAACCGTGATTGGCTTCCCGTTTGGTTACTCCGCCATCGAAGCCAAAGTAACTGAAACATTGTTAGCGATAGTAGATGGGGTAGACGAGATTGATATGGTAGCAAATATTTCGGCCATTAAAAATGGCGATTGGAACTTCATTAAGCATGAAGGAGAAGTATTGATTCCCATGGCGCATAAAAAAGAGAAGCAGATCAAAGTAATTATTGAAAGCGGCGTTTTAACCGATGAAGAGATCATTCGCTGCTGCGAGATCTATGCTGAACTTGGCGCAGATTTTGTTAAAACTTCAACCGGGTATGCAGAAAAAGGGGCCACAGTTGAAGCTGTGCAACTGATGAGGAAGCATTTACCGTCTAACATCCAAATTAAAGCATCGGGCGGCATCCGGAATTTTGCTTTCGCTAAACAATTGACAGAAGCAGGGGCCAACAGGTTGGGATGTAGTGCAAGTGTTGCCATTGTAAAAGAAAGTTTGAACTACTAAATAATATGAAAAAGCTTTTCCTGTTTTGTTTCGTTATCAGTGTTGCTGCTGTTGCCAAAGCCCAGATGGTGGTTGATACGGTGAGTAGTACCGTGTTTGTAATGAAAGACAGTCGCTTTGATCTGCTCACCAAAAAGAAAGCCGAGATCAATAAAAAAGCAGTTGATGCCAAAAAGCCAACCAAAGGTTTTCGTATTCAGGTGTTAAACACAACCGACCGGAATCAGGCATTGACCATCAAATCAAAATTATTAACAGAGTATCCTGACCATAAGACCTATCTCATGTACCAGGCTCCTTATTTCAAAATACGCATTGGCAATTTCGTGGAAAAGTCGGAAGCTGATGATCTGAAAAAGGAAATGGCCCGTATGTTTCCAACCGGTGTGTTTGTAATCCCCAGTGAAATTGAGTACAAAGCGCCTCCGGAAAAAGAAGAAACGATCAAATGACAACATGCCCCGTCTGACGCCCTCGTCTGAAGGATTACTACTTGTCTGTTCACCCGAGAAGCGTGACTGTAGAACAGAAAAAAATGATGAGCAGTCACCTTTCAGGTGAACCCTCATCAAGAAAGCCTGCAGCGTTGCAGGTTTTTGTATTTTTGCGCTTCTATGTTAAAAGAACAGATACAATCACTCGCCAAACAATACAAAGAAGAGTTTATTGCCGTGCGTCAACACCTGCATGCAAATCCTGAACTCAGTTACAAAGAATTTGAAACATCAAAGTTTGTACAATCAAAACTCAAAGAGTTTGGTATTCCGTTTACGGTAATGGCCGAAACAGGAGTAGTTGGTTTGATCGAAGGAAAGAATCCATCTTCAAAAATCATTGCACTCCGTGCCGATATGGATGCATTGCCGATACTCGAAGAAAATGATGTGCCGTACAAATCGAAAGTAGATGGAGTGATGCATGCCTGCGGGCATGATGTGCACACCACCTGTTTGCTCGGCGCAGCCAAAATTCTCAATGAATTAAAAGCAGAGTGGGAAGGAACGGTGAAACTCATCTTTCAACCCGGCGAAGAAAAAAATCCTGGCGGTGCAAGTATCATGATCAAAGAAGGTGTATTGGAAAATCCCAAACCACAATGCATTTTTGGGTTGCATGTGCATCCCGGTTTACAATTGGGTCAGTTAAGTTTTCGTGCCGGTAAAGTAATGGCGAGTGCCGATGAGTTATATCTAACGGTAAAGGGTAAGGGCGGACATGCAGCGTCGCCACATTTATCGGTTGATCCCATTTTAATTGCATCGCATTTGGTAGTAAGTCTGCAGCAGATCATCAGCCGTAACCGCAATCCGCATAATCCATCAGTTTTATCAATAACCGCATTTAATGCAGGTACAACCACTAATGTTATTCCCAACGAAGTAAAGTTGATGGGTACGTTTCGTGCAATGGACGAAGCATGGCGTTTTGAAGCACATGAATTGATACGCCGCAATGCAACACAATTGGTGCAAAGCATGGGCGGTGAACTGGATCTGCATATCGATGTAGGCTATCCAACTGTTTACAACAACGAAGCACTCAACGAAAAAGCAAAAAGCAAAGCAGCAGAATTATTAGGCGCAGCACATGTAGAAGAAACCGAACTCCGCATGGGTGCAGAAGATTTTGGTTATTACTCACAAGTAATTCCCGGTTGTTTTTTCCGTCTTGGTGTAATGAACAACGAAAAAGGAATTAACAGCGGTGTGCATACACCCACTTTTAATATTGATGAAGATGCAATTGAAACAGGAATGGCGATGATGGCGTGGTTGGGAAGTACAGTGGAGTCGTAAGAGGTTTTATCACAATAAATTTATTGCCGTTAATTATGTCAGAGAAGAGTCTAAAAACAGGTAGATATGTCTTGGGTTTGTATCTTCTAATTGGTGGGTTGATTTCTCTTTACTTTGTTCTTACGGAGCTAGGTGTTTTTGGCTTTTTGTACAGTCTCCTTCCTGCTATAGTTACAGTAGTAGTTATATCTTTTTTTATTCTATCCGGATGGAAATATGCATTTTCAAGAAGTAAGTCTGGGGTGACAATGATGAAGGCTAGTCTTTGGATTCAAGCTATTCAATTAGTATTTTTAGGATTAGGGTTTAAAAATTACTTTGGGCCTTACATTGCCATTGGGTTTACAGATACACCAGGCCTTAAGTTTCAACTTCTTTTCGAGCCGTTTACATATTGGTTTGCAAACGGATTAAACAAATTAAGCGATGAAGTAAGTATTGTTTTCAATCTCGTTGCCATGGGTCTACTTTTTTTAGTTTATTGGATCGAGAAGGAAGAAACAAAAATTTCTTCAGAGATAGATGAATTTGAATTGGACTATAAACCGAAAGCGAAGTGAACTGAAGAGTAGTAACGGCTAATTAGCGTTCTTTAAATGAAATTTATTTTTTGTTCTTCAAATACTCCTTCGGTATCAATAAATCTTTATTCTCCGTTTGCCAAAATACAGTCAGTATCCACCAACGTTTTCCATCATTGTATAATTGAATGCTGTTGATGCCACGCATAAACGGTTCGGCATCGGTTGCTGTTCTTCTTGCTTCGTAGGTGCTGAAGCAGTGTGCAATATGTCCGTATACTTCCTGTTTGCGGTTGATCTCTTTTTCAAAAAAGCCATTCTTTTCCAATACAGGTCCGTTTCCGGTAATATATTCTTCAACGGTTAACACACGTTTCACTACTTCGCCGGTTGGTCGTACAGCAGTTGCCACTAATTTTCCTTCCGGTAAAAATAAACTCCGCATCCGGTTCCAGTTTCTTGGTTCGCCTGCAGGTCCGCTGATGACGTTGTACAAAGCAGCGACAATGGCATCCACAGTTTCTACATCTTTTGTTGCAGCAGTAATGGTATCGGTCTTTGCTTGCGCACTCACCGAAAAATTCATCATGCATAAACTGTAAACAAGAAAAAAGAATTTCCGCATAATTATTTTTTTGTAAGATAAGATGTAATGGCAGTCGAACTGTTTCACTCTTCAAAAATTACATTACATTTAATCAACATTAAAAACACGCAGCTATGCCAATACGCATGACAGATGATCCGCAGGATCAACAAGGACAACAAAGTAATGATGGTGGTGGGGGTGGAGGCTTTCCCGGGGGTGGCGGAAGAGGTGGCGGCGGCGGAGGTTTACTCAGCCTGTTACCATTGCTGTTGAGTTTATTTGGAAGAGGCGGCGGTAAAGGGAAAGGAATTTTATTGTTACTTGTTGTAGCAGTGGGAGCCTATTTTGTATTGGGGAAAGGAGGTTGTAACATCAGTGATATTGCAAGTTTAACAACCGGTGGTTTTTTAGATCCCAAGCAATTTGAAAAAGCAGAGATCTACGAACCGTTAGCGGATGACAATACAAAAAATCCATTGCCCGAATCAGCGAATCTGCAGCGCTTTTGTCCCACTCCACAAAACCAGGGCTCACAAGGAAGTTGTGTAGCATGGAGCAGTGCGTTTGCTGCACACACCATTCTGGAATCGGCACGCACAGGCAAACAACCAAACGAAGTTGCGTTCTCTCCTTCATTCATGTACAATCAAATTGGATTGGAAGGTTGTCAGGGTTCATACATCATCCGTGCAATGGAATTTATGACCAAGCGTGGCGATGTGCCGTACGATCAGTTTCCTTATACCGATCAGGATTGTGAACGTCAACCGGATAATAATTTGCAACAACAGGCTTCGCAATTCCGGATGCGTGGTTTTAACCGTTTGAGTTTGGGCGATCGAAATGATGCAGTTGATCTGCGTGCCATCAAAGAAAATTTATCGCAAGGCGCACCGGTGGTAATTGGTATGATGGTGGGGCAAAGTTTTATGCAATCCATGATGGGGCAGGATGTGTGGATACCTGCAAGCGGCGACAGAAGCATGATGGGCTTTGGCGGACATGCGATGTGTGTAGTTGGATATGATGATAAAAAATACGGCGGTGCATTTTTAATTATGAACAGTTGGGGGCAGGAGTGGGGCACCAATGGTTTTGGTTGGGTGCGTTACGGCGATTTTCAAACCTATGTGCGTGAAGCCTATGGTGTAAATCCAATGCATGCAGGAAATGAAAATGCACAGCAGTTTGCATGTGAAGTTGGATTGGTGAGCGTAAATTACAATGGTACAAAAACAGAAACGGGCAATTATATTCCGTTGCGTTCGATTGGTGGCAATCGTTTTGAAACAACTGCACCTGTTCGTCCCGGTGATAAATTTAAAATGGAACTGAAGAATACAACGGAATGTTATGTATATGTGTTCGGTAAAGAAGTGGATGGCACGAGTTATACATTGTTCCCTTATCCACGAACCGATGATCCCACCAAAACAAAATATTCTCCTTTTTGCGGCATTACCGGTGTACGGTTGTTTCCAAAAGATAAAAGTATGACACCTGACAGTATTGGAATGGGTGGCCGAGATGTGATTGCGGTAGTGATCAGTAAAAAAGAACTCGACTGGTATCAACTCAATCAGCAGATCAGTAAAAATCCGTCTGCAGATTTTGGCACACGAATAAACAATGCTCTCAGTAATTCGTTGATACGGAACGTACGCTATTCCGCAAATGGAAAAGGAATGATGCGGTTTGATGTTACTGGTGATGCAAATAATGTAGTGGCTTGTATAGTTGAGGTAACAAAATAAATTCATGAAAGAATCTGCCGCAAAGTTTATCAAACAAATCACGCATCCTCTTAAAGGAAAGTTGTTTCTGTTACTCAGGCTTCCGTCTGCTTTTTTCAGCGGTGTACGTATTCAATCCATTGATGAAGAGCGTTGTGTAGTAACGGTGCCGTACAAGTGGTTTTCACAAAACCCTTTTCGCTCTACGTATTTTGCCTGCTTAGCGATGGCTGCAGAAATGACCACCGGAGTGTTGGGGTTGATGCAGATCACCGGACGAAAACCTGCCGTGTCGATGCTGGTTGTAAATATTGAAGGAAGTTTTTTTAAGAAGGCAACCGATATAACAAGTTTTGTTTGTGAAGATGGAAAGCAGATGGAGCAATTGGTTGATGAAGCTATTGCAACAGGCGAAGCAAAAAGTATCAAAGCAAAATCAACAGGCCGTAACAAAGCTGGTGAGATTGTTGCAGAGTTCTTTATTACATGGTCATTCAAAGCAAAAAAACAAACAATTAGTTAATTCGTTAATGTGCTGATGAATACCAAATTATCACGCAGCATATTAGCACATTATCACATTAGCAAATCAGCACATTATTATGAAACTTTCATTTCACGGAGCTGCACGTTGTGTTACAGGCAGCAAGCATATTCTTACACTCGTTAACGGAAAAAAATTATTACTCGATTGCGGATTGTTTCAGGGTATGGGGAAAGATACCGATGCCATGAACCGCCATTGGGGTTTTGATCCGGCTGAAATTGATTACATGGTGCTGAGTCATGCACACATCGACCACAGCGGACTAATTCCAAAACTTTGTAAAGACGGCTATGAAGGAAAAATTTATTGTACACCTGCAACGGCTGATCTTTCTGCAGTATTACTGGAAGACAGTGCTGAAATACAGGAAGATGATGTGAAGTATGAAAACAAACGCAGAGCAGCAACAAATATGCCCTACCTGTTGCCGTTGTACACCCTGGAAGATGCAAAAACGGCGATCAATCGTTTTCAGAAAGTGCATTATGGAAAATGGTTTACCATTGATACAGGTATTGAAGTGATGTTTACAGATGCCGGTCATATTATTGGAAGCGCTTGCGTACACTTAAAAATTACAGAGAACGGGAAAACAAAACGAATTACATTTTCGGGTGACATTGGCCGTTACCGTGATGTGATATTGAAATCGCCACAAGATTTTCCGCAAGCGGATGTTATCATCATGGAATCAACTTATGGAAACAGTTTACATGATAACGCTGTATCAACTCCCGATCAGTTGTTGAAATGGATTGAAAAAGCCTGCATACAACGGAAAGGAAAATTGATTATCCCGGCGTTCAGCGTTGGTCGCACACAGGAGTTATTATACGATTTGAATCAACTGGAACTGGAGCGTCGCTTGCCTGATCTTGAGTATTATGTTGATAGCCCATTGAGTATGGAAGCTACACAAATCGTAAAAAGTTATCCTGAGTATTTTAACGGGCGTATTCAGAAAGTATTGCAAACAGATAATGATCCGTTTGGATTCAAAGGGTTGACCTTCATTAAAACGGTTGATGAATCAAAACTGTTGAATTTCAGAAATGGCCCTTATGTGGTCATCAGCGCCAGTGGAATGGGCGATGCAGGAAGGGTAAAGCATCATATTAACAACGCAATTGAAAACAGCCGTAATACCATTCTTTTTACCGGCTATTGTGAACCACGTTCGTTAGGAGGTAAATTATTAACCGGACGAAAAGAAGTAAAAATATTTGGCGTTGAAAAAGAAGTACATGCAGAGATAGGGCAGATACGCAGTATGAGTGCACATGGCGATTACGAAGATATGAGTCAGTGGCTGGCATGTCAGGATCCAAAGCTGGTCGGCAAATTATTTCTTGTGCATGGCGAGTACGATGTGCAGCATGCATTTCAGCAGCGTTTAATGCGCAAAGGATTTACAGACGTTATCATTCCGGAAATGCATTTCGAAATAGGTATTTAAAAGAAAGCCCCGGTAAACCGGGGCGCCCATCAGGAAAATCCAATGTGGATTTTGGGTAAACATGTAAAAGGTTAGCAGAGGTGAGGTAAGCAACAGTACTTTTGTATCAGAGCCAAAAGTGCGTAGTGTCATCGTAAAAGGTGTAGGTGGTTAGCAACATTTACTTCTATGCAAAAAACATGGTTAGCTGTTTTAGTTATACAATGTGGGTTTTGGGTAAAAGGTGTAGGTGGTTAGCAACTTATTATTGTCTGTACCAAGAGACCAATGAATATTTTTATGAGCGAACCTGTTTTGTAATTTTTATGTAAACAGGTTGCAGTTTAGTGAAATTGTAAGGGTTCAATAGCTTTCTGTTGATATGTGTAAGAATAGCTGTTGTTGTACTGATGATCGCTTTCATTTGGTTTGTGGAGTTTGGGTAAACAGATTATGGGTTTTGGGTAAAAGGTGTAGGTGGTTAGCAACTTATTATTGTCTTTACAAATCGACTAATTAATATTTTATAAATTTCGAAGTAGTAGAAGTTGCTGCGTTGCTCACTTTCAAAATATACGTTCCGCTGTTGAGTTGCTGTACCTGTAACTGCTGTACCTGTGCTGCATTCTTGGTTTGGAAGCGTTGCATCAATAAACCGTTGCTGTTAAATACTTCGTAGGTTACAGCTTTGTCCTGCCAATCAGTTGGAATCTGTACCCGTACTTCGTTTGCAACCGGGTTAGGAAAAGTACTAATGAGTACTTTTGTTTGTTCACTTGCCAAACGAACCATTCTTGTTTCAGAATAAGCAATTGTTCCATCGTTATCAACCATTTTCAAACGGTAGTACACAATTTTTGCTGTGCTGTTTTGTAAGTTGTCTTTGTATTTATAGCTGCTTTCTGCAGTTGAAGTAGTTGCTTCGGTAAACAAAACAGCTGTTTCGGTAAACGTTCTTGCATCTGTACTTTTTTCAACCACAAAATGACTGAAGTTGAAGTGATTGGCAGTAATCCAGTTTAAAGAAGCGTTTTTATCTTTCAGTGTAGCTTGAAAACTTAAGAGGTTTACCGGTAAAGTAGTGGCATTTGCAATCTGAAATTCTCTCATGTACAAACTGAATTGTCTGGCAGATGAACTGAGGCCGGTAGAAAGTACGCCAAATCTTACCTGGAACGAACTTACATTTTCTCTTTGAACCTTAAACATCACCTCGTGTGCAGCAGTATCTATGCCATTATAATCACGACCAAGCAAGTTCAATCCACAAAATCTACCTGAAAGCAGGTTCATTGAAATTTGCGGATTATTACTCATGAATGTAGCGGTACCCCCATTCATGTCTATTTCGCACATTTCTTTTACGATTAGAGATCCGTCAAGGTCAAGGTTGGTAGCAGTCACTGAATTCAGAAATACTGAAGTCGTTGTAGCAGAACGAACAAATGAAATGGTAAATAGTGCATATGACAATCCAAGGTTTCCTGGTCGCACTGTCGGTTGAAATGCGTTATCAAATCCAACATTTGCCAAATCCATATTCGTAACAGTTGCGCCATTCACCAAACTGTCAATGCGCACAAGTGCATCTGTATTTGCTGCAACATTGGAAAAGCGGTATACCGATCCAACCTGTAGATTACCACCGGAAATGCGAGAGGGGTTTCTGAAAACTAATTGAGAAAAAAGACTCTCAGCGGAGAATAAAAAAATGGCTGAAAGAATGAGAGCCCTGCTAAGGCTTTTTACTGTTGTTAGGTACGTCATACTGTTCGTTTTAATAGGGACTGATACTACTTTGGTACGGGTTCTTTTGGTACGGTTCTAATGATTCTTACTAACTGTCTGTCGAATAACTATAAAATCGTCTAAGGGTAAATGCTTATCGGATGTAAAAGTGCACCGAGTTTTTAACATGTACAATAGTAGAACTACGATTCACCAATCGTTAAACTACGTAACCGTAATTTTCACAGTCAAAATGCATTGAAAATCAATCGATATCTCTCCCGATTTTTTTTAAAAAAGTTGAAAAAAAAATTTAAAAAACTCAAAAGTTGATTGAATTTGGACATTATTGTGTCCATTTTCTGCAATTTTCACCACGTAGAAAATGGAATGAACCTGTATTTATGCTGTTGATTTTACCTTCAACACCGTAATATTTCAGCGGCAGGTGAGATGTAACCGGGAACTGTGCTACAAGGGCCGGTTTCTCGGAACTCATCTTTTTTAAAAGGTGCCGGCTTGAACAGGAGCGGAAGCTGGAGAATAATTTAGAAGGATCAGAGAATCTTCTGTAAAATGAAAAAGCCCCGCAAGAAGCGGGGCTTTGTACCACGTACGGGATTCGAACCCGTGATTCCTCCGTGAAAGGGAGGCGTCTTAACCCCTTGACCAACGCGGCGTTGTTTTTTGGGAGTGCAAAGATAGGATTGGGCATGTTACCTCCCAAACAATTTTCAAGATTTTATTCCAGCCTGCGGCAAGCATCAAAAAACTGCACATCTATTCCATGGCACGGAAACGTTTGTGTGAACATGTTTATCTGCTTCAATACAAAAACTAACGGTGTTTAATCTGTAATCTCGTTACCTTCGCAGCGCATTTTTATAACTACTAAATTTAATTTCTCATGAGCACAGTTAAAGTTGCGATTAATGGATTTGGACGTATTGGACGACTGGTTTACCGCCAGATATCTAAAATGGAAGGCATTGATGTAGTGGCGATCAACGATCTTACTTCTCCCAAGGTATTAGGACATTTATTAAAATATGATACTGCACAGGGACGCTTTGATGCAGATGTAAAGAGCACGGAAAACTCCATTATTGTAAACGGTGATGAAATCACGATCTATGCTCAAAAAGATCCTGCACAAATTCCATGGGGCGCACATCAGGTAGATGTAGTGCTTGAGTGTACAGGTTTTTTTGCCGATAAAGCAAAGGCTGAAGGACATATTGCAGCCGGTGCAAAGAAAGTGGTGATCAGTGCACCTGCAACAGGTGATCTGAAAACCATTGTATTTAATGTAAACCACAGCATCCTTGATGGAAGTGAAACAGTGATCAGTTGTGCAAGTTGTACTACAAACTGTCTGGCTCCAATGGCACAAGTGCTTGAAGAGAAGTATAATATTGTAAATGGTTTAATGACAACTGTACACGCTTATACAAACGATCAGAATACACAGGATGCTCCACATCCAAAAGGTGATTTGCGTCGTGCACGTGCAGCAGCTCAAAATATTGTGCCGAACAGCACAGGTGCTGCAAAAGCAATTGGCTTGGTATTACCAAGCCTGAAAGGTAAATTGGATGGCAGCGCACAACGTGTACCAACACTTACCGGTTCATTAACTGAAGTAACTGCTTTGTTAGGTAAGAAAGTAACAGTTGAAGAAGTAAATGCAGCAATGAAAGCAGCATCGAACGAAAGCTTCGGTTATACCGAAGATGAAATTGTGAGCAGCGATATAATTGGTACAAGCTTCGGTTCATTGTTTGATGCAACGCAAACAAAAGTGCAGAATGTAGGCGATACACAATTGGTGCGTGTAGTTAGCTGGTACGATAATGAAATGAGTTATGTTAGCCAGTTGGTTCGTACACTTCACTATTTTGCAAAATTGATCAAGTAAGTATGTTGATGAATACAAAACTGTTAAAGGGATATTTCTTATGGAGTATCCCTTTTTTATTACTGGCCTGTAATGATGGACCGGGTACTACAGCTTTTTTACCACCCGATCCTAAAAACTGTGAGTGGTATGTCAAACAGGAAAAAAAGGAAACAGACAATGGGAATCAGTTAGGCTTGTATACACTTCGTTTTTACCCCGATGGCAACTATACTCTTTGTGCCGATCTGTTGTTTGAGCAAGGGAAATGGTCGTACGATGAAGCAAAAAAAATCCTTGTGCTTGTTCCCGCCATCAAAACAGAAGAACTGACGGAACGCTATCTGCTCGATCAAAAACCGGAAGCCGGAAAAACGCAATTCAGTTTTTTTCAATCCTATCCGCCTGATAAAGCCAATCCCGATGAACTGGTGAATGTATTTGCCATCACCAATCGTTCCGATGCCGATCCATTCAAAGCAGAGATGCATGGCTGGCGATCAAAACCGGTACAGCAGGAAAATGACGCACAGATCAAACAACGGGTTGTTGCTTATCTGCAATTCATGTTGGCATTGTATCAGCATGCGGCCGATAATGACCTGGAAAATCCCGGTGGCAACTGGTATCCGCAACCCATCAAGTTTTACAGCAACAAAGTAAGCATGTCGTATGAAGATGAACTGAGCGATTGGTACAGTTGTTTTTTCAGCAAAGAAGAAGCAGTGAAGGGGTATCAACTCATCAGTGGCGCATTGATGAAAGTAAAGATCGAAGGTGAAGATGATGTGCGTCGTAACATCAACTGTCTGCAACAATTATTGAAAACAATACAATCATAAATTAACGCTGGTATTTTCATCGGGCAAAGAATAACTTCGCTCAACACTTATTCAAACAAAAAACTATTGTATATGAGTACATTTTCAAATCATAATTTTACCGGGCAAAAAGCATTGATCCGTGTTGACTTTAATGTGCCGCTTGATAAACAGACACAAGCCATTACAGATGATACAAGAATGACAGCCGCAATCCCCACTATCAAAAAAATTCTTGCTGATGGTGGCAGCGTTATTTTAATGAGTCACCTGGGTCGTCCAAAAGAAGGGCCTGAAGAAAAGTATTCATTAAAACATATCATCAGCCATTTGGCTGCATTACTTGGCGGAAATACACCTGTGTTGTTTGCCAACGATTGTATTGGTGAGCAGGCATATCTTACTGCCAGTATGATGAAGCCGGGTGAAGTATTGTTGCTGGAGAATCTTCGTTTTTACAAGGAAGAAGAAAAAGGTGATAAAGCATTTGCTGAAAAACTCAGCAAGCTGGGCGATGTATATGTAAACGATGCATTTGGTACTGCCCACCGTGCACATGCATCTACTGCGGTGATCGCCGATTATTTTCCTGCCGGTAAAAAGATGTTTGGTTTACTGATGGAAGCCGAAGTGATGGCCGCCGAAAAAGTATTGCTGAAAGCAGAGAAACCATTTACAGCCATTATCGGCGGAGCAAAAGTGAGCGATAAAATTCTCATCATTGAGAACTTACTGGAACGGGCAACCGATATTATTATTGGTGGAGGTATGGCGTACACCTTTATGAAAGCCATGGGTGGTGTAATTGGTAATTCATTGTGCGAAGATGACCGGTTGGATACGGCCAGAGATATCCTTAAAAAAGCTGAAGCAAAAGGCGTGAATATTCATCTTCCAAGCGATTCAGTAATTGCCGACAAGTTTGCAGCAGATGCCAATACGTCAACCGCTCCGAGTAATCATATACCCGATGGATGGATGGGGCTTGATATCGGTGCGAATGCCTGTGAACAGTTTACCAATGTATTGATTCATTCCAAAACCATTTTATGGAATGGCCCCATGGGAGTGTTTGAAATGGAGAAATTTCAACACGGAACAAAAACCATTGCAGAAGCTGTGGCTGAGGCAACGGGGAAAGGCGCTTTCTCTTTAGTAGGTGGCGGCGACAGCGTGGCGGCGGTAAACGATTTCGGTTACACCGATAAGGTAAGTTATATCTCAACCGGTGGCGGTGCCATGCTGGAGTTTTTTGAAGGAAAAGAACTGCCGGGCATTGCAGCAATCAAAGCGTAGAGAAAAAACTTGTTGAAAGAAACGTCAGGGTGTCAGCTTTTAAAAAGGCGGCACCCTTTGTGCTAAATAAAATTCATCGTTGCAAGTAAAATGTTTCGATTAAATTTAGTCTGAAATACATGTTACAGCTTTCATCATCAGATGGCTGTAACAAAAATTGAACATTGCACACTCATCATTAAACTAAATAAAAAAATGAAAACCGGAAGTATCATCACCATCGTTGTATTAGTTCTCGTTGCCTTTATTGGCTTCAGAGGCTGCAGTGGTTATAACGGATTGGTAAAGCAAGACGAAGTAGTAAAAGAAAAATGGAACAACGTTCAGAGCGATTATCAACGTCGTGCTGATCTTATTCCCAATTTGGTAAATACTGTAAAAGGTGAAGCCAATTTTGAACAGCAAACCTTGATCAATGTCATTGAAGCCCGTTCAAAAGCAACCAGCGTACAAGTTGATCCTTCTAACATTACGCCTGAGAAGCTGGCTGAATTTCAGCAGGCACAAAGTGGCGTAAGCAGCGCCCTGAGCCGTTTATTGGCTGTAGTTGAAAACTATCCCAACCTAAAAGCCAATGAAGGTTTCCGCAACCTGCAGACACAACTTGAAGGAACCGAGAACAGGATCAAAGTTGCACGCAATGAATTTAATGAAGCCGTAAGAGTTTATAACACAGGTGTACGTTCATTCCCAATGAATTTATTTGCAGGCATGTTTGGCTTCAAAACAAAAGAAGGTTTTGCAGCAGATCCCGGCAGTGATAAAGCACCTGAAGTAAAATTCTGATAAATAAGATATGGGCATTTTTTCCTTCTTCACAAAAAAGCAAGACTGGTTTACACCCGAAGAGCACGCATCCATTGTAAATGCGATCCGTGCTTCGGAGAAACGTACATCCGGCGAGATCCGTGTGTTCGTGGAAAGCCGTTGCAGCTTTGTTGACCCCGTTGACCGTGCTGCTCAAGTGTTCTTTGGATTGAAGATGGAAAAAACAGAAGACCGGAACGGTGTGCTGCTTTACATTGCCATGAAGGATCATCAGCTGGCGGTGTTTGGCGATAGCGGTATTCACGAAAAAGTAGGTACCGCTTTCTGGAACAGTGAAGTACAGCAAATGCTTTCAAGTTTCAGCAAACACAGTTATGCAGAAGGAATTGTAAAGATCATTACCGACATCGGCGATGCATTAGTGGCCCATTTCCCTTACGAGAACGAAGACAGGAATGAATTACCAGACGACATCGTTTTTGGACGATAGTAACACATGAAGATTTTCCAATTAACCATACTTTCTTTTTTATTTCTTGTGCTCAGCTTTACGCTGAACGCACAGGGAATTGAAAAATATATCCCGGCTGTTTCCAACCCTCCAAAGCTGGTGAACGATTATATTGATGTGCTTACACCCGAGCAGGAACAGGCTTTGGAACAAAAGCTGGTGGCCTACGACGACAGCACTTCCAACCAGTTTGTGGTAATTACCATCGCCGATATTGGCGATTATGATATCGCCGATTTTGCGGTTGCCCTTGGCCGTAAGTGGGGAGTAGGCGGTAAGGAATTCGACAACGGGTTGATCCTTGTGGTGTTGATCCCAACCGATGGGCGCAAGCGGCAGGTGTGGATCGCTACCGGTTATGGACTGGAAGGTGCTATTCCTGATATTACAGCAAAGAAAATTATTGAAGCCGATATTATCCCCAACTTTAAAGCCAATGATATTTACCGTGGGCTCGATGAAGGTACCAGCGACCTGATGCGTGCAGCTGCGGGTGAATACAAAGCGCCTGCGGGATACAGTGATCGTAAAAAAAGTAAAGGGGGCGGCAGCATTCTTGGGGCCATGATCATCTTTATTGTGATCATGATCGTTATTTCCAACATCAACAAACGTGGCGGCGGCGGTATGATGAGCCGCAGAGGTTACCGACGCTGGGACAATAGTGTTCCCCCTATATGGTTCCCCGGAGGTGGCGGCGGCTGGGGAGGCGGTGGCAGCAGCGGTGGCGGAGGAGGATTCGGCGGCTTTGGAGGTGGCAGCTTTGGCGGTGGTGGAGCCGGCGGAAGTTGGTAAAACGCAACTGTTATTATTGAATAAATAAATTGAAAGCGAAGAGGTAATACTCTTCGCTTTTTTTATTGCTCTTGTCAAACTCATCATCTATCGCTTTAAGGCCATACGTACATTCAAATTCCATCGCAGCAGAGTCTTCCACACCGAACGTTCACAGGCGATGTCTGGCAGAGCCGACTCGCCGTTAATCGTAGTATTCATTTGATTTGTGTTGCAGAATGAATGTGGTAAATTAGCAACATGCCTGTTAAACGAAAGATACCTTACAGCAACGGTCATTTCTTTATCACATTTACCTGTTATAACTGGCTACCGCTTATTGAACTTACAGATAGCTACGATCTTATTTACAAGTGGTTTAATTATCTGAAACTGCAAGGACATTTTATTACTGGCTATGTGATAATGCCCAATCATATACACGCTACCATCGCTTTCTGTGAATCTGAAAAGGACATTAACAAAATCATTGGCGATGGTAAACGTTTTATTGGTTATGAAATCATCAACCGGTTAAAAAACAACAAATGACATTGTTCTGCTAGCGCAACTTTCAAAAGCTGTAAACGACAGCGACAGGAAGCGTGGTAAATTGTATGAACTATGGGAAGATAGTTTTGATTGGAAAGAATGTATTGGCAATGCATTTATTGAACAGAAATTAAACTACATGCATCAGAATCCATGTGCAGGAAAATATAATTTAGCTGCCGCCCAGGAAGATTATCTGCACAGTTCTGCAAAATATTATGAAACAGGTGAGCAAGGAATTTATCCTGTTATAAATTATATGCAACTGGAGGATATTGATTTAACAAAAGCGAGGAAGAATGTTTAGCTTTCGTTCCTTGATAACGGCGAGTCGGCTCCGCCAGACATCGCCTCCTATGTTTGTAAAGCATACAAAAGGTTTTATAAGATACTGCTTATCTACCAATAGATTTGACTTATTAAAGTGAAAAAGAGTGAGAGCACAACATCGCCTAAATAACTTTAAAAGTATTTTGATTCTCAGCAATAGCCTCACTTTTTTTTATCTCTTTGAGTTTGAACAGAATGTAAGGAACTCCGCAAGGCGGGGCATCCAGAATATCCAAGAAGGAGACAAAACGAAGGGAGATTTTTCACTTTTCATTTAAAAATCAATGGTATGAAAAGAGTTGTAAAACAGGTTGCTGGAATTGATGTAGCCAAAAAAGAATTAGTTGTTTGCTTAGGAAGAATGTATGATGACTGGACTCCTCAACTATTCGCATCCCAGACTTTTGCCAATACTGCAAAAGGTTTTGATGCTTTTGTTCAATGGGTTAATAAGTTATCAGATACCGGGCTACCAGTAAGGTATGTAATGGAAGCTACTGGTGTATATCATGAATCATTGGCTTACTATCTGCAGAAGCAGGGTTTGGAGGTAAGTATTGTACTGCCTAATAAAATCAGCAACTATGTACGGACGCTGGAAGTTAAAACTGTAACAGATAAAACAGCCAGTGAAGCAATAGCCCGTTTTGGAATAGAAAGAAAATTAGACACCTGGAAGCCCGCCAACCCGTTGTATAAAAGACTACGGCAGCTTACCAGGGAAAGAGACCAATTGGTACAGGTCCGTACAATTGCAAAAAATCAATTGCATGCAGAACAATCGGAAGCAGAACCGAACAAATCCACAATAGCCAGAGTAAAGAAACAAATTGCACTTTTCGACAAACAGGAACAGGAAATAAAAGTTGAATTGGCATCACTGGTAAAACAAAACGAAACTGTGAAGCAAAAAGTAGAATTCATCACTTCCATACCAGGTGTGGGTGCATTAACAGCTGTAACCGTTCTGGCCGAAACTAATGGCTTTGAGTTAATAAAAAACAAAAAGCAGCTGACCAGCTATGCGGGGTTGGATGTAAAAGAAAAGCAATCTGGCACGTCTGTAAACGGAAAACCAAGAATATCAAAAAAAGGCAATAGGTTTTTACGTAAATCAATGCACTTACCAGCTTTGGCGGCTATTAGGCACGATGAAAGATTTAAAGCTGTTTTTGCCAGGGTAGTATCTAAGCATGGAGTAAAAATGAAAGCGGCTGTAGCCGTTCAAAGAAAACTATTAGAACTTATTTACATTATTTATAAAACAGAAAAACAATATGACAAACAATACCTTAAAAAACCAGAGAGCAACAAAATGCTGCTCCCTGAACAGGCTGACTAAAGCCGCCTAAAGCACAAAAATATATATTTCAAATCACTTGGTTCTTAACACAGAATCTGAGAAGTGCGAAGACTCGGCAGCGAAGGAAACACACAGCAACGGCGGGCAGTGTGCAGGTATAAGCGGTGGAATTTTGATCAGCAAAATGCTACATCAACAAGGGCGAAAATTGTTGACCACTTCAATTTTTAACATAACCGCAGGAATTCATCCTGTTGCTTCTGATTAACTTTTCAGGAGAGGTTTCCTGCTTAAATGTAATTCAGCTAGTAATGATAAACTCAAGACAGTTTAGGCTTCATTTTATTTTGTTTGTGATCGTATTTTATTTTCTGTTTCCAGGAAATGCAAAAGCGAAGATGAAGCGGGTTGAAAAGAAAAGTAAAATGGAGTTTCTTTTTGTTGAATGGAGAGATCAGGAAAATCAATTGTTGCTCGGCCACTACGAAAACCGATCAAAGCGAATAATTGATATCAAATGTTCTCCCGAATCCTTAACAGATGCTCAGTTGCAAACCTGGTTGAAAGGGAATAAGGCCATCTTGCTATTTCATTGTATGTGGGGACAGCAAGCCTTATTTCACAAGATTAAATACCTCAATACATTGGAGGAAGTAGTTGAATCTTCAAGTTCAAATGAAGTGGTGACCATTTCTTTTTTATGGCATGCGAGAGGAGTGAATTATAAAAACAATTGGGAGAACGCATTCGATAAAGGTAAATCCCTTTCTGCTGTATTGCAAAGGATCAATCTTTTTTATGCGGGCAACACCTCTGTTCTATGTCATTCGATGGGCACCCGTTTTTTTGAGGGAGCGCTAAGCGATCGTGCTGTTTCGCTGGCATTCAATGAGGTGATTTTGTTTTCTTCCGACATTAGTTCAAACACGGCAGACTCCGGCTTTATCGCCATTATGCAATCAACAAAACAAATCAGCATCTTTAAACACAGAAAGGATAAAATGCTGCTTATGTCATCGCTTGTACATGGACATAAACGAATTGGAAGAACAGGACCTGTTCCTAATGCTGCTAATACCACTGTGTACGACATGACAGATCATATACATGGTTTTCAGAATCATGCGCACCTAAACAAGCGATGGGTGAAAGATCAATTAAAGATATTGTTGCGATAAAGAGGTCGTTCGACTCGTTTTGAATTGATCAGAAAAGTCAATTGAGCCTATATCAAATAAAAAAGGCGGTTCAACCGAACCGCCTTTAACTCCGTCCTTCGCTAAAGCTTCGGCGGGCAAGCATTACTCATTCCTCATCACTTCATCTTACTCTTAATATAATCGATCTGCTCTTGCAGTGCATTCACATCTTCGCCAGCTTTCTTCAAGGTTTCTTTTTTACCAATAATGGTTTTTAGAAAGTTCTCGAACACAGGTCCCAAGCCATATTGCTCAGGAATAGCGTTTCTGAATTTTACAATTTCATCCACACCGAGTTTTACTTTTTCGGTATTCTTCATATTGCCGAGTAAGTTGGCGTAGGTAGCGGTTAAGTTGAACTTCGCCTGCGATAAGCCCATGCTGCTGTATGCTTTGGTGATTTCATCAAACGAATTTTCATCTCCGCTTTTGATCAATGTGGTGGCAACAGCTTCCAGCAAATTCCCTTTCATCGGTTGTTTCGCTAAACGTTTGGCTTCTGTTAACGCAGCGGGAGGATCAAGCTTTTCCAACGCTAGTAAAGCGGCAGCACTTACAGAATAAGAAGAATCGTTTACTGCCGACTGGAACAGATTTTTATAGTTCGGTTTTTTTAGGTTGCCTAAGATCTCTATCGCCTTGCTGCGTACAATACGACTTGCATCTTTTTGTGCCATCGTTGCAATTGCAGTTTCTGTTGCATCAACGATCGTTGCTTTCTTTACATCCAATTTACCCAGGGCAAAATTGCGCAAGCCACTGTATTTATCGTTGATAGCTTCTTTTAAAAACGCAACTGCTTTTGCATCATCCTGTTTCTTCGAAATAAAATCGATCGCTTCTCTTCTGTCGAGATACAAACCTGCATGTTTGTATTGATGAATGTATTCTTCCAGTGTTTTGTTTTCTTTCTTTACCGCAAGTAATACTTTGTCGCCATCAAAATTTACAAGATCAGGTTTTGCTGAAACGCTGAATGAGAATGTATCCACTGCATTTTTCACCCATACCTGCTCACGTGTTTTCTTGCTTCCGTTATAGATGTCAATAGCAACAGGTAACTGAAACAGTTTTTCTTTTTGCGTTTGCTTTACAATTACGTGTACTTGTTTTGTTGCTTCATCGTAACTGTAATTAATGTCGAGGGTTGGATGCCCTGCACCAAAATACCATTGGTTGAAAAACCAGTTCAGATCTTTTCCGGTTACTTCTTCAAATGCCAAACGCAATTGATGTGCTTCAGCTGTTTTGTATTTATGGGTGGTTAAATACAAGTTGAGCGATTTAAAGAACGCACTGTCGCCAACATAGTTCCGCAGCATGTGTAAAATGCGTCCGCCTTTGTTATAGCTAACCGCATCGAACATATCTTCCTTATCGCCGTAGTAAAAACGAACCAGGTCTTTTTGTTCGCTGCCACTTCCCAAATAACCTTGCATAGCACTGTAATGCGTTGCATCGGCTTTATCTTTTCCGTATTTGTATTCATCCCACAGGTATTCGCTGTAATTGGCAAACGATTCGTTGAGTGTTAAGTTACCCCAGCTTTCGGTAGTAACATAATCACCAAACCATTGGTGAAACAATTCGTGTGCAATGGTTCCTTCCCATCCATTTCCATCCAACAATTCACGGGCATCCTGTTGTGCACTTTCCTGGTGAAGGGTAGCGGTTGTATTTTCCATCGCACCACTAACGTAATCACGTCCCACCATTTGTCCGTATTTCACCCAGGGGTATTCAACACCTGTGATCTTGGAGAAATAAGTCATCATCTCTGGCGTATTACCGAATATTTTTTTGGCCACCGATGCATATTCTTTATCTACATAGTAACTCACTTCTTTTCCTTTCCAGGTTTCTTTGATCACGGCAAAATCGCCCGCACCTACAAAAAACAGATATGGTGAATGGGGTTGATCCATTTTCCAGTAATCAGTACGAGTACCATTGCCGGCGGGTTTTTGACTCATGAGTTTACCATTGCTGAGAGAAACCCATTTGGCAGGCACGGTTAAATAAAATTCCTGTGTGGTTTTTTGATTCGTTTTATCGATTGTTGGGCACCAAACACTGGTGGCTTCTGTTTCACCTTGTGTCCATATTTGTGTAGGCTTGTCTTTTTCTTCACCTTTTGGATTGATGAAATACAAACCTTTTGCATCGGTAATAGCTGCACTACCGGCAGTTTTGAATTCGTTCGGTTTTGCCGTATACTGAATATACACAGTGTAAGCTTCGCCTCCTTTGTAAACTTTGTCGAGGGTTACTTTTAAAAGCAAACCATCATAATCATATTTCAGTTTTGTTCGGGCGGTTCCTTTCTGTACAGCAACATCTTTGATGTCCATTCCTTTTGCATCAAGCACCAATGTATTGCTTGCATAGAAATAAGGTTTCAATGTAAGCCATACCTTTCCGTTGAGTTGTGCATTGGGTACATCAAAGCTGGCCTCTAATTTGGTGTGTAGCAGTGCATGTGTTTTTTCCGGGGTGGCACGGTACAGTTTTTTCCAGCTTGTATCAGCTTGTTCAGGAGCCTGAGCGTAGCCTGTTGCAACTGATAGCATTAGTAAGCCAATAATGGTAAGATTTCTTTTCATCGCTTTTTTGATTGTGTTTTTGTTGATCAAGATCGTTTTACTCCAGGGAACATCGCATGCTGCGATTGAATTTGGAACGACCTCTTTTTTGAAATTTGGTTTGTAAAGATAAAGGGGTACCTGTTACAGGTATCAGAAATTGACAAATGGTTTGTGAATCGGATAAACAAAAAAAATTAGCTTTGTTGCTATGCGAAAGTTATTGATCAGCAGATTTGTACTCGTGACGTTCCTGTTAGCCGCAGTTGGAATGCAGGCCCAGGCGCAATTAAATCATTTCATTTATCTGCAAACGGATAATCAACAGCCGTTCTATATAAAATACAACAACCGGATCATCAGTTCGTCTACCACCGGGTACCTGATTTTGTCGAAGTTGAAAGATGGAGTGGTCGATTTTTCTGTTGGGTTTCCCAAATCCGATCAGCAGGAGCAGCAGTTTCAGTGTAATATCCAGCAGGCCGACAAAGGATTCCTCATCAAGAATTTTAATGAAAAAGGGTGGGGGCTGTACGATCTGCAGAGTTCATCCGTGGTATATGCCGCTGTAAAAACCGACCCGAAAATCAATAAAACTACTGCTTCAACTCCACCTGCCAATGATCCGTTTTCCAATATGTTGTCGAAAGTAACACAGGATAGTACAGTCAAAACGGTGAATGTAGTAAAAGAGCCGGTGGTAGAAAAACCTGCTGTGGTAGTTGAGCCGAAGCCTGTGGTAACGGCACCTGTAACTGCTGTAAAAGATTCAATTGCAGCAGTGCAAACCACTACCGAACCTGAAAAGCCAAAAGAGCAACTGGTTGTCAATGAACCTATATGGACAGCCCCGGCAAAAACACCGGTAAAACAGATCCGTAAGTTTGAAAGTCGTGAAGGAAATGATTATGTGTTTGAAGTACAGGAATTCAACGGCGTAAGAGATACGGTGCGGTTGTTTATTGAAAAGGACAGTAGTCTCATTCCGCAGGTGGTGGTAGTGCCGGTACAACCCGAAGTTGTGAAAGATACGGTTGCTGTTGTACTTCCAAAACCAACGAAGGAATCTGTAAAACCGGACGAGAAAAAAGATACTATTCAGGCGATCGTTCCCCAAAAGGAAGAAGTCATTGAAAAGAAAGAGGAAAAGCTGCAGCAGCCAATTGTTTCTCCTATTCAAAAAACAGAGCAACAAGGGTTGCCAAATACCAATTGCAAGAACTTTGCGACCGAAGATGAATTGATCAAACTCCGCCGCAGAATGGCTTCGCAGAGCAAGGATGAACAAATGATCAATGAAGCGAAGAAAGCATTTCAGAAGAATTGTTTTACAACAGCCCAGTTAAAGAACCTCTCTGTTCTTTTCCTCAGTGATGAGGGCCGTTACCGTTTCTTTGATGCAGCTATGCCCTTTGTAACCGATTTCTCCAACTTCAAAGGTCTTGGAGAAACAATTATTGATGAGTATTACAAAAAGCGTTTTTTAGCGCTGCTCCCCAATCAATAAGCTATGCCACGTTATTTTCTGGAACTCAGTTACAAGGGAGAGGAGTTTAGTGGCTTTCAGGTACAACATAATGCTGTAACCATTCAATCAGAAATGGAACGTGCGTTACATGTCTTTTTTCGGGAGAATATTGCTCTAACGGGTTCTTCCCGTACTGACGCCGGAGTACATGCACTGCAGAATTATTTTCATTTTGAACTTGAAAAAACGTTTCCGCAGGAGGCCCTGTACAACCTGAATGCGATCTTACATAAAGACATTGTTGTAAAATCGGTTCGGGAAGTAAACGCTGATGCACATTGTCGTTTTCACGCCACAGCCCGGTCCTATCAGTATTATATCTATCATACTAAAAATCCGTTTTTACAAGACAGGGCCTGGTATTTTCCATACACCGTTAAACGGGAATTGCTTGATCAATGTGCGGCACTGGTGTTAGAAAATCAAAACTTTCTGGCATTTTCAAAGCGTAATACACAGGTAAAAACATTCCGGTGCGAGGTCTTGGAAAGCCGTTGGGAAGAGGAGAATGGAAGTTTGGTGTACTATGTTACGGCAAACCGTTTTCTACGGGGTATGGTGCGTGGATTGGTGGGAACCATGCTCCGTGTAGCACGTGGAGGGATGAAAATGGATGCGTTTGAAACATTATTGCGGGAGGGTGAACATTCCACTGCAGATTTTTCAGCACCTGCAAAAGGCCTGTTTTTGATGCATGTAAGCTATCCGGCTACCTTGTTTGTAACCCCCTGAAAAAAAAGTATCAACTGCAAGCCTTGCCAGTAAAGGATTTCAGCTTTTTCTGTAAAAAAGAAGCAAAAAAGTTTGGATTGTAATTCACTCAGCCCTTACCTTTGCAACCCGCTTCGAAAAAGGGGATAGTTCTTCAAAAGGTGATTACTTCTTTTAGCTTATTACAACATTGTTTCTGAATTAGTTATCAGAAAATAAATTGAAAATAAACAAAGAAAAATTTGGTGGATTCGAAAAGCCGCTTACCTTTGCAACCCGCTTTGAAAAAAGCGAAAGTTCTTCAAAAGGTTTTCTGCGAAACATTCACAACAAAAACAAATTTTCTCCGAGTGTAATTCAACAAAAAAAGTTGAAAATAAATAAAGAAAAATTTGGTGAATAAAATTAGCCACTTACCTTTGCACTCCCATTCAAAAAATGGGAAACGAAAAACGAAAAAAGATCTTTGAAAGTTTGAAAGCAACAGCAACGTTTTAATTAATTAGAACGGGTAAATTTTAAGTGTAACATAATTCGAATTTGAACTGTTAATTCTTGAGAATTAATAGTCAGTATCAAACAACATTTACAATGGAGAGTTTGATCCTGGCTCAGGATGAACGCTAGCGGCAGGCTTAATACATGCAAGTCGTGGGGCAGCAGGTTTGTAGCAATACAGATGCTGGCGACCGGCAAACGGGTGCGGAACACGTACGCAACCTCCCTCCAACTGGAAGATAGCCCACCGAAAGGTGGATTAATACTCCATAACATATTAGAGTGGCATCACTCCGATATTAAAGCTCCGGCGGTTAGAGATGGGCGTGCGTCTGATTAGGTAGTTGGCGGGGTAACGGCCCACCAAGCCTGCGATCAGTAGCTGATGTGAGAGCATGATCAGCCACACGGGCACTGAGACACGGGCCCGACTCCTACGGGAGGCAGCAGTAAGGAATATTGGTCAATGGACGCAAGTCTGAACCAGCCATGCCGCGTGAAGGATTAAGGTCCTCTGGATTGTAAACTTCTTTTCTCTGGGACGAAACCCCCTGTATCCACAGGGCCTGACGGTACCAGAGGAATAAGCACCGGCTAACTCCGTGCCAGCAGCCGCGGTAATACGGAGGGTGCAAGCGTTATCCGGATTCACTGGGTTTAAAGGGTGCGTAGGTGGACATTTAAGTCAGTGGTGAAATCTTTGGGCTTAACCCGAAAACTGCCATTGATACTATTTGTCTTGAATTCTCTGGAGGTAAGCGGAATATGTCATGTAGCGGTGAAATGCTTAGATATGACATAGAACACCCATTGCGAAGGCAGCTTACTACGGAGACATTGACACTGAGGCACGAAAGCGTGGGGATCAAACAGGATTAGATACCCTGGTAGTCCACGCCCTAAACGATGATTACTCGACATTAGCGATATTACTGTTAGTGTCTAAGCGAAAGCATTAAGTAATCCACCTGGGAAGTACGACCGCAAGGTTGAAACTCAAAGGAATTGGCGGGGGTCCGCACAAGTGGTGGAGCATGTGGTTTAATTCGATGATACGCGAGGAACCTTACCTGGGCTAGAATGCATTTTGACCGCAGGTGAAAGCCTGTTTTGTAGCAATACACAATTTGTAAGGTGCTGCATGGCTGTCGTCAGCTCGTGCCGTGAGGTGTTGGGTTAAGTCCCGCAACGAGCGCAACCCCTATCTTTAGTTGCCATCAGGTAATGCTGGGAACTCTAAAGAAACTGCCGTCGTAAGACGTGAGGAAGGAGGGGATGATGTCAAGTCATCATGGCCTTTATGCCCAGGGCTACACACGTGCTACAATGGGGGGGACAAAGGGCTGCCACTTAGCGATAAGGAGCTAATCCCAAAAACCCTCTCTCAGTTCAGATTGGAGTCTGCAACTCGACTCCATGAAGCTGGAATCACTAGTAATCGTATATCAGCAATGATACGGTGAATACGTTCCCGGACCTTGCACACACCGCCCGTCAAGCCATGGAAGCTGGGTGTACCTAAAGTCGGTAACCGCAAGGAGCCGCCTAGGGTAAAACTAGTGACTGGGGCTAAGTCGTAACAAGGTAGCCGTACCGGAAGGTGCGGCTGGAATACCTCCTTTTTAGAGTACGCTTTTTTTACTGCTGTTGCTTTTCTTCTTTCAAATATTAAGTTCTTATATGTATTATTCGGCCAGTTGCTATGGATTCGTAGAGGCCAATTGGCTATTGTTAAATAGATCCGTAGCTCAGCCTGGTTAGAGCACTACACTGATAATGTAGGGGTCCCCAGTTCAAATCTGGGCGGGTCTACAATAACCTCGGGGGGTTAGCTCAGTTGGCTAGAGCATCTGCCTTGCACGCAGAGGGTCATCGGTTCGACTCCGATATCCTCCACGAAAATTAGTTCTTTATTTGATGTTGACTTTCAGGTCTGATGATTCGTAATCATAACATCAGCTTTTCATTTGAACGTGAGTTCGATTGATTAAGTTCTTTGACATATTGGGATAAAACAAGTTGTAATTGTTTAGTAAGGCGATTTTAGTAATAACTCTTTTAAAGCGAATAAGGGCGTATGGTGGATGCCTAGGGTCTGAGAGGCGATGAAGGACGTGGTAAGCTGCGATAAGCTTCGGGGAGCTGCACACAAGCATTATATCCGAAGATTTCCGAATGGGAAAACCCAGCACACTGAAGGTGTGTTATCCGAAAGGAAGCCAACCTCCTGAACTGAAACATCTAAGTAGGGAGAGGAAAAGAAAATAACAATGATTCCCTGAGTAGTGGCGAGCGAAACGGGAAGAGCCCAAACTTGAGCGGCGTGCCGCTTGAGGGTTGTAGGACTGCATTTAGAAATTCTCATCAAATTGAACCTTCTGGAAAGTTGGGCCATAGCAGGTGATAGCCCTGTAGATAGAAATTGAGAAGGACGAGCAGTATCCTGAGTAAGGCGGGACCGGAGGAATCCTGCCTGAATCTGCCGGCACCATCCGGTAAGGCTAAATACTCCTCAGACACCGATAGTGAACCAGTACCGTAAGGGAAAGGTGAAAAGTACCCCGAAACAGGGGAGTGAAATAGTACCTGAAACCGTACGCCTACAAGCGGTCGGAGTCCAGCAATGGATGACGGCGTGCCTTTTGCATAATGATCCTACGAGTTACTCCTCACTGGCGAGGTTAAGTTCTTAAGTAACGGAGCCGAAGCGAAAGCGAGTCCGAATAGGGCGCTTAGTCAGTGGGGGTAGACGCGAAACTTTGTGATCTATCCATGGGCAGGTTGAAGTTCTGGTAACACAGAATGGAGGACCGAACTCATGAGCGTTGAAAAGCTCTGGGATGACCTGTGGATAGGGGTGAAAGGCCAATCAAACTGAGAGATAGCTCGTTCTCCCCGAAATGTTTTTAGGAACAGCCTCGGATTTAAGAAGTGTGTTAGAGGTAGAGCTACTGATTGGGCTAGGGGGCTTCACCGCCTACCAAACCCTGACAAACTCCGAATGCTAACACATATCTCCGGGAGTGAGGCTGCGGGCGCTAAGGTCCGTGGCCGAGAGGGAAATAACCCAGATTAGCAACTAAGGTCCCTAATACGTAGTTAAGTTGAACAAACGAGGTGAGACTTCTATAACAGCCAGGATGTTTGCTTGGAAGCAGCAATTCATTTAAAGAGTGCGTAACAGCTCACTGGTCGAGAGGTCTTGCGCGGAAAATGATCGGGCATCAAACTACGAACCGAAGTTCTAAATTCTACGCTTGCGTAGAGTGGTAGGGGAGCATTGAAATCTGCTGCGAAGGTGTCTGGTGATGGATGCTGGAGCGATTTCAAAAGAAAATGTAGGAATGAGTAGCGATAAAAGTAGTGAAAAACTACTTCGCCGAAAGTCCAAGGTTTCCTGATCAATGTTAATCAGATCAGGGTTAGTCGGGTCCTTAGGGAAAGCCGAAAGGCGCACCTGATGGAAAGTTGGTTAATATTCCAACACTTGCTTTTGTTTCGATGGGGTGACGGGGTAGTGAAAGATCCGCCTGGTTACGGAATACCAGGTTAAAGCGTGTAGATATATTTTTTGCAGGTAAATCCGCAGAGAATGTCGAACGTGATAGTACCGCAAAGCTTCGGCTGCGTGGATAGTGATCCTAATCAGACCTCCGAGAAAAACCTCTAAGGCTAGGCTTAAGCAACCCGTACCGTAATCCGACACAGGTGGACGAGATGAATATTCTAAGGCGCTCGGGTGAGCCATGGAGAAGGAACTAGGCAAATTGACGCTGTAACTTCGGGATAAAGCGTACCATCTTCGGATGGTCTCAGTAAAATGGTTCAACCAACTGTTTAGCAAAAACACAGGGCCCTGCAAAATCGAAAGATGACGTATAGAGCCTGATACCTGCCCGGTGCTGGAAGGTTAAGGAAGGATGTTCGGCGCAAGCCAAAGCTTCTGACTGAAGCCCCAGTAAACGGCGGCCGTAACTATAACGGTCCTAAGGTAGCGAAATTCCTTGTCGGGTAAGTTCCGACCTGCACGAATGGTCTAATGAGTTGAACACTGTCTCCTCCATGAGCCCGGTGAAATTGTAGTATCGGTGAAGATGCCGGTTACCCGCCACGGGACGGAAAGACCCCGTGAACCTTCACTACAACTTTGCATTGATTTTGAATTACGGATGTGTAGAATAGTTGGGACGCTTTGAAGCAGCTGCGCCAGCAGTTGTGGAGCGGTCGTTGAAATACCAACCTTCTTTGATTTAGAATCTAATCCCTAACGGGAGACAGTGCATGGTGGGTAGTTTGACTGGGGTGGTCGCCTCCTAAAAAGTAACGGAGGCTTGCAAAGGTACCCTCAGTACGGTTGGTAATCGTACGAAGAGCGCATTAGTATAAGGGTGCTTGACTGTGAGGCATACAGGCCGAGCAGGAGCGAAAGCTGGCTAAAGTGATCCGGCGGTTCTGCATGGAAGGGCCGTCGCTCAAAGGATAAAAGGTACTCCGGGGATAACAGGCTGATCTCCCCCAAGAGCTCATATCGACGGGGAGGTTTGGCACCTCGATGTCGGTTCGTCACATCCTGGGGCTGGAGAAGGTCCCAAGGGTTCGGCTGTTCGCCGATTAAAGTGGCACGTGAACTGGGTTCAGAACGTCGCAAGACAGTTCGGTCCCTATCTGTGGTGGGCGTTAGTAAATTGAAAGGACATGACCTTAGTACGAGAGGACCGGGTCGTACACACCGCTGGTGTATCTGTTGTGCCGCCAGGTGCAATGCAGAGTAGCTACGTGTGGCCAGGATAAACGCTGAAAGCATCTAAGCGTGAAACCTTCCTTAAGATGAGTTTACTTTTAAGGGCCGTCAAAGACGATGACGTTGATAGGCTACAGATGTAAAACTGGTAACAGTAAAGTCGAGTAGTACTAATTACCCGTAAGCTTTAATTTTTTTTAAATTGCTACTTGCAATTACAACTTCCCAATATGTTATATTATTTAAGATTTTATGGTGGTTTTGCCGAAGGTGTTCACCTCTTCCCATACCGAACAGAGAAGTTAAGCCCTTCATGGCCGATGGTACTGCACAACAATGCGGGAGAGTAGGTAGCTGCCATATTTATTTAAGCCCTTCAGTTTACTGAAGGGCTTTTTTTTGCACTTTTTTTTCAGGAATGCCGCTGATAAATGGATTCTCTCATTGCCCTGTCCCTGTTTACACCTTGGAGGTTGCGGTTGCGGGAATTCTGCTGTATATTCAGCATTGCAACCACCTGCTACATGCAATATCTCCCTTCATTAGGAATCACCGTTCAATGCGATGCCATCATCTCACTGTCTTTCTATTTCTTTTTCAATAATGTAATCACTTATTTCTACGGATACCGAAGTACCTTATTTGGCAACAGTTTTTTCAATAACCAATTATGGGTGAAGAAAGTTCCGGAAAGGAAATTGAGCGACAATCAACATCCTATGTATTTCAAGTGGTTTGTGGTTGTGAAGGGAATGCAACAAGGATTTTGATCATCAATAAATATATCAGCATGAAAAATGTTTTATCTGTCTTTCTGTTATTAATTTTTTCAGTAGTAATCAATGCCCAGGGAACAATAGTTCGACGTGAATTTATAGCTACTTCATTGCAAAACAATGTTGCAGGGGAAGATCCTTTACGGCAACTGTCAGTTTATTTACCTCCTGGTTATGAACAAGGAACACAACGTTACCCGGTTATTTATGTGCTGCATGGTTATGGAGGAACAGATAGTGTAATGATGAGTGTATGGATCAATTTCAAGCGTTTATTGGATGAGGCAATTAAAACCGGGAAGATGCGTCCTATGATTTTAGTAACGCCAAACAGTAAGACAAAACTGCAGGGAAGTTTTTATACTAACTCCCCTGTAACCGGCAACTGGGCTGATTATATTGGAAAGGATGTGGTGCAATTCATGGATAAAAATTTCAGAACAATACCAGACCGTAAAAGCCGTGGACTATGCGGGCATTCAATGGGCGGTAATGGTGCTTTAAAGTTGGGGATGCAGTTTGCAGATATATTCAGTGCAGTGTATGCACTTAGTCCGGCAGTGCTTGATTGGCATGGTGATTTTTCTCTTTCAAGTCGTGGGTTTAAACGAATCAGTAAATTGAAAAATGAAGAAGCAATTGTAAAAGCGCTGGACGAATCGGATAAGACCGGTGATTTCGATGCCTTTTTTGCGGCAGTGCTTACAGCTATGGCGAGAGTGTATTCGCCCAATGTTTCAAACAAAGATCTGCTTGCCGATTTTCCTGTTACATATGTTGGCGACAGTGCAGTTTATCACCCTAACGTGATCAATGAATGGGAAGCACAATTTCCATTTCACATGATCGATCATTATCTGCCACAGTTACGTAGTCTTACTGCTTTAAAATTAGACTGGGGGCGTAATGAAGATTTTTCACATATTCCTTTTACAAGTTTGCAATTCAGCAAGAAACTGGAAGCATACGGCATCAAGCATTTTGCAGAGGAATATATTGGTGATCATGGCAATATGCTTGGTGGTTTTGAGGGGCGAATCTTTAATGAATTGTTGCCCTTTTTCGAAAAGTATTTGAAATGAAGAAAATATAACATGCAACGGATTGCTTGCCTTTTTTTAAAGTATATCAACTAAAAATGTGTAATCGTTTGCGCAGCATACTTTGATAGCTGCCACACAAATTCTTCCTATCTTTTCACAATTACCAAATAACCTGTTTGGTATATTTGATTTATGCGGTTGATCCTTCTTCTGTTTATTGTGGTATCAGGTGCGCATCGTACTGTTGAATGGAAACGTTATACGATTACTGGTACAGCGCAGGGCACAACTTATTCTATTAGTTATTATGCAGAAGACAGTACAGTTACAAAATCAGTGATTGACAGTGTGCTTATGAACCTCGATAGTTCACTTTCATTATACAAACCGTTTTCACGCATCAATCAATTCAATAACTCTGCAAAAGGCATAACCACTGACAACCATTTACGGGAAGTTGTAAAAAAATCAATCGCTACTTACAAAGCCACAAACGGTTTGTTTGATATTACCGTGCAACCGTTGGTGCAGGTATGGGGCTTTGGTGTTACAAAAACAAACAGTGTTCCTGATGCAACCGCAATTAAAAGTATCCTCTCTTGTGTAAATACAAAATTATTGCGGTTAAAAGGAGGCAGGTTGAGCAAAATAAAGCCTTGTGTGAAAATTGACCTCAACGGTATTGCACAAGGCTATTCAGTGGATGTGTTAGCCGCATTGCTGGAAAAGCATGGTATAAAAAATTACATCGTTGAATTAGGTGGTGAGATAAAAGTGAAAGGACGGAAACAACCTTCGGGCGAAAAAATGAAAATCGGGATTGAATCGCCCAATGAAGATGCGTTTGAAAATCATCCGTTACAAAAGATCATTGAACTGGATGAAGGAGCTATCACCACATCGGGCAGCTACCGGCAATATTATGAAAGTAACGGACAAAAGATCACCCATCTCATCAATCCAAAAACTGGTTATCCGCATAAGAACGAGCTCATCAGTGTAACGGTTTATGCAAAAGATGCAATGACGGCAGACGCCTACGATAATGCATTAATGTTGATGGGGTTGAAACAAGCGTTAGCATTCGTCGAACGCCGAAAAGAGCTGGCTGCTTATTTTGTTTATAAGAATGCCAATGGAAACATCGCAGATACGGCAAGTTCTGCATTTTTAAAACTCATGAATCCGTAACTTAGTCAACGCATGAAAATTTTATGCGAATAACATGTAGCGAAAGAAAAGCTAAATGATGCACATGAAACGTAGAAATTTTATCCGCCAATCGGGATTGCTTACTGCCGGTTTTTTGGTACATCAGCAAATGCTGCAGGCATATGGTTCAACTACTGTTGCAAAAACAATTTCCATAGGAATAATTGGTTGTGGCGACAGGGGTGTTGGTCTGGGTTATGTGTTGAATGATATGCCGGAACAGTTTCAATTGAAAGCTGTTTGTGATGTGTTGGCTTTTCGTCTCGACCAAGCAAAAAAACTTGACAAACAAAATAATCTCCGTTACGAAAAGGATTACAGAAAGATACTTGATGATAAAACGATTGATGCAGTGATCATTGCTACACCGTTGCATAATCATTATGAAATTGCAGCAGCTGCGATCAATGCAGGCAAGCATGTGTATCTCGAAAAAACAATGACCTATGATGCAGACCAATCATTGGCATTGGTAAAACTAACACAACAATATCCCAAACAGGTGTTGCAGGTTGGTCATCAATACCGTTACACACCGCTTTATTTTAAAGTAAAGGAGATGATCGATAAAGGTTATCTCGGCAAAGTAACACAGATCGATTGCCGTTGGGATCGTAACTGGAATTGGCGCAGAGCTGTGCCACAAGGTTATACCGACAAACAAGTGAACTGGCGTATGTACAAAGAATATTCAGGGGGATTGCCAGCTGAGTTATTGTCGCACCAGGTTGATTTTATTAACTGGGCGTTCAATACACATCCCGATGAAATACTGGGTACTGGCGGTATTGATTATTACAAAGACGGAAGGGAAACCTTTGATAATGTGCAGGCCATTCTGCGTTACAACAAAGATGGAATGATCGGCAACTTTGGCGCTACATGCGGTAATGAAAAAGATGGCTACCTCTTTAAACTGAAAGGAACAAAAGGAACCATTCAGTTGCTGGTGAACGATGGTGTGTTCTTTCCCGAGAAACAAACCAAGAAAGAATTAGAGACTGTAGATGGTGTTACAGGTTCCACAAAAATTGAATGGAATAAAGAAGGTGGTATTCCCATCCTCAAAGAAAAATCAAAAGACGGTAGTTGGTATGCGTTAAGCGAATTTCATAAAACAGTTACAGAAAATTCAAAACCTGTATCAAATGTGATCACCGGAGCTACCACAGCTTTTTGTGTGCACCTGATGAATCAATCGATTTATAAACATTCCATTGAAACATGGAAACCGGAATTTAACCTCGTATAAATAAAATGATCAGTATGAAAAAAATGATGGCGGTTGCTTTGTTATTCATTGCCATGAATGGCTTAGCACAGAAAGGCGAATGGCAATCCTTGTTTGATGGGAAGACGCTCAATGGCTGGAAACAAATGACAGGCTCAGCGCCTTATGCAGTTGAGAACGGACAAATTGTTGGTACCACAATACCAGGTTCACCTAATTCTTTCTTAGTAAGTGAGCAACGGTTTGCCGGTGATTTTGTGTTGGAACTGGAATCAATGATGACAGATACAACTACCAATTCCGGCGTGCAGTTCAAAAGTAATTTTGATCCGAAAGCAAGCAATGGCAAAGGAAGAATATTCGGATATCAATACGACTTTGATCCCAGCTTCCGTAAATGGAGCGGTGGTATTTATGATGAAGGAAGAAGAGAGTGGTTATATCCTGTTTCGCATAATCCAAAAGGACAGCTATTCTTTTCGCCAAACGTGTATCATAAGATCAGGATCGAGTGCATTGGCAATGCAGTAAAAACATGGTTAGATGGTGTTGCTGTTTCGTATGTGGTTGATACGTTAACAGCCAACGAAGGTATTCTTGCGTTGCAGGTACATTCAATTGGCAAGCCTCAGCATGCAGGTGTAAAAGTGTACTGGAGAAATATCCGTATTCAAACAAAAGGGATTCAGCCGAAAGCTTTTCCTAAAGGAATTTATGTAGCCAACTTTCAACCTAATCAACTAACAGCATACGAAAAGCAAAATGGATGGAAGTTGTTGTTTGATGGAAAGACAACCAATGGTTGGCATGGTGCATATAAGCAAACCTTTCCTGAAAAAGGATGGGAAGTAAAGGATGGAATTTTAAAAGTGTTAGCGTCAACCGGTGGCGAATCAACAAACGGTGGTGATATTGTTACCAAAGATCAATACAGTGCATTTGAAATGTCATTTGATTTCAAATTGACAAAAGGTGCTAACAGCGGTATGAAGTATTTTGTAACGCTGAATGAAAATAACAGTGGCTCGGCGATCGGGTTAGAATATCAATTGCTCGATGATACGCTTCATCCTGATGCAAGAGCGGGAAGAGATGGCAACCGCACATTAGCTTCACTTTACGATCTCATTAAAGCACAAAAGACCACACGCTTTATCCGCCAGCCCGGCAACTGGAACACTGCACGTGTTGTTGTTTATCCAAACAATCATGTAGAGCATTACCTGAATGGTATTAAAGTGTTGGAATACGATCGTGGTTCACAGGCTTTCCGTGATCTTGTTGCTATCAGCAAATATAAAGTTTGGAAAGACTTTGGTGAAGCACCTAAGGGACATATCCTGTTGCAGGATCATGGCAATGAAGTTTGGTTCAGAAGTATTAAGATCCGGGAGTTGAAATGATGAATGATGAGTAATGAATCATGAGTTGACTCGACTGTTGAGTCATACTATAAACAAATAGGCCAACTGTAATCAGTTGGCCTATTTGTTTATTTATTCGTCTTACGAAGTGTTATACTTTATAATACTGCTCCCATCCTTTACGTGGTGGTGGGCCAATCAATAATTCATTTGCACGTTTACTGCTGGTAATAATTTTCTTACTTCTGTCGAACACAATTTTTTCGCCTGTCCATTGTGCTAATACGCCCAAACAAAATACCTGGCTTAACGGACCTGCAATTGCAAATGGTGAACGTGTTTGTTCTTCACCTTTACATGCTTTTAAAAAGTTTGCAAAGTGATTCGATGGGCTTGTTGGAACTGTTGGCAACTTCGATGCCATTTCTTTTGCTTTCTCTTCCGGAATGATCGACAATGTACTGCCGTGCGAACCACCTTTGAAGATCAGGTCTTTACTATAAATGATCTTTCCCGGATTCAGTTTCGCAGGTTTGAGTGCACCAGTGCTTGGTGGTGGAATATTCGGATCAAGTCCTTGCACCCCATAGCCTGCTGGTATTGGCGGAAGATTATCCAACCCATCAAACCATTTTATTTCTACCGGTGGCATTGCTCCACGCTTTGGAAATTTGAATGAGAGCGTAGTTGACATTGGGTAGAAGAAATTATTATGTCCGTCTAATTTTAACGGGTCAACTTCATAGGGCAAACCAAGATCAAGGAACTCATGTGCAGTGTCAATAAGATGTGCACCCCAATCGCCCAAGGCACCCATACCGAAATCGAACCAGCAACGCCATTGTCCATTCACGAAGTCTTTGTTGAATTGATGGCCTTGTGTATGCATTTGCCAAACATCCCAATCAAGTGTTGATGGAAGCGGTTCTGCTGCGGGGAACGAAGTGATTTTTGGGTCCCATCCATGCCAACGTCGTGCAGAGTTCATATGGGCAGTAATAGCTGTTACATCTTTTATGATGCCCGCTTCTTTCCAAGTTTTGAATTGAAAATAATTTGCTTCTGAGTGTCCCTGGTTGCCCATCTGTGTTACAACCTTTGGATGTTTCGCAGCGGCCTTCATCATCAACTCTACCTCTTGGAAACGTTCTGGCCATTGGTTTTTCTACATATACATGTTTACCCAAACCAATCGCCATCATAGTAATCGGGAAGTGAGCGAAATCGGGAGTGCCAATGGAAACGGCTTCGATCTGGTTGCCCATTTTATCGAACATTTGGCGGAAGTCTTTAAAGCGAGGCACGTTAGGGAATTGTTTTAATATGCCCAATGTGTGTGGTGCTTCCATGTCCACATCGCAGAGTGCAACAATATTGGCTAATCCCGTATCGTATAAAGCTTTTATAATTTCCGCACCACGGTTGCCAATACCAATACAGGCAAGGTTTACTTTATCTGCACTTCCAAAACCTCTTCCCATTAATAAACCGGGAGTGGCTGCTGCGGCAGATGCTAAGAGTGCATCTCTTAAAAATTTTCTTCTTGAATAATTGTTACCGGACATTGTACAATCGATTTGTTTGTATGACAGGAATTGTTAGGTTTAAAGATAGGCAATAATGAAATGAAGAAATGCGAACGTTCAATCGTTTGCTTAAGGTATTTTCGGTCTGTGTAAAGGAGAAACTATAATTGATGCGTCTTTCTGTAAATTTGCTGCTTCTCCGGGAATCATCTTCGCTGAACTCTGATATGTGACATGTCCCGTGAACACCTTCCCCTGCTGCAAAACGGAAATAAAAGATAGAACAAGTATGAGTAAAAATGAACGGCTGATCATTGTTTTGCTGGCATCGATCAATTTCACCCACATCCTTGATTTTATGATCATGATGCCATTGGGAAATTACCTGATGCCTTATTTCAAACTAACACCACAACAATTTACATTCTTAGTAGGGGCTTATACATTAACAGCGGGCATCTCCGGTTTTGCAGCTGCATTTTTTGTAAACCGTTACGATCGAAAAAAAGTGTTGCTGTATGGATACACAGGATTTCTGGTTGGCACCATTGCATGTGGGATTGCACCCAGTTATGAATTGCTGCTGGCCGCCCGTGTATTGGCAGGGTTGTTCGGAGGCTTGATTGGTGCACAGGTATTATCAATTGTTGCTGATCTGATTCCCTATGAAAGAAGAGGGGCAGCCATGGGTGCTATCATGAGTGCATTTGCAATGGCTTCCACATTCGGCGTTCCGTTTTCTTTATACCTGGCAAATATTTTCAGTTGGCATGCGCCATTTTTATTAGTGGGTATTTTAGGAATTGTCATCATCCCATTGGTTTGGAAACTTGTACCGCCGATGAGTGGACATATACAGGAAGAGCATGGTAAACGAATTGATGTGTTGATGTCTGTTGTAAAAAATCCTACGCAGCGATTGGCATTGCTGTTTTCGTGTTTGATCATGATGGGGCATTTTCTCATCATTCCGTTTATTAATCCATACATGGAATTTAATAACGGGTATCCCAAATCAATTACACCAATGATCTATCTCGTTGGCGGTATATCCTCATTTTTTGCTGCCAATATTCTTGGCCGTATTGCTGATAAGTATGGGAAGCTGCAGGTGTTTTCTGTATCGGTATTAGTGTCGCTGTTTTTTGTTTGGTTGATCACGAATCTGCCGCCTGTTCATTTTGCAGTTGCATTGGCCATGTTCGGAATATGGTTTGTGCTTGCAACCGGCCGTGGTGTATCGGCGCAGGCAATGATCAGTAATGTGGTTGATCCAAAGCAACGTGGAAGTTTTATGAGCTTCAACAGCAGTGTACAGCAATTGGGAACGGCAGCTGCATCCTTTATTTCGGGGATTATTGTGGTGCAGGGACCGGGAGGCAAGATCTTACGTTATGAATGGCTGGGTTATCTGAGCATTGTAATTTTGCTTGTTTGCTTTTTCCTGGCGAGAAGATTGTTTCGTAAAATGCAAAACCAACCACCTGTACAAACGGTAATGCCATTGCAGGAAGCGTAGATTTTTCGTTTTCAGCCGAGGAATTCTGTAATCTTGCAACTTAATTGGAACCGACCAAGTACATGACAGCAACCATTCATAAACTTTCGATTGTAATCCCTGCTTATAACGAAGCAAGAACCATTCATATGATCCTTGATAAGATCAGTGCAGTGCAATTGCTCAACAATATTGAAAAGGAAGTGATCATTGTAAATGATTGCAGCAGCGATGATACCAAAATTGCCATTGAACGGTATATGCAACAATCAAGTTTACCGATCGTGTTATACAATCATGAAGTGAACAAAGGCAAAGGTGCTGCATTACATACAGGAATTAAACAAGCCACCGGTGAGTTGGTGGTGATACAGGATGCCGATCTTGAATATGATCCACAGGAATTTAATGTGTTGCTGAAACCAGTGCTTGATGGTTTTGCAGATGTTGTGTATGGTTCACGTTTCATGGGTGGAAATCCTCACCGCATTTTATTTTTCTGGCACAGCATCGGTAATAAAGTACTTACTACATTATCAAACATGTTCACTAATCTGAACTTAACAGACATGGAAACCTGTTATAAATTATTCCGTCGTGAAATCATTCAGAAAATAGAATTGAAAGAAACACGATTTGGTTTTGAACCGGAAGTAACGGCGAAAATTTCACGTCAACCGGATATACGTATTTACGAAGTAGGTATTTCTTATTATGGCCGCACGTATGCTGAAGGAAAGAAGATCAACTGGAAAGATGGATTTCGTGCCATCTGGTGCATTCTGAAATACAATTTGTTCAGATAGTATTTACAGCATCTTCACTACATAATACTTTTCACACTGTTCTTCTCTTGTATTCTTATCGAGGAATTTTCCGGTTAATGCCGTCACATGATAATCCAGTCCTTCTTTTTCAACTACATATAATCTGCCGCTTTGCTGAATTTCTTTCATTCCTTCCTCTGATGTGTAGAGATAAGTACCCGTACCAACTGCAGCAAGTGAGTCAACCGATGTAATGATACGCTTTGCATAAAAGTGAATCGATTTACTGTTTCCTTTTAACTTGTATATGAAAACCTTATCAACAGGAATTTTTTGATTAATCAGGTATCGCCCCACTACATTGCCTGATTGATATTGCAGTAACTGCGGGTAAAACCACGAACTGAGAAAAACATTTAATCCAATGATCAAGGCAAGTGATATGCTGATTAGTTTTTTACTTACTTGTTTAGTTAAAAATAAAACGATTGCTGAAACAAGACTAATTACGGGAATGATCCATGGCCATACGGATGTTGCCTGAAAACTATACAAGAGAATCATTACTGGAACAACTACTAACGCCGCACAAACGATCCATTGAACAGGTGTTAGAATCGTACGCAGTAAAGGAAGTTTGTTCTCCCAAAATAACCGATATATCATTTTTGCCGTGATGATGGCGATGAATGGCAGCACTACATAGATATAATGCGGCAACTGGTATTTTGAAATGCCCAATGAACAGTAGCTAAGAATAAAACCACCTGTTGTTAAAAATTCTTCGTTCCTGCCAACAACGAAACGGTTGCGTATGATGCTGATGAACTCATACACAAGACCGGCAACAAAAAATAACGTCCATGGCAGCATGCCCCACAATAAATTTTCAAACAGGAAACTGAAGGGTGCATTATTGTTCCACACATTTTCACCGGTTATACGACCAAAACTTTGTGTCCAGTAAAAGAATTTCAAACCCGATACATTCTTTAATCCGTTTACAGTTTTTTCCGGATGCAGATCGAACTGTTGGTACAAACCAATACTCATTGGTATCAACACAATTGCAATGACCACTACACCTAATAAGTAAACCGGCTGAAATAGTTGTTTCCACTCACGCTTCAATATAAAGTGACTGCCGAATGCAAAGATGGGAACAAACAATGCAATAGGGCCTTTGGTAACCATGCCTGCACCAATAGCAGCTGCACCTAAAATAAAATAGATTATTTTTTTCGAGTTGTACCATTCTGCCAGTTGCCACATGGCAATCATTACCCAACTCATTAAAATGGTATCGGTACGAATATCGCTGGTGATCAGGAAAATTGCCTGGCAGGTTGCAAGTACAGCGGCTGCCAGTAGGGCAATCATTTTATCGTAAAATAGTTTTGCAAAACGAAATGTTGCAAACACTGCAAAAATGGCAAAGAGAATAGATGGGAATTTATAACCAAGATTATTCTCGCCAAATACCTTCATCGATAGGGCAGATGCCCAAAAGAGAAAAGGAGGTTTATCTAAATAATCGTTGCCTTGTTCGTACACTTGCAGGTAACTGCCGCTCTCTTTCATTTCACGACTGATAGTAGCGTATTGTGATGCATCTACATCCATGGTATCTACAGCAATGCCGATAAAATATACACTGCAGATAAGTGCGAAAAGAATGGCTATGTTTTTTTTGTTCATGTCCAAATATTACCTGGTGAAAGCACGAAACTACATTCGTTTTTTTGATGATAAATGAACTTATGCAACTTCTCTTCCCGTACTGGCACGCCACAACATAAACCATTCTTCACGTTCCAGTTTTAGAAGAGATGCTGCAACTGCTGCATGCACCCGCTCAATTTTTGAAGTGCCCAATACCGGAAGAATGCCGGAAGGATGCGTCATTAACCAACGCAGTATGATCACATCGGCACTTGTTACATATTTTTCCGCAAGAATATTGGCAACAGCAATGATGCGTTTGTTGCGCTCATCATCATCGTCTGTAATAAATAAATTGCCGCCACCCATCGGGCTCCATGCCATTGGGATAATGTTGTGTTGCTGACATTGATCCAATGTTCCGTCACCAAATGGTTCCAGATGAAGTAAGGAACATTCAACCTGGTTAACCGAAACAGGGAAACGGCTTCTGAGCAGATCGACCTGCCACTTCCTGAAATTGGAAACGCCAAACTGCAATACTTTGCCTTGTTGTTTCAATTGTTCGAATGCTTTCGCCACTTCATCGGCATGAAATAACGGATCGGGGCGATGAATAAGTAAACAGTCAATATAATCAGTAGCTAAATTTTTCAATGAAGTTTCTACCGATGTAATGATGTGTTCATACGAGGTGTCGTACGATTTTATTTTATGATGAGGCCTGTTGGCTGAAACCATTTGAATGCCACACTTTGTAATGAGTTGCATTTTTTGGCGAAGCGATGGTTGTTGCTGTAATACTTTTCCAAATTCTTCTTCAGTAGTATAATCGCCATAAATATCAGCATGATCAAATGACGTAACGCCGGCTTCAATACAATCGTTGATCATTTGTTCATACGCCATAGTGTTAAACCTTGCACCCCATAGTCCCCATTTCATTGTACCCGCAATAATTCTTGAATACATTATTTCAGTTTTGAGTTTTCAATGATCATTTCTGCCAGGCGTCCATCACGTTTGTAAATATCGTTACGGAAGTTGAGTCGACCCTCCCGATCAACCCACGAAGTGAAGTAGGCAATAAAAACAGGGATGGGCTTTGCTACTTTCACATACAGTTCCTTTTCAGCATTCATAGCAGAATCAATGCGTACTTCCGTCCATTCCGGTTGATGGCGCAACACATAGATCGCTAAACGTTTTGGATCTTCTACACGGATACAGCCATGACTGAATGCACGTTTATCCTGGCTGAATAATGATTTCGATGGCGTGTCGTGCAGATAAATGCTGTGACTGTTAGGGAATAGAAATTTCACTTTACCCAATGCATTCCATGGTCCCGGTTTTTGACGAATGTTGCTTCCATTCCATTCCATGTGGTTGCGTGTAAGATAATTGCCGTTGCGACGGAGGGCCGGCAAAATTTCTTTATTTTTTATACTGGTTGGTATATTCCAATAAGGGCTAAACACCACGTTATCCATCATGCCATTAAAAATGGCAGTTTTATTCAACACGGTACCAACCACTACATTCATACTCCATACAAGTGAATCGTTTTCAAATGCATGAAATTTATACTCAGGAATATTTACAACAATATAATCATTGTCTAATTCAACAGGTAACCATCGGCAACGTTCCATGTTTACAATGATCTGTTCAATGCGTTTCGATAACGGATAATTTAATTCTGTGATCATACCTGGTCCAACAATGCCGTCGTCTTTAATACCATACCGTTGCTGGAAACGTTTTATAGCAATCTCAAGTTCTGTATCAAACAGATGCAATTGATTATTTGAACCAAGATCACCCAATAAAAAAAGATGCTCCCGTATATCTGGTACAACTTTACTGCTGTCGCCAAGCCGGTATGTTTTCTGATCTGGTTTGATTGTTTTCCATTTGCCGCTTTCTTCAATTGAACGATATTGTTTCAAAAACGATTTCAATAAACCGTATTGCCGGAATACAGGTTCGTTTTTCATGAATGCTGAAGAAGGTGCTTCCAGCAATGAATCAAGGAATGCATCATACGCCAGTTTTTTACGTGGCAGATCCCAATTGCTTTCCTTCATTCCTTTGATCCCAAGTCCTGTCCAGATTTTCTTCGCATAAAAAAAATACTGAGCAGTAAGCATTAATTCAACCCTTGGATTCGCTTTGTCGGTCAGGTTTTCAGTTGAGTCGTTGTCCATCATTTTATGGAATTCTTCTTCATACAGCAACTGCACCGGAACTCCTTCGTCGGAAATATTTTCAATTCTGTTGTAAAGATTCCCGGCCTGTTCTATTAAACCTTTTTGATCGAACCAGGCGTAGGAGAATTTCCGGCTGCGATAAAATTCCTGCAGTTCTTTTTCAAACGGTTTCAGTTGCGGGTATTGCTGAAAGAAGGCAGGAATAGCAGTACTGTCAAACTTTAGTTTTGTTTGGGTGCTGAAATTACCGGGCAATGTAATGTCTGATGCGGGCTTTGGGACAGAATCAACTGCAATCTCTTTTTCTTTACCGTTGGTTGAACGGCAAGCGGAGAAGTTGATCGAAAGAAGAATGAGTAAAGTGCAGGTGGCTGACAGTAATCTATTGGGCATAGTAATATTTAACAGGATGAAAATAAAAAAGTCCTGCTTAAAAAAGCAGGACTTTGTATTTCAGTTCAAAAGAAATTAAGCTTCAGCTACCACTTCCAGTTCAACTTCGGCTTCAGTACCATTTGCAAAATCAATTTTTGCTTTGTGTGTACCAAGCTCTTTCACCTCGTCAACGATGTGGATCTTACGACGGTCAATTTCATAACCTTTTTGCTCACGGATAGCACGGGCAATCATTACGGTAGTAATGCTTCCGAAGATCTTTCCGCTTGTTCCTGTTTTTGCAGTCAGCTTTACAGGAGCTTCAGTAAGTTTTGCAATTACTGATTTAATTTCAGCCAGCATTGCATCTTCTTTCTTCTTCTGTACTTTCAAACGCTCAGCTAATTGCTTCACGTTCGAAGGCGAAGCTTCAACCGCAAATTTCTGAGGAATCAAAAAGTTACGTGCATAACCATTCTTTACTTTCACCACTTCGTTTTTACCACCAAGTGTGTTTACATCCTGAATTAAAATAACGTCCATTTTGTTTGTTTTTAGTTTCCGAAACCCAGTTGTTCAACTGTCTTCCCGATAGGACGGGAGTTAGGGAAAGGTTACTAATTTTCTTATTTCAATAAATCAGTTACATAAGGCATCAATGCCATTTGGCGGGCCTTTTTCACTGCATCTGATAACTTACGCTGATACTTGAGTGAAGTACCTGTTAAACGGCGGGGAAGAATCTTACCCTGGTCGTTTACAAATTTTTTCAGGAACTCAACATCTTTGTAATCAATGTAACGGATACCGTACTTTTTGAAACGGCAATACTTCTTCCTGGGCTTATCAGTTTTGATCGCTGTCAGGTATTTTATTTCATTCTTTGCCATAACTTAAGCCTCCGCTTTTTGATTACCAGTAGGAATGCCTTTTTTCTTCCGGTCGTTGTACTCAACGGCATATTTGTCGAGTGCAGTGTACATGTGACGGAGCACTTGCTCATCACGGTGGAGTTGAATATTCAGCTTTGCGTTAAAATCTGACGCAGCTTTGTACTCAATTACCCAGTAAATACCGGTTGTTTTTTTCTCGATTGGATAAGCGAGAGATTTTAAACCCCATGGATTGCTGTTCACCACTTCGCCGCCATTAGCAGCAAGTAAGTCGGTGTAGCGTTTTTGTGCTGCCTTAAACTCATCGTCAGACAGAACAGGGGTAAAAATCACCATCATTTCGTAATTGTTCATTACAGTTTGTGATTTAAAAATTAATAATTGGGTTTGCCCATCGGATCCCGGTCTTGCGATCGGGAAATCTGCCAATACAGATTTGGGGCTGCAAAGGTAGGGGAAACAGGCCTGAAAATGGCACGGGCGAAACGATTATTTTCAGCCAAACGCAATACTGGCAAGGATCTGCGAATGTTTGAAGTGGATGTTACGCAAAAAAATGCCCCTTTGTAAAAAGGGGCATACCAGAACTTACAATCAGGTTCTTATAATTTCAGCAACTTAACAACTTGTTTTTCAGTGCCTTGAATTAATTCTACCAAGTACAGGCCTGAGCGATAAGACTGACCCAGAATCAAATCCTGAGAGGTGTTAATGTTGTTGCGTTGTTCAATTACACGCCCCCTGATATCAATTACACGCATACGCATGGGCTCAATACTGCAGGATTTAATACGGAGTGTGAAAGAGGCAAAAGAAGGATTGGGTAATACTTTCACTGTAAAACCTTCCCCATCATCACCGCATTCGTACGATTCCGCATCAGTATCAGAACAACGTCCTAAAGTAGCTCCATGTGCCAGTAATGATGGAACAGCATTGCTGCTTACCGCAAGCGTTAATGCATATTTTCCTACTGAACGGCACACATACACTTTGTTATTGTTTTTACCGCCTTGCACATTTATTGCACGGATCATTTTTTCGGCAGTTGCTGTACATCCGTTTACATCTGTAACTGTAACCGTATAGGTAGTTGATGCTTGTGGACTTACAGTAACTGATGAAGAAGTTGCTCCGCTTGACCAATTATAAGTGTAAGCAGGTGTACCACTACTGGCAGTAGCTGTTAACATGATGGATGAAGCAGGTGCATATCCAATATACACAGTATTGGGCAGCGTTCCGGCTGGCAACGTATTCGCATCCGCAATTGTAATGATCGGGTTGGCATTGATCACAACAGTTGTACTGCAGGTTACGGAGTTACCCCAACTGTCGGTTGCTGTCCATTCAATCAAACTTGCGCCGATGTTAAAGGTTCCACTTGCATTGTTTCCTGTTCCGTTTCGTTCAGTTGCACCTGTAATGATGTAAGAGTATGCGATCGCATCTCCACAATCATCCGTAGCAACAAAAACAGGAATACTGTAGCTGTTGTTTGTAATGGCACAGAAGCTGACTGTTGCTGTACAAGTTGTAACAACCGCTGCGGTTGTGTTATTGAATCTGAAACGACTGAACACAGGGTAATGATCGGAAGTGGTAGAACCGTAGTTTGAAACAAGTGATGTAACATCGGTAAGAATGTTTGCACTTCCGGGAAGATAATCTCCAGCCAATTCATTTGAAACGGTTACATGATCAATTACATCATTATAACTTACTGTTGATTTCTTGCCTGCCAAGCTCAATGGTAATGTAACAGGTGTAAAGTTTTCAACATCGTTTGTAAAAATGGAGTAGGATGTAGTTGTGAAACCTGCTGTAATTGATTGATCTAGATCATCATTATAATCACCCAGAATAATAACATTGTCATTTGCATAATTCTGTTGCAAGGTGTAATGCAATGTATCTGCACCACGCTTTCTCCTGTTATACGACTCTGTTGTTGGAGATGTATTTGCTTTGCCATGTACCAACACAAAACGTACTTGTTTTGTAACGCAGTTCAATGTAACATCAGCAGTAAGCATGTAAGGAAAACGTCCGCTTGCCCAATAGTTGTAAGCCGGGTTGCCTGGATCCGCTGCGGAGTTGATGCCTTGTGACAGCAAGGCCGCTGTGCTTACATTGCTCAACACATTTGTTTTATAAATGAAGGCCATCTTTTGAGCTGTAGCTAAAGCTGATGGAGGGTTTATGCTTGTGTTGGTATGGGAACCATAATTGCTGATCACATAAGCATAACCTGGCATTTGAGCGACTACTGCAGCCAAACGTTCTTCACTAACAATTTCTGTAAGTGCATACACATCTGCATTCAGGTTTTCGAAAATTGTTTTCACATTTTGTTCCTGTTGCGGATCGTTGGTTGGCCCGTTGCCTGTGCTGCCAAACCACTCAATATTCCAGTTTACTACTTCGAGTGTAGTAGCAGGATCAATACTTGTTCCACCCACATTAACAATTTCAGAAATGTTGCCTGTTGTAATTGTTATGTTGCCGGTAAAGTTCTGATTGCTTTGTGATGGTGTAAACCGAACGTAAACAGTTTTCGAACTGTTGTTTGCTTCTGCAATAGAATAGCTGATGGAGGAACTGTAATTTGCTCCGTCTTTCGATAAGCTGAAAGCACCCGCCGCAGCTAATGAGAGGTCATTCGTTAAATCATTTCCAATAAAACTGAAGGTCTTATCAGCACTTGTTCCGTTTGCAGCAAATGCAAACTGAATATCTGTAGTGCTTACGGTTAAACTTGGTGGTGGCGGCACCGGCGAATTACCAAGGCTCACATCATCAATCGTCCACCGGGCTCCATCATCTTCATCAGAATAATATACAAAAGCAAAATGCACATTAGTTCCTTTAAATGCAGAGAGATTGATATTTTCAGACAGGGTCCAAACATTCGAAGTTTGTGACGGGAACTTGCCATTGATATCCGTCCACGTAGCTGTTAAAGGATCGCCGCTTACATAATCAGTTGAAACTTTTAATTGTAGTGGTTGTCCGTTAAATGCTGTGCGGCTCCAGAATGAAAGTAATGGATAATCGGTATTGGTTAAATCAAATGATGGGGAAATTAACCAATCTGTATTCGGAACATTGGTTCCGCCAGCAAAGCCATTGATCTGAATTGCAGTTGGAAACTGCGCTGTACCTGATGGCGCATTTGGATCACGACCAAAAGGAGTACATGCCCAAACAATATCCCCCACAACACTGTATTGTGAAAATCCATCACTAAGTGCTGCTGCGCAATTTTGGAAATCAGCTACATAGATATTGATGCCTGTTGTAAATGACCATTCACTGTTTCCACTAATGCCTGCAAACGCATTGCCTTCGAGGTCGGTTACTGCACCTGACGGAACCTCAATGTAATAGGCAGTATTTACTTCCAGGTTAGTAAGCGTAACACTTACTGTTCTGCCTGTAAGTGTTGCATCGTTTATATTGATTGTGCGAACAATGCTGTTATCACTGTTTTTTCTGAGTAGTATATTGCCTGACCCTTTTGCAACATCTTCATTGAATGTTACGGCTGCAGAAAGATTGAGTGCAGTATTTATTGTTCCGTTTTCCGGAGAAAGTGTTACAACTGTTGGAGGAACAAGATCAACCGGGTTTGCTTCAATTGTAAAATCATCTACTGCTAAACCATCGTCAGAGCCTGATGCATTGAAATCATTCCAACGGATTAAAAAAACAGCACCATCAGGAATAGATAAATTTCTAATGGTATAAACAATTTCAGATCGGTTGGCTGCAATGTTACCATCTTTGGCTCCTACTGTTGTAATAGTGGGAGTTATAAAATCAAGTGGAGTAACATCTATCCAGGTTCCGTTTATAAGATCGCTGGCATCCAGACTGTATTGAAACGAAAGTTTATCCGTTCTTGATACTGTACCTAAACGCCATTGCTCACCAGTGTAACTGATTTTAATTTTTGTAATAGAAGTACCTGAGTTGTTTTGAATCTGCGCACCGATAGTAGAAATAAGGCTTCCCGATTGCAATGTACCTAAAGCCCTATCGGTACTTGCAGCTGCGCCAAAGCTATATGTATCTCCACCTGTTCCTGAGCCAGTGCCAGCAGTGTAAAGTCCATTGGTATTTGTTCCTGTTTCATTGAATAACCATCCGGTTGGCAATGAAGCAGAAGAACCTGAATTAGCAAGTGTATTAAAGTCCTGTGTGTAGCTGTTAATTAATGAAATGTTTTGATTGGGAGCAACATCATTATCTGCAAGATTAATACTTGCAGCAGCACTTCCAATTACAGCGGGGGTGCTTACGCTTGTAATGGTAAGATTGATAGTTTCAGTTCCTTCAATTTCAATGTCATCAACAGTGGTAAGTGTAATGATTGCGGATGTATTACCGGCTGCAATTGTTACGGAGCCTGCTTGCGGATCTGTATAATCACTTACAATTGTTGCAGTACCTGCTAATGTATAGGTAACAACAATTCCTCCGGCAGGAGCAGGTGCAGATGAGTTAATTGTAAAGGTTCCATTGCTGGCTGGTTCAGCTGCATTCGTGCCTGCAACAGCAGAAACAGATAACACAGAACCGGAACATGGGTTTAAAGCGGCAGCAGTATTTCTTGGAGTAGGGGCTCCGGCTGAAAAATCAGCCGTATTGCTGTTATTGTCCGTACAGCCATTTGCAGCTCTTAATACAGCATTGGTATTCGACGGAGCTGGCGTTGAGCCCGCACCTTCAAAACAGTTTGCGGTAGTGCCAAACCCAACAATGTCTTCAACTGTTGGTCCTGTTGGACAACTTGTTCCTGCAGTAATTAATGTATTTACATTTAATAAGGCAATCTTACCGGCTGTTCCGCTCATTGCAATGGTACCGGTTGCATCAGGAGCCGGCAAAGGAGTTGTACCTCCTGCTCCCTGTGCCTGTTGAATCAAATAATATTGACCGGGAGCAAGCGTAATGTTGGTAAGGTCTGTTTTTTGCCAGGATGTACCTGTTGCGGATGCGTATTGCACGGACCATCCGTTAAGGCTAACAGTACTGGTTCCTCTGTTAAAAAGTTCAATAAAATCGTTTGTGTAGGTAGAGCCGGCATTACCGCCACCACCATACACCTGACTGATTACGACTTGCGAAAAACCAGTTGAAATAAATGTTGCTGCGAATACAAATAACAGCAACAACCTGAGTTGAAGTTTTCTCATTGCTTTAGTTTACGATTCATAAATAATGTGGAAGATGACAGGAAAAGGATCGGATTGATCGGCAGGATATCGAAAGATTAAATGTAGGCTGAATCTGCGTTTCGTTCGTTGATTACCGCATGAAATATTTATTAACAATCCGGTTGGGTATACTTGGATAACTGTTTATTGCTGGTTCGAAAGGATAACAGCTTCCAGAAACTTGTATTTTTTTATTCGGTACAACACATCGTATCCGGCTGCAAAAAATATGTCTTCATGCCGGGGGCTGGCATACAGCACATAAAGTTCACGTGGGTGTTGTTTGAGCGAGGCATCAATTTTCTGCACAACTGTTTTAAGTAATACCTCATCGAAAGGATTAAAGAGAAAAATGGTTTGCACATCTTTTTCAATTTCAAGCGAACTGATATCGGCCCAGGTTAAATGATACTCCAGAAATGGGTGAATATCTTTTGTTACAGCCAGATTTTTTTCTGCCGCATCGATCATTTCTTTTGCAAAATCAATTCCTTTCACATTTTGAAAGCCATAGGCTGCGGCAACGCACATCGCTCTTCCCTTACCACAACCAATATCAAGAAATATCCCTTTCCTTGCTTGTTGCGGAAGATGAATGAAAAGATGTTCAATGGTAAAGTAATTCACCGGCATATACTCCGTTGCATGAGCAAGTTGGTTCCCTTTAATGTTGAATCGGGAAAGACCGCTGAACGAAGTAGTATTGATCCGGTATTTTTTTTCGCCGTTCCATTCCTGCCTTAACGTGAAGAATGCAATCTGCAAACCCCAATTGGTTGCGATGTAAAGAAAATATTTTATGTGTTGAAATAATGTCACGTCGCAGATGGTCTGATGTCGATTACTTTCAACTGAAGACTGGTGCTGCCATTCCATTCATTTTCGTCAATAGTATATACTATATCAAAGGGCCCTTGTTGAACAATTGGAAATAAATGTGATGCACGAAAACAGATACCCGTGATGACGGTGTCGTTCTGCTTTACCACTAATCGCAGATGTTGCTCTTTTACGATTTTACTATAGCCATTATCCGTTACGTTTCGTGATACAAAAACCGGCCGCATATTCTCCGGTCCAAATGGCTCCATTTGTTTAATGATGTTATAGAAGTTCGGTTTAATATCAGCGAATAAAAGTTCACTGTCAATAATGATTTCCGGAATTAGCTGTTCCGGTTTAATTGTTCGTGCAACTTCCTGTTCAAACGCTGCGGCAAACGCATCAATGTTTTCCGGCATCAAGGTAAGCCCGGCAGCAGCAAAATGTCCGCCATATCCAAGCAGGTGTTCTCTGCAAGCATGTATGGCTTCATATAGATTGAAGCCGTTTACACTGCGGGCACTACCTGCAACATAATCGCCGCTTTTGGTGAGTACAATAGTGGGGCGATAGTAATATTCTGTTAAGCGTGATGCAACGATACCCACCACGCCTTTGTGCCAATGCGGTTGATAGAGTACAGTTGATTTTCTTTTTTTCAGCTGTTCGTTACCGTTAATAATTGCCAATGCTTCTTCTGAAATGGAGGTGTCGGCCTCTTTACGTTCATCATTATCGGCATGCAGCATTTCAGCATAAGTAAGTGCTTCTTCATACGTAGAAGCAATGAACATCTGTACAGCTTTTTTTGCATCGTCCATGCGGCCGGCAGCATTCACTCTTGGGGCAATCATGAATACAAGATTATTGATATGCATGGTGGTGGTAGCGCCACCTAAAAACATCAATGCTTTAATGCCATTTGAAGGATTTTCATTTACCCATTTCAGTCCATGAAAGGCGAGTATTCTGTTTTCACCCGTCATAGGAACAATGTCTGCTGCAATTGCTGTTGCAACAAGATCGAGATAACGATAAGTCTGTTCTTTCTCCAGGCCGAGTATTTGTGCAAGTGCCGAAATGAGTTTAAAGCCAACACCGCAACCGCATAATTCTTTATAGGGATATGAGCAGTCAATTTGTTTGGGGTTGAGAATCGCTACAGCATCAGGAATAACGGAATCGGGCAGGTGATGGTCGCACACAATAAAGTCAATACCCAACTCTTTGGCATAGGCGATCAACTCAACAGATTTGATTCCGCAGTCCAATGAAATGATCAACGTAAATCCATTTGCTTTTGCGAAATCAATTCCCTGTTTTGATATGCCGTACCCTTCCCTGTAACGGTGCGGGATATAAAAATCGAGTAACTGTCTGTCGTAGATCGAACAAAGGAATTGAAACATGCAGGCTACACTGGTGGTACCATCTACATCGTAATCGCCGAAGACAAGTATTTTTTCTTTTCTTTCAAAGGCGTTTTGAATTCGGCTAACAGCTTTCTGCATGTCTTTCATCAGCCAGGGATCATACAATTCGGTTATTTGTGGCCGGAAATATTCTTTCGCTTTTTCAAATGTATCATAACCTCGTTGTACCAGCATTTTGCAGAGAACGGGATGAATCTTCAGCTCATTGATCAGAGAGTTTATTGCTGCTTCGTTTGCTTGTACCAGTGTCCATCGTTTTTGCATGGTTAGTATTTTCGATCGGTTGTATAACGTACCAATGCTTCCAGTCCGTCACGTATCTCATTTTGTGGAAATTGATGTAACAGCCTGATTGCTTCATCCCGGTATGTATTCATTACTTGTTCAGCATAAGTAATGCCGCCTGCTTCAACAACTTCGTTGATCACCCATTGCACATTTTTCTTTTGCCGGTTCTCGTTTTTGAGAATATAAATCAGTCGTTTCTTTTTTGCCGGATCAACTGTATTGAGCGTGTAAATAAGTGGTAATGTGAGTTTTTTTTCTTTGATATCATTCCCCGTTGGTTTCCCAATGGATGCACTGCCATAGTCAAACAGATCGTCTTTGATCTGAAAAGCAATGCCTGCTTTTTCGCCAAACAGTTTCATTTGTTCGGTTTTGTCGAGGTCCATTGTGGTCGACCAAGTCCCGGCAGCGCAGGCAGATGAAAGGAGGGAGGCGGTTTTGTTTTTGATGATTTCAAAGTAAACGTCCTCACTCAGGTTCAGCTTCCTTGTTTTTTCAATTTGCAGCAGTTCCCCCTCACTCATTTTTTCCACTGCTTCGGAAAGGATTTTTAGTGTATTAAAATCGTTATTTTTTAAGGAAAGTAAAAGCCCTTTTGACAGCAAATAATCACCGACCAAAACGGCAATTTTGTTTTTCCACAGGGCGTTTATGGAGAAAAAACCACGACGCTCCATGGATTCGTCCACCACATCATCATGTACCAGTGTTGCAGTATGGAGCAACTCTACCAATGCAGCAGCCCGATGGGTACTTTCAGAAACGGGGCCAAACAACTTGGCGCTCAGGAACACAAACATGGGCCGTACTTGCTTACCCTTCCGCTTAATGATATATTGCATGATCCTGTCAAGTAGTGAAACTCTACTTTTAACAGCTTGCCTGAATTTTTCTTCAAACTCCTGTAGTTCGTCTTTAACCAGCAATTGAATAGATGAGGAGGAATTCATGAGGCGGCAATTTACATTAAATAGGACTGTTTCAAATTATTTGGCGTAATTTGCAGCGATTATTTAGTCGAACGGGTCTGTTATGACTATTTGATTGTAAATAAATTGCAAAAAAAATTGATTTTTAACATCTGATCTCTATTTTTGCAATATTCATCAGGAAATTTTCGAAACTTAATTACAACAACTATGGCAAGCAAAACGTACACCCTGTTAGTAGGGGCCCTATGTCTTATCTTCACAAACCTATCTGCGCAGAGCTACGATTGGAAAGATTCATCTCTGATCCCGAAAAAATCTCAAGCTCAGCACAGCGAATTTTTACAGAACCAACAACCCTTTCCGGCAAAGCCACGTAATCAATGGGAAATTGGTTTAAGCGTAGGTAATGTTCTTATTGCAGGTGACGTTACACCGGTTATCCCGCAAATTGGCTGGGGTGCACATGTTCGTAAAGCATTTGGATATATTTTCTCAGCAAGATTGCAGTACGCAGGTGGTATTGCAAAAGGGTTAAACTGGACTCCCGCTTTTAATTTTGCAAAAAATACTGCCTGGGCCAGTGAATACAATGCTCCATTAAACTATCGCTATACTGGTGCTGCCGGTACTGTTCCTGGTCTTCCTAACGGAGCTCCTGGTGAACTTTATCAGTTGGGCTCAAGAGATTTTGCTCTTGGAACTTATGTTCCATATACTGAAGACAATCAAGATGTTGTTTATTATAACAACAGAACTGTTTCTCATCAATTGTCATTACAAGGTATTATTACATTAAATAATATCCGCTTCCACAAGTCAAAAACAAGTTTCATTATCTATGGTCTTGGTGGTGTTGGTGGTATGATCTACGAAACAACTGTAGATGCATTAGATGCAAATGGTAATACATATGCTGGTTTATTTAATAGCGTTTACAATTCTTATCAGGTTTCTAACAAAAACAAGCGTGACATTCGTCGTGATTTGAAAGCTGGTATGGATAAAAACTATGAAACAGCTGCTGAAGGTCAAAATTTGCGTCGTCCGAAGTTATTTGATATGACTTTCAGACCAATGGCTCAACTTGGTGCAGGTGTTGCTTTCAAAGTAGGTAAACGTTTCAGCATTGGTATTGAAGAAGTATTGACTATTGCAAAGGATGATTTATTAGACGGTCAGCGCTGGCAAGAGCATGCAACGGGTGATGCATCTTTAACTCGTGATTTCGATTCATGGCATTATACAAATGTTAATTTCAATTACAGCCTTGGTTCTAAGTCTGTTGAGCCTCTCTGGTGGTTAAATCCTTTGGATTATGCTTACAACGAATTGAACGCCCCTCGTCACATGAAGCTTCCAAAACCAGTTTTGGATGATGCTGATGGTGATGGTGTTACTGATCAGTTCGATAACGAGCCAAATACCCCAGCAGGTTGCCCGGTTGATACACATGGTGTAAGCCGTGATACAGACGGAGATGGTGTTCCTGATTGTAAGGATAAGGAATTGATCACTCCTACACAGTGTCAGCCAGTTGATGCTGATGGTGTTGGTAAATGCCCAGATCCTGAGTGCTGCAAAAATCCTGTAATTGCTCCACCGGCTTGTAACCTGGTTGATCTTCCAAGCATCAACTTCGGTGGTAACTCAAGTGTATTGAGTGCTGAAGCAAAAGCATTGGTTGGTAGTGTTGCAACTTCACTCCGTGGCAATCCAGAATGTAAGCTTACAGTTTGCGGTAGCGCAGCGAAGAGCAAATCTGGTCAGGCATTAGGTCAGAAGCGTGTAGACGCAATCGTTAAGTACCTCGTAGAAGTACAAGGTATCAGTGCTGATCGTGTAGTTGCACAATACGATTGTCATGAAGGTGATCCTTCTGTAGTTGAACTCCGTGCAGAGCAGAAATAAGTTGATATAGACTAATTGCTTATACAGCCCTCCGGTCTTCCGGGGGGCTTTTTCTTTAGGAAAAGATTAACCGCCTTTTTCAGTGTTACAAAAAGGATAAGGCTAATTTGCCCGAAAATCTTAACTTTGCTGGCTTTTATGAATTTGATTACCCGTTTATTACTTGTTGTTTTAGTTTTTGGAGCACTTACAGGGTGTAATAAAAAAACGATTACGAATATCCTTAAAAGTAAGGATGTAGAATATAAGCTTGGAATGGCTGAGCAGTATTATGCGAATAAAAAGTATAGCAAGGCACAAATACTTTACGAAGATCTTTTTCCATTGTTAAGAAATGACCCCCGCTTTGAAGATCTGTACTATAAGTATGCATATTGCGGATTTTATCAGAAAGATTATTTGAGTGCTGAGAATTTATTCAAAGGATTTCTGGAAGTTTTTCCAAAAAGTCAACGGGCCGCAGAAGTTGACTACATGAAGGCTTTCTGTTATTATAAACAGTCGCCCAGAGTTGAATTAGATCAAACGCCTACACAAAAGGCAATTGGTTCTATGCAGGCGCATTTGAATAATTATCCGGAATCTCCGAAAGCGGCAGAGGCAAGAAAAATTATTGACGAGTGCTTTGCAAAGCTTGAATTAAAGGAACAAAAAAGTGCTGAATTGTATTACAATGTAGGCTCTTACAGAGCTGCCGCTATTACATTCACTACATTGCTGAATAACTATCCGGAGTCGAAGCGTGCTGATGAATATAAATTGATGATCATTAAGTCGTATTATCAATATGCCGGCATGAGCATTGAAGAAAAGCAAAAGGAACGCTTTAATAAAGTAATTGAAGAGTACTACGATTTTGTAGATCGTTTTCCTGAAAGTGAACTTTTAAAAGAAGCTGAAAAATATTTTAATCTTTCTTCTAACAATATAAAAGCAAATAAAAATGAGCAGACTGATACGAAAAGTTAGCGCCAACACCAGCAATGTTGTTGAGACAAAAAATGTGGCTGACTTGAAGGCTAAAACAGGCAATGTATACGAATCTATTGCTGTAATAGCTAAACGTGCCAACCAGATCAATATATCTCTGAAAGAAGAGTTGCATAACAAACTGGAAGAGTTTGCAAGTCATACAGACAGCCTGGAAGAAATTCATGAGAATAAAGAGCAGATCGAAATTTCAAAGGCGTATGAGCGTATGCCCAACCCTGCTTTATTAGCAACGCAGGAATTTGTAGATGATAAAGTATATCACCGCAGAGCAGATAATGATCTGTTTTCGTAAGTGATTTGAATTTACTGTATTTAAATGGCGGCCTGTAACAGACCGCCATTGCTGTTTTTTAATTGAATATTTTACTCTATTTTCAACTGCGATGAAACTTCAAGGAAAAAAAATTGCAATTGGTATAACGGGCAGTATTGCCGCTTATAAATCAATTTCACTTGTTCGATTGCTGGTGAAAGAAGGCGCTGAGGTAAAAGTAATTCTTACGCCATCGGCCAGGGATTTCGTTTCACCATTGGTACTTTCAACTTTATCGAAGAATAATGTTTTAATTGATTTGTTTGATGAAAACAGTTGGGCCAACCATGTAGAGCTCGGACGGTGGGCCGACCTTTTACTGATTGCACCTCTTAGTTGCAATACATTGGCGAAAATGGCAAATGGAATGTGTGATAATCTGCTGCTTGCTGTTTATCTCTCTGCTACATGTGCTGTAATGATTGCGCCGGCAATGGATGAAGACATGTGGAAACATCCATCAACCAAAAAAAATATTGAAACCTTACGGGGATATGGCAATCATATTATCCCTGTAGAAGCCGGGGAGTTGGCAAGTGGTTTAATTGGAGAGGGTCGAATGGCAGAGCCGGAACAAATTTTTGCCACTGTTGAGCGTTTTTTTTTGAGCCAAAGTGACTTTAAAGGAATGAAAGTGCTGGTAACAGCCGGTCCAACTTATGAATCAATTGATCCTGTTCGTTTTATTGGCAACCATTCCAGTGGAAAAATGGGAATTGCCATTGCAGAGGAATTAACCAAACGGGGTGCTGACGTAATCCTTGTATTAGGACCATCCTCACAACAGGTAAGCAGTCGTTTGCATAAGTTGGTGAACGTAAAAAGTGCAGAAGAAATGTATACAGCCAGCGTTCTTTATTACCCCGATTGCCAGCTCGCAGTTATGTCGGCTGCAGTTGCTGATTATACTCCTGTAAAAATTGCAGACGAAAAAATTAAAAAAGGGGATGGGAGCATGCAAATTGAATTGAAGCGTACCAAAGATATTTTAGCCACTTTAGGCGCCATGAAGAGAACGGGGCAATGGTTGGTAGGTTTTGCCTTAGAAACTTCAAATGAAAAGGAATACGCACTTGGTAAACTGGAGTCGAAAAATGCAGATATGATTGTATTAAATTCTTTAAGAGATAGCGGCGCCGGTTTTGGACTTGATACAAATAAAGTCAGCATTTTCAGCAAGAACAAACAGGAATATACGTTTACAGTAAAAAGCAAAGCAGAGGTTGCTGTCGATATTGCGAATACGATTAAAGAACACATGCATGTGTAAAATACTGGTTGCTTATATTATTTCTTATTTGTTTATTCCGGCAATTTCTGCTCAGGAGTTAAATGCCAGAGTGCGTGTGGTAGACAACCAGATACCAACAACAATCGATCGGAAAATATTCAGAACGCTTGAAGCCTCCCTTACCACTTTTTTAAACAATCGAAAATGGTCAGCAAACAACTTCAAACCAAATGAGAAGATCAATTGTCAATTCCTGATCAATCTGGAAGGTATGCCCGAACCAAATGTTTTTTCAGCAAGTATTACCATACAGGCTGCACGCCCGGTTCATTCCACCTCTTATGTTTCTCCGATCATTAATTTTAAAGATCCCAGTTTCGATTTCAAGTATGTTGAGTCGCAGCCCCTCGAGTTTAACGAAAACAGGGTATCGGGCTCCGATCCATTGGTTTCAAATTTAGCGGCGGTGATGGCCTATTATGCATACATCATTGTTGGCTTTGATTATGCTTCTTTCTCAACACGTGGGGGAGATCCTTATTTTCAAAAGGCATTGAACATTGTAAACAATGCACCGGACGGGAGTAAAATTTCGGGTTGGAAATCCATTGAGAGCAATAACAGAAATCGTTATTGGCTAACTGAAAACCTCAATAACAACCGGTATGCGGTAATTCATGATGTGTATTATAATTATTACCGCAAGGGGTTTGACTTTATGTATGAAGATGAAACTGCGGCGAGGGCTGAAGTGATCAATGCTCTCGTTTATCTCGATAACTTGAACAGGGAAACACCAAACCTGATGGTTGTACAGTTTTTTATGTTAGGCAAGGCCGATGAGATTATTAATATGTTTCGAAAAGCAGCTCCCCCGGAAAAAGCAAAAGTACTGGAAATTGCAAGTCGGCTTGATATTACAAATTCCAATAAATACAAACAAGAGCTCAAATGAAACAAGTTGTGCTGATTATTGGGATGCTATTGATAGTAACGGCATGTTCAGACAATCGTCGTATTCCTTCAACGATCATGAAACCGGAAAAATTCCGGGAAGTACTTACCGATGTGTTACTGGCCGATGCATTGACCCTGGAACGTTCGTTTAAAGATACCTCCGTAAAAATTACGGATGAGAATGCTGCTTATTTTCTCAAAGTATTTCAATTGCATGGGGTTAGTAAAAATGAGTTCATGAAGAGTTATAATTTTTACCTGCAGCGGCCCGACCTTCTCAAAATTATTACAGACTCTGTATCTTCCGTCCTCGATAAACGAAATCTTCAACTCTCAACAGATACTGCCAAACCTAAACCGAATGGTAATAACTTCAAGAAAACTGGAATCGGAAATGGGAATAAATAGTGAGATTGCTCACTATTTTGCCAATGTACGTAACGTGCCGGCAAATAATCTCTTCTGGAAAAACAAACGTATTTATATCTCTTCCGGATTCGGGTTTCTTACGATACCTTTTATTTTTGATCTTGTACATAAAGCAGGTGTTCCTCTTACCCAACTGCTTAATGAGGAACATGTTTCATTAATGGAACATGGGTTTGATAAGTTAAAGCAGTATGAGAATAATGAGATATCGTTTCCTTCATTTATAGAAGCATGTGCTGTGTTATTGCAGGGAAAGATCAAACAACCACATCTTGCATCTGATTTATTTGCTGTTTTTTCCGGGAAAGCACCGCAGTATTTTTCATTTGAAACGGAGCACAAAGCATTAGCCCGATCCGATAGTTTTTTATTTACACTTGTGGATCTTAATGTAACAGATGAGTGGGTAACCAGCTTTCTTCCTGTATGGTATTCTCTTGCCCGGCCAATTTTATTACTGGATGATTTTAAAGATCTTCAGGAAGATCGTTTTCATAAAGATGAAAATACAATCATTGATCTGGGTAATGATGGCGATGCTATACAAAAAGCGTATGAAATGGGAATAAAGGATTGTGATGTTTTAGAAACAGTAAATCCCCAACTGTCAAAACATATGAAGCGTTTGTTAAACGATTCGTTGAAGTATGATCATATTGTAAAGGAGCTCAATTAATCGATCAAAGAATTTTTCATTGCAAAGAAAACCAATCCAACAGAATTCTTAACACCAAAGCGTTCCATCAATCTGTCTTTGATTGCCTCCACCGTTCGGGGACTTATTTCCATTTCCTTCGCAATTTCCTGCGCTGTATATTCCATACAAAGGAGCCGGATAACTTGTTTTTCTTTATCTGAGATCTGTATCTCGCTATTAAGCGTTGGAATGGATTTTACTTTATTATGCGATTTTTTCAGCAAAATCCTGTTTACAAAGTTATTCAGGTAGTAACCCTTTGTATAAACTTCGAGAATTGCTTTTTTAATTTCGGAAGGGTCGGAGCTTTTTAATAAGTATCCATTGGCGCCATTTTCCATCAGGTGTGTTACAAAACGTTCGTCTTCATACATGGTTAATACCAGTACATGAATATTGGGGAACATTTTATTTACGGCTTTGGTGGTTTCAATACCGTCTTTACCCGGCATACGCAAATCCATCAGAATCACATCCGGCTCCGCTTCAGCTAAACCAGCCAGTAATTCCTCTCCGTTTTCAGCTTCCAGTACAAATTTGATATTTGTGTACGACCTCAATGAAAGGATCACGCCCTTTCGGAATATTTGATGGTCATCAGCTATTGCAACTTTAATCTGGCTCATAAGATCGAGGATTGTAAAGTTAGTGTTTTCAATTTATTATAACATGGCTTCCACGGGAATCTCAATGGTAACCTTATAATATGTATTGGAAGGGTCTTTTTCAAACAGAATTTTTGAATTTAAAATCTTTACGCGGCTGTAAATATTTTTCAATCCCATGCCCTGGGGGGTGTCTCTGAGTTTTTCGTACTCTGTTTGGGTTAACCCTTCACCATCGTGATGCATCCGTATATAAATATACTGATCTGTTTTGTTTTGTGTTAAATGAATAAAACTTGATCGGCTATGTTTGATGGTGTTGTTTACCAACTCCTGTAATACACGGAAAATGGATAACTCATACTCCAGTTTCAAACGACGCTTATAATCGTGAAAACGGGCACTGGCACTCATCGAGCCGCTGCCATTGATTTTCTGAAACATATCATTAACGGCACTCTCCAATCCAAAGTTCTTTAATGTGGGCGGAATCAGGCTGTGCGACATATTCCTGATCAACTGAATGGTATCGTCAATAATTTGCTTGGCATTATAAATACTTTGCAGTTGGGTACCCTGATCCTGATGAATCAGATTTTCATTCAGGTATAAACGTACCGTAGCTAACAGTGGCCCTGCATCATCATGGAGATCGGCGGCAATTCGTTGGCGTTCTTCTTCCTGGCTTTGAATGGAGGCCTGGAGCATCATTTGCTGTTGATCTTCCTGCATTTTTTTCATCCGTAGCTGGAAATAGATCACTTTACGTTGGTGAAATACAATAAAAACAATCAGGCCAACGGCAAGCAGCAGCATCCCGAATGTACCGAAGTACACAACATAAGTTACGTTGGTAGGGGTTGTGGCTTGTAAAAAAAACATGGGTTAAGCAGAAATGGGTTTAATGTTATTTGAGAGAGAGAGGGTTTTATGTTGCTTCCACAGGGCAAAACCAATTATCAAGTTATAAAAAATGGTTAGACTACTAAATATGTTTCCGTAGTCATCTGTGTTGGCTTGGTCTTGAAGCCAATACTCGGCAAAAATGTAAATAAAGAATGTACCTGATGAATGTATGAATACTGCTGTTACAAACCAAAATTGAGGTAAGGCATAAACAAACAATGTTTCCGGATTCTTGATTTGCTCATAAAAGTATAAAATCGACAAAGAAATTACCAGTATACCTTGGAATGCCGAAGGTGTTTTATTGTAATCATTGTCGTCTCCAAAAAATATCAAAAATATTGAAAGAGAGACAGCATATAAAATATAACCAACTAGTGATCCTTTTTTAACTAAGTCTGTAGCAGCTATTTGACGGAAAATTAAAATGGTGAACAACATTTTAATATACGCAAAAGATACCCCGTTTATAAGATAAATATTTGGGTATTTACTAAAACTGTAATTTGTAATTAACTCGTTAAAAAGTTTTAGTATAAAAAGTAAGAATAGTAGATTTTTGAAGTAAATTTTTCTATTGCTCTTTGATGAGAAGTAAGCAATTAAAGGGACTAGTATAGTTAGTCCTCGCAAATCGTTTATAGATAAAAAAGTTCCTATATTTGATGATTTAAATCAAATATAGGAACTTCCTTCTTATTAGTAATCAATTTATTACTTATTCAGATTTCGCAGAACCCCATCCAGAGTGGTCAACTGACCCGTCGTCACCAACCAATCCTTCTTCCATTGACATTTCACCTGTTGCAGAAACAACAGTGTATTGATAAATCGGTTGTTTGTTTGCATCAACTGCTACGATGATTGCTTGACGTATACCGGCAGCATTATATCCAGGAACAATTGCGATGCCTTCACAACCGGGCTGAGCCAAGGCTTTCAGGAACAATTCTTTTCCGAGGATATTTACAAATGCTTGTTCAGGATGCTTATCAAAGAAACGTTTTGCCATTTCTTCTCCAGCTTCTAAGCCAATGTGTCTTCCAATAGTAGATACATCTTGAGCTTTTTGAAGTAATTCTTTTTGCATAGTTGTAGGTTTTAGAAGTGAGTTTAATGCTGTAAATTTTCAAAAATCCGATTCCTGTGCAAGAGGCTTCTATGTGAATAACTGGTCAAGTGAATCATAAAACTATTGTAATCATGTACTTATAGTTGTTGTTAAAGAAAATAAGTAAAACGACTTACGCAATATTACGAATAATTTTGCGTAAAATTACGAAGTTGAAATAGGTGCTTTAACGATGTTTGAAGCGGAAAATAACGCAAGTAATAGTGCGGTGTGTAAAAAATGTGCATAAGTGAAAACACTTAGTAATTATACTAAGCTCCTGAAAAGGGCAGTTGAACAGGTATTCATCATGGTTATGCGGTTAGACAAAATACCTTGAAGTTTCAAAAATCTTTATTAGAGTTAAAACCCTTCTGTAAGGATTAAAAATTGTACCTGATTTTTAAAGTTAGCACAGAAATTTCAAATCCGAAGCAAGCTAAAACTGTACAATCCCGTTTTTTACAGCATACAACGCCAAACCTACTCTGCTCTTTACATCTAATTTTACAAAAAGCTGGTCTCTTAAACTGTCAATTGCCCGTGGACTTAACGCCATTTCCAGCGCAATTTCTTTATACGTTTTATCAGTTGCTGCATGCCTCAGAAAAAGCAATTCGTTTTCCTGTAACAGGGCTTCGTCTATTTTACGTTTGTGATCTTTTCCCTTTAATAAACAATCCGGAAAGTTTGCTGCCCAGATAGTTCGAATGGTAATACCCATCCCTGTGTAATGTTTCAATTGCGGTTTTTAATTCAGCAGGCTGAATATCTTTTCGTAAAAATCCCTTTACGCCGAATTGCAATAAACGAATCAACGAAAGTTCGGAATCGTACATGGTTACTGCCATTACTTTCACAGCGGGATATTGAAGCTGTAACTGTTCTGCAGTTTCAAACCCATCCATTTCGGGCATGTTTAAATCGAGCAGGATTATATCGGGAATGCTTCCATTGCTGAGATATTCCATTACTTCCAACCCGTTGCCTGCCTGGAAAATAATACGGCATGTTTGAAACTGATTAATCAGTTCAGCAAGTGCATTGCGGAGCAACACATGGTCATCGGCAATCAGCACTTTTATTTTCTCTTGCTCAGTTGTCATTACTTGTATAGGGAATTTTAATGGTAATAGTTGTACCCTCATCCTGTACGCCTTTTATATTGAAGCTACCTTTTAATGCTGCCACTCTTTCTTTCATGTTGGTGATACCAGCGCCTTGTTTTTTTAGTTGCTGTGCATTATACCCGATTCCGTCATCTGTTATCTGGATTATCAGCTCGCTGGCATGAAAACGAAGATATAACCCGACAGCTTTAGCATCGGCATGTTTAATGATATTCTGCAGCGACTCCTGTATGATCCGGAAAAGGATCAGCTCTTTTGGTGATGCAAGAAATGCGGTATCTCCAAATACATGCATACTTATATTGATTTTTGCAGAGCGGTTGATCCGTTCAATTTCTGCTTCCAAGGCGTTCATCAATCCCTGCGATGCAATAATATCCGCATTAAGGCTTCGTGAAAGATTACTCAGTTCATCGATCGTTTTGCTGATAATGTCGGCACTGGAAGATACAGCGTGTTTGCTCTGTTCTGTATCGGACCATGTAATTGTATTTAACTGCAGCTTGGCAAGGGTGAGAGAGAGGTTGATGTTGTCGTGTATTTCACGGGATATTTCGGTTAAGGTTGACTCATGTATTTCCATACGGCTGGCAATAAGCTGTGTTTTATGTTCGGTTTTGAGTTTGTTTTCTCTTTCGAAATGCAATGCCTGTTTTTTTTTGTAAGCGTATAATAATAATGCAGTTACTGATACTATCAGCATAAGAAAGACTATTGTGAAAATAAAAAATACTGCTATTCTCAGTTCCTGTTCCTGCATAAAAAAGCTTTAATAATACATAGATATAGTATGACATAAAAAAACCTGACTATTGTCAGACTTATAAAAAATAATTTTGGGAATAAATCTCCGATGTTATATGATAAAAACAACGTAGGGATATTTGTTAAAAAGTGTAATAATGAGCCGGTGACTATCCAAAAAAACGGAGATTTGGATACCCGACTTGAGTACGGATCGCTTAATAAATTATAAAAATAAAAGAAGCATCCAGTCACTATAATCACCGATGGTGTTACTCTTAGAACTGTAAAAAGATATTGACTAACAGTTTGCGTTGTTATTAGAATAAAAAACAGGGTATACATGCATAATACGAGAAAAATAAATTGTTTTAGTTTAAGTATATCCTTAAAAATAAAAATAAAAACACTTGCTTCAACAATGAGGAAAACATTATAGATGGTTCCAAGTATGATATCTGAATTAGATAAAAGAAAGAAAATATTGGTTATTTCTGATGCTATCAAAAATATATGCATCGGCCATAGCCGATACGTTTTTTTCAAAGTAAAGAGGCCAATTAAAATGGCTAAACTGCAACATATATTGACGATCAAAGTCATGTAGTTGTTTCTGCTGGGCGGGGTTGATTTTCTAAAATTTGGGTTTCTTTATTTCCCGCAAATAACTGATCTTTTTCCTTTTTACCGTGAGAAAAAAACGTTTAAATGCTGAGGTTTTTCCCATTGGTTTGTTTTATGCACCTGTTAGTTTTGATGTGCAACTGAAAATAAACGATAATCCTTAGAGCTGGTGTTTCTGTTGTTACGGGTTGGATTGCTTACTTCCGGAAAACATTTTTGTCCGGAATTGAAACGAATAAATGAAAAACTGAAATACAGCGTATCAGCTGCTTTCTGTCTTCTATGAAAAACACCTTTCCAAAAAATCTTACGGCTGGTAACCGTATGGGAATGCTTATGCCCGGCAGCTAACCACTGGCAAACCTAAGCAACAAGGAGTGGCTTTGCGGCCATGAGGGAAAAACACTGTATGCCCTGTGTGCTGCGCAACACACGCAAGACGAGTAAATGATTTAAAGTTGGCAAAAAAAGTATGATTGACAACTTACGAACTTCTTATGTTAGTACAGAGCGTAAAGAGCTTTGTTCAACGATATTAAGTGATGTGAGGAATCATTACTTAGCCAACGGGTTTGCGACACCGACATTTAACCAAAAAAGTATGCAGGTCGTAGATGGTCAAACTGCGTTAGGGGTATTCTCGTTTGACAAATTTTAATTCTAAAAAATGAAAAAAAACTTAATCTCACATCTCATAGTAGTGTTAGCTATCACACTATCAATTTTCTCTTGCACTAAGCAGGGTGCTGAAAAACAGTTAAAAGACCAGACTCTATTGAATGAAGATGAGACGTTTATTGCATTGGTAAATGAAACTCATGATTATTTAAAGTTCTTAGCGAATGGTGTGAAAGATCAATCTTTGTCTAAGATTGAAATTAGTAATGGGCTTTCTAAGCTACAATCAAAAAATCTTCCATTTGATGATCAAATGAAGGAAATAGATTTGATTTTTAAAGCTGCTGTCTCCAGTCGCCTAAAAAAACACATGATTGCAACTCAAAGTAGTATGAAAGAGCTCGAGAGCAATTATGGAAAAGTAGACGCAGCCACCATTAATAGAGAGGTAGAAAAAGTTTTGTCAAGAAAGGCTGCAAGAATAGACGAAAGTAATATTGTAACTTTATCAGCTTCAGACTGTGGGTGGAGATATTATCTTTGCGCCGCTACTGCAACTGGCGCTGCAATTGCTTGTCATGCAGCTATTATAGCACCAACAGCTGGGTTAGGCACACCAGCGGCAGTTGCAATTTGTGGCACAGCGCAAGTTTATGCAATGGTAATATGTAGTGATAACTATTGTGATTAAGTAAATACAAATTTTAAGGAATGAAATTGCTATTTAAAATATTATCTCGTTTATACTTATTGGGTGTAGTATTGATTTTTTTGATATCCCCAAGGCTTCTGAAAAGTGACGTAGTTCTAATATGCTTCGGTGTAGTAGGTGTTTTAATTGCAGCTGTGTATTTATTGAACATAGGTAAGACTTCAACGAAGTAGTTAGGTAACGAACGAAAGCAGTACAAGTAATATTTTTAATTATTGAAGGCTGGTTCAAGGCCGCTTGCCGGTCTCATTAATTTAAAATAGCATTAAATTTAGTTGTGCAATATGGGCTGACGACTAAAATCGCAGCCCATATTTAGTTGTATTCTATACAGGTTTTTAGTTTTAGAAACGGGTAAGCCCAGAACATATGATACTTGCCAAATGGTGAAGCATGGCCTTTAGTAAATATGGATTATGTCCGCTTAATTACATGGCCAGGTTAGACGACACTCCAGTGGCAGTAGCAATTTGTGGAATAGGACAAGTTTATACAATGGTAGTATGTAGTGATAACTATTGTGATTAAGTAAATACAAACTTTAAGGAATGAAATTGTTATTTAAAATATTATCTCGTTTATACTTATTGGGTGTAGTATTGATTTTTTTGATATCCCCAAGGCTTCTAAAAAATGACGTAGTTTTAATATGTTTCGGTGTAGTAGGTGTTTTAATTGCAGCTGTGTATTTATTGAACATAGGTAAGACTTCAACTAATAGCAGGTAACGAACGAAAGCAGTACAAATAATAGTTTCAATTAGTGAAGGCTGGTTCAAGACCGCTTGCTGGTCTCATTAATTTAAAATAGCATTAAATTTAGTTGTGCAATATGGGCTGATGAGTAAAATCTCAGCCCATATTTAATTCCCATTTATAATCGCCATATCTAAAGCTCCTCAACTACGTAGTTTCCCCGTAAAATCCCCAACTCCCATTTTGTGATTCCGTTTAGGAGCTGTATCTTGCAAATAACCTAAACCACAATATCCCATGTCTGTTGACTCTAACATTAAGTTCGCCATTGCTGACGATCACAAGATTTTTCGTGACGGCATTAAAATGGCACTCGGCGGAAGACCCCATCTTAAATTGCTGTGGGAAGCAGAAGACGGTAAGGACATGATGCACAAGCTTACCATTAAAAAGCCCGATATTTTATTAATGGATATCCGGATGCCTGAATTGGACGGCATCAACGCCCTTCAGCTCATTCGTAAAGAATATGAGGAAGTAAAAATTGTTGTGTTGAGTATGTACGACGATCAGCAAATGGTAAGCAAGATGATGGAAATGGGTGCCAATGCTTACCTCACCAAAACAACAGACCCCAACGAAATTTACGACGCTATCCTCACTTGTATGAATGAGGATTTTTACTTTAATGAGCTTGTAAACCAGGCAGTTCTGTTAAAGTTGAATTATAAAAAAACAGTCAAACAATTCTATCCCAATTCAACCAAATTCTCAGAAAAAGAAATACAGATCCTAAAGCTTTTGGCGGAAGATAAAACGACGGAAGAAATTTCTAAAACGGTGTTTCTAAGTCCCCGAACCATTGAAACGATCCGTCAAAATATGAAAAACAGGGTAGGTGCAAAAACCATTGCAGGCCTTATTGTGTACGGAATGCGGAACCGGTTAATTGAGTAGAACCGTAAAAACCACAAGGGCAAAGTCAGGTACTACTACCTGCAAAATGTTCAGAAAATTTAACAACTTGCACTTAGATAAATAGTAGTCCGTCCTTAACATTATACATCCTATGTACACAATGAAAACCGTAAAATCAGGAGAATTGACAACTGACTTAATAAAAGTAGCTATTACAGACGACCACGTGTTATACCGTGCGGGTGTAAAAACTGCTTTGGGCATGAAGAAGGATATACAGGTGATATTCGAAGCCGATAATGGCATGCACCTGTTGAATATGCTCAAATCCATTCAACCAGATGTAATTCTGCTCGATGTGCAAATGCCCATTATGGATGGCATTGCCACGCTCCCCGAAGTTAAAAAGCTTTATCCCGACATCAAGATCATTATGCTCACCATGCATGATGAACATACCATGATCACCAGATTGATGGAACTCGGTGCAAACTCATATCTCACCAAAAATTCTGATAGTGAAGTGATCTATGAAGCGATCAAAACCTGTCATGAGCAGGAATATTTCTTCAACACGCTTACCAATAAAGCATTGATCGACGGTTTAAAAATGAAACGTCAGGGTGATGCAATGATGGGCCACGATGTGAAGTTGAACGACAAAGAGATCAATATCCTTCGTTTGATGTGTGAAGAGAAAAGTACAAAGGAAATTGCTGATATTGTTGACCTCAGCCCAAGAACAGTGGAGGCTATTCGTGACAAGCTCAAATCAAAGATCGGTGCAAGATCTACCGCAGGTCTTATTCTGTATGCAGTAAAACACAACCTCATCGAGGGTTAAACATACTTTCAACCAAAACCAACCGCACAGGCGATACTGAAAAGTGTCGCCTCTTTTTTTGTTCTATTTTCGTTGTGTATGTCACTATATTTTAGTCTTGATAAGAAAATTTTTGCAGCGGATGAATTGCGTATTCATCCGGACAACCGCTCCTTTCGTTATGGAGAAGGATTGTTTGAGACCATCCGGTTACACAAAGCCGAGATGCCGTTATGGGAATTACATTGGAAACGTTTGAGTGAATCGTTACCCAAATTATATTTTGAGTTACCTCTGCATTTTAACAAAGCAGAATTGAAGGAGGAGGTTCTTCGTGTGGCAAAACGAAATCAGTGCCTTGATGCTGCAAGAGTGCGGATTACTTTTTTTAAAGGTGAAGGCGGTATTTGGGAGCGGCCAAGTTCTCCGTTTCATTTTTTAGTCCAATGCTGGCCATTGGAGAAAAAGGAATTCAGTATGAATGAAAATGGGTTGGATATTGGTTTGTTTGAAGCCGGAAGAAAATCATGCGATAGTTTTTCTAATCTTAAAACCAATAATTACCTGCTGTATGCATTGGCAGCCCAATACGCAAAAGCTGAAAAGCTAAATGAATGTTTGGTACTTAACCAGCACGGCCGTGTATGCGATGCCACCATTGCCAATGTGTTTTTTAGCAAAGACGGGATCATACACACTCCGAGTCTTGAAGAAGGATGTATCAATGGGGTAATGCGCCGCTTCCTGCTTGCGCAACTTCGTAACGCAGGATTTCAGGTAAAAGAAGGGGCTTATTTACCCGATGAAATTGATGCAGCAGATGAAATTTTTCTCAGCAATGCCATGTATGGTTTGCGTTGGGTAAAACGATGGGGAAACAAAGCCTATCAGTTTCAACAAGCTTCTACTATATTCCATCGCTTTATTTCACCTTTATTTCCTTAAACATTCTGCGGGCAGAATCGTTATACAAACATGGCAAAACAGAACGTAAACATCTGCTGGTTCAGGAGAGATCTCCGGTTACACGATAACGCAGCTTTGTATCATGCATTGAAAGATGGTTTGCCTGTTGTGCCCATTTTTGTTTTTGATAAAGCAATCCTGGATAAACTGGACGACAAGAACGACCGCCGTGTAGAATTTATCCATCAGGCCATAACAGATATGCAACAGCAACTGCAAAGTATGGGCAGTAGTATGGAAGTGTACTATGGTTTTCCGACCGATGTGTTTGCAACGCTGGCTGAAAAATATGCAATCAATAAAGTATTCACCAATCATGATTATGAGCCGTATGCTCAAACACGTGATGCTGCCATTCAGCATCAACTAAATGATGCAGGTGTTTCGTTTCATACGTATAAAGATCAGGTGATATTTGAAAAGGATGAAGTGCTGAAAGATGACGGCAAACCTTATACAGTTTTTACGCCGTACAGTCGCAAATGGAAAGCAAAACTCAATGATTTTTATTTGAAGAGTTATCCGGTAGAAGAGTACACAACTAATTTTTTCAAACAGGCACCGGTAGCTATTCCTTCGTTAAAAGAAATGGGTTTTGATACAGTCGGCTTACCATTTCCATCTGCTGAAACAAGAAAAGAAATCATTAAAAAATATAAAGAGCAACGGGATTTTCCTGCGATTGATGGAACGAGCAGACTGAGTGTGCATTTGCGATTTGGTACCATCAGCATACGTGACCTTGCAAGAGAAGCGCAAGGATTAAGTGAAGGATTTTTGAATGAACTGATCTGGCGTGATTTCTATCATATGATTCTTTGGCATTTTCCACAGGTAGGAGAGGGGAAAGCATTCAAGAAAGAATATGATTTTATTGAATGGCGACACAGTGAAAGCGATTTTCAAAAATGGTGCGATGGACAAACCGGTTATCCCATTGTTGATGCAGGTATGCGTGAACTCAACGCTACGGGTTTTATGCACAATCGTGTGCGGATGATCGTTGCATCATTTCTTACCAAACATTTGTTGTTAGATTGGCGATGGGGTGAAGCTTATTTTGCTAAAAAATTACTGGACTTTGATTTGGCTGCTAACAATGGTGGCTGGCAATGGGCGGCAGGTAGTGGTTGTGATGCGGCGCCATACTTCCGCATCTTCAATCCGTATTTGCAAACACAAAAATTTGATCCGAAATTGGAGTATATACGAAAGTGGGTACCAGAGTTTGAAGGATTTGATTATGTAAAGCCCATCATTCAACATGAGCTTGCACGTAAGCGTTGCCTCGAAGTGTACAGCAAAGCCTTGAAGAAATAAATTACGACTGTTGCGTGGCTGTTTGCAGCATTTGTTCTACTGCCTGCATACCATCTTCGCCTAAATCAAGCGAGTAGTTGTTTACATAAAGATAAATATGCTGGCGCATTACATCCTCACTCATTTCTTGTGAGTGTTGTTTTACATAATCTGTTATGAACGGATAATTGCCGAATGCATACTCCAGACTTTTACGGATCAATCGATCAACTTTATTCTGCAGCTCAACCTCAATTCGTTGATGTGCAACAATACCGCCTAACGGAATCGGATAACCGGTTGTTGTTTCCCAATATTCACCGAGGTCCATCAGCTTATGCAATCCTTTCTGCTGATAAGTGAAACGGTTTTCGTGAATGATCACACCCATATCAACCTTGCCACTTAAAACAGCTTCTTCGATTTCATGAAAGATCAAAAACTGTTTTTGTTTTGCATTCGGGAATGCTTGTGAAAACAAAAAATGAGCTGTGGTATTTGTACCGGGGATTGCAATAGAAGAATCATTCACCAACTGTTGCAGATCTTCATACTTCGTACTTCTTCCTTCTTCCTTCGTAATTAATAATGGCCCAACCCCTTTGCCTAACGCTCCACCACTCTTTAATAAGTTGTATTGATGACGAATAAGTGGATATGCACCATAGCTGATCTTTGAAAAATCAAGTTTGCCTTGCTTCGCCCATTCGTTCAATGTTTGCACATCTTCGAGTTGTACATCAAATGATAAACCTTCCGTATCAATTTTGCCATTCACCAACGCATCGAAAATAAATGTATCGTTGGGGCAAGGAGAAAAGCCGAGAGTGTATGTCGTCATAACTATTTTTTTATAAACCTTCAACCAAACGGATCAATTCCTTATTCAGATTCTGCACGGCTTCTTTCAACTTCCATTTCTGTTTGTTGCGTTCGCCCACATAGTTAGAAATACTTCTGATCTGCACAAACGGAATGTTTTCTTTCATACAAACCAGATGCAATGCGGCACCTTCCATATTCTCGATCTTCGCTTTGTATTTTGTTTGATACAGCGCTGCTGTTTTTTTAGCAGATGTAATTTGATTGACAGTAACACTTCCAACCAACGGCAATTTTGTTCGTTCCATCAACACCGTAAATGGATTCACCAGTTTTTTCTGTTTGAAAGGAAACTCATTTGCGGATAACAGTTTTAAATCAAACACATCTTTATAGCCATCTTTTTCCTGCACTCCTAAATCAGCTAATGATTCCTGTTTTACTGCAACCACATCACCCAAATTCAAGAACCGGTCAAATGCTCCTGCAATACCAGCCATGATAACGAGATCGGGCTTTTTCACCTGTAAATGCTTCATCAACGCATAGGTTGTGTTGATTGAACCGACGCCTGTAACCAGAAAATCGAGCTGTAAATCAATATAATCCAGCTTATTAGTAGTGCGGCAATGTTGAATAAAGGGTTTGATTTCCAATACGGTGGCTGAAACAACTAAACAATTCATGCCGCAAATTTCGGGAAGAATAAAACAAATCAGGGAATAACATCAAAATGCGGCATTCTTATTACCTTTGCGGCCCAACAATTTGAAGGGTTCGGCAATGGTTTACTTAACACGATTAGAACATTTTAATGCGGCGCACAAGCTCTATAATCCCAATTGGAGCCTGGAAAAGAATGAAGCCATGTTTGGTAAATGTGCCAACGAGAACTGGCACGGGCATAATTATGATCTGTTTGTTACCATTAAAGGGCAAGTTAATGAAGACACCGGTTTTTTGTTTGATGTAAAGAAACTGAGTGAGCTCATCAAAATTTATGTGCTGGAAAAACTCGATCACAAGAACCTGAATATGGATGTAGATTTCATGCAAGGGAAAATGTGTTCAACCGAAAATCTGGCCAAAGCAATCTGGCAACAATTACAACCACACCTGCCGGCTGAAGTGCTGCTTCACTGTATTAAACTCTACGAAACGCCCCGCATTTACGTTGAATATTTTGGAGAATAAACCTTTTGCGGCGTACCTTGTTATAGTTCTTCACTCGCCCTGCAAGGTGCTTTACTGAAAGTTCATGGCAGGTAAAATGTAATCAGGTTTTCCGTCATGCAAAAAAAAGTATCCGTCTTTCGTCACGAACATTTTAACGCTGCCCATCGTTTATACAATCCGGAGTGGACCAATGAACGAAACGACGCTGTATTCGGGAAATGCAACAATCCCTCGTTTCATGGTCATAATTATGAACTGGTTGTTAAGATCACAGGTGTGCCTGATAAAGACACCGGCTATGTGATGGATCTGAAAATATTGAGTGATTTGATAAAGAGTGAAATTCTTGAACGTTTCGATCATAAGAATCTGAATCTCGATACAGTTGAGTTCAAACATCTGAACCCGACGGCAGAACACATTGCGATTGTGATTCATGATTTGTTGCGTCCGCATATTGATGCAGCTAAAGACCTGCAGATACGTTTGTACGAAACGCCCAGAAATTTTGTTGAATATCCGGCATGATTTGCCAGTTGAACGACAGAGTTAAAAGTTATAATGATCAATTTTAAATATCGAAAATGGCTTATAAAAAAACAGAAGAATACGAAGAGAAGGTTACTTCAGGCTTGATTGAAAGTTACAGGAGTGCGTTGGATTTATTAGGCGAAGATCCTGAAAGGGAAGGCTTACTGAAAACACCCGAGCGTGTTGCGAAAGCGATGCAGTATATGACCCAAGGTTACCAGATGGATGCAAAAGCGATTCTGGAAAGTGCAAAGTTTCATGAAGAAGTGAGTGAAATGGTGATCGTAAAAGATATTGAGTTGTACAGCATGTGCGAACATCATATGTTGCCGTTCTTCGGAAAGGCGCATATTGCCTACATTCCGAATGGTTGGATCACCGGATTAAGTAAACTGGCGAGAGTGGTGGATGTATATAGCCGTCGTTTACAAGTGCAGGAACGATTAACCACACAGATCCTTGAAGCAATTAAGGAGTCTCTGAATCCAATGGGTGTGGCTGTGGTAGTGGAAGCGCAGCACTTGTGTATGATGATGCGGGGTGTGCAGAAACAGAATTCAGTGACAACCACCTCTGCTTTTTCAGGTGAATTCCAGAAAGAAGCAACCCGTAGTGAGTTTCTGAAACTGATCTCCGGCAAGTTCAATTAGTTTTTCTTTTTTTGATAGTGGAAGTCTGTTGTAATTATTGCAACAGACTTCTTTATTTTTGGCCATTAAATAATTACACATGAAACATGCGTTTGTATTTCCGGGCCAAGGTTCTCAGTTTAGCGGAATGGGAAAGAATTTGTATGATGCAGGAGTATCGGCCCAGCGATTATTTGAATTGGCCAACGAAATTTTAGGTTTCCGTATTTCAGATATCATGTTCAATGGAACAGATGAAGATCTGAAGCAAACGAACGTAACACAGCCAGCTGTTTTTTTGCATTCGGCAATTGCGTATAAAACGATAGAATCGGCAAAGCCGGATATGGTTGCAGGACATTCATTAGGAGAGTTCAGTGCATTGGTGGCGAACGGTGTGTTGAGTTTTGAAGATGCATTGCAATTGGTAAGCGTACGTGCAACGGCCATGCAGAAAGCATGTGAATTGAATCCATCAACCATGGCTGCGGTACTTGCATTGGCTGATGAAAAAGTGGAAGAAGTGTGTAAGCAAGTACAGGAAGAAACAGGTGAAGTGGTTGTTCCTGCCAACTACAACTGTCCCGGACAATTAGTGATCAGCGGTTCACTAAAAGGAATTGATATTGCCTGCGAACGAATGAAAGCCGCCGGTGCAAAGCGTGCATTAGTATTGCCAGTAGGTGGTGCGTTTCATAGTCCGCTGATGGAACCTGCACGAGAAGAATTGAAAGCAAAAATTGAAAGCACAAATTTCTATACCCCGCAATGTGCTATTTACCAAAACGTAGCTGCGAAAGCTGTACTGGATAAAGATGAGATCAAACAAAACCTCATTGATCAATTGACCGGTGCTGTACGTTGGACACAAAGTGTACAATCCATGATTGCCGATGGTGCCAGTAAGTTTACAGAAGTGGGTCCGGGTAAAGTGTTGCAGGGCTTGGTGCAAAAGATCAATAAAGAAATGCTGGTGGAAGGGGTGAATTAGGTGAGTCTTTCAGTCATATAGCAATATATTGACAGTTTGAATGATAGAATATTTGCTTTAGTGCAATATTGATTTTTCTAGACAATTGCCTGTTAAGTAGATTTGACAATAGACAATTTTATACTTGAAGTAAAGATGGAGGTGTAAATGCACTCGCAAAAATAAACCTACAGGCGATAAAAAATATTTGCTGAAGACTTGATAATACCCTGCAATAATACTGCAGGGTATTATTATTAAAAGCTCTGCCATCGCTGGCAAGGGCTGTTGAGAAAAACCTGCTTACAGATTTCTATTGTTCAAAACATCATCAGTTGTAAATAATTTTAAAAAGAAGCTCACCGATTTTTAAAACAACGGAGATCATTTACAGTTATATAAAATGAATTTCTTACGCTCATCTTGTTGCTGTCCATGTACCGGTAGAAACACCGGCATCTCCAACAGCAACGCCACTCAAGCTGGCATCATTTATTTTGGTGCCGGTATAGCTTGCCAGCCCAGAAAAGTTAAATACAAAATTGATATTATTACCTGATGAGGTCCATGTACCAGCATCAGTTCTGCTAAAACCTCCTTCTACATAATCCCATTTACCATCAGCTTTTAAAGTAGCCGTAAAACTACCCTTGGCCATTGAGCCAGTAGTAAAATTGTAGTTAACGGTCCATTTACCCTGATAGGTAAATGCCGGTGCTCTGGTAGTTTGTTTTTTACAAGACGACAGACCGAGTAACACAATAGATAAAAGCAATAAGTGCTGTAAAAAATTGTTTTTTTGAACAGTAAAAGAAAATTTCATTTTTTGTTTTTTTTGAGGTTATTTAATTAATCGTTTCCAATCTTCATTAAACGTTATGTTAGGATCAAATGCCGGGTTGTTACTCAACAGGTAACTGCCATCCCCTTTACTCCATGCATTGGTATAGCCACTGGTTAATTCTACTTTGTTGCCGCTTTCGTCTGTGTAGTGCTCCACTCCGCGTAAATATTTTCCAAAAGCATCCGTATCCGTTGCGGAACTGTTGCTGCTTACTGCGGCTGCATTTCGTTGTTCCCAGTTTCTTAAAATATTATTGCCAATTTGCTGTTGCACTGCCTGTATTTCTTGTATATGTTTCCAGTTTTGGTCTTGTGCATTTTTACTAACTGCTAAAAAAAAGTTTTGTACGCCGTTCCACCAGGTGGGGTTTATTCTGGTACTGCTGAATAAAGTACTCATTATTTTACGGGCTTCAGATTCGCTACCGACTTTATATTTCAATACCATTCTCATACTGACATAACAGTAGTATGAATTTGTGGTTTGTCCCTGCGTGCCACCCATTGAAACAATCGTTTGCATTACAGTGCAAAATGCCAAGCCTTCTTTTCCATCTTCAAATTGAAGCATCCCTTCAGCAGCACTGCCTTTGTGGCTATAAGCATTATTGCCAGCTTGCCGGGCAAGCTGCGTTTGTGTAGCAGCACCGGCATCCATCTGTTGTTGCAATGCATCAATAACTTTTGCTGATTTTACCTGTGCTTTTAAGTAGGGTGCAAGCGTTTTAGCAATGTATTGTGAGGCATCTGCTGGCTCAGCAATTTGGCAACTGTGTAAATTAAAACCACGCTGCATGGCATCTAAATAAACCGGATCGTCGCTCCAGTCAAATTGTGTTGCGGGATACAACGCTAATTCATATGCACCATCCGGCGATGTTGCAATTACAGATACCTGTAGCATATCCGGCATACATTTATTAACGGCATTCCATTGTACATTGCTGCTTACCTGCCAGTTGGCAGGCAATAAAAAAGAGCTTACTTCTAACGGTTTATCAAACCCTTGCTTGTCTTCTATTCTGAAGCGTTTTAAAATAATATAGTCTTTGCCTTTCTGCATTTCGCTGTTTGGTTTACTCTGATTGTGCGGTTTATTTTCAGTAGTGTTAACACTGCCACAGGCAATAAAAAAGCAAACAAAAAATGGAGTCAGTAATGATTGCTGCATTCGTATAAACGGGGTTAATTAAAATATATATACTCTGTAACCTAAACCAAAGTTGAACAATAGGCTATTGCTTAAAACACCATAGTTTTTACTGAAATAATTTGTAGAAAACGAAGCGGTAAGCCGTGCATTATAGTTAACAAAGTAATTTGCGTCCAATCTAACTCCGGGGCTAAAACCAAATTTACCAGTTGCAGGAGTACTGTTAAGCAGGTACACTGCTGCCAAATTTCCAAAAGCTCTTACAACAGTTCTTGAGTTTGGGTAATAGCCCAGTTCCACACCAATATCTGCCCCAATGTTTGAAGATTTGGTAACGGTATTGGTGGATGCATTTTTTGTGCTGTTATTATTATAGCTAAGCACTGCGTGTTTATCAAATTGCCAAACCATGTCTATGGGGCTTCTTTCATCATACCCAATCTGCAAACTGGCGCCATATGTACTATTACCTGCTTTTATAGTAGTTGTATCGGTAATAGTTTTCATAAAATCAGTGCTGGTGTTAACAGTTGGCAACAGCCGTGCAAATAGTTGTTTGCCATTAAATCTTACAGGCTGGCCAAATATTCCATCTAAATTGTAGCGGTCGGAAACATTGTCAAACAGCCGATCAACAATAAGTGTTCCGCCCCCGCTTACTGCTATTCCATCTATAGCATTAGGTTGTATGGCAAATGCCCAATTGTCACTTATAATATTAAACACCGTAATGTCATCAGCCGCTATTATTTTATTTGTTTTAAGAAAAGTATTAATCTGCTCCATCTCATAAATCCTACGTTTTCTAAAATCAAAAATCCGTTTGTTATATACTTGGGTAAGTAAGCTGGCAAAGGCGGCGGCTTTTTCTTTACTTACTGGTTCTTTTATTTTTCCAGCACTTTTTAAGTCTTCTAATATAAACAAAGCCATTTGCGCATCAGATACATTTTCTAATCTGCCAATACCTGCGCCAAGGGTAATCTGCGCACTGTATGGAGTAGTAATCTCCTTTCTGTTCTGTGTTTTGTAATTTACATTTCCGTAATTCCCTCTTCCTTTAATTCCTGTTTCAATAAAATACTTCTCCTTAAACTTACGCAATAAAAAATCAAAAGAGGTGCCGGCGCCCACTCCTCTTTGTTTATCCGAATTTCCGCCAATCGTATTGTAAAATGCAGTTGCTCCAACTGACAAATATTGCTGTTGCTTGTCGGTGCTTCGCTGGGCCAGGTAATTGATTTGTGGAAAAATCTCAAAGCTTCCGATACCACTTGCGCCAGATGAATAACTCGAATTAGTTCTACCGGTAAACCCTAATGCCTTAAATCCTGGTGTTCTATATTTAAAATCACTCAATTTAAAATTGGTAACCTGCGTAGTGCCCACTTTAGCAACAAGCACAATAACTATTAAAAAAAGCGATTTAATATGATTTGATGTCATGGTTTAAATTTTCTGTTAAGTGTAATGTCATTTCTTTTAAAACTGGTCAATTGCCTGCCATTGATAACTGCTGTTTTTAACTACATCAAGTAAAAGATCCTGCATGGCATAAGCAAAGGGATTTTCATCCGTGGTTGGGATCAACTCTTGAGTTAAGTAGTAATGCCACACACATGCCGTTGTTATGGCGCATAAAACCTGTACGGGTGCCGGGCAGGCTGCCATAGTTATACCATACATTTTCGGCGCTCCAGATACCAATACCGCAGGCGTAGCCAGCGTAAACAGCAGATGGGGTTGTAAGTGCAGTAAGGTTGGTGGCTGTTTAAAATATCGGGTCTTGTGGTAAAGCCATCAATTGCATTTACAAGTTTTAATACTTCGGTTGCGGTTGTAATCAATCCGCCATCAGCATCTCTGCGGGGAAAAGCAATGGTATAACAAAAAGGCGCATCATTTCCTTGTCCGTAATAGGTAACTTCATTTGTTTTTTTATCAGCCAATGTTTTGCCGGCAATATCTGTTTGTGTTCCACCTATTGGTGCCATCACATCTTCTTTTATATAATTGACATAAGTTTTACCAGAAACTTTTTCAATAATTCTTCCGGCTAAAACAAAATTTATGTTGGAGTAATCATATACTGTACCGGGTACATTGGGATTAGGTCTGGTATTTATAATCCAATCAAAAAGTTGTTTGTAAGTGTAAGTTGGGTTTTGGTCTATTACATCACCACCAGTTGCAGCACCCCAACTGCCGGAGACGTTTTGCAATAAATGCCTTACCGTAATATTTAAAAGATTGGCATTGTAAGGTGCTGTGCCATAATCACTGGCCAGCACGCCGCCTGTACCAAATACTTTTGCATCTAAATTTAATTTGCCGTCCTGTACTAATTTTAAAATAGCAGCTCCCGTAAATGTTTTAGATACACTTGCCAGCCGAAAACGGTGGGCAGGTGTTACATCTTCACCGGTAGGTGATGTTGGCTTTGCCAAACCCTTTTACATAAACCAATTTGCCATTTTTTGTAACTGCCAACGATGCACCAGGAATATTATAAGTGCTCATAAAACTGGTTAGTTTGCTGTTTAGTGCTGCAATATCAACTTGCTTAACGGGTGGAGCAACCGGATCAGATGGTGAATCCTTTTTTTTGCATGAAGCGAATAGTGCCATGAGCAGGATGGTTGCAGCTGAAATTTTTTTCATTGAAAACATGATTTATGGTTTTGTTACTAATGATAAAGTAATGGGTTGGGAGATTCAAAAGACGAATTGGAGGCTGGTTAAGCAGTACAAATAAATGTCAAACAGTAAACATCGGCAGTACTCCATTTGGATAGATTTTATTTACATGCTAAACTTTACATTTGTTTTAAATTGTGAAATGAAGTTTTTTTTCCACTTGCTTTTTTTTGTCATAAGTATAATTCCTTTCGATTGCTTATGCCAGGCATCAAAGCTTGATAGGGCGAAACAAAAAATTGTGGAGTCGAAAACTGAGGAAGAAAGACTCGCCAGTATTGTGGAGTTTTGTAAACTAAGAAATGCGCTGCATGGTGATACAATTTTTCGCTATGCTTCATGGGCTAAGAAATTGGCAATTCAGTTAAAAGACGAACGTAGCCTTGCATGGGCCGAATACAGTATCATCAGCAGCGATTTGGCAAAGGGAAAAACAGAAAGCATCGTTTCAGAAATAGAGCGTAATAAAGCGTTTCAAAATATCAGAAAGCTGGATGCTGCTTTATATTATAAGGTGCAACTGCTGAAAGCAAATGCACTGAACCGTATGCACAACCGGCCCGCAGCTTTGGACCTGCAGTTGCGTTTGTTAAACGAAGCTGAGAAAGATGGTAATATCAATGCACAGTTGTTTATCCTCAATTTTATTGGCGCTACTTATTTAAATGTTTCCGGTAAAGCTGAAGAAGGAAGACAAGCTTTTTTAAAAGGCTTGCAAATGATCCGGAGTAAGCCCGATTCCGGTAATGACGAAATTCAGGCTTATCTTTTATCAAACCTTGCACTTTATTATTTTAATTCCTATTACGTAAAACGTACAAACGAACTGCGTGACAGTTTCTTCGTTACTGCTAATCATTGCATTCAAATTTCTACGAAACACGAAAATCTCAGTGTACTTGCTTCCATGTTATCGATCAGAGGAAATTTTTACAGTCTTTTACAGCAATTTTCTGCTGCAGAAAAAGATTTTCAACAACGCCTGGCAATTCGAAAAAAAATTGGTGATCCATTTTATATCATTGATGATCTGATTGCTTTAGCCAATTTTTACCTCGAGCAGAAACAATATGATCAATGCATTACAACAGCCAACGAGGGAATTGCAATCGCAGAAAAAATAAAAATTAAAGGGTTACAAACGACATTGGTTGGCATTATGGCAAAAGCGTATAAATCAAAAGGTGATTTTCAAGCTTATAGTATATTGTTAGAACGGATTGGTGTTGCAATAGATTCCAATAATCAAATCAATTCGGCGGAGAAAATAGCAGATATCCAAACTAAATACGAGGTGCAAAAAAAGGAAACACTTATTGCGCAACAAAAACTGGATATATTAAAGCGAAATATTTTCTTATACAGCAGCATTGTTGCTTTTTTTTTATTACTCTTATTTCTGGCAATCCGTTTCAGAAAATACAAACGGCAGGAGGCTGTTAAAATGGCTGCTTTAATGGAAGAAAAAAAGAAACAAAATGAAGTGGCAGTAAAGGATGCGGAAGAAAAAGAAAGAAAACGAATTGCTTCAGAGCTGCACGATAATCTGGGTGTGCAGGCGAATGCTATTTTGCATAACAGCACTTTGCTAAGCAAATTGGAAAGCAATCATGACGCAATAGTTGCCGATTTGCAGGAAACAGCACAGGAAATGCTCCATAATCTTCGGGAGACATTGTGGGCAATGAAAACTGCTGATGTGTCTGCAACTGATTTATGGTTACGGATGATTAATTTTTTGAAGCAAATGGGCAGGCATTATCCCGCAATTGAGTTTAAGATTGAAGGCGAAGTTGCAGACACTCATACAATCAGTTCTGCTAAGGCATTGCATCTCATCCTTGTTTTGCAAGAAACAATTAATAACTCAGTAAAGCATGCAAATGCCAGTGTAATTAAAGTTGCCAGCAAATATGATGAAAAGCAATGGGAAATTTTGATTACCGATAACGGAAAAGGATTTAATTTAACAGAAGCAAAAACAAAAAACGACAACTACGGATTGGTCAATATGAAACAAAGAGCGGCCGAAGGGAATTTTCATTACCGGATTGAATCTGAAGTGGGCAGCGGAACTAAAACTACTTTGCTTGTCGCCAACCCATAAGCTATCCAAATGGAGTATTTGTTTAAAGATATGGAAAGCAGAAATTTATAAAAAATATGTATGATCAGAGTAGCTGTAGTGGATGATAAGATGAACAATCGAAAGATAATTGCCGATAAACTATCAGGTAATAATTTCTTTCAACTTATTTTTCAGACAGCGAATGGCGAAGACTTTTTAGATCAAATGCGAAACCTGCCGGAACAAGATCAGCCACATATTGTACTGATGGATTTGGAAATGCCCCAGGTAGATGGTGTATCCGCCATTGGCACTGCTTCTTCTTTATACCCTGCAATAAAATTTGTAGTACTCACTATTTTTGATGATGATGATAAAATTTTCCGTGCTATCAGGGCCGGAGCATGTGGTTATTTATTAAAAGAGGAAAGTGGTGAAGTAATTGCTGACATGTTAATGACCCTTTGGGAAAGCGGCGCAGGTCCTATTTCACCAAGCATTGCTTATAAAATACTGCAAATGATGCAACAATCAAAAGCAGCGATAAAACCATCTGCGGAGCAGGATTTTTTTCAGTTGAGCGACAGAGAAAAAGAAATTCTGCAATTACTGAGCCAGGGGCTGGAATACAAGGAAATAGGAGTAAAGATATTTATCAGTTCAAATACGGTAAAAAAACACTGCATTAATATTTATCAGAAGCTGCATGTAAACAGCCGCTCCAAAGCATTACGAATTGCTTATACAAAAGGATTGATAAGTTAAACATATATTGAACAGTTCACCCACTCCCCGTCAAAATTTGCTTTATACTTTTTATAAAAATTAATTGCAGGTTCATTCCACTCCAATACCTGCCATACAATACCACTGAATTGTTTTTCTTTTGCTTCAACAATCAGTTGATCGAATAATAATTTGCCGATGCCTTTTCCTCTTGCCTCTTCGGTTACAAGAATATCTTCCAGGTACATACGTTGGCCTTTCCAGGTTGAGTAACGGATATAATACAATGCAAACCCCAGCACAAGATCATTCTCTTCGGCAACAAATGCCCACCAAACAGGATTAGTTCCAAAACCACTTTCAATAAAATGTTCCAGTGTAACGGTTACTTCCTGTGGTGCTTTTTCATACAGCGCCAGTTCTTTTATAAGCTCCAGTAAGCGGGGACAATCTTCTTTTACTGCTCTTCGTGAGTAATAATCATAGTTATATTGATTTACGTCTGACGGCTTTGGCCGTGCCGACGTAAGTTTATTTTTTCCTTGTTGCTTTAAACGTTCCGTTTGGTTGTAAAAATGACAAAGCAATGATTTCACCTGCATCATTTTTTTCAAAACGAACACTGATAACCGGATGCAATTTTTAAATTGAACAGATCGGGCTTTACAGGTACTAATTCATAATCTGTCTGGCCGGTTACAAATGCAATCAATGTGTTCTCTCCTTTGATATAAACTTTTACAAGTGTTGGCCCCGGCAGTTCATATTCGCCAACATATTTCTCCAGATCGGCTTTACTTACATCAATGGTTTCCACTTTTTTCGTAAACACGATCTCTTTTACACCTGCCTGCAATGGCAATGAAAGTGATTCGATCTCGCCTTTAATATTGATGTTGAATTGTCCTTTCATTGCATCATCTTCTCCAGCATCAACACCATCAGCCACGGGTATAAAGTTGAAGTAATTGAAATGATAATGCTTCACTTTAAACGTTAGCGAATTGAATTTGGCAACAACTGAATCCTTTTGCTGCTCGATTGTTAAAGTGCCATAACCTTCATTGGTAAATGTGCCCACATAATCTGTAATGGCATGTGTAGGTCTTGTGCCTCTTTTTTGTTGGGTACTGTCAGCTTTCAGTTTTTCTTTTGCTGCGGCTTTGGCTTTATCAACCGCATTTTTTTGTGTGCGGTGCCAGTCTTTATATTTCAAACCAAGTAATTTATCAGCAATTGTATTGCGGATAATACCGGGGATAGGCGATCCGTTTTGATTTACAGAAACAAAAATGCCTATGCTGTCGGTTGGGAAAAAAGAAGTGCTGCTGCTGAAGCCATCAATATTGCCACCATGCTCAACACGGTAATGGCCACGATAGTTTGCAAGAAACCAGGCAAAACCATAGTTGCTGAAAAACACATCGGGTTGTTCTTTGGTTGGCAATCCTACACCGATCATCATTTGTGAACTGATGGCCTGATTGTAATAAGCAGCCGGTAAGAATTTCTTTACCATTGAACTTGCCTCCATTCACCCACATCATTACCCAGTTGGCCATATCTTTTGCATTGGAGTTGATGGAACCTGCCGGACCAATGCCATCAATATTCATAAATTTCATTTTGCTTACGCTGCCATCTTTCTCCGTATATCCAAATGAATAATCGGCAGCTTTTACATGATCGTTCATAGATGTGTTGGATGACGTCATGTTCAATGGTGTAAAGAGTTGTTCCTTTACCAAGGTTTCCCAACTTTTACCACTTAATTTTTCTGCCAGCACACCTTGTGCTACAAACATAAAGTTGTTGTATTGCCATGCTCTGCGCAGGGAGCTGTTTTTTCAAAATAGCGAATGATATAGATCAAGCTGTCTCTTTTTGTACTGGAACCATACCATGCAAGATCATGACGTGGCAAACCAGTACGATGGCTCATCATATCTCTGGCAGTAACGTTGTTGTTCAATTCATCATCAATAAAACGCAAGCTCCGGAAGATATTGTTTCACGGGTTTATCCAAATCAAGTTTGCCTTCTTTCATCGGGAAAGCAAGTAGAGAAGAAGTGAATGCTTTGGTACAACTGCCAATGGCAAACAATGTATTTTCAGTAACAGGTACTTTGTTTTCATAATCTTTATAGCCAAACCCTTTTGCCAGGATCACTTTATTCTTTTCAACTACAGCAACCGTTACACCTGCTGCACTCCATTCTTTTAAAATGCGGTTGATGAATGTGTCAAGACCAGCCAAACGTTTGTCGGTTGTTTGTGCAGATGCTGATTGCAGCAGTAAAACTGCAATACAGAGAAGAGACATTTTTTTCATGTAGCGTTGTTTTGGTTTTGTAGCCATCTGACGCCTTCGTCTGATGGCATTTTTTTGATTTTTTGTCAGACGAGGGCATCAGACGAAACGCAAAGCCTGTTCAAAATCATTGATCAGATCTTTCACATCTTCAATGCCAACTGAGATGCGTAACAAGTTATCAGGTGTTGGCGAAAGATCACCTTCAATTGATTTGCGATGTTCAATTAAACTCTCAACGCCACCCAAACTTGTTGCATGTGTAAACAACTGTAATTGATGTGCAAGCTTCAACGCTGTTGCACGGTCGCCTTTTACAAGAATGGATAGCATGCCGCCATATCCGTTTGTCATTTGACGTACCGCTACTTCATGTTGCGGATGAGATGCAAGACCGGGATACAATACACGTTCAATTTTTGGATGTGCTTCAAGATACATTGCTAATTTCATGGCATTGTTCGAATGAATCGGCATACGTGCAGTAAACGTAGTTAAGCTTCTGCACAACAGCCAGCAATCGTAAGGAGATGGAACAGCGCCACCTAATTTCTGGCAGGCTTTAATAAATTCATAGCGTTGGTTATTCTCTCCAAATATCAAAGCACCGCCTAAAATATCGCTGTGCCCGCCAAGATATTTTGTAGTGGAATGTAATACAATATCGATCCCCAATTCAATGGGTCGGGTGTAGTACGGAGTGGCCCATGTATTATCTGCAACTGTAAAACAATTGTGTTCTTTTGCAATGGCTGCAACCGCAGCAAGGTCTGTTACTTTGATTAGCGGGTTAGATGGTGTTTCTGTCCACACCAATTTTGTATTGGGCTGAATTGCTTTTCGCAATGCAGCATGATCCGTCATATCTACTAACGTGTACGATAAACCGAAACCGGAAAACATCGTATCAAGAATTGTACGGATGGAGAAATAGGTATCATCCGGTAAAATGATATGGTCGCCGGTTTTTAAACTTTGAAATACAACCGTTGCAGCCGCAAGTCCGGATGCAAAACTTACACAGCCCACACCGTTTTCCATCTTCGCCAGTTTTTGCTCCAGCGAATGACGGTTGGGGTTGTCGTATCTTGAATAGAAGAAACCACTTGGGTAACTGATGCCATCTTCACCACGTTCAAATGTGGTGGATAAAATAATGGGCGACATCACCGCTCCGCTTCCGTCTTTAATATTGTCTTCGTGTATGATTCTTGTTGAAAATTCCATGTGCCGTTGTATTTGTAATGCGTGGATAAATGTACGTAATCTGTGCTTTGCGATTGGAGGTGCAGCAGATATATTCAGTAATTTGAGCCGTAAAATTATATTCACATGAAAGAATTACTTTCCGCTTATGCTGCGTATAACCGTTGGGCTCATCAAACAATTACTGATACTATTCTTCAAATGGATGAGCATCTGCACCAACAGATCGTGAAAAGCAGCTTTCCGAATTTATATGCTACGATTCTGCACCTGTGGGATGCTGAAAGTATCTGGTGGCAAAGGATGGAAGGGCATCAGCAACTGGTGATACCTAGCAAACAATTCAATCCAACCATAAAAGAAGCGGTGAATGGTTTGTTGCAACAGGCAGGAGAGTGGGAAAGGTTTGTACAAAACGCAACTGAAGAACAATTGCAACGGGAATTCTATTATAAAAATCTGAAGGGCGATTCATTTCGTTCGGCAGTGTGGCAAGTTGTACATCATCTGTTCAATCACGGAACTTATCACCGTGGACAATTGGTAACCATGATGCGGGAGTTAGGAGTTGCAGAAATTCCTGCAACAGATTTTATTCATTGGTATCGGACAGTAAACTCACGCTGAGGAAGCTGAGTTCGCAGAGTAGCAGCCTGATTAAATGTCAAGGTCTCATTTTGACAGAGTAATTTAAGCACGCAATGTTCCGTAGGAACAATTGATTGGTTGCAATATAATAGTCAAAGGGTTTTCGTGCCGTAGATACGGTTGATGTAAATGTTTTCAGTTGAACAGCGAAGTTTTAAGGTATAAGCAAGTGGTTGTGAAAGCGATGGTAGTATTGGATGTGTTTTTGCACAGTTCATGTTGTACGCTGTACTTTGTCATTTAAGTTTATCACGAAGTTCCATCAACGTTAGAAGGTTTGGATTTATAGTATCTGTCATAATAAAATCAATGTTGCCTATTTTCTTAAGAAGCAACTCTTCGCCAAATAATTCTTTCTTTAAAAAATCTTTATTGTTGTTGTCAATCGTAACATTCTTTGTCTTAGAATAAATAAATATTTTCAAATTTTGAAGACTGTCTTTTGATTGCATCGAAATGCGTAAATCTTTATTGTCAATGTTTAAACCGGGAAAGCTAAATCCGTCAGAGTGTAAATCTGGCTTTTCATATTTATCTACGGTAAAGTGTTTTGGTTTTGGTACAAAATTAAAAATCGTGTCAAGAGCTGGAGCA